>JAGCYY010000015.1 GCA_017960565.1 bacterium | reverse complement strand
GATATGAAACAGACTACAGTGCTTAAACCAATTATAACACTTGAAAAAGTGATATAAAAAGTTATCTTGTGCTGATAACTATAAAAACACTCTTTAAAAAGGAGAAAGTATAATCATAAGCACAATTTGATTATACTAGGCAGTTATGCAACCACAAGTATTGATCATATTTATTCTTTCAATCATTTCTAATATTATTCTTTGTATTTTTAAAACAGATGAGAAAAACAAAAACTCACTTATTTTAAACATAATTGAATTATCTTTATTATCTATTCTTGCGATAGTATCACTTATTTCATCGATTGGTGGTATAAATGAAGAATTATTAATCTATGGTATTTTAATGACCGTAAATATATCTTTATATGCAATTAAAGATATAGTTGTTTTAGTTATGAATCATAAAGAATTGATTGATGATAACCTAAAAAGAAAAATTGATATCTACTCATCATTATCTTTTTATGTCCTTTCTTCAATCATAATTATTATTTATTCATCTATGACATTCATAACTATGATTGTCATGATGGTTCTAGCACTTATTTTCTTTTCATCAATCTATTTGATTAAAAGAAGAGAGTGGAAAGATACTGTTATATTATTCTTTATTTATTCACTCGTTATATCGTTTTTCTTATCTATCCCATTAACTGGTATTTTTTATGAATCTAACAGCGAATCAAGAACCTATATATTAGCATTTCTAACAGTAGGAGCATCTCTCATATATCTAATATCAATATTTAAATATGGAGATTTAATATTTGAAACTTATCCCAAAAATAAAAATATAATAAATAGAATAGAGACATTTATTTATAACCAAGGATTAATCTTTATGGCGCTATCCATAAGTTATATTTTGATTCTTTCTTGAATATTCAAAAATTTAGTGTATTATATCCATATAATAGTTGTGCATAATAATATAAATATATTTTAGGCAAATAAATAATACTAGTCTATTATACGTACCAATTTTAAAAATGATTAAGCTTGATAACATTTCTCTAAATTTTCATAATAGAGTGGTTCTAAACGAACTATCTTTTTCTTTTGAAAATAATGGGCTATATGCTATAGTTGGGTCGAATGGTTCAGGTAAAACTTCTTTGCTTAAGATAATTGCTAAAATCATTAATCCGTCTAATGGTAGAGTTATTAATGATTTAAAAACCATCTATATAGACAATGAATGTACTGTATTTGATAAATTATCTATCTTAGATAATTTGAGAATTATTAATGACGACACAAACAAAATAACATCTATCCTATCGCTTGTTGGACTTGATAATTTAAACAACACGAACGTATCTACCCTATCTAGTGGTGAGAAAATAAGATTAAGTATCGCAAGAGCTATAGTCAGCAATAATGATGTTATTCTTTTGGATGAACCTTTTTCACACCTGGATGATGAAAATAAGAAGATATTAGAAGAAATACTTAAAAAAATATCTAAAGAAAGAATAATAATATTTTCAACAAACGATAATCAATTATTGACAGAAAATATAATAGATTTATCGCAAAAGAATATTCAGAAAGTTTTAAATGAAAAAAAAGATGATGTAAAACAATCAAATAAATTAATTCATAAGGCAATATTTTTTCCTTGGGTTATTTATTCTTTAATAACCACAATTCTATTATCGGTAGTATTCCTTTCTATAGCTTTATTTTCAATTAACGAAAAAGATATAATTAAAAATTATTTAGAAGATGATTTTATTTTATTATCTCACGCATATAAACCATTGAAAAATGATAGATATTTAAGAGATTTACCTATAGATATCCCAAATGATATTTCAGTCTCTTTAGCACCAAAATGTTCGGTTTTCTACTTTGTTGGATCAAAGAGATTTATGCCAACTAATGATAATTTTTTCTATTATTGTTTATATGACGCAAAAGACATCTATGTTCACAATAAAACTTCTCATTATAAATTAAATAACTCAAACATAATCCTTACCGATTATCTATATGATGCATTTAAGTTTTTTGGTTTTATCGAAAACGATTTTACTTTAAAAATAAGCGATGATGATAATTGTTTCTTTAGTATTGATAAAATAATAGAAACCGATTATAAGCAAAAAATAGAAGAAAAATCAATTACTTTTAATGATTTTAACATTTATGATGAAAATTATAAAAATGTTATATCAAGCAAAGACGCTGATTACTTTTTTGCGGAATATTCACACATATATATGAGCGACAATGCATATAGAAAGATGATGTCGTATCTACTATTAGATTTATTATCCCCATCTTTATCCCTTGATATTAAAGAAAACATTCCATTTGGTGTGGGCTATTTAGAAATATCATCTATTACAAATAGCCTTGCTTCTTATATAAGTTCATATGTTCCTGAACATAATTATTATCTCAGTCTTCCAAATTCAAATGCTCTTATTGTCTTTAAAAATGTAATAGATAATGATGAAATGCACATATCTGCAGATAACTATAATTTATTGGTTGAAACAATTGTCAATTCAACGTTTATACTTCCAATCACAAACAATAAAGATATAATCATTAATCTTGTTTGTGAAAATGAAAAACAATTTTTACCGGTAGTTGTGAATAAAGAATTAGATATTTTAGAGAAAAATATATCATATTATGTTGATAATATAAGCTATTTTATGACTATTAGTTTGACTATACTGATATCTAGTTTTGTTATTCTTTTAGGTATCAACGTTTTATTGACTATAAAAAAGACAAAACCTTTAAAACTTTTAAGATATTTGAAATTAGATAATAATTATTATAAACATGATTATATATTCACGCTAATTTCTCTTATAGCATCTTTACTAATTTCGATTATTATTTCAATAATTATATATAATTCTATAGTTATCAACATCTTTGAATATAAGATAACAATTAATCATTCTTTAAGTTTCTTTATTGTTTCAATAATATATGTTTTGATAATCATTTTATTAAAAACGTATGAAAGAATATTTTTTAGATTTAGGGCAAAAACATGATTAAACTTGATCATTTTACATTAGAGATAAACAATGTAATTTTATTGAACGATGTAAATACCGCCTTTAATTTAAATAACGTGTATACGATATACGGAAAAAGTGGTTGTGGAAAAACCACATTTTTAAAATGTCTTTTTGGCATATCTAACTCCTATAGAGGAAAGATAATTGGCAATATAAATTCAAACAACACTTTTTACTCTAATGGTGAAAACAGTCTTTTCTTAAACAACACAGTTAAAG
This sequence comes from bacterium, assembly GCA_017960565.1. Classification (GTDB taxonomy): domain Bacteria; phylum Bacillota_I; class Bacilli_A; order Izemoplasmatales; family UBA1188; genus UBA1188. The sequence goes on along the minus strand of JAGCYY010000015.1, from coordinate 16,285 downwards.
AAAATCTTGAAATAATATGTCAAGAATTAAATAGTGATAATTACTACATAAAAAGATATGGATTAGAAAAATTATTTGATAATAAGGTATATGAATTATCGCTTGGAGAAAAAGAAAAGTTAATTTTGGTTATTTGTTTTATACTTAATAAGACAATCGTACTACTTGATGAGATAACTGCCAATCTTGATAATTATACATTAGCACTAGTCAATGAGGATATAGAATCTTTAAGAAAAAATCATCTTTGGATCATTGTTTCACATGATAAAAATAGAATAACATCTAAAACATTAGAATTAGAATTTCATGATTTGGAAAACATAATGATAGATGATAAAAATGAAAAAATAATCGAAAAAGAAACTAAGATTAAATTTTCAAACATAAAAATAGAAGAAAAAAGAAATAACTATCTTTTGTTTGTTTCTAACGTTATCATAATTTTAGCTATCATAATTTTATTGATATTTTCTTTGACTACAGAAGAAGAATATATGGTAAATTTTATAAAATCTTCAAAAAATAAAAATAATTTTATCTATTCAGAAACAACAAAATCCATAGACAATTATTATCCAAAACTCAAATTAATCATGCTAAATGAATTCGATGATAAAAAAATAAATGAATTTGAAATCATCGTTCCTGAGTCTCACACCAGTCGCGTTAATGATTATATTAAGTTTTATGGTGTAGATTTTAAAATTATTGATAAATATGACAATGCTGATTTTTCATATCGAATAGGAGACGATAAAGATTCTTTATTTCTTGATAATAACGCGTTTATAGTAAATGAAGAATCTTTGATAATAATTTATTCATTGTTATTTGGGTTTGAATATGAAAATAAAATCTTTTTTATAAACAATAATTATTTTGATTTAAAAACTAACGAAATATTGGCTTTAAATTCTAACTCAGTTCCTATTAAACTTAATATTCTAAATAATGAATATGATGTAATAAAAACTATCGATAATAATAAAGCATATAACATTTATGTAAATTATTATTCTTTAGATGAATTATATAGTGGCAACGAGTTAGATGATATCATTATTTTGAATAATGAGTTATTTTTAAATGTACTTGAAGCATATGAAGAAATTAAAAACCTTCAAAAAGAAAAAATAGAATATCAAGGCTTCTTTAATGAAGAACTTAATGCATATTCAAAATTAATATACAATGAAATAAAAAAAGATGATGGAAACGTTCAGTTTTCTCTTCTTTATAAATATAAAGAGACACTTAATTCCTTTTATAACAATAAAAAGATTTCAACTATAATCCTGATTTTTATGTCCCTTATATATCTTATCTATTCTTTTTACAATATCAAGGCTTTTATAAACTATAGGCACGAATCAGAAAAGACTATTAGAATATATAACGATAAATATGTTGCTCCATTTAGAATAAAAGAAGTAAGTATTAACATTGTTCTTCCTTATGTTTTATCATTGCTTCTTTTTATAATATTATTTTCAATTATTAAAAATTATTATTCAATATTTTCATATACCATACTAACTACAATTATTTTGCTGATTGTCCCAATATTGAGTTATTTTATATTTATGAATAAAAAAAGAAAAATATCTAATTTTCTTTCCCTTGATTAGTTAAAATATATGGTGTATTATATTTATATAATAGCGACGATGGAGAGCGCGAATATCTAAAAGTAGCATAAGAGAGCAGTTTAAGGTGAAAGTCTGCCTATGAGTCGGATATTTGGAATCACTCCTGAGCTGGTCAGGTGAACTAGTAGTAATTTGATCCGGTATTAGCCCGTTAAAGCTAAGGCATATTATGTTGTATGCTTAAATCAAGTATGTAAAATGAAACACTTCGTCTTCATCTTGTTTTAAGGTGAAGATTTTGTTTGTTTATGAAGGAGAAGAATTATGTATCAAAAGATTGATCCAACAACCAAAGTGACTGAAAGGGAGAATAAAATCTCAAAATTTTGGGATGAAAAGAAAATCTTTGAAAAGTCTATATCTTTAAGAGAAGGATGTCCAGTATATACATTCTATGATGGGCCTCCAACCGCTAATGGTAAACCTCATATAGGTCACGTAATCACAAGAGCTATCAAAGATCTATTTCCTAGATATAGATTAATGAAGGGCTATAATGTTTTAAGAAAAGCTGGTTGGGACACTCATGGACTTCCAGTAGAACTTGAAGTTGAAAAAGAACTCGGTTTTTCAGGGAAAGAACAAATTGAAAAATATGGTATTGCTCCATTCATTGAAAAATGTAAACATTCCGTTTTCAAATATGAAAGCATGTGGGAAGAGTTCTCTCGCAAAGTTGGATTCTGGGCTGATATGGATAACCCATATGTTACATTCCATAATGATTATATTGAATCAGAATGGTGGGCTTTAAAGAAAATATATGATAGAGGTCTTCTCTATAAGGGATATAAAATTGTCCCATACTGCCCAAGATGCGGTACACCGCTTGCCTCACATGAAGTTGCTCAAGGATATAAAGATGTAAAGGAAAAATCTTGTATTGCAAAATTCAAAGCTAAAGATGATGACGCTTATTTCCTCGCTTGGACTACAACTCCTTGGACTCTTCCATCAAACACCGCTCTTTGTGTTAATCCTAAAGAAAAATATGTGAAAGTCGAATCTGAAGGAACTAAATATATCCTTGCAGAAGCTTTAATTCCAAGCGTATTTAGAGATAAAGAGGTAAAGGTATTAGAATCATATACCGGTAAGGAATTAGAATACAAAAAATATGAACCTCTTTGGGATTTCTCAAATTTCAAAGATACTGCATATTTTGTGGTTTGTGCTGATTATGTAACTCTTACAGAAGGTACAGGTATTGTTCATATCGCTCCAGCATTTGGTCAAGATGACTATTTGATTGGTAGAAGATATAATCTCCCATTCCAGCAACTCGTTACTCCAAAAGGCGAAATGGATGCTAAAACAAATTGGAAAGGTGTATTCTGTAAAGATGCTGATGAAGCAATCATGAGAGAATTAAAAGAAAGAGGACTCTTATTTAGGATTCTCAATTTTGAACACTCATATCCATTCTGTTGGAGATGCCATACCCCTCTTTTATACTATGCAACAGACGCATGGTTTATTGAAATGACTAAAGTCAAAGATGATATGCTTAAAAATAACGCTAAAATAAACTGGATTCCAGAAACTATTGGAACTGGTAGATTTGGTAACTGGATTGAAAATATTCAAGACTGGGGGCTTTCAAGAAATAGATACTGGGGAACACCGCTTCCAATTTGGATAAATGATAAAACAAATGAAACTATTTGTATTGGATCTATCAAAGAATTAGTAGAATTATCAGGATGTGATCCAAATATTGAACTCCATAGACCTTACATAGATAGTGTAACTTGGGAAGATAAGGTAAATGGTGGTACATTTAGAAGGGTTGAAGACGTAATCGACTGTTGGTTTGATTCTGGTTCAATGCCATTTGCACAGTGGCACTACCCATTTGAAAATAAAGAAATATTTGAGAAGAATTTCCCAGCTGATTTTATTAGTGAGGCTGTAGACCAAACAAGAGGATGGTTCTATACTTTATCATCTATTTCAACACTAATTTTCAATGAACCATCATTTATGAATGTAATTGTCCTTGGCCTCGTTCTTGATGAAAATGGACAAAAGATGAGTAAATCTAAAGGAAATGGCATTGAACCAATGGAAGTTCTAAATGAATTTGGTGCTGACGCTACTAGATGGTTCTTCTATGAAACAAGCCAGCCATGGATCTCTAAAAACATCAGTAAAGATGCAATTATGGAAGGACAAAGAAAATATTTAAACACTTTATATAACACTTATTCATTCTTTGTCTTATATGCTAATATTGATAACTTTGATTATACTAAATATAGTTATGACTATGAAACACTATCTAATATGGATAAGTGGTTATTATCTAAATTATATTCATTAGTTAAAGAAGTTGATGAAAGACTAGATAGATATGAAGTTGCTGAACCTGCAAGATTGATTTCTGACTTTGTCGACATCCTTTCAAATTGGTATGTAAGAAGAAGCCGTGAAAGATTCTGGGCTAAAGGCATGGAAAAAGATAAGATTGATGCTTATTCAGTTTTACATGAGACTTTAGTAACTTTATCAAAAGTAGTAGCTCCATTCTCTCCATTTATTGCAGAAGAAATCTATAGAAATCTTGTTTGTTCTATCGATAAAACTGCTCCAATTTCAGTACATCTATCTGATTATCCACTAGTAAAGAATAATTATATCAATAAAACACTTGAAAAAGAGATGGATGAAGTGCTTGATATCGTTTCACTTGGTAGAACTATCAGATCTCTTAAAACTATCAAAAATAGACAACCACTTTCTAAAATGTATGTTGTTGGTGGTGAATCATTAAACGAATATTATGCATCAATAATCGAAGATGAATTAAATGTTAAAGAAATAGAATATACAAACAATCTTGACAATTTCATCAGCCACAATTTAAAACTTAATTTTAGAGTTGTTGGTGCAAAGCTTTCTAAAAACGTTTCACTAGTCAAAAATGCCTTAATGGAATTAGATCAAGAAAAAGCTTATAAAGAACTAACTGAAACAAATAAACTAAAAATATTAGATTTTGTGCTAGATTATGATGATATCATCATCGAGACAAAAGAAGCATCTACATATGCATCAGAATCCAATGGTAAAATCACTGTGGTATTAGATACCGAACTCACACAAGACTTGATTGATGAAGGATATGTTAGAGAAGTTGTATCTAAAATCCAATCAGAAAGAAAAGAAGCTGGCTTTGAAGTAGTAGATCATATCACACTATCATTCGATGGTTCAGAAGAACTTCTCGATATCATAAGAAAATATGAATCAAGAATATCTTCACAAACTCTCACTGATAACATCATCTTTAATAAACTTGAAGGTTATATCAAAAAATGGGATATTCAACCATATGAATTATCTATAGGAGTGAAAAAGATTTAATATGACATATGATTATCCGTTAGATTATGAAACATATTCTATCAAAGAAATTGAGATAATCATTGATTTTCTAGCTTATCTTGAAGACAACATAAAGCATTATGATTTTAAAACTTTAGAGAAAAAATATAAGCTCTATAGATCGACAATCAATTCTAAAAAAGAAGAAAAAAGAATCAACGAAGAATTTGAAAAATTATCAGGTATTAGTATCTATAGAACTTTAAGAGAATTCGGTCTATGTTAGTGTCGGTTGATGTTTCTGAAAATCTTTATAAACTCATCGATTCAATAAAAGAATCAAAAGAATATAATGATGTAGTAGAATCTTTAAATAATCTAAATTCTAATACATATACCAAAGATTTGATTGACTCTTTTATTAAATATCGTGATTTATATGAAAAAGCTCCAACAAAAGAAAATGCTCGATTATTATCTCAAACAAAAAAAGAACTCTACACAAATGAACTTTATAAAGACTATATCAATAAACTAAATATCTACAACAATCTTATAGAAAGAATTGAAAAAGATATTGATAATGCTCTATATTCTAGTGAACTTAAGAATCTCATCAAAAAGAGGTGCTGTCAATGATTAAAAGATGTGAAATGTTAGTATATATCAACTATAAAGCAAGCCTTATTCAACAAATTAAGGATTTTGGTGCTGATGTTGAATATGTAAACAAAAAAGCTGGTTATTTAGTATGTTATATCGATCAAAATAAAGTTCGTAAATTTACTGATTTTTTAAGAAGAGCTAAAGGTGTAAAGAAATATGATTTTTCACCTACGCCTCTTGTTGAAATTGATATTTAGTTTATTCTCATTATTTGAGAGACAAAAATATTTAAAATCTATTAAAGAGAAAGACAGTCTTTCTCTTTTTTGTATATACTGAAGATATATTTAGGAGAAAGAGATATGCTTGAAATAAGAGAAGTTAGATCAAAAAATGAAATCAAAGAATTTATAAATTTTCCATTAAATTTATACAAAAATAATCCTTATTTTGTCCCAGAATTATATAGTGACGAATTAGCTTTATTTAAAAAGACTAATATCTATAATGAAACCTGTGAACAAATATTTTTTAATGCATATATCGATAATTTGATTGTCGGAAGAATTCAGGGCATCATTCAAAAACAGTATAACGAAATCCACAAAGAAAAGCGTGTAAGATTTTCTCATTTTGATTCTATAGATAATAAAGAAGTCGCGAACGCTCTTTTTTCTAGCGTTGAAAAATGGGCAAAAGAAAAAGGAATGGATACTTTTTGTGGACCATTAGGATATTCTGATTTAGAAAGAGAAGGAATGCTTATTGAAGGCTTTAATGAATTATCAACTTTTGAGGAACAATACAATTATTCATATTATAAAGATCTTGCAGAAGAATATGGTTTTGTGAAAGAAATAGACTGGGTAGAATCTAGACTAACCTTCAACAAAGAAAAATATGATAAAATTAGGCACCTCACAGATATTGTCCTAAAAAGATACAATCTTCATATAGTAAATCAAGAACCACATGAATCAAAATCTCATTTTATAAATCGTGTTGCTCCAGGTTTTTTTAATCTCCTAGATAGTGCATATGAAAAACTATATGGTGTTGTGCCATTCACAGAAAAGATGAAACAATCGATAATAAAAGACTTTAAATTGATCCTTAATTCTAAATACATCATGATTATAAATGATGAAAATGATAAGACAGTCGCATTTGGACTTTGTTTTCCTTCTTTATCAGAAGCTTTATTAAATACCGGTGGTCATCTTTCTATTAAAACAATTATAAATATATTAAAAGCTGTAAAAAATCCTAAATCTGTAGATCTTGGTTTGATAGCTTGCGATGAAGAATATTTAAATAAAGGAATCATTGCGCCAATAATTAAGAAAATGATGGATATCTTTTCTGAATTCAATATTGAATATTTAGAAACCAATTTAAATCTTGAGGATAATATAAAAGTTAGACAATGCTGGAAATATTTTAACGAAAGACAGCACAAGAGAAGAAGATCATTTGTAAAATCTATCTAATCTCTCTTAATCGAGAAGTTTTTATCATAAACAATAAAATCTTATTTATGATAAAATAAATATATGGCAATACTAGAAGTTAGAGACCTTAAATTTGGATATACTGATATCGAACTTTATAATTCGATCTCTTTTGATTTGAATCAAGGAGAACACGCAGTAATAGTAGGCCCTAATGGCATCGGTAAATCAACTTTTATGAAAATAATTGCTGGTAAACTTGTCCAAGATTCTGGTGATGTAAAATGGCTAACTGGTGTTAGATATTCTTATCTAGACCAACAATTAGAAATCAAAAAAGATATCTCAATCGGTGAATATCTTCATGGCGTATATGAAGATTTATTTAAACGAGAAATTCAAATGAATAAAATCTATAATTCGATTTCAAATCTTGATCCAAGTGAAATTGATGTGATGCTAAATCGTGCTGAATCAATAAGAGAATATCTAGAAATAAATGATTTTTATAATATTGAAACTGAAATAAATAATGTCGTAATCGGTCTAGGACTTGGAAATATTGATATGAAAAGATTATTATCTAGTCTATCTGGTGGAGAAAAAGGAAAAGTTTATCTTGCAAAACTTCTTCTAGAAAAAGCTGATTGTATTCTTATGGATGAGCCAACAAACTTTTTAGATAAATCTCATGTTTCTTGGCTCGGTGAATATCTAAATAACTATAAAGGCACCTTTCTAGTTATTTCTCATGATCAAGAATTTTTAAAAGTTATCGCTAAAGTTGTGTTTGCGTTTGAAGCTAAATCTTTAGTTAAATATAAAGGAAATTATGATTATTATCTAAACGAAAGGGGCCTACGTCATACACAACAATTAAATGCTTACAATCGCCAACAAGATTTTATCAAGAAAACGCAGATCTTTATTCAAAAGAACATTGTAAGAAAATCTACAACCAAACAAGCTCAATCAAGAAGAAAAATGCTGGAAAAATTAAATATCATTGAAAAACCAACAGAAGAATACCGTGTTCATATTACATTCCCATATTCCAAAGATATGGGTCAAGAAGCCTTAAAAATGAACGATCTATCAATAGGTTATGATAGTCCATTGCTTCCAGAAATCACATATCTAATGAAGAAAAATGAAAGAATGGAAATAATTGGAAAAAATGGAATTGGTAAATCAACTTTAATAAAAACTCTTCTTGGGGAAATAAAATCACTCGGTGGATCATTCATCTTTAATCCATCAGTAACTATCAATTATTTTTCTCAAGAAGAAGAGATCGATCTTGATAAAACGCCAATCGATTATATTAGAATGAAATATCCTCTAAAAACATTAGAAGAGTGTTTAAAAACACTTGCGCCTCTTGGAATAAGAGGAGATCTCGCAAGAAAGAAAATGAAAGAATTATCTGGTGGTGAACTTGGAAGAGTAAGACTTTCTTTAATGACTCTAAAGAAAAGCAATTTTCTCATTCTTGATGAACCTACTAATCACCTAGATAAATTATCAAAAGAAGCTCTTCATGATGCGATAGATGCTTTTCCTGGCGCAGTCATTTTAGTTTCACATGAAGTTGGATTCGCAGATGATTTAGTCGACACTATCATTAAATTCTAAGGTCATTATTATGAAAATTATCAACACACTAAAAGATAACGAATATAATTTTACTAAAATTAGTGAAATTAGAGAAATTGCTAGATGTGTACTCTTAAATGACGAAAAAGAAGTAGCTCTTTTAAAAATTGATGGTTATGATGATGATTTTGGCTTAAGAGATTACTATGAACTACCTGGTGGCGGAGTAGAAAAAGGTGAATCACTAAAAGATGCATTAAAGCGAGAAATGATTGAAGAAACAGGATATAAAATTAAAAATATTAGAGAAATTGGTACAGTAATTGATTATTATAATAGTATTGAAAGAGAAAACCACAACAATTATTTTCTAGCTTATATAGATATCTTCCAAGGCACAAAATATACCAAACTTGAACAAGAATTAATATCAAAATTATTATTTGTAAAATTAGATGATGCGATTAACATATTTGAAAAAATGACAAATGGTAAAATCGCAAGACTCGTAAAGAGAAGAGAACTACCAATTCTAAAAATTGCTAAAGAAATGATTGAGAAAGGTGATATAAGTTTATGATTATATATTCAATAATTTTAATGTCATTATCTATTGTCTTTTTAATACTCGCATTATTGATATATAATGGAAACATTCATCTTATCATTTCTTATCACACATCAAATGTTAAAGAAGCTGATAAGATCGCTTATTGTAAATCATTTTCTATATCGCTTTTTATTATCTTTATAACTTTTCTTATTTCTAGTTTAATTGGGTTGTTTTTGCATAACTTAATACCTCTATCGCCTATATTATCGACATCAGTCTTATTTATCGGCTTATTTATTTCTATTTTAGTTATCATTAAAGTTCAAAATAAATATAATGGCGGCTTATTTTAAAAGGAAGAAAAAATCATGGATGTAAAAACATATAAAAAAGATTATATATATTCATATACTCAAGGTGCATTTCCAACAATAGAACTTATTAAAAATAAGCATCTTTTTGTTGATAAAGTGATAATGCATTCGTCTTTCAAAAATGAAGTAGTCATAGATGAAATAAAATCATATATCGATAATTCAAGAATCTTTATAAATGATAAATTAGTGGAAAAACTATCTGATAAAGGCAATCAGTTCATTATTGGCGTATTTAAAAAATATGAATGTAGTCTTGATGAAAATAAAGATCACATTCTCTTAGACAATCCATCAAACATGGGAAATCTCGGGACAATAATTAGAAGCAGTTTAGGTTTTGGCATCAAAAACATCGCAATCATAAAACCTGGAGTTGACATATTTGACCCAAAAGTTATACGTTCATCAATGGGTTCTATCTTTAGCACGAACATCGAATATTTTGATTCACTTGAAGAATATAAAGAAAAATATAGTAATCACACTATTTATTCATTTATGCTTCAAGCAACCAAAAGTTTAAGAGACGAATCATTTATAAATAGCCCACTAACTTTAGCATTTGGAAATGAATCAAGTGGTCTTGATTTAAAGTATCTGAATGAAAATTCTCTCATAATTAAACATTCTAAGGCAATAGATTCTTTAAATATTACAAATGCTGTATCAATCGCACTATATGAATATAGCTCTAAAAAATCTAGTTATTGATCTATATTTTCAAAAAAAGAGGTTCTAGATGTTAAAACTAAGATACCATCATCTGCTTTGTCTATATTATTTTAAAGGATATGGCTACAATAAACAATTTATAGGCAGTATGCTGAATATCAAAAATAGATTAGATGAAGATATTATTATCACATCATCTTTCGATGATATATGTAATAAATGCCCCAATAAAGTAAATGAGTGTCTATTTATAGAAAAAGTAGAAAGATATGACAATAATCTTAAGAAAATCACGAAATTAAAAGAAAACAAAATATATACATACAAAGAATTAACGAATATATTAAATCCAATCATCAAAGATGAAAATAGATGTCATATCTCAGGTGATTGTGAATGGAGTGAATATTGTAAATAAAATGATTTAAAAATTATCATTTATTTAAGGAATGAGAATAAGATGAAAATATTAAGTTTTAATGTAAATGGATTACGTTCAATAATCAAAAAAGGATTCTATGATTTTATTAAATCAGAGGATCCTGATATCATAGGCCTTCAAGAAATAAAGATGCAAGAAAATCAAGCTGATATTTATGACCTTGGATATAAGATGTACTGGAATAGCGCAATAAGAAAAGGATATTCAGGAACTCTTGTGTACACAAAAATAGAACCACTGAGTGTCCATTATGGCCTTCAAGATGGTTCTCACAATGATGAAGGAAGAGTAATAACATTAGAATATGATGAATTCTATTTTGTGACTGCATATGTGCCTAATAGTAAAGAAGGTCTTTTAAGACTCCCATATAGAATGGAATTTGAAGATGCTTTAAGAGAATATTTAGTTAAATTAAAAGAAAAGAAACATGTCATATATTCAGGTGATTTAAATGTTGCGCATAATGAAATTGATTTAGAAAATCCTGATATCCACCATTTTGATGCTGGATTTTCGGATGAAGAACGAGGAAAATTCACAGAATTATTAAATGCTGGATTTATAGACACGTTTAGATATTTTCATAAAGACACAATAAAATATTCTTGGTGGAGTTATAGAACCTTCGCAAGAGAAAGAAATATCGGCTGGAGAATCGATTATTTTCTCGTCGACAAAGAATTTATTGATAGAGTAACTGATTCACTAATATATAATGACATCTATGGTTCAGATCACTGTCCTGTCGGTATAATAATAAAATAACTATATAAGACAATCGTAATACATTACGTTTGTCTTTTTTTAAAAATTTGTTGTAAAATAGTTATATAAATCAATTATTGGAGTATTGAATTATGAGAAAAATATTATTCTTAGGTTTACTATTTATATCTGTCTTATCTTTGACATCTTGCATGTTTTTTAAAATGCCTGAAAATAAAACAACCACCAAGAAAAAAGATACAACGACTATAATAAAAGATGAAGAAACAACCACAAGGACAATTAGTATCACAACACTGCCAGAGGTGAATTCAAAACTTGAAACTCCTATAGTTGTGATAGATAATCTTGGAAATGTTACATGGAATGAAATAGAAGGCGCTATCCATTATGAATATATAATTTCAACCCCTTTATCAACATTAAAAAACACCACTACAGAAACAGGTGGTGTTAGACTTAATATTTCTGAATCTATAACTGTTAGAGCTATAAGTCAAGATGAAGAACTAAATAGTGATTATTCTATATCAAAAACATATAGTCTTATCTCTGAAAAGCTTGACACTCCGGTTGTAAGATTTATGAAAGGGTATGCAGTTTGGAATGAAATACCAGGCGCTTTAGGTTATTATTACACAGTATATAAACAAGATGGGGTAACTAAAGAATATAGTGGTATCTCTAAACCTTATGAATATGTATCTATCATGCCTTATAATTATATAACAGTATATGCAATTTCCGGTATAGAAGAAAAAGGTGACAGCGCTGAATCATTAAAAGCTAAAAACACAATCACCTCATTCATGCCAACTATCTCAATCGATTCAGATGGATTTGCCTCTTGGGAAGATAATATTCAAACTGATTATTATTCATATTCAATCGACAATGATCCAACTTTTAAGGTAATTAAAGGAAATACTATAAGAGTAGAAAACTCACATAGTATAAAAGTTCAACCAGTTTATTATTTTGAAAAAGAAGACCAATATTTTACACTCGAAGGATGGTCTTGGAGCAATGAAGAGTTAAGCACTTGGGCTACAAGAGATGTGGTTAAATTATCTATACCTGAACCATTCATTGATAGTGAAAAGATTTCTTGGGAAAAAGATGTAAATGCTAAAAGTTATAATTATAAATTTGTTGGTGATTCAACATATTATAACACTCAAGATAACTACATAGAAATATCTCGTATTTCTGGAACATCTGGCATCGTGATTCAAAAAGTTGGTTATCCTGGATTCTATCTAGATAGTGATTATAGTGAACCTGTATATACTAAAAAAATAGATACACCTATGGTTACAATAGATTTTAATGGTGTTGCCTCTTGGAATAATATTAAAGGCGCCACCAGTTATGAATATATAATAAATGATAATGACCCACAGGTAACATCCCTCACTTCAATAGAACTAAATTTAGGCGATTCAATCTCTGTGAAAGCCTTAAGCAATAAATATTTAGAAGGTGACTATGGTATCACTAAAACATATTCATCGACTTCTATAGAGCCTCTTTCAAAGACACGAATAGATGCAATGTCATCATCGTATTATTATAATCAATTATCTTCATATCAACATGGTGCAGCTATGAAAGAAGTCTATCAAAGCCTCGATTTAGGTATGTATGAATTCTATTCTAGTTATAAAGATGTCAGCAATAGTGAAGATGCAATATTTGAAATAAGATATGATAACCTTGGCCTCACAAATGATGATATAAACATTGTGTTCCTATCATATAGAAACGACCACCCATTCTATTATTTTATAAAGGGTGCTTATTCATATGGGACATATTTTAAAATATATTGTGAAGATGATTCACTGCTTTCAAATTCAAGAAGATTGTATGATAAATCTATTTTAGAAATGCTAGATGAATATGTAGCATATGGAAATAGTTATGAAAACACGGTAGATAAGATTAGAATTGTTCACAATCTAATTATTCGTGATATGGAATATGCATATGATGAGAGTGGCAATCCTGAGACTGAAAATTTTGCACATACAATAATGGGACCTGCGATGTATGGGCTTGGTGTATGTGAAGCATACACAAGATTATTTGAACTTGTGATGAATACTTTAAACATTGAATGTATATTTGTGAGTGGGATTGGAGTCACTTTTTTAGGAAGTGAACCGCACGCCTGGAATGTCATAAAAGTAGATGATAGTTGGTACTATCTTGATATGACATGGGATGATAATATGAGTGGAAGAGATATTGCAACATATTATTTTATTAAATCTGAAAATGAAATCACATATCAAGGACTAAAATTTTCAGATCAACATATTAAAGATACGACTCTTAAAACCCCTACAGTGTCATCTAATCCGATAGAATAAAAATGAAAAATAAATATATAGATTCTAATTTTAAACCTTTCATACTTGAACTTGAGAAATTTAGTGCTGACGTAAAAGATTCTGGCAAACAGAATCTTTTAGAAATTGCCCTAGAAAAACCTAATGGTTCAATCTATAAAAAAGAATTCTATGTTTATATGGACAATGTAAATGATGATATGAACATCTATATTGTTAAAAAAATTGTGAACGCAATCCTCTATATCATCGGAGGATATAAACTTTATATTTATGGATCAGAAATAATCTATAATGCAATAAAAGATTCATATCTTGAATCCCACGAAAATGAATTCACAAGAGTTTTTATGACTAAAATTTATGGCCAAGAATTCACTATAATAAATTCAAAAATAAAAGAAGAAAAAGAAACAGTCATAAAAATCGAAGAAAGTTTTTATGGAAATAGAATCGGTATTGACCTTGGTGGTTCTGATATAAAGATATCTTTGATAAGAAATGGTTGTGTAATCTCTACAAAAGAAATAAAATGGAACCCAAAAACAAGCTTATCTCTTGACTATCATAAAAAAATTCTTAAAGATGTATTATTTGATGCAGCAAACACTCTTTCTGAGATTGATTCTATAGGTATATCATCCGCAGGAGTAATTGTGAATAATAGACCAATGATATCATCTCTATTTTTAAACTTAAGAGATGATGATTTAAAAGAATCAAAAAATATTTTTATTGATTTAATATCTAAGCTTGAAGAAAAACTAAACATAAAAATATCATTTAAAGTGGTAAATGATGGCGATGCTGCAGCACTTGGTGGTGCTTTTTCACATAATTTATCAAATTGTCTCGCGATTGCGATGGGAACCAGTGAAGCTTCTGGCTATGTCGATAAGAATAGAAATCTCAAAGAATATATATCAGAATTAGCTTTTGTGGAAATAGATTCATCTAAAGATGCAGTAATCGATGAATGGAGTCATATTAAAGGGACAGGATCTAAATACTTATCTCAAGATGCAGTAATTAGATTATCAAGAAAGTTAGGTATTGTTCTACCATATAATGAAAATAGAGAAAATCTAGAATATATTCAATCAAATTATAACAATGATCCAAGGATAGAAGAAGTTTATAATATGATTGGCGTATATCTTGGATATTCGCTAGCATATTATTATGAATTTTATGGCTTTGAAAATGTATTGTTATTTGGAAGAGTTCTAACAGGCAAAGGTGGAACAGTGATCAAAACTCAAGCATTAAAAATATTATCTGAACATTTTTCAAGATGCAGCAACATAAATATTATATTGCCTGATGAAAGCGATAGAAGAACAGGACAATCACTTGCGGTAGCTCTAATATAAAACATAAAAATGATTCTTTCAGTAGATAGATACGTCTATCTCACATTTGAAAGAACCACAAAAAATAGAGAATGAGATTCACACATTCTCTATTTTTATAATGAATATTATAATTCTCTTTTTGCAAGCTCTAATGCTTTTTCAACTGTTTTATCCATATCATAATATGAATAACTGCCTAGACGTCCACCAAATATCACATTATTTTCTTTTTCAGCTAGTTCTTTATATCTTAAATATAATTGATTATTTTTGTCGTCATTCACAGGATAATATGGCTCATCACCTTTTTTCCACTCACTGCTATATTCTTTAGATATTACAGTCTTTTTAATCTCACATCCGTTCTCATCTATTCCAAATTCAAACCATTTATGTTCGATGATTCTTGTCCATGGTGTTTCTCTATCAGTGTAGTTTACAGCAGCGTTTCCTTGATAATTTGGAATATCTAAAAGTTCAGTTTCAAATTTTACACTTCGGTATTCAAGTAAACCTAAAGAATAATCAAAATATTCATCAATAGCGCCAGTATATATGATTTTCTTAGCGATATTTTTATATTTTTCTCTTTCTTTAATGAAATCTGTGTTAAGTCTAACTTCAATCCCTTCAAGTAGATTTTGAATAAGCTTTGTATAACCGCCAATAGGTATTCCTTGATATAATGCATTAAAATAATTGTTGTCATAGGTATATCTTACTGGCAGTCTTTTGATGATAAATGCTGGTAGATCTTTTGAGTCTCTTCCCCATTGTTTTTCAGTATAACCCTTAATTAGTTTTTCATAGATATCACGCCCAACAAGTGATATAGCTTGCTCTTCTAAGTTTTTGGGCTTGCTTATATTAGCGTCTTTAACATCTTTTAATATTTTTTCTTTTGCAGCACTTGGAGTTGTAACACCCCACATCTTGTTGAAGGTATACATATTAAATGGAAGACTATAAATTTCACCTTTGTAGTTTGCGATAGGTGAATTTGTAAATCTATTAAATTCTATATATTGATTTAGATAATTCCAAACCTCTTTATTGTTGGTATGAAATATATGTGCACCGTATTTATGAACATTGATATTTTCTACTTTTTCTGTATAAATATTGCCGCCAATATTAGCTCTTTTATCAATCACTAACACGCTCTTACCAT
>JAGCYY010000014.1 GCA_017960565.1 bacterium | reverse complement strand
CGTAATAAAATTATATCATGAGGACATAATCGCTTATTAATGGATGGAAGATATGACTACATTCTATCTATTTAATAATTAATTTAGTTTGGGACATTTTCCCTTGTATACATTTAAGACATTATCACTTGTTAAACATACCTTTTATAAACAAGTTAATTTCGTTCTTGATTTTTGATTGTCATTTATGTTATAATTCATAGACGTTAAGTGGAGGAATCAAAATGGCAAACATTAAGAGCGATAAGAAGACTATCCTTACTAGTAAAAAGCGTAACGCTAGCAATTCTTCTTTTAAATCTTCATTAAAGACTGCAATGAAAGCTGTTGAAGCTGCGACTACTAAGGAAGAAGGTATGAAAGCTTTAGAAACTGCATATATGAAATTAGATAAGGCTTGTGCTAAAGGTATCGTACATAAAAATTATGTAGCTAACCAAAAATCTCGCCTTGCTAAAGTTGTTAATGGTATCGCATAAATTAAGGAAGCCTTGCTTCTTTTTTTTATTGTTTTAGTAAGAATAATTCAAATCCTATTACAGTATCTGATCCATATTTGAAATCGATTTTTGTGTTGTAATCTAAATCTTTTAGATCGTGAAGTGTTTTTGATAATTTGTTGTAATCTAGTTGTTTTGCTTCTTTTAAGATATAGTAGGCTTGACCAGAGCTTATACCAAGAGTTTCTTGAATATCTTCTTTAGTACCTCTTGATAATAATATTTCTTTTGCATAAAGAAGTTGTGTGAAACGTCTGATTATAGAATTTAATATATAGATTGGTTCTAGATCTTGATCTACGAGATTATAGTAGATGTCTAGAGCTCTTTTTTTATCATTAGATGATATTGCATTCATAAGAGAATAAATATTCTCATTATCAGTCTCGGTGATAAGCGGTTTTATGATGTCTATTGTTATTTTTTCTTTATCATTAAGATATAATAATAATTTTTCGATTTCGTTTTTATATCCAAGTGGATCATCTTGAATTCTTTTAAGCAATAATTCTTTTGCATCTAACGTTATTTCATGGTTAGTGGTTTTAAGAATTTCATCGACATATTTTGCGATTTTGTCTTTAGATGCAAGAGGAAATGAAAAATCACGTTTTCCTCCTTTTAATAATGACACTACAGGATTTTTAGTATCAATATTGAATTTAGGACATTCAATAATGAGAATTGTAGAATCTACTGGGTTATTGATGTACTCAATAAGTTTTGTAAAATCTCTTTTTTCTTTTTTTAGTGTGTCATCTTCTATTTTTTCTTTGGTAGTCGATAAGAAGATAGAATTCATCATAACGACAACTCGTGATTCAGATAAAAATGGAATGGTATAAGCATCTTCTATTACTTTTTCTATAGTGTTTTGTTCCATATCAAAAATAGAAATGTTAAAATCATCGACATGAGAATTTTCGATGATTTCTTTTCTTTTGTTTTGAATGTCTCTTATTGATTCACCATAGAGTAAATATATATTATCCATACATTAATTATTATAACATAATTAATGAATTGTAAATCCAAGATTATTGAACCTATCAAAAATTGAGATTTCATCTAGTCTATATGTTCTAATTATAGAAAAAAATGGAAATGATGTTATAGTGATTGAACCATCAGTATCTGTCCTATATATTTTAGAATTGATTTTGTTGAGTCTTTCTATCACTTCATCTGCTGGGTGATTATAAATATTGTTTTTGCCACAGGATATAAGCGATATTTTAGGCATCATCTTTTTTAAAAATTCTTCTTTTGATGATGTTTTAGAGCCGTGATGAGCGACTTTCAAAAATGTTATATTTCGAATATTTTTTGTGAGTATATTATCTTCCCCTAATGACTCTATGTCGCCAGTAAAAAGATAAGTGGCATCATATGTTTTCATATATAGAACCATCGATGATTCATTTTTGTTTTCAGTAATTTTATAATAGGCTATGATGGATAGAGAATTTATCTTAAATTCTTTTTCATTTTGGTTTTGGATGATATTTTTGATTTTGATATTTGATTTTAGGTTCTCTATATCACCAATATGATCGTTATCTTCGTGGGATATAAATACATAGTCGAGTTTATTTATGTTGTGTTTTTTTAGATATTTAATGGTGGTGTTATATTTATCATATACCCCTGTGTCTATTAAGATGTTTTTAAATCCTGTTCTAATAAGAATCGAATCTCCTTGTCCAACATCTATCATAGTGATTTCTGGAAACACGCGATATGAAGATGTAAAATAGTTTGATGTTAAGGCGAATACAATTAGAAAAATATAGAGAACATATTTTTCTTTGTTTTTTATATGCTTAATTAGAATAAGCAATAAAATATAAATAATAAAAAGATAATAGATGTTCGATATTGAAAAATAGAGTGGTATATCAATCTCATTAAATATTTTAATCGATCCAATTAGAATTTTTGATAAGATGTTATAAATGATATCAAGTGGTGGAAATATCAGTGTCATATATGTAAATGGGATAAAAATATAAGAAAAGAATATACCAAAGATGACAGTATTTAAAAGAATTAAAGCAGATATTCTTTGATTGTAATAAAGAAGTATTGGGACAGTAAATAATATAATCAATGAAGACAGTTTTATGATATTCCTAGATTTTGAAAGAAATATTACTACGGTAGATAAATAACTTAGATAGAATCCTATTTGAAGAATACTCATAGGATTTATCAATAAACTTATAATAAAGGCTATAAAGAGGGAATCGGTTTTCATTAGATTCTTATTTTTAAATTTTGATATTTCAACTATAACACTCATTATGATAGCCCTTGTGATTGCTGGATTAGTTAAACATATAAAATAATAAATAAATAATACCATAATTAAAAATATAGATATTATTTCTTCTTGAAGATTAAATATTCTTAATGTCTTTTTTATAATGAGAGATAAAATGCTTATGTGAAGACCAGATATACAAAATAGATGAACTATACCAAGAGTGTTTATATCATCATTTATTTCTTTTGTGAATGATGATTTAGCGATTACAAGTCTTTCAATAAACATTTTTGATTCTTCTTGATAATTATTTTCTATGTGATTGAACAAGAAATTTCGAATACTGTAAATGGAAAATGAGTTTTCATCAACACTCACACTATATGCTTGATATTCTGCGATTATTTTTTTCGATAGATTATATCTAAAGTAACTGAAAGCTCCTTCTACGTTTCGTTCTATTATTTCTTTTTGTCTTCCTATGGCTACCACTCTTTTTCCTATCGAAAGAGTGTTTGAACCATTATAATATATCTTGATATAGTGTAACCCTTCCCTTAACAAAAAGGAGTTATCGTCGCTATCTACGATAACTCCTTTTATAAATGAATCAGCTACATATGATTTATATATAAAATAATATATGTGATAAAGAAAAAAGAAAAATAGAGATATTACAAGTGCATAAAAGAATAATGCTTTAAGTCTTTTATAAAGATAGAGTTGATATAAAATATAAAAGACAAAGAGTAATGTATAAATATTTGAAAGCATAAGAAGAATTATTGATGGAACTATATATATTAGAAGTCCAGATACATCATCAAACCGTAATATATTCTTTAATCTTTTCAAAGAGTGCATCTCCAATACCATTTACTTTTTTTATATCTTCTATAGATTGAAAAAAGCCGTTTGTCCTTCGATAATTGATGATTTGAATTGCTTTTACTTCGCCTACACCTTCAAGTGCCATTAAATCTTCTTTTTCTGCAGTATTGATATTTGTTTTCTTTAATTCTTCACCTTCTCCTAAAATATAACTTTTTGATTCGATTGATCCAATTTTAATTGAAGAATGATTTTCTACTATGCTCGCAAGATTAATAGATGATGTATCCGCTCTTTTTGTAAGACCGCCAGCCATATCTATGACATTTTTTATTAGAACTTCTTCTAAATCAAATTCATAGATACCAGGATACAAAACTTCTCCTTTTATTTCTACTATTATTATTGGTTTAGTTGTTTTTTCTTTTAGCACTTCGGTGTTGATGTTAATATCTTCTATGTTAGTTTTGTTTGAGTTATTAGAAATAATTCCATTTTTAAAAAGACCATTAATAAAAATAGCACCGAGAAAGCCTATTAATATTAATATCGCTATAATGATCATATTCTTATTCTGCATAATAAAATCACCTCAATATATAAATACTAAGGTGAATTATTTTTGTTTAATACTTCTATATTAATTTTTTAGAATTTAGATAGAGATTATCTAAACTATATAGATCTCTTGATTCACTCGTCATAACATTTATTAAAATGTCATCAGCATCTACTAATATCCAATCTGTATCTCTACCTTCAATGTGAGAATATGTAATCTCTTTTTCATCAATTTCTCTTAAAGCAGCTTGAAGTTGGCGCTTGTTGGAAGCTGTGGCAATAAATACATAGTTATAAAATGGGTTTGTTTCACAAAGATCATATAAACTTATGTTATATAGTTTAGCATCGTCTAATGCTTTAAGTATTGTATCTAATTCTTTATTCAAGGTTTGTTAATCTCCTATAATAATCTCTTACATCATATTCTATCATCGCAATTTTATAACCTTTAGATTCTAGATGTCTTAATTGTTGATCTAAAGCGTAATATACTGCTTCATCTAATGATTTAATTGCTTTATCAAGACAAATCTTTGCCTCTTTGAATTCTCTGTTTGGTTCACTAAAATCAGCCACAAAAATAATTTTTTCGAGTGTAGACATATGTATTCTTCCGATTGTATGGTTCATTATGGCATTAAGTATATCTTGGTCATCTATGTTTAATTCATCTCTTGCGATGACATATGCTACTGGGCCATGATAAACTTGCGGAACAAGAGAATCTAAAAATTCTTGGCCAAAATTTTTATGAATTATCTCTTTTTGTTTATCGATATCTATATATTTAGCGATATCGTGTAAACTTGCGGCTATTCTTGTTTTATCAATATCTACATTATATATCTTGGCAAGTTTAACTGCCGTTTCTATAACTCCTAAAGTGTGAATATATCGCGATTCTTTAACGCGTGTTTTCACAATATCTAAATAATTCTTTTTATAATCCATTAAATGATAGCCTTCCTTAGATAAACACCTACCATTACAGGAGCGTGAACGACAATGTGGAATGGAGCTCTAACTGATATAAACCCTAGTCCAGATATAACAATATCGAATTTACCAGTACCTCTCATATGAAAATCGGTCTTAACGAAACGAGGAAGTGCTTCGTTAGGACTATATGGAGGCGTAAGTAGTGTGTATCTTTTTTCTTCAAATAATTTATCAGCATTTTCAAGTTTTGTCCTATGAATAGATAGATTATTAGAAAAATATAGGACTACATTACTCTTGCCACATTTATCTCCAGCTAGGAAATCGAATCTTGCAAGACCACCAATAAAGAGAGTTTGTTCCGGATCGAGTTGGTATATTTGAGCTTTTATTTCTTTTTGTGGTATTGATTGTTTTAAACTGGTCTTTGTTAGATAACGTAGATATTGGTGTTTATTTAAAACGCCTGGAGTGTCATAGATTGTTGTACCATCTTCAAGAGGGAAACCTACAAAATTGAGGGTAGTGTTTGGCGCATATGACACAGTCAATACATCTTTCTCAACACCTGATAATCTTCTGATTATCTGATTGACGAGTTTCGATTTACCAACATTACTACTTCCAACGATATAGACATCACGATTATTTTTATATTTTTTGATTAATTCTAATAATTCATCAATATAGATATTTTTCTTTGATGAGATGAGAATTGAATCAAGGACTTGCAAGCCTTCATCTTGGCACAATTCATTTACCCAAGATAATATTTTTTCTTTATTCACAGACGATGGTAAGAGATCAACTTTGTTTGCGGCTAGTATTACATCATTTTGACCAGTGAGACGTTTGATGTTTGGAAGGAAAGACCCTGAAAAATCAAAGATATCAACTATTAAGACTATCAATGAGTCTTTTGTATTTATCTGAGAGATAACTTTGATGTAATCTTCACTAGCTAGATCATTAGATGCATATTCTTGATAGTTTCTAATTCTGAAACAGCGTTGACAATAAATAGGTTCATTCTCATCATGCTTTAATACGACATGTTTAGGAATGAAACCTTCTTTTTCTTTATATTCAGTTTGAATAGTGACACCACATCCTGAGCACTTTATATCATCTGTTAACTGCATATCTTGTGTCTACTCCTAGAGTGTTATACTCTTCATTGAATTCTTGTTTTATTTTTTTCATATATCTTCTTTCGAAGATTCTATTGATTTTTGTGTACCATTTCTCAGTTGAAGGTTTGATAGGATCAACTAAAATGGATTTGATAGAAAGAACATTGGCGCATTTTATATCTGTGACAACTTGATCACCTATCCATACTATTTTGGATTTGTCGATATTATATTCGATTATCTTCTTTCTTATTTTCCTTGTGAATGGTTTATGAAGTGATTCGAAACAAGTCACATTAAAAGAATCTTTGAAGTTCTTGATTCTTTTTTTGGTGTTATTTGTGAGAATATAGATGTTAAAACCAAGATTCTTTACATTTTCTATTAGATTAATCATAAGAGATGTTGGAAAAAATGTTTGATAATCTGCGATGGTATTATCTAAGTCAAAAAATATGGTGTTATAGCCTTCTTTTTTTAAAAGGTTATAATCTATATCATAGATTGTTTTTTTGTATTCACTTGGAAGGTATAATCTTAGTTTTTCTTTTTTCATTGCCATAAATATTATAGATTAATATTTATTTGATTTCAAGTGCATATAACTTGTGTCAGGAAAATAATAACGAATTCATAAAAAAACGATATAGTGTCAAACTATAGCGTTTTTACAATGAACTAATAAATGAAAATGCTTGTGTTAATGAAATATCTGCAGCACTAAATTCGTTCTTATTGGCATCAGATAAACTTAGATTATCAGAAATTGAACGAATGATTAAAAAATCTTTATTGAATCTTTTTGCGGTTACTGCAAGTGCCATAGATTCCATATCTACTGCAACTACATCGTTAGTATCTACTCCATGTAGCATATCTATCGAAGTCACAAATTGATCTCCAGTAAGAAATGTTCCATATGTGATATCTTTTAGATGCTTTTTAGCATGTTCAATGAGTTTTTCGTTAGTGTAAACTGGATCTTTTACATGAACATCAAAAGAATCGATTATTAAATCATGATACATAAGCTTAGTCGCAATACAGATGGAATTGATCTCTGTATTAACACTCCCAGCAATACCTGTGTTGATAATTAAATCAACATCAAAGTGATTGATGAGATTTGTGGTGGCAATTGCCATATTAACTTTGCCTATTCCAGATTTAGTGACAACTACTTTGTGTTCACCTTTGTCACCAATTATGTATTTGAATCCTTGAAATTCTTGAATTTTAGGGTTCTCAAGCAACTCATATGATCTAGATATTTCGGTGTCCATCGCTCCAACTATTGCGATAAACATTATTTAATTTTTCCTTTTTCAATGATAGTTACAGATACTTTTTTGCCTGAACCTGATGTGAATGATACTGTTTCGCCAACTTTATGTCCTTGAATTGCTTTACCTACAGGAGATTCCTTTGAGATTTTATTTTCTTCTGGGTCAGCTTCAAGTACACCAACTAATTGAATAGATTTTTCAACACCTAATTCTTCATAACGAACTGTATACCATTCTTCAGCGATAATCTCGTGATTCTTGATGATGTCTTCGATTTCGGCAAGACGATTGTTTAATTGAGATTGAATTTCTTTTGCGGCAGAATATTCTGCGTTTTCTGATAAGTCACCTAGAGCTCTAGCTTCTTGAATAGCTATTTTATTAGCCTCAATTTCGACGGTTAGAATGTGTTCTTTTTCTCTTTTTAGTTCTTCTAAACCTTGTTTTGTGATTTGATGTAAACGTTGTGCCATATTCTTTACTCCTTTTTTCCATTATATTATTATAATATAATACTAATCTTTTTTCAAAAAATTGTTAAGATTTTAGGATTTCTCTTATTTTTGATTCAATAATATTTAGTGAAGATGTATAATCTTTTTCACTTGAAACTATGATGTCTGCATATTTTTTAGTGTTTTCTACATATAATTCGTGCATTGGTCTTACGGTTTTAAGATACTGATCTATCACTGATTCTAGTGTTCTTCCTCGTTCTCTGACATCTCTTTTGAGTCTTCTAATAAAACGAATATCTGCATCCGTATCTACATAGATTTTTATATCAGATAGATCTCTTATTCTTTCATCTTGAAGGACGAGAATTCCTTCAAGAATGATGATATCTGCCGGAAGAATTGTTTCTATTTTATCGCTTCTATTATGAACTTTAAAATCGTATACTGGTTTTTCTATTTTATTTCCTGTTGATAATGATTTGATTTGGTTATAGAAAAAATCAAAATCTAAAGAATCAGGATGATCATAATTTATTTTTGATCTTTCAAGATAAGTTAACTCATCACGTCTTTTATAATAATCATCAAGTTTAATTCTCGTGATATTTTCATATTTGAAGATTTCTAATAACTTATTCGCAAGTGTTGTTTTACCGGAACCTGATCCACCAGCGATTGTCACAATTATAACTTTATTCATCTTGAACCCTCCTTAAGATATCATTAACGAGAAGATCTTTGTCTACCTTAATAACGAGCTTTTCAAGTGCATGTCTTGCGGAATCGACTAAAATACCATCTTTATAGATATTTTCGATTTTAATATTATAGAGGTCTTTATTTGGAGACATTACTTCAATAACTTCACCCGTTTTAAAATGGTTTCTAACTTCAATAAGTGCTTCTTTTTTAATATTATCATAATCTAGAACAATACCTAAAAATGACTGATTAGCTTCGAGTCCCATTTTTGAATATAAGTTCATAGAATAATCATATTTGCCACTAAAAAAACCTGATGAATTCATTCTGTTTTCGCTTGATTTTAAAAGATTCTTATAATATGACATATCTTTTAGAGTGTTTGATGATATATCATCGATAAGTTTTCTATAGGTATAACTTAATGTTGCAACATAGTGGAGGCTTTTCATTCTGCCTTCTATCTTAAGAGAATCTATACCCATAAGGCATAAGTCTTTGATATAATCAAGAGCTTCTAAATCTTTAGATGCAATCTGGAATGGATAATCTTTGTTTATTTTTTCTTGATCCATATATAGATCATAATTCCATCTACAAGAATGTGCACATCCTCCTCTATTTGCATCTCTAGATGACATATAGTTAGAGAGTGTACATCTTCCAGAATATCCACTGCACATTCCACCATGGATAAATACTTCAAGTTCACATTCAGTATTTTTTCTTATTTCTCTTATCTCATCTATTGATAATTCTCTTGCGAGGACAACTCTTTTAGCACCCATTTTATTAAAGAAGTTTACACTTCTTGTGTTTGTGACTGACATTTGAGTTGAGATGGAAATGTGAAGATTTGTATATCTTTTAGCAATATAAAGAATGACAGGGCTTGATACAATGATTCCATCAATATTTATGGATTCTAATTTTTTAAGATATGGAAGAATTCCCATAATCTCTTTTTCTCTTGGAATAACGTTCACAGTGATATAGACTTTTTTGTTTAAGTTGTGAGCAAATTCTACTGCTTCTTTAATATCATTTAGTGTGAAATTTGAGGCTTGAGCTCTAAGAGAATATTCTTTTGCCCCGATGTAGCAAGCATCTGCGCCATAAGTTAAAGCCATTTTTAATTTTTCTAAATTTCCAGCTGGAAGGAGAAGTTCTATTCTTTTCATGATTCATTCTCCTTAAAAAGGCCTATTTCTTTATATAGGTATGCTTTCTCAAATGGAATATTTTTATATATATCATTGAATTTATCTAAAGATATTTCACCTTTAAATAATTTTATTGCATCAAAATACATATCATCAGTTATGAATACGCGATCAAGGATAATATATTCTATATTTAATTCTTTAGCCTCAGTATAAGCATTTAATATTTTGTCTTTATAAATTCTAAATCCTCTTTCATCTTCTATCACTTTATAGTGTTCATCTCTTGTCTCTTCTTTTATTGATAGGTTTAATTTGTTTTTAAGATCGATATCGAGATTATATTTTTCTTTGAAAAAAGAAAGATGGTTTCTATAAGAATAAAACAACATTTGATAACCAAATGCACAATACATATATGATGTATCTTTCTTATATTTTAATATCATTGTGATATCTTCTTTAGTGATTTCTCGTGATAAAAGAAATTTATTTATGCCCGTTTCCATAAAATATTCTTTATCTATATGATTTGTGATAAATGTTTCTGGAGCATAGATAACTTTAGATACTATATCTAAATCTTGAAATATACTTACAAGCCCTAAATCTTGAAAGATGAAACCATCAAGGGATTTTAATTTTTCTAATTTTTCTATAAGTTCTCTAAATTCATCATCATGAAAAAGCGGTGTGATGGTTAAAAATATCGGTTTATTTGTCTGAGATTTGATTTTTAATATCTCATCTACTGTGAAAGAATAACCATTATTAAAAGAATAGTCTTTGAGTGATAAGACTATTATGTCACCCATCATATTAAGTTCATCTTCTTTGTATAGATAAGTTAAAATCATAATTTTATAGAAAGAGACATTCCGTCTCCAGCATTTGTGAATATGGTTTTATATGAATCGAGAGATATTAACCACTCTTTAAATTCATTTATCTTTTTTATTAAACTTCTTAGATTTTTTGATTTTATTTCTTCTGGTTTCTTGTCGGTCAATCCGTGAAATAAGAGATTATCAACTATGATAATACCATTTTCAGATAAATATGGTGAAAATCTCAAAAAGAATTTCTTGTTTTGGGCTTTGGCAGCGTCTATGAATATGAGATCATATGACTTCTCTGGTGTATAGAGAAGTGCATCAGTATGGATCGGCTCAATTTTGTCTTCGAGATTATATTTTTTGATGTTTTCTTTTGCGATTATAAAAGAAACTTCATCACGTTCTAAAGTTGTGATATTC
Organism: bacterium; assembly: GCA_017960565.1. Classification (GTDB taxonomy): domain Bacteria; phylum Bacillota_I; class Bacilli_A; order Izemoplasmatales; family UBA1188; genus UBA1188. Next base: position 15,362 of record JAGCYY010000014.1, on the reverse strand, counting down.
ACACCTAAAAAAGCCATTCTTATGGCGCTATAACCTATCGCAGTTCCAATTTCTAAGACAGATTTAACATTGAATTCCTTTATTTTTTCTAAAAGAAACTCTAATCCTTCATCTTTAATTATTGGGACTTTATTTAGTGATGCATATTCTTTTAAATCTTCAAACATTAATTTACAATTGTGTCCTCTTCAAAATCATCTTCATCATCAAAGTCTTCATCACCCATCGAGTGTGAAAGCATTTCTTCAACGATTGAATCAAAGACTTTTTGGCAATAGGCCATGTCGCTTTCATCATCGACCTCTGCAAGTTCCATACTGCCATCATCGAGCGTGATGATTTCAGCGACAAGGAATTGTCTTTCTGTTTCTTCGTCTTTTGAGTCAGCAATATCTGAATAGATGACAAAACGTTTTCCGTTTTCTTCTCTTGTGAATTCTTCTAGTACTTGAATTGGTATTTCTTTTCCATTTTCATCAGTGATGAAGCTAATATCTTCATTTTTGTTGATCATATATGTTTCTCCTTTGATTTTATTTGTCGATTTCAGTCTTTAGATATGTGGTTATTTCATCAAGATTTGTCATAGAGTTAGTTCCTCCTTGTGCAAAATCTTTCTTTCCTCCACCTCTGCCTTCAGAAATCATAAATACACCTTTTAAGATTGAAGATGCATCTTTATCTTTATTTAAATTTTTAATTAAGATTTGGTATTTACCATCTGTGATATTTATTAATGCCACAGTTGATTGATCGCTTAAAGCTGCAAGATAATCTACTAGCTGTCTTATTTTTGATTTATCAAAATCTGTGAGTACAACGACTCCACCTTTTGTATCTACTTTATTCTTGTACTCATCGAAAGATTTAAGACTAGCTTCATCGAGTTTTCTAGAAACTTCTTTTTCAAATTGTTTCACATTCTCTTGAAGATTTGATAATTCTTTTCGCATATTTATTACATCTCTATAAGAGAATATGTATTCTTCTTTTGGTGAATAGTTGAATTTTAGTGACACATTAGCTTCTTTAGCTTTATTTTCTAGATCATATGCTTTCCGTAAAAGCTTTTCAAAGTTTTCTTTGATACCTTTAAAATAGTCTTTTTCTTTTGATTCCATAGAATGTGTTAGACCTACTATTCTAAAAATACCTGAACCGATTGATGAAACAGATTGAATCATAAATTTCTTAATATCTTTAGTGTTTTTAACATGTGTTCCACCGCATACATCGATTGTTGCGCCGAGGTCTACAACTCTTACAAGATCAGAATATTTTTCCCCAAACTCAGCGATAGCGCCAAGGCTCCTTGCCTCATCAATAGTGACTTCTACTGTTTTCTTTGTATAAGCATTATTTATATATTCATTTGTGAGCGATTCTACTTTTAGTATGACATCATCTGTCAAAGACTCATAGTGGTTAAAGTCAAATCTTAGCGCTTCAGGAGTGATTTCTGAACCTTGTTGAGAGACATGAGAACCTAGAGTTTCACGAAGAGCTTTAAACATCAAATGACATGATGAATGATTTTCCATAAGCATCTCTCTTCTATCTTCATCTACTACTAAAACTACTTTATCACCTTCAGTAAAGATATATGGGTTTTCAACGATATGAAGATGTTGCTTATTTGGCATCATAATTGTATCGATTATGGCATATGTTTTAGCGCCAAGTGTTACTGTACCAGTATCGCCAACCTGTCCACCACTTATTGCATAAAATGGAGTTTTATCTGTCACAAAACCTTCTTCAAATACTTTGATGATGGTAGCTTCTTCTTTCAGTGATTCATATCCTGTGAAGACTGATGTCTCTTTAAAATCTAAATATTCCTGGTTCTGTTTAGCGAAAGATTGAGCATTCGCTTTAGCGTTTCTCGCTCTTTCTTTTTGTTCATTCATCATCTTTAGATAGTTTTTCTCATCAACTGTATAACCTTTTTCTTCAGCATATTCCATTGTGAGTTCTAGAGGAAAGCCATATGTATCAAATAATAAGAATGCATCTTCACCAGAAATTGTTTTATTATTCGATTTAGCTATTATCTCGTTGAATTTCTCAAGGCCAGAATCTATTGTGTTTAAGAATTTGATTTCTTCTTGTTTAATTAATTTTTTGCATAATTCTTTTGATGGAATAAGTCCAGTGTAATATGAACTCATTTCTTTGACAATCACATCGACGAGTTTAAAGAGGAATGGTTCTTTGATTCCGAGTGATAATCCGTGTTTAACAGCTCTTCTAAGTAATCTTCGTAGTACATACCCTCTTCCTTCATTAGAAAATAGAGCGCCATCTGAAATTGCGAATGTGATAGTTCTCAGGTGATCAGCAATTATTTTGAAAGATGACTCACCATGATATTCTTTTTTAGATAAGGATTCTACTTCATGAATTATTGGTATAAAGAGATCAGTATCATAGTTGGTTTCAGCTTCTTGGAAGACACAAGCGAGTCTTTCAAGGCCTGATCCTGTATCAATATTTTTCTTTGGAAGAGGTTTATAGTTCAGTCTATCCCCTGATCCGTCAGAATTGAATTGACTAAAAACGATATTCCATATTTCAATATATCTATCATTTTCGATATCATCTTCAATAGCTTTTGGTGTGAAGTCTCCGTATTTTTCGCCTCTATCATAGAAGATCTCAGTGTCAGGACCACATGGTCCTTCGCCGATTTCCCAGAAATTGCCTTTACATGGGATCATATGAGTTTTATCTATGCCACAAGAAATCCATTTGTTTAGAGTATCTAAATCATCTGGATAATACGTGATATATAATTTATCTTTAGGAATTTGGAACCATTCATCAGCTGTCAAGAGTTCTACTGCCCAAGGAATTACATCATCTCTAAAATAATCGCCGATTGAGAAGTTTCCAAGCATTTCAAAGAATGTATGGTGTCTTGCGGTTTTACCAACATTTTCAATGTCGTTTGTCCTAATGCATTTTTGAGCATTCACAATTCTTGGATTCTTTGGTGTTTTACGACCATCAAAGTATTTCTTTAGTGGTGTTACACCAGCATTCATCCACAATAAAGATTTGTCATCTGATGGAACTAAAGATGCACTTTCTTCTACATCGTGGCCTTTACTTTTAAAGAATTCAAGCCACATTGATCTGATTTCATTTCCTGCCATTTTTTTCATAATTTATGTCTCCAATTAAAAAGTCCTTGAAAAAAACAATTTTCAAGGACGAAATATTATATTCCGTGGTACCACCTTAATTCTGGCATAAGTTATACCAGCACTCTTTAGATATTTAAGATTGTTTGTCTCCTTTGACAGCTTCAATGGATCATTAATCTTGTTTCACCAAACCAAGACTCTCTTCAATAATGATTGTCATTTACTAATTCAAAGTCCTAACGACTTAATTTATTATAAAATAATAAACGAAAGAATTCAAGTTAAAAGAATTGTATGAGTCTTGTCTTGCGATTCTTTGATGATATTTTAATTGCACGGTTAATAGCGTTCATATCGCCAATTAGGACGAGAAAGTCCTTCGCTCTTGTGACTGCGGTGTATAGTAATTTTTTATTTAGAATGATGTTGTATTTACTAAAAACTGGAACAATCACAACTTTGAATTCGCTTCCTTGGGATTTGTGAATGCTTATGGCATAAGCTAAAGATATATTAGAAATATCTTGCCCTTTATATTTGACTATGTTTCCTTGAAAATCTACAACTATTTCTTTATTTGATAAAAGGTCTTTTATAGTTCCCATATCGCCATTCATAACCATATCTTCATATTGATTCGCTAATTGTATAACCTTATCGTCTAGATAATATGTGTCTTTATCGTAATTCATTTCAAAATTGAATCTAGAATTGAATACAGATTGAAGATATTTATTTATCTCATCTATTCCGGCAGGGCCTTTATAGATAGGAATCAATACTTCTATATCGTTTTGAAGTGAATATCCTTTGCCTAAAAAATGTTTTATGGTGTGGACAATCACATCTTTCGCATCTGATATATCACACGGAATAAACGATAATTCTTCATGTGATTCATCGATTTCTGTGTTTATTGATTCATCTAATATGTCATAAGCTAAACTAATTATTTTTGAATTTGCCTTTTGTCTGTGAATCTTGGTGAGTTTAGTTGTCTTAAAATAATTTGAATCAATGAGATCTTTTAATACTTGTCCAGGACCGATCGATGGAAGTTGGTCACTATCTCCTACTATCACTATTTTTGCATCAGATGGTAGTGCTTCGAGAAGTCTTTGAAATAGATATGTATCAATCATCGATGCCTCATCAACGATGATTAATCGTGCTGGAAGTGGATTGAATTTATTAAAGGCATAATTGCCATCTCTATCGTAACCTAAGGTTCTATGGATCGTTTGGGCACGGTATCCTGTCGACTCTTCAATTCTCTTGCTGGCCTTACCAGTTGGGGCACAGAGAAAAATTCTCGATAGATCACTTTCAACAAGCTCATTATAGAGATAAATTATCCCTTTTTCGATTGTGGTTTTGCCTGTCCCAGGGCCTCCTGTGATAATCGAAACATTATTTAATAAAGCGCTAAATATAGCGTCTTTCTGGCCTTGTTCATATATGATATCAGACTCTTTTTCTAACGTTCCTATGAGTCTTTCAATCTCTTCAGTAAAGAAAGGCTTTTTAGGTGCTTTATCTAATAATTTTAATTTATTTACGATATATTTTTCTGCGTGATATAATTTGCCTGGACTATATGTGTTATTCTCTTTTTTAATCTCGCCTTTAAAGGAAAGATTTGATATACAATTTCTAATGATATCTATCTCATCTGTCTTGAAACCGAGGAATTCTCGTGTTTTACTTAAGAGTTCATCTTCCTCCATATATGTGTTACCAGTATCGTCTGTATAACTCTTTAGTGTATATTCTATACAAGCTTCTATTCTCGATTCACTTTTTAGATTTACACCAGTTGATATTGCGATCTTATCCGCTTTAAGAAAAGCGATTCCTTCAATATCTTTAATTAATCTATATGGATTATTCTTAATGACATCTAGTGTTTCTTCTTTGTAAAAATCATAAATTCGATAAGATATCTTTGGACTTATTCCATAAGAATAAAGAGTGACTAATATCTCTTGAATTTCAAAATTATCATATAAAACTTCAAAGATTAAATCTTTTTTCTTTTCTGAAAGAGATGGTATGTTATCTAAAATTCTTTTATCTTCTACTATCTGTCTTAAACAGTCTGTGCCAAGACTATCGACTATCTGTGATGCCGTAGCCTTACCTATTCCTTTAAATAAATCTCCTGATAAGAACTCTATTACTCCTTCTCTTGATTCTGGAAGCACTCTTTCAAATGTATCAGTTTGAAATGAGTACCCATATTTTTTATTTTCAACGAGTTTTCCTTTAAATATAAAAGTTGAGCCAATTTCGAGTTCATCAAAATAACCTGTGACACTGCAGGTTTTGTAAAACATCAATTCTTCTATATCAGTCTCTTCTATTTCAATTTTGTAAACTGAATACATATTAAGTTCATTATGAAAAACCTTATATGTAACTTCACCTTTAACGTAACTCATACAATAATTATAAACTATTGTATGGTGTTTTTGTCTAAAAAACTCACTTGATAAAAATTCTCGTGATATAATTTAAAATAGGAGGGTAAGTATCTGTGGATATTATCGAAAGATTTTTAAAATATGTAGCTTATGAGACCACATCAAATGAAGAAAGTGATTCTATTCCATCTAATGAAAAAGAAATAATTCTTCTAAAAGAACTTGTGGAAGATATGAAAAAAATCGGATTAGATTCTTTTTACAAAGATGGATTTAGTTATGGGAAAATTAAATCAGATATCAATAAAAAAGACACTATTTTTCTAATGGCTCATGTCGACACATCTCCCGATGCCAAAGGGTATGATATAAAACCTAGAATCGTTCATTATAAGGATGGTTCTATACCTCTTTCTAAGGATAAAATTCTTGATGAAAATATTTTTGATAATCTAAAAAAGCATATGGGGCATGACCTTATTGTCACCGATGGAAATACACTGCTTGGGGCAGATGATAAGGCTGGAATTGCAATAATCTTAGATACTGTTGAAAAAATAATAAAAAGAGGGGGATATCCTAATATCGTCATCTGTTTCTCTCCTGATGAAGAGATAGGAAGAGGTACTGTTGGAATCGATCTTGATTATATAAAAGATTCAACTAGTAGGATATATGCCTACACAGTCGATGGTGGAGATATCACTAAATTCTCTTACGAAAACTTTAACGCTGCAAGCGCTAAAGTTATTGTAGATGGTATATCTATTCATCCATCTATTGGCAAAAATAAACTTATAAACGCTATGGAAGTTATTCAATTGTTCCATACACTTCTTCCAAAACAAAAACCAGAAAACACTGAAAAGAGAGAAGGGTTTATTCACCTCTGTATGATGAATGGCTTTGTGGAGAAGGCAGAATATTATTATATTATTAGAAGTTTTGAACCTAGTGAACTTGAAAGTTTCAAAAATTCTTTCTTTGCGGTTAGAGATAAAATCAATAAATCATATAATAGAGATCTTGTAAAGGTTGAAATTAATGATACATATAAAAATATGAAAGAGATTATCGACCAAAATACATATCTCGTAGATATCGTACATAATGCATATGATGAACTCGGAATCAAAATTCAAGATGATCCAATACGTGGTGGAACCGATGGAGCTACGCTTTCTTATCTTGGACTTCCGTGTCCAAATCTTGGAACTGGTGGCGAGAATTTCCATGGCGTATATGAATATCTTGATATTGATGATATGAAGATGATGGTTAAAATCATCACGATGATAATGGACAAAATAGAATAATGGATTATCAAAAAGAACTTATTAAAACTTATAGGAATAAAATATTTAGTCCTTTCTTAAGGGCCATCAAAGATTATTCATTAATTGAAGAAAATGATAAGATTGCCGTATGTATGAGTGGTGGAAAGGACTCTTTTCTTATGGCTCTATGTTTTAAAGAGATTTTAAAATATACAAAGATACCTTTTGAAGTTGAATATCTTGTGATGGATCCAGGTTACAAGGATGAACACCTCCAAGAAATCAAAATGAATGCCGAACTTCTAAATATTGATATTAAGATCTTTAGAAGTAATATTTTTAAAATCACATCAAATCAAGAAAAAAATAAATGTTATATCTGCGCTAAAATGAGGAGAGGGGCATTATACAATGAAGCAAAAAAACTTGGCTGTAATAAAATAGCTCTAGGGCATCACTATGACGATGCTATAGAGACACTTCTTATGTCTATTCTATACCAAGGTGAAGTTGCCGGGATGAGACCGATTGTGAAATCCGATAATTATAATGATATGTATCTCATAAGACCTATGTATTATGTAAGAGAAAAAGATATCATCGATTATGCAGATAATTGTGGTTTACACTTTCTTAAATATGCTTGTTTCATGACTAGTGATATAACACTATGTTCGTCTTCTAAACGACAAGTAATCAAAAAATTGATAAAAGAATTAGATAATGAAAATGAATATGTATCGAAAAATATCTTTAAAGCGCAGTCTAATGTAAACCTAAATAAGCTTATTTCTTATAAACTTAAAAATAAAACATATAAATTGATAAAAGAGAAGTTAGTCGACGTAGACTAACTTCTCTTTCCTATTTTAATATTCTTCTATAACTTGAGAATCTTTTTCTGTGATATGTAGATAGAATAAATATTTAGCTTGTTGCATCTTAGGTGATACCCAAAAACTTAGTATACCGAATGTCAGGATGCATAGAATAATCCAACCAATATAACTAAATTCAAGACAGAATAATTCCCATTTGTGTCCATTCATTATCTTTCTACTCATGGTGATACATTCATCAGCTGACATATCAGGATTATCTTTTAAAATATAAACAGACATTGAATATGAATATATTTTAATAAACACAGGGATAATTAATAATGACCATAAGAATAGATATATTCCAGTTAATAACTCTAATACAAATGCACGTCCGAAATTATTAAACCCCGCAAACAGTTTTTCAACATTCAGTGGTCGTTCTTGATCAACCTCCTCACATATCATCGCAATACCAAGCGCTAGTGGCCCAGTAACTAATATGGCGAGCAATCCAAAGGAAGCTCCAGCTACAGCTGCAGTAATTATTGCATGAAGAACATATATTAATGCTAAAGTGTCAGAGTACTTGCTGCACTTATTCTTTGCGGCTATTCTATAATCTCTTGCTCTTAATTTTTCCATAAACTTCTCCTTCTTTCTTTAATTATATTATACAATTCAATTTCTTTTTTATTCATAAAAATTTCATTGATTTAAAACAATATTAATGTTATTATATTTATGCAACTTAAATGGCGGCTATGGCGAAGATGGTTAACGCACCGGATTGTGGCTCCGGCACTCAAGGGTTCGAATCTCTTTAGTCGCCCCAGATAAGTTGATGATATATGGGGCAGTGGCGGAACTGGTAGACGCACCATCTTGAGGGGGTGGCACCAACAGGCGTGTGAGTTCGAATCTCATCTGCCCCACCATTATAGTAGAACAGGTTTGATACAACGTTATCAAGCCTTTTTTTGAAATATTGATTGATTTATTAATGCATTTATGCTATAATAATCTTATAAAGGAGAAACTAATATGGATAAAGAACTAATTACTACATCAGAGTTTAAAAAATGGGTTTTAACTATAAGCGATAAGTATAAAAAAGCTCAAATTAAAGCTGCAATAAAAGTGAATAATGAAATGTTGGCTTTTTACTTTGAATTAGGAAAAGAAATAGCAAGAACTTCCTATAAAGCAACATATGGTAGTAAATTTTATGATAACTTAAGTAAAGAATTAATTAATAATTTGCCAGATATTTCTGGTTTGTCACCTATTAATTTGCGTTATATGGAAAGGTTTTTTAATCTTTATAAGGACAAGATTCAGATTGTTCCACAACTTGTGGAAAAATTGTATTCTATTCCTTGGGGTCATCATAGAAACATAATTGATAAATGTAAAAACGTCGAAGAGGCGTTGTTTTATATTGATAAATCTTTTGAAAATAACTGGTCTAGAGATATGCTTTTGACGTTTATTTCTACTGACTTATATAAAAGAGAAGGAAAAGCAATAACTAATTTTGAAGTACAACTACCAAAAATAAATAGCGATCTTGCTAATCAAATAACTAAAGATCCATATAATTTTGATTTTTTGACCATTAGAAAAGATTTCGATGAAAAAGAATTAAAGGATAAATTAATAGAAAATATTCAAAGATTTTTATTAGAATTGGGTAGTGGTTTCGCTTTTGTTGGTAGAGAATCAAGATTATTAGTCGGGGATACAGAATTATATACAGATTTACTTTTTTATAATATTAGAATTCATGCATATGTAGTGATAGAAGTAAAAAATAGAAAGTTTAAACCAGAAGATTTAGGACAACTTGGTGCTTATGTTTCATCAGTCAATCATACTTTAAAAGGTGAAAATGATAATGACACAATTGGTTTATTAATTTGTAAAGATAAAGATGAGATAATTGCAAAATACACATTGGAAACTTTTAATATTCCGCTTGGAGTATCTTCATTTGAAATTGATAAGTTTATGCCCAAGAATTATAGAACCAGTTTGCCTACTATTGAGGAAATAGAAAATGAACTCAAGAAGTAAATACTTAGAATATAGATTGGTTAAAAATATTATTTCTAAGCGAAAAGAACTAAATGTAACTCAACAACAAATTGCAGATGTAATAGGCGTTCCACAATCAACAATAGCAAGATTTGAAGCTCAGCTTGTATCCCCAAGGCTTGAAACAATTATAAAAATTTGTGATTATTTAAATATGAAACTTTGTGTAAATCCAATTATAAATAATAAAATAATGATTGTTGGACCCTCAGGTGCTGGAAAATCTTGTTTTTCTAAAAAGTTAGCGGACATATTAAATTTACCTTTATATCATTTAGATAATATATGGTGGAAGGAAGATAAAACACATATCTCTAAAGAAGATTTTGATGGTGAACTATATAAAATTTTAAAAAATGATAAATGGATTATAGATGGTGATTATTCTAGAACATATGAAATGAGAATGAATGCTTGTGACACAATCATTTTTTTAGATTATCCTCTTGAATTGTGTCTAGCTGGTGCAAAAGAAAGAATTGGTAAAAAAGGGGATGATCTTCCTTGGATTGAAGACGAATTGGATGCAGAATTTAAAGAGTGGATAATTAATTGGGAAAAAGATACTTTACCAAAACTCGAATTATTATTAGATAAATACAAAGAAACAAAAGAAATTTATGTTTTTAAAACAAGAAATGAAGCAAATGAATATTTAAAAGTACTGGGTGCTAAATTTTTACACGATTTGACCTAAGGGTGCTAAAAAAATAAATCGAGGGTGCTAAAAATTTTACACGATTATAAGTAGGGGTGCTAAAATCGGATTAAAACATTTCTGTTTAATGTCAAATGATGTGAGACAAAATTAAGGCACTAAAAAAGGACATCTGATATAATTGAATTGTCGAAGTTCAATAAGGAGATGCCCTATGTCAATTATATCATATGAAAGAAACTATCTACCAGTAGATATTAATACTAAATATCATGCATGTCTTAGAAGAGTTAAATCTCTTTGGCCTATTAAGAAAATAATGTCCTTCTATCACGTTAAAGGGCAATCATTATATAGATGGCTTAAAGTGTTTGATGGATCTATTGAATCTCTATATGAAAAATCACACAGGTCAAAGACTAAACACCCATCATCTATAAAGCAAGACATAATTGATAGAATAGATAACTTAAACAAGAGAAACAAAGAAATATCTTATATAGAGATATGGGTTAGACTTAGACATGATGGAATAAATATATCTTTAAGTAGTGTCTTACGAATACTTAAGAAAAACAATCTGTATATATCATATAAACCGCATCCAAAGAAACACAACAAGCTCTATCACACTCCAAAGATGATAAATGAAAATGGCAGATAGACGTTAAATATGTACCACAAGAGTGTAAAACATCATCTTCAGATGATAAATACTATCAATATACCATATTAGATGAGTGCAGTAGATTTAGAGTTTTGTATTATACAAACGAACACTCTATGTATGAAACAGTTAAGGCAATAGAGTATGCCTATAGTAAGCTTAAAGCATACCCTAAAGAGATTCAAACAGATAATGGTTTTGAGTTTACCGATAAAGCTAACAAAAAAGAAAGTGGTTCTCACATAAGAACATATGATAACTATTTAGAAAGATTCTTATCTAGTAAAAATATTAAACATCATCTAATAAGACCTAGAACTCCTGAACACAATGGAAAAGTTGAAAGAAGTCATAGGATAGATCAAGATAAGTTTTATAGATATTTAAAATTTTATAGCTTAGAAGATTTAAGGTATCAGGGTTCATTATGGAATAAAAGATATAACAATATTCCAAAAGCAGTATTAAATTTTAAAACACCTCAAGAAGTATACAAAGAAAAGTTAAATGAACAGAGACAATTAGATAATTTTTTGATATAGTCTAAATGTCTCACATCATTTGAAAGTTAACAGTTTTATTGTTATCATATGAAATTATATGGATAGTGCGTTGGAACAAACATAATTTATTTGAAGTATACTCATTATCGATAATTCCATCAGTAATCTTTATTTCATCAGGAATATTATTGTTAAATATACCGCTTATAGCTGTTGCTTGTATTTTTGCATTGTCACATATAACTATATCCACTAAGTCTATAAAAAAAATAGACAACGCATTTTAGATTATAACATAATCGCTTTTTGCGGTGTGAGTTTCAATTGTATTACAACAGTTGTTGCAATACAATTGATAACGGCAATGCTAATACAATGGTTTTTACTAAAATATTAGCATTTTTTATTTCTGTTATTTTAAATAAATGACATATTTGCACCTGATAATTGACCAAACAAATTTCAATATAATAAGGGGGATATTATGAAAAACAAAAAACAAAAAATAAAATGTAATTTTCGAGATAAAATTAAAGAAATCAAACCAATGAACTTTCTGTTTCTTACAATCGCTGGAATTATTAACGCTGTTGGGGTAACTTTATTTCTATTTCCTGTAAAATTATACGATAGTGGAATATCTGGGACGTCTATGTTATTAGATCAAGTTACGCCATCGTTTTTATCGCTCCCACTGTTTCTTATAATTCTAAATATTCCTATATTCGTTTTTGGATATAAGAAACAAGGTTTTTCTTTTACAATATATTCGATATATACCATTGGAATTTACTCTTTAATGTCATACCTAATAATGTATGTGCTTCCAATTGACGTTTCAATCATCTCGCCTCTTGCTGGATCAGATCTTCTTCTTTGCGCTATATTTGGGGGCGTAATCTCTGGAATAGGTAGCGGATTAACTATTAGATTTGGTGGTGCGATTGATGGTGTTGATGTTTTATCCGTAATATTTGCTAAAAAAATTGGAATCTCTATTGGAACATTTGTGATGATTTTTAATACAATTCTATACATTATTTGTGGAATAGCGATAAACAGTTGGATATTACCTCTTTATTCAATAGTCACGTATTTTGTTGGATCGAAAACTATTGATTTTATAGTGGAAGGATTCAATAGATCTAAATGTGCTATGATTGTAACTACAAAAGCAAACGAGATAGCTGATGCAATTTCCGAAAATTTTGGAGCTAGTGGCACAATCGTTGATGCAGTAGGAGGCTTTTCAAAAGAAAACAAGAAAATATTGTATTTTATTACCAATCATTTCCAAATTAATAAATTAAAACAGATTGTTCATTCAATTGATGGTGATGCCTTTATTTCCCTGCAGGAAGTTTCGGATATAATTAAAAATCAAGTTTAAATATAGGAGCGAAAACATATGAAGAAGTTATTTATTTACTATTCTTTCTCTGGTAATGGAGATATAATCAAAAATCAATTAGAAAATAAGGGCTATGATATAAGAAAAGCCATAGAAAAAAATAGAATGCCTAAATCATTCTTCTTTAGTGTTCTTATTGGGGGATTTAGAGCGGGAATATCACAAAAAGCTAGGTTGGTTGATTATGATTCTGATGTATCAAGCTATGACGAAATTATAATCGGTTCCCCTATTTGGAATGGAAAGCTCACTCCAGCAATTAATACTGTGTTAAAAAAGACTAACCTAGATGGCAAAAAAATCACTTTTGTTCTTTACTCAGGAAGTGGAAATGGCAAAAAAGCGCAAAAGAAAATTGATAAACTATTTGGTGAATCAAATATTATTTTCCTTAAAGAGCCTAAAAAATATAATGAAGAACTAAAAAAACTTAACAATCTATAAAATTATTAAATATTGATATAACTTTCATAAAGTTATATAATTTTATTAGCTTGATTAATCAAGTTTGGAGGTAATTAACTATGTTAGCGTCTCGTATGTGTTTAAAAACTTTAAAAGAAGCTCCACAAGAAGCTGTAATCGATTCTCATATTCTTCTTCTTAGAAGTGGAATGATTAAGAAAAATGTGGCTGGTGTATATACATATATGCCACTAGGTTTAAAAGTTTTAAAGAAAATTGAAAATATTGTTAGAGAAGAGATGAATAGAATTGGTTCTGAAGAGATTCTTTGCAGTGCTCTACAGCCAAAAGAACTTTGGCTAGAATCTGGAAGATGGACTAAATATGGTCCAGAACTTATGAGACTAAAAGATAGAAATGATAGAGAATTCTGCCTGGGACCAACTCATGAAGAAATCTTCACATCAATAGTTAGAGATTCTGTTAGGTCTTATAAGGAACTACCTGTATCTTTATATCAAATCCAAACAAAATATAGAGATGAGATGCGTCCTAGATTTGGGTTAATTAGATCTAGAGAATTTATTATGAAAGATGCATACACTTTTGATGTTGATAAAGAGGGTTTAGATAAATCTTATGATGATATGTATCATGCATATGAGAGAGTATTTACAAGACTCCATTTAAACTATACTGCAGTTCTTGCGGATACTGGAAATATTGGTGGCAATGCAAGCCATCAATTTATGGCTCTTTCAAATATTGGTGAATCTACTATTATATATAATGATAATTATGGAGCTGACCAAGAGAAAGCTGAGGCAAAAATTGATATTTATAACGAAGAAAAAGAATTAAAAGACATTCAAGAAGTTTCAACACCAAATGTAAAAACAATTGGTGATTTATCTAAATTCTTAAACACATCACCAAAACGCATTATAAAAGCGATTGTTTACAAAAACCTAATTACAAAGGAACTAGTTCTTTGCTTAATTAGAGGCGACAGAGAAATAAATAAAATTAAAGTCGCAAACAAACTTAATCTTGGTGAATTTGATTTAGATTTTGCAACTGATGAAGATTTCAAGAATACTTCTTCTGTTTTTGGTTTTATTGGTCCAGTTGGATTAAATCTTAAAACATTAATAGATCCTGAAGTTACATATATGATAAATGCATACTGTGGATCAAATAAAAATGATACACACTTAAAAAATGTTAACTATAAGAGAGACTTTGATGGTGAGGTAGTTGATATTAGACTTGTCACTGCTGGAGATTTAGATATAATCAAGGGAGAACCTCTTAAAGAAGAAAAAGGTATTGAGGTTGGACAGGTATTTAAACTTGGAACTAAATATTCTGAAGCAATGCACTGTGTATATGTAAACGATAAAGGTCAAGAAGTGCCAATGGTAATGGGATGTTATGGAATTGGTATCTCAAGAGCCCTTCAAGCTATCGTTGAAGAATATCACGATGAAAATGGTATCTCATTCCCTGATGATTTAGCACCATATAAAGTTGTCATAGTTCCTGTTAAATATACAGATGACGTAATGAAGAATCTTGCCGATAAGATGTACAATGAATTAAAGAAAAAAGGTGTAGATGTAATACTTGATGATAGAGCATCTTCACTTGGTGTAAAACTTCATGACTGGGATTTGGTTGGTATTCCATATCATATCATTGTCGGAAGGGATGCATCAAACAATCAAGTTGAATTTAAAACAAGAAGAGATGGCATCAAAGAAGTATTAGATGTTGATACAGTTTTAAAGAAATTTTAAATATATAGAATAAAAGGGGCTGTTAAGAAATTGAACTTAACGGCTCTTTTTTCTTTTGTAACTATCTCTTAGAGTTTTGTTCTTACCTTTCTTATTCTTTTTTAGTATTTTTTTAGCTGTTGGAATCTTTGGTTTTTCGTCTTTTAAATCTT
>JAGCYY010000013.1 GCA_017960565.1 bacterium | reverse complement strand
TTAGATAATTCCAAACCTCTTTATTGTTGGTATGAAATATATGTGCACCGTATTTATGAACATTGATATTTTCTACTTTTTCTGTATAAATATTGCCGCCAATATTAGCTCTTTTATCAATCACTAACACGCTCTTACCATGAATTTTTGCTTCTCTTGCAAAAACAGAACCAAAAAGTCCACTTCCAACAACTAAATAATCGTACATAGTTAAACCTCCTAGCCATATTATAGCATAATAAAATATATAAGATTTTTTCTCTTTAGACAAATTGATTAGTTTTTGGTATAATAAGGTGCAATCAAAAAGAGGTGAATCATGAAATTATTGACTGTTTTAGTACCATGTTATAACTCTGAATCACTAATGAGAAAATGTCTTGATAGTGTAATGATAGATGATAATAGGCTAGACGTACTTATAATTGACGACGGATCAAAAGACAATACTCCAATTATTGCAGATGAATATCAAGAAAAATACCCAAATATAGTAAGAGTTATACACCAAGAAAATGGTGGTCATGGTGAAGGATTAAACCAAGGAATAAAACATGGACTTGGTAAATATTTTAAAGCGCTAGATAGCGATGATTTTTTCTCATCAGATTTAAAACTATTCCTCGATACTTTAGAAAGAATTGATGAAGAAGGTGGCGTTGATCTTTTTATCACAGATTACCGCTATGTTAATAATGGTGTCCAAGGTAAAGTGATTTCTTATAAAAAGCAAATGCCTAAGGATAAGGTTTTTGGTTGGGATGAAGTTAAAAAATTTAAACCTCAACAATTCATCACCATCCACTCAGCAACTTTTAGTATGAAAGTTCTAAGAGAAACAAACATAGAACTTCCAAAACATATTTCGTATGAAGACAATTATTATATTCATGGTAATCTTCAAAATGTTAAAAGATTATATTATATGAATATTGATTTATATCAATATACAATAGGAAGAGCAGAACAATCTACTTCAAAAGAAAACATCGTAAAACACTATGATCAACAAGTTCTTGTCACTACACTTATGTTCAAATCATATCATCTCGATGATGAAAGATTTACAAAAGGACAAGTTAAATATATGTATCATAGTCTTTATATGTTCTTCGCAATAACCTGTGTTCTTGCCCACACATATAAAGGCGGTGGAGCTGCAGATGAGCTTAAGAAGATGTGGAATGAAGTGATTGAGTATGATGAAAAACTAGGTAAGAAACTTAGATATCGAACAATAATTAGAACACTTAATATGCCAGGCAAATTAGGTCACATATTTGGTTCATTCTTATACAAAATAGCTCACTTATTTGTAAGATTCAATTAACTTTCTCGGTGTAGATCTCTACACCTTTTATTTTTATAATGTTATTAAAAGCATATGAAAAACATACCTTTTATGATATTATATATCTATAAAAAGGAGATACTCAATATATATGTATAAGAAAAATGCTTGGAAAAAATATAGCGACAAGAAAGTAGTAATGGATTTTTCAGAAGGATATAAAGATTTTTTATCATATTCTAAAACTGAAAGATTAGCGGTAAAAAAATCAGTTGAATTACTCGAAAAAGCAGGTTTTAAATCGATTGATTCTTTTGATAAACTATCACAAGGCGACAAAGTTTATGTTCTAAACAAACACAAAAACGTTGCAGCTTTCATAATTGGTAAAAAACCAATTACTGATGGAATGAGAATATTAGGCGCTCACATCGATTCGCCTAGAATGGATTTAAAAGATAATCCTTTCTATGAATCAAAAGAATTTGCCTTTTTAAACACTCATTATTATGGTGGAATAAAGAAATATCAATGGGTAACAATTCCACTAGCTCTTCATGGTGTTGTATGCAAAAAAGATGGAACTACAGTTGATGTAAATATTGGAGAAGATGAAAATGATCCAGTATTTGGTATTACCGACCTTTTAATTCACTTATCTCGTAATCAGCTAGAAAAAACCGCTGATAAGGTAATCGATGGTGAAAAACTAGATTTAACATTTGGTAATATTCCACTAGATAATGATTCTAAACAACCAGTAAAAGATAATGTATTAAAAATAATTAAAGATAAATATGATTTAGAAGAAGAAGATTTCTTAAGTGCTGAAATTGAAGTGGTTCCAGCTGGCAAAACAAGAGATTATGGTATTGATAGATCGATGATTGCAGGATATGGGCATGATGATAGATGCTGCGCTTATTCTTCATTAGTTGCAATATTAGATACTAAGAATCCAGAATACACATCTTGTTGTGTTCTTGTTGATAAAGAAGAAATAGGTTCTGTTGGAGCAACAGGTGCTCAGTCTTTATTCTTTGAAAACACAGTTGCTAAACTTTTAACACTTACCGGAGAAGGGCATCCTCTTTACAATGCAAGAATCGCTCTTGAAAATTCTAAAATGTTATCAAGTGATGTAAGTGCAGCATATGATCCACTATATCCTGAAGTTAACGATCCTGATAACTGCGCTTATTTTGCAAGAGGACTTGTTATTAATAAATACACAGGTGCAAGAGGCAAATCTGGTTCTAACGATGCGATGCCTGAATTTTATGCGTTTGTAAGAAAAACATTAGATGATGCGAATGTTAATTGGCAATCATCTGAACTCGGTAAAGTTGATCAAGGTGGAGGTGGCACAATCGCCTATATCCTTGGTAACTACAATATGAATGTAATTGATGCTGGCATACCAGTTTTAAGTATGCATGCTCCAATGGAAATAATCTCTAAAGTAGATTTATATGAAGCATACCTCGGATATAAAGCGTTCTTAAAAGCGTAAAATAAATGAAAATAAAGTCCTTTTTAAGGATTTTATTTTTTTAAATATTCTCTAATTTTTCACAAGGTTTTGAGTATATTATGTTTTTTCTAGACATTTTTTGTAATAATTACTAGCATATTTTAAGAATAAAATATGAAGAAACTTATAATTATCTTATCCTTAATCTTAATATTTTCACTCGTAGGCTGTAAAAAAACTGATAAAATAGCCTATTTTAGAATTGGTATAAGTTCACTTGGAAACAATTATTCTCCATACTACTATCAAACAGAAGGAGAAAAAGTCGTTGTTGAACTAATTCATGAAAGACTATTCTCATTTGATGAAAATGGAAACATTATAATGGATGGAAGAATAGATGAGCCTGCAGATTTAAAATCTAAACTTAATTTTTCAGTTGGAAGCATCACTGAGAGAATGGAAAATGATGGTTCTTATAAATATACTATCTCTATTCGTGAAGATGTTAGGACTCCAGATGGAACTGAAATAACATATAAGGACATTCTATTTGACTTTTATTATTTATTAGATCCATCTTACACAGGAATCCATGATGTTAGAAGTCTTCCAATTCTAGGAATAGATGAATATAGAGAAGGCGTAAAAGATGCGGTTAAGCTTTCTGATGCTAAAGCCCAAGCACAATTAGATCTACTAAAAATTAGTGGCATCAATTTAAAAGGTGAATCTATCGAGATTGAAACCACAAGAAAATTAACTGAAGAAGAATTAAAGAAATTAAATATATTCGTTGCCCCAATGGATTATTATGGAAATCCAATGCTCTTCAACATCAAAAATAATCGTTTTGGTTTTAAAAAAGGATCTATAACATCATCACAAACCTATAAGGGAATTGGAAAATATCAAATCTATAAATATGGTAATACAGAGATGTATTTTAGAAGAAATAGTGCCTATTACAAAGGACGTGTTCCAATGGAATATATCAAACTCGTTGTTATTAGAGATAAGATTTACGATGATGATGGATATAGAACTGAAGGTGGAGATGAATTCTATTTGATAGATAATGATGAATTAGATCTTTCATTTATTACTCTAGACGATACATCAAAAGAAGAAATAAAAAGATATAACTTTAACCTAGAATTAACTGGAAATATCATATCAACAATCACACTTGAAAATAACCTAGCTTTAGTATATTCAACAAAGAGAGTAAAAGGTGAAGCACTCCTTGAATTAAACATCAAAAACAAGGATGATTTCTTCAATAAAATCGAGTATTTTTCCAACAAATAATATATATAAATAATAGAGAAATATGAATTTTGTCGAAATTCATATTTTTTCTTTATTTGTGTAATATTTTTGAAAAAATCATCATATATTTGAAACTTATTCACTTGTTTTTGATATCTATGTGTTATTATCTTGTCTTTTTCAGTCATAGATGATATGTTAAAGACGCCTTTATATAGAATATATAAGGTTTCCCATTATGATTTTATTTCAAATATTATCTCTACTTGTAGTGGTGTTATCAGTTATTTTAATAATGATGTTTGTAAGAAACAAAAAAGTATTGGATATAATGCTTAAGGTATCTTGTTTCTTATTTTTTGTTTGTATTTTTGTGATTTTAATGGTTAGGCCATATAACATAGAAGAATTCGATGCTTGGAAAGAAATATCATCATATACAACCGGTGTATTAAGGGGAAGATATGATGGTGTATTTGAATCAAGAGTGAGTGCACTTTTAATTCTCATTCTTAAATGGTTCACTAATATCGCAATACTTTCATCATTTACTGGAACACTTAGAGAAACAAAAGAACTAAAATTATATAATCTCTTTTTGCTTCCACTTGTAATAACCATCAATATTATTTTCTTTAAGGCAAATATATTCTCAATTGTTGGTAACTATAAGGGAAGAGAACTAATGGAGGCAGGTTTCTTTTTCTTTAAAATATCGATGATGGGCATCATCTATGCGCTTATCCTAAAGAAGGAATTACTAAAAGAAAAAGAAGAAAGATTTAAGGCAAAAGATATTCTATCTGGTCTTTATATCTTCCCGCTTCTTGCATTCCTAGTGATGCCAATATATGCACTTCAGTTCCTCTTTGGGCAAAATGGAAGTTATTCAACTGGATTTAATATTAACCATATAATATCGCTTTTAATTACCATCCTACTCTTCGTCTTCCTTCTTTTATACCTTAAAAAGAGAAGTATGGAAGAGAAGAAGGCATTTATGCTCCTCCTAGCATTTGCGGCTTTCTATGAATATTATTCTAGGTATTGTACATTCACAATGCCGCTTCAGGACTACCCACTTCATATCTGTAATACTGCAGTAATATTTATGCTTATTGCGATAATATTCAATGTAAAGTCACTATTCTATTTCACATACTTCTGTAATACTCTTGGTGCACTATTCGCTCTACTCATGCCAAATAAAGGAGATTTCTTCTCATCAGAAATCGCTGAATTCTGGTACAACCATATCATTGACTTTGTGTTCCCATTCCTTGCGGTATCACTTAATGTGTTTGAAAGACCAAAATTTAAAGATATGGTTAAGGCAATTGGTGTCTTTACAATCTATGTATTAATCGCACAAACGGCAGGAGCTTATGTAAACTATGATATTGACCCATCACTAAATTCCACACATGTCGACTTTTTCTTCCTTTACGGAGATAAATTCACATCTATATCACTTGTTGAAAGGTTAGCGTGGAATTTAAAATATGCAGTCAATGCTGAAGGAAAATACAAATATGTTGTTTATGCTGATCTTTTTGGAAGACATGTCTACATATACGTTTTAAACACAATTGTAATCTATGTATTCTTTATCGCATTTTCATTCCTTCTTTGGTACATCGTTGATAGGTTCTTCCTTATCGCCGATGATATCAGACTTACAAATTATAAAACTGCACTGAAAAAAGAAAAAATAGGAAATGCAACAAAGAAAGAAATCGAAGAAATCTATAAGAAAATGGAGGGAAAAACAATGATTAAGATATCACATTTCAGTAAGAAATATGGTGGAAGCGATCACTATTCAGTAAAAGACTTTAACTTAACAATTGAAGATGGCGATGTCTTTGGTTTCATTGGACATAATGGTGCAGGAAAATCAACTGTCATCAAATCCCTCGTTGGAATACAGTCGATTACTGATGGAACAATTGAAATCAATGGTTATGATATTGAAAAATATCCACTTCAAGCAAAACTCAATATCGGTTATGTTTCAGATAACCACGCAGTTTATGAAAAACTAACCGGAAGAGAATATATCAACTATGTTGCAGATTTATACAAAGTCGATAAAAAGACTAGAGATGAGAGAATTGAATATTACACTAACATGTTTGGTTTAACCGATGCGCTTGATAAAGAAGCAAAGGGCTATTCACATGGTATGAAGCAAAAACTCGTCGTTATTGCATCACTTATTCATAACCCTAAAGTGTGGGTACTCGATGAACCTCTAACAGGTCTAGATCCAACATCTTCATATGAAATAAAAGAATGCATGAGAGAACATGCATCAAAAGGAAATATCGTATTCTTCTCAACTCATGTAATTGAAGTAATTGAAAAACTCTGTAATAAAATCGCAATTATATCTCATGGTGAACTTATGGGAGTATATAAAATAGAAGATTTAAAGAAGGAAGGTACTACACTTGAATCTCTATATCTAAAATATGTAGTATCCGATGAAAAGAAAGGAAAATTCACTGAAGAAGACATCAAGACAACTGATGCAGGATTAATTCTCGAAAACAAATAATGGAAGAAGTAAAAAATAATTTCAAGGAAAACTTGAATGAGACTATTAAAAGAATATCTATTCTAGTCTCAATGCAGCTTAAAAACGTAAGAAAGAAAAGTTCACTATCTTTTGGAAGAAAGACAGTGTCTTTCATCGTTTCTTTAGCCTTGATTGCATTAATTACTGCAGGACTATATTTAATCTTTAATGTAGTCGTAAACCTCTTCTCAATTGGTTTCATATTAAGTGCAGATTTCCTAATGTTCTATATTGCAATTCTTCAAGTGACGTCAATAGTCACGTGCACTGGTGGAATGATGCAAAGCTTATTCCTAGACAGAGATAATGTCTTACTACTATCTTTCCCATGTAGGCACAGTGAAGTATTCGCATCTAAGCTCATAGTTTATTACATCTTTGAACTTAGAAAAGCATTCTTTGGAATCCTACCTTTAGTTCTCACAATTGGACTTTCAACTAATGAAAGCATATATTCAGTCTTACCATTTGTAAAACTCAATTATTTCTTATTAGTTCCAATTGTGATTATATTCCTGCCTATTATACCAGTTCTATTTGGAAGCTTATTCAGTCTTCCAGCATCGTTTATTAAAAGATATATCAATTCAAGTCCTATAGTTGAACTCGTCGCAAATCTACTCTTAGTATTTATCACATATGCGTTAGTATTCATAATTGTATCACTACTTCCAGAAAGGATTGCCGTAATCACAGAATATGTCACATTCGTCGATAAAATAAAATCATTTGTTCAAGACATTGCGGGATTTACACTTTATGTTAGATTCTTTGTGTTAATGCTATATAGTTCTAATATTGGACTAAATATATTATTTATCCTATCAATCGTTATATCTGGAATCGCTCTTGTAACACTGATAATTAGACCATTCTATTTCAGCTTAGCATCAAGATCGATGGAAGAAGCTAGAGAAAAAGACCATAAAATAAAAGAAGAAGCACCTAAGAATGTCTTTAATAGTTTTATTAGAAAAGAATTCTTGATGTCATATAGAGATATCGGTAAGACAGCAGAGACTTATCTCCTCCTCCTCTTCATGCCATCAATCATGCTTCTAATACTTGGTGTATATTCAAGACTTGCCCTAAATCTAACAACCGGTCCAGTCTATGCATCAATATTTGCGGTACTATTCTTAATGCTTCTATCTCTTACGAGCACAATTGATATTTCAACATCTCTTACTCGTGAGGGAAGCGAATTTGTGCTTTTGAAAACTGCCCCATCTAAATGTGAAAACGTTACTTGGGCAAAAATAATAGTGAGTTTAATATTCACATTAAGTATACTTACAGTAGCTTATATGATGCTCTTCTTTGGAGCATTAATCTTAAAGATTAAATATTTAATCGATTTAATTCCACTTGCCTATATCGCAACCTTAATCACAAATATCGGTTTAACATTTAAGGGAATGGAACTCGATGTCATGAATCCATCTTTAACAGAATATGCATCGACAAAATCGATTAAAGAAAACAAAAACATTTCAAAAGTTATAGAAGAAGGAACACTTATCTCAGTTGTTTATGCAATTATCTTCCTGATTCTTAAACTTTTAGTAGGAATCAATGCATTCTTTGCCATCATTCCATTTGCGATAATTTATACACTCTTTAGAGTGATGTCGTTTAAAAGAAAACTCTATGCATTCTTCGATGATATTGAAGTATAAGGAGGATTATGACAAGAAAGATTATTCTAATAGTAGTAACCGCTCTCACACTCGTTTCAATCTTTGTCCTTGGAATATTAGCACCAGAAGTATCACAAACATTTATTACAATCAAAGTCACTGGTGTTGAGATTGATAAGAGTGATCTTGAAGAGGTCGGTGAAGGAGATAATATAAATAGAGTTGTAAAACTCAAAAACGAGGATAGAACATATCAAATCAAATGGAAGATTCATCCACTTGATGAGAATGGTGCGTCCACTGCAACAAACAAAAACGTTACATTCTATTCAAACAATCCGAGTATTTCGGTATCAAATGAGGGACTCGTAAGATTTCCTCAAGACATTAGTAAGTCCATGTCAACGATTATAACAATCATGACCGTCGATGGCTCATATACAGATTCAATCACGATTTCATACATCTACGTAAATGAAGTTGTCGTTGATTAGAAAGGAGATTTAAAATGAAAAGATTAATCGCAATTTTGCTTACAATAGTTCTTGTATTTACACTTGCATCTTGTAAAGAGAAGGAAGTAAGCATAAGTTTTGAAACAAATCAAAGTTCAATCACTCTAGACCCAATCACTATTAAAAAGGATGAAAGCCTAGATTTAAGTACATATACAGATAGAATGGTTGCCGATGGATATGTATTTAAGGGTTGGTATTTAGATAAGGGATTTAATGAATATGTTAGAACCCTTGAAGCGGTAGATAATATTACAGTCTATGCGAAATGGGCAAAGATACATACAGTATCATTTGATACCCTTGAAGGTACTACAATCGATTCACAAAGAGTTGAAGATGGAAAGATTGCAACAGAACCTCTTACAAATCCAACAAAGACAGGTTTCTATTTTGATGGTTGGTATAGTGATTCTGAATACAAAAAAGCCTTCGATTTCTACCAAGAAATTAAAGCTGATACAACTATCTATGCAAAATGGCTTAGAAGCTGTGAAGTTACATTTGTAACTACAGGATCAGCTGTTTCAAGCCTAGCTTTCGTTGAAGGAAGAAGCGCAATCCAATTCACTGAAACTTCAACAAAACCAGGTTATGATTTTGCTGGATGGTTTAAGGATCAAGCATATACAACAGTAATAACAAGCACACAAGGTCTAACAACTAGCATTAGTGTATATGCTAAGTTTACTCCACACACATATACTCTAACTTATAATAGAAATGGTGGTTCAGGTACTAATAAGACAGTAAACGCTACTTATGATACCGATATCATTCTTGATGAATGCACATACACAAAGGCTGGTTATTCATTCAAAGAATGGAATACTAAGGCAGATGGTAGTGGAGAATCATATAATGTAGGAGATTCTATTAGAAACCTCACAGAAGATGCAAGAGGTGAAGCAGAAATCTATGCAATCTATGAAGCAAATACCTACACATTAAAATTTGATTCAAATGGTGGCACAGGAAGCTTAAGCGCTATCAATTTAACATACGACACTGAACAAACACTCTCAACAAATACTTTCACTAAAACAGGTTATGATTTTATCGGATGGTCAAAAGATAAAAATGATAGTGAAGCCGAGTATTCAGATAATGAGAGAGTTAAGAATCTTGCTGAAAGCGGTGAAGTAACACTATATGCTATCTATAAAGAACAATCTTACACTATTACATTCGATAAGAATAATACTAATGCAACTGGTACAGTTAATCCTTTAACAATCAAATACACTGAAACAAAGGAACTTCCAACAAATGCTTTTGCTCTTTATGGTTATTCATTTAAAGAATGGAATACTAAAGCCGATGGTACTGGTACATCATATCTAAATGAAGCATTAGTAGAAGGAAGAATTGGAAAAATAACACTCTATGCAATCTATGAAGCAAAAGAAGTTACTGTATCATTTAATCTTGGCCAAGGTGTTGATCCAATTCAATCAGTAAAGATTAAATATAATGATAAATATCAAAATCTTCCAACTCCAACAAGATTAGGTTATAGTTTTGATGGTTTCTATAAAGAAGAAGGTCTTGTTAATAAAGTAGATGGTAATACAGTAGTAAATACTGAAGAAAATCATACTTTATATGCAAAATGGACTGCACTCACTTATACTATCAAATTCGATAAGAATAGTGATACTGCAACTGGTTCAATAGCTGATTTAACATTCACTTACCCTCCAACAACAGAAAAACTTACAAAGAGCACATTCATAAATGAAGGTATGTTCTTCCAGGGCTGGGCAGTTACAAAAACTGGTTCAGTAATATACCATGATGAAGCTGAACTTTCAAATATCAGAATTTCAAATGATGAATTAGTAATTACTCTTTATGCTGTATGGTTTAATGGATATACAATCAGTTTCAATACTGATGGTGGTACACCAGTTGAATCAATTACTCAAGTAATTGGTGGTGAAATCACAAAACCAGCTGATCCAACTAAGACTGGTTATTCATTTATCGGATGGTTAGATGGTAATACTCTTATTGATTCCTTCCCAACAACTATGATGGAAGGTGGTAAAAACTATAAAGCTAGCTGGAAAGCTAATACTTATAAAGTAGTATTCAATAAAAACAATGAATCCGCAACAGGTGAAATGGCTGAATTATCATTTAATTATGATGAAGAAAAAGTCCTAATAGGAAATGCATTCGCACTTAATCATCATAATTTCGTTGGATGGTCACTAACTTCTGATGGTGAAGTAGTATATACTAATCTTCAAGTAGTTAAGAACTTAACAACTCTAGATAATGGAGTAGTAACTTTATATGCAAAATATGAAGAGACAAATAAAGTTATTACTTATAATAAGAATAATGAATCTGCGACTGGTACAGTAAACAATACTACTATTGAAAAAGCACATTCATTCACTGCAAGACAAAATGGTTATTCACTTATTGGTTATTCATTTAAAGAATGGAATACTAAAGCTGATGGCACAGGTACAACTTATACTCCAGGTGAAACTTATGAAATCTTTGATGAAACATTAACACTCTATGCTATTTGGACAAAGAATATTTATACTATTACATTTGATCCAAATGGTGGCAGTGATGTTGAAAGTGAATCAATCGGTTATGGTGATAATTATAAACTCTTAAATACTCCAACTAAGACTGGATATGAGTTCAAGGAATGGAATACTAAAGCTGATGGTACAGGTACAAAAATCACCACAAGTAGTACATATAATGTTGATGGCAATCAAAAATTATATGCAATCTATACTCCAAATAAATACACAGTAGTATTCAATAAGAATAGTGAATCTGCAACAGGTGAAATGGCTAATAAAGAATGCACATATGATGTTACTGAATCACTCACAAAGAATGCATTTACTTATCTAAATCATAGATTTGTATCATGGAACACTAAGGCAGATGGTACAGGTACATCGTATACTGATCAAAGCGAAATTATTAACCTTGTAAATACTGGCGAAATAACACTCTATGCAATTTGGGAAAGATTCGATATCACAGTAAGCGTTGTAATATTTAAAGAAGGCGAATTAGTTGAAACTAAGTATGAATATGAAGTAGTTGCTGGTACTAATATCGTATCTGGTCAAGCATACAATCTAAATGAAGTAATCTTAAGCCAAGTACAACATGATCTTGATATGGAATGCCCAGGTAAGACATTTAAAGGCTTCTACACAACAACTAGTCTTGATAGACTTCTTGATATCGGTGATATCTATAATGAAAACAACACAAATTCATATACAATCTATGCATACTATACAACAGAAGTAACATTTGACTTAAGTGATGGTGGATATGAAAATGTAGTAGTAGATTTATACAAGAGTGGCACAAGAAATAATGATGGTTCTTATAATGCTTTAAAGAGCCTTCCAAACGTAGCTGAAAAGGCTGGTTATATCTATTTCTTCATTATTAGTGCTGATGATGAAGTATTAGAAGAATCTAAGACTATAAGTGTTAAATTTGTTAAGAATGATGCATATTCACTTCTTATGAATAATGTTACTAAACATGAACTTCCATCAAATGGTGGATTCAAGTATGATTTAACATTAAATGATAAGACATATACTTCATACTATGTATTTAGTGGTGTTTATTCATTTAATATGAGTGATGCAAATATCCTCTATTCATCAAGTGATAAATTTAATGCAAATTCAATTGCTGTTGATGGATCTTACACTAAACTCACATTCAACCCACAAGTTGGTGGATATGTGCTTGTATCTGGTAGTAAAGATTTAGCATATAACTATTATCAACTTCATATAACACAACTCACATCAGGTTTCTCTATCAGTTCTGGTTATTATGAATATTCAAGATTAAGTATGGATTCAACTAAATACTTAAATAAAGAAAAAGGTGTTTATTCATCAAATCCATATCAAATTGGTACAGATAATATCTATAAACTAAGATTTAACATCTTAGATGCTAATTCAGTACCAATTGAATCTGCAGACTTCAGTAAGACTTATACAGCTAAATTATTAGGTCTAACAGAAGAAGCAGAAAAGACAACTTTAGTATCTGTTGAACACGGTTCAAGAGATATCCTAGTTTCTGAGGTTTTATATAGTGGTTATGCATTTGGTATCGATTCTAATGAAGATGGAGAATTAGAAACTGTATACTTCTATGTATTAAATAGAAATGATAATGATGAAGATTCTTCATATGATAGAATTAAGTTTACAGAATCAGCTGTTGGAAATAGATTTGAAATAACTATTAAACCAATGGATACAGGAAATTCAGTAAATGATGATGCAATTGCAGAGCTCTTTGCATATATCAATGATGGATTAAATGTTGAATCACATGCTGAATTAAAAGTTGCATATAGAGATTATAAGATTAACGAATCTAATGTAACTCCAATCATCAATATCCATTCAAAGATTCTATGCGAACTTTCAGAATCACAACTAAACATTGATGGTTCACCATTAAACGTATTTACAGGATATGATCAAGCAAAGATCCACCAAGCTGGATTAACACTTGAAGATGGCCTTTCAGATACAGGTAACGTATACGTTAGAGCTGTACATAGTTCTGAAATCTATAACAATAACTTAGTAGTAAATGGTAACTTCTTCGTAATTGATGGATCTGAACTTCCAGTTGTTGAACTAACATCTGATGGTAAAGGTTTAACATCAACTCAAGGTGACAATAATAATAGTAGATTCTTCACCAATGATAATAGCAAATATAAAAACAAATACGTTAAGAATATGCAAATAAGTATCTTCCATGAATATTTAACTTATATGGTAGATGAAGACCATGTTGGTATCAAACAAGCTGGCAACAAGGTAACTTACAACAATATGAACATCATATCTAATACAATTACTCCTGTTGTTGACTTCAAGGGTACTGAAGAAGACCAAGATATTCAAGTAGATGTTGCGGTTCGTAACTCTGGTGGATACAACGGTATCATGGCAAGAAGATGTAAGATTGAAACAAATAACGTAATCTTAGATTACTGTGGAATCGGCCTTACTGCATCATTCGATGGTGCATCTATCGATGCAAAAGATACATATATCTATTATTCATGGTCAAATTCAATCTATTCATTTGGTTCAAACGTTGTTAAACTTTCTAATTCTGAACTTAGATATTCTGGCGGTGCATCAGTGCATTTCGATAATATCGATGCCAATAAGACATCAGATACTAACACAGATAAAGTTGCATACCACTTTAACAGTGAAACTCAAGAATTTGAAGAGGTAGTAGTGACTAAGAAAGCATCTCTCGATATCGATCAAACTTCACAACTTGTAAACTGGGTAAATGGTTCTGAGATTTGGTTCCAATTATATGATATGAGTGCATTATCAGGAGAACTCTTAAGCGGTATGCAAAATTATGTTTCTGGTTCAACATTTGATCAGCAAAACCCAAGTAATATGTATTCTGTAGTAAAGAGTTATTCAAAACTTTCTGAAGGCGATACTGCATATACATCAAGCTTTAGTGGCGAATATGGTGGAGACACACAACTCTTCAATTTCGCAGTTATCATGAGAGAGACAAGCCCAGATGGAGCTGAAAGACGTTGCGTACCAGAAGCTACATTTAGAAATAAAGATTTAGCTTTAAATACTACAATTACTAGATATCCAATGTATACAAAAGGTGGAGATATGTCATTCCAAGCATATGCAAGATTAAATGCTAATGGTATATCTAAACCAATACTAGATAATGCAAACAACAATAAGTGGATGTATTGTTATCCTGTATCAGGATATAGTGGGTACTGTAATGTAGCACAAGAAAAAGCACCTGGTGTTACTGGAAACGCTATTGCACAGGCTATGTCAACATACCCAGGATACACAGAAAATAAAGCATTACTCGTTGGTTCTGGTCTTGCAACTGAAGCTGGTACATTCTATACAGAAAGTGCATATGCTCAAGGATTAATGATGCATGGTATTAAGGATCATTCTGGTAACGCAACTGGATATGGTTGGGTTGAAATAGGCCTAAATGTTCCAGGTGTTATGAATGCTTTCATTTATACTTATTATTATCAAGGCTACGATATTGTAGGCTAGAATAATTAAAATAGGCACATCTTATGGTGTGCCTTTCTTTATTAAAAACCTAAATTCTTAAACTAATTTCCGTTTCTTTAAATAATATTGTATTTACTACATTTGTTTCCGTTTTTTATTCACTTTTTAAAATATTGTATTAACTTAATTTCCGTTTATAGTTATAATATAGTTGTATTTCAGTTTTA
>JAGCYY010000012.1 GCA_017960565.1 bacterium | reverse complement strand
TATTCTCCACATTTATAACCATATAAAATTTTCAAAGATCATTATTCAAAGCCACAAAGATGGCCACTTTTAATTTACAATTTTTAAGCCAATAAAGATTTTTTAATTTTTACTTGATTTATTTATAGTTGGCTCCAAAATTTTAAGACAATTTATTAAAAATGTTCAATATCTTATAAATATAAGAAATTGATTATAGATTCATTTTATGAAACAATATATAATTTATTGAACAATATGTTCATAACTACTAGTAATAGTATATCATAATTTGAGTAAAGGAGATACGTAAATATGATTGAAGAGATAAAAGAAAAATTTGAAAGTCTTGGAATGTTGATAGTTTCTTTTGTATTTCTACTTCTAAGTCTAGGATTACTCTTAATAAAATACTTTACAGAATTCGATTTAAATCCATACATAGATTTTGCATGGGTTACCATAATCATATCTGGTTTTCCAATTATATATGAGGCAATTGAATCTTTAATTAAAGAAAAGAAAATCACTAGTGAATTACTAATAATGATTGCGATGATTGCGTCTATCATCATTGCTGAAGTATTTGCGGCAGCTGAAGTTGCTTTCTTAATGGCGCTTGGAGAATATTTAGAAGATCTAACAGTTGAAAGAGCGAAAAAAGGAATCAAAAACTTGATTAACTTAACTCCAACTACTGCGAAAGTAATTAGGGTAGAGAATGATATAGAAAAAATCGTTGAATGTGATGTAAATGATGTAAAAATTCACGACATAGTCAGGATACTTCCAGGTGAAAGGGTTCCTGTAGATGGCTCTGTGCTATTTGGCGAATCATCTATCGATCAGGCTATTTTAACTGGTGAATCTATGCCTGTAGATGTTAGTGCTGGAATGAATGTTTATGCTGGCACAAACAATCTATATGGATCAATTGATATTGATGTCACAAAGGAATTTGAAGATTCATCTCTATCTAAAATGATAAGATTATTAAAAGAAGCTGAAGAAAACGAAGCTCCAATCGGCAAGATAGCTGATAAATGGGCGTCAATTTTAGTACCAGTATCACTTTTAATTGCTTTAATCACATTTGTATTAACTTACATAATATCTGGAAACGAAGGAAATATGGCACTAATTAGAGGCGTTACTATCCTTGTAGTATTTTGCCCTTGCGCCTTATCACTTGCGACTCCAACATCAATAATGGCAGGCATAGGCCAAGCAACAAAACATGGTGTTTTAATAAAAACTGGTGTTGCGCTTGAGGCTATGGGAAAATCTAATGTATTCTTCTTTGACAAAACAGGCACACTAACTTATGGAAGACTTTCTGTAAGTGATGTTGTATCACTTTCAAGCTTCACAAAGATGGATGTATTAAAGATTGCAGCATCTATCGAATCAAGAAGTGAACATCCGCTTGGAAAAGCAATTCTTAGACAAGCAGAAAACGAAAATCTTGAATTATTTGATATAACTGATTTTAAAATGGAATCTGGTAAAGGCGTTTCTGCATGCATAGATGGTAAAACATATTACTGTGGCAAAGATAGTTATTTAAATATCGAATATCCTGAAGATTTAAATGAAGTATTAGATAATTATCGTAGTCTTGGAAAAGCTGTAGTTTTACTTTCTTCTCAAAATGAACTTATTGGACTGATTGCGCTTGAAGACGAAATTAGAGAATCAGCAGTTGAAACAATTAGAAAACTTAAAGCTACAGGTTCAAAAGTTGTTTTATTAACTGGTGATAACGAAATTACTGCCAAAACAATCTCTAATAAACTTCAAATAGATGAAGTTAGAGCTAATCTTCTTCCTATAGACAAAGTTAAAACGATTGAAGAATATAAAAATAAGGGTTATATCACAACAATGATCGGTGATGGAATCAACGATGCACCTGCATTAAAAGCTGCAGATACAGGAATATCTCTTGAAGAAATCGGAAGCGATATTACTACTGAAGCTGCATCGATTGTATTATTAAATGATGATATAGTTAAGCTTCCATATCTATCAATATTATCTAAAGCAACAGTCAAAACAATCAAATTTAATATTATAATGTCATTGATAATTAATATTATCGCTGTCGTTTTATCTGGGTTTGGATTGTTGACACCAATCACTGGTGCTATCGTACATAATGTTGGCTCATTAATTATTATTTTTAATGCTAGCTTATTGTATGATAGAAACTATTATAAAAAAGCTGAAAATATTTAGATTTAAATATTTTGTTTTCTTATGATATAATTATTTGTATTCTAAATAAGGGGGATAATTATTTATGAATAACAAGCGAAAGGTAAATATTATTATTGGCACTTCCGTGCTTACTGCAATACTGATTGTTCTACAAATATTATCTAATTATATTACTATAGCATCAATATCGATCAATTTATCGATGATACCTATCGTAATTGGATCCATTCTTTATGGACCACTCGTAGGATTATTTTTAGGGCTTGTGGATGGTATTGTTATAATATTCTCCCCATCTACTATTGCTGTATTTATGCCTATAACTGTCATAGGAACCATATTTGTTTGCCTAACAAAGACTGGAATTGCTGGACTTGTATCAGGACTCATTTATAGAGCATTTGAAAAGAAAAATTATAAAGTTGGTGCTATAATTTCCACATTAGTTGTGCCAATTATCAACACTGGATTATTCTCTATTGCAGCACTTACTATTTTTAGAAGTTTCTTAGAATCTTTAGTATCAGCTGATTATTCAAATATATATTTAGTTTTACTTTTCTTGGTTATTGGTGTGAACTTTATAGTTGAATTCTTACTTAATGCATTCTTATCCCCAACAATCCTATATATAATTAAAATAAGACAAAATAGAAATTTCAATAAAGCTGCAAAAAATTAATAGATGATGCATATTAAAAATTGCCTAGTTAATCTAGGCAATTTTTTGTTATATAACTTTCGATAAGAAATCTTTTAATCTTGGATTCTTTGGTGAATCAAATATTTCTGATGGAGTTCCACTTTCTTGTATAACACCTGAGTCAATAAAGACAACTTTAGATGCTATTTTTCTGGCGAAAGCCATCTCATGTGTAACTATTACCATTGTTAATCCTGAAGACGCAAGTTCTTCCATTAAAGATAATACTTCTCCTACCATTTCAGGATCGAGAGCTGATGTTGGTTCATCAAAAAGCATTACATCAGGATTCATACATAAGCTTCTAATTATTGCAATACGTTGTTGCTGACCACCGGATAATTTTGATGGATATTCATCTTTTTTATCGATTAGACCAATTCTTTCAAGATAAGAAGTTGCTTTATTAATAGCTTCTTCTTTTGTCATTAATTTAAGTTCAACAGGTGCAAGAATAAGGTTTTCGATAACTGTTAAGTTATTGAAAAGATTAAAATGCTGAAATACCATTCCAATCTTGCTTCTTGCAAGAGTGATATCCATATAATTATCACTGATGTATTTATTTATAGCCTGTTTATATTCTTTTCCTTCTTTAATAAGTTTTAATGATCTTTCTTCTTTGATTTTCGATATTGCATCTTCATAAGATAGACCAGAATCAATATATTTCTTATATGTGTTTGATTTTTGAATAAAATCTATATGTTCATATGGATCAACTAATGAGATGAGTTTATCATTAAAATATATTTCTCCATATGTTGGTTCTTCGAGTCTATTAATGCATCTAAGAAGGGTAGATTTACCAGAACCAGATGCACCAATCAAAACAATTTTTTCACCTTTTTTAATAGATAGAGATACGCCTTTTAAAACTTCTACATTTTTAAAATATTTATGTACATTCTCAATTTCAACTATGTTTGTCATTTTTATGTAGCCTCTTTTCTATTAGTTTTATTAAGAGTGTGAATATATAAACAACTATTAAATAAAATAATGCAGCAATGATAGATGGTGCAAAGAAATCTGATATTGCATAAGAAATTGTTGATGAAGCTTGATTTAGATCAAATGTT
This sequence comes from bacterium, assembly GCA_017960565.1. GTDB lineage: Bacteria > Bacillota_I > Bacilli_A > Izemoplasmatales > UBA1188 > UBA1188. Next base: position 7,929 of record JAGCYY010000012.1, on the reverse strand, counting down.
AAAGTTCCAACAGTACTCCCTATCATTGAGATGATTGCGGTTTCTTTAAGAAGAGCTATTATTTCATTTCCGATTGCTGGGATAACATTCTTGATAGCTTGAGGTATAATGACTTTTCGCATTGTTTTTATTTCAGATAGTCCTAAACTAGTGCCGGCCTCCATCTGTCCACTATCAACACTCATAATTCCCGCACGAATATTTTCAGAAACATATGCTCCACTGTTGATGCCAAAGCACAAGATAACTGCATATACTTTAAATCCTGGTATCGCAAAAAGAGCGAAGACAAAGATAAAAAGCTGCAATGCAACTGGGGTGCCTCTAAATACTGTAGTATAAAAATTGCATATAGCATTAGGAATCGCAAGAGCCTTATTGGTTCTTGCGAATACTTTTACTATGGCAACAATAAATCCTAATACTAAACCAATTATAACTGCAATAAAAGTTATTGCGAGTGTATTTAGAAAACCTTGTAGTATATAATTTCTATACTCAGCTGTGGTAGCTATCTTGACAAGATCATTAAAGAAACTCATACTAAATTCTTATTATTCGATTCCTAAATGTTTATTTACAAGTTTTTGAACACCATTAACGCCATTTGCATCTTCTTTTAAGAGTTCTGTTAAAACTTCGTTAATTGCATCAAGTATTTCTTTTTCACCTTTTGTGACACAGATTGCATATTCATCAAATGCGAGTTCATCATCTTCGCCTTCATCGCCTTCATAATATAATGGTAGGCATGCAAGATTAGATTTACCTTTAACAAGTTCTTTTGCAGGAAGTTCATCGATGATTACATAATCGATATTTAAACCAATATCACTGATTGCGACAGACAATTTATCATAATCTGTTTTCTTAACACCTTCAAGTGAGCCACCTTCACCGATTTCATCGCCTAAAAAGAGATCTGCAGTAGTTCCACCTTGAACACCGATACCTTTAGATGTCCCTAAACTAGACCAATATACACCTGTATTTCCATCAGTCATAGTTTTAGAATTAATACCAGCAGTTGTATTATAGATTACATAAAGATTTGCTTGATAATAAACTTTAGAGAAATCTACTTTTTGTTTTCTTGCTTCAGTGACAGAAAGTCCTGCGGCACCAATTTTAGTAAGTTTACCTTCAGAAACTGTATCTACTATTACATCAAATGATACGTTTTCAAAAACGATTTTCTTATTTAATTTTTCGCCCACTTTGTTCATGATGTCTACATCAACGCCAACAATTTCACCATTAGATACATACTCGAAAGGAGCGAAACCACTCTCAGTATAGACAACTAGAGTTTCTTTTTTACCACATGCAAAAAGGCATATAGTGGCAAGCATAATGACAAATAAACTGATAATTTTTTTCATATTTTTCCTCCTCTCCTAAGGGTTTAGAATAAAATAAAACGCCCCTAGGTAATCCAAAAATTACCTGAGGGCGTAAGTTAGCGCGATACCACCTCAGTTCGTTACCACCTCACGGATAGTAACCTTATCAAGTCAATTTGACTTGAACTCCTTTTTCGGGGAGATCCGTCTGTCCCTATGTATTCAGGAAGCCACTCCAAGACGCGTTCACATATGTTTTATTTATTGCCTTACACCAAACGCAACTCGCTATTAATTCCGCATATGTTACTATTTCTCTTCATTGTGTTGCGAACATTTTATACTTAATATATTTTTATGTCAACACGTTTTTTAAAAAAAACTTAAATTTTTTATATATAATGAATAAAATAAAAAGAAGACATTGTAATGTCTTCATTTTATATTACCAATCTTTATATAGTTGTTTAACGTTTACTGAAGCGAAATGTTCTAAATTATACCCATCAACAAGCACGACATGAGATATATCATTGCTTCTAATTTGAGATGATAAGATGTTGTCTCTTCCGATAAACATTTTAATGATATGGTGTGAATGTTCAATAGTGCTTGTGAGGATATTCAATTCTTCTATTGTGTTTTCAAATGAACCTGTAGAACTTTCTTGTGATAAGACAACGATACTTAAACTCAATTCAAATGCTAGAGCTGCAAGTTTAGAAACAAGTTCTTGAAAGTGAAGTATCTTGGTTGGATCTTGTGGTTCTCTTTTTTCGATTTTATATGTATTTATTCTTAGAAGATCTAGATAATCAATATAGACTACGTCGATGTCAGCCGCTTTCTTTCTTATGATGTTTTCAACATCATCATATGCTAGCTTTGTCCCATCCACAACATCTACTTTAAATAATTCTTGCCACTTAAGTCCAAAATGGGAAACAAATTTGTTGTAGATTATTGATTGACAATATTCAAATGAGAAAAATAGAGCTCCTTGACCATCTCTTAATTTTTCTGCACAGTCATATGTTGCTATTGTAGATTTACCCATATCAGTTTTTCCTGTGAGTAAAGATAAGTATCTCTTTTTAGTTTTAATTACTTCCATGAAAATCTCCTCTCAAAACATATCTTACATATTTATTTTAACACGACAATAAGATTTTATAATACAAATCCTGAGTCAATTAAATATAAAATTATTCCTAAAACACCACTGATTATTAAAATTAAATATGGGCTGATTGCTTTCTTTGTTTTTCTCTTATATAAAACGCTCAAAAGAATGATCGATAAAAATATTACCAATGCCACAAAATCAAAATTAAATGTACTGATGTCATTCACAAGACTATTAAAAAGAAATGAACATGCAGTAGCGATAATAAGTCCTACGACCACTGCTTTAATGCCGTATAATATCGCATTAAATATTTTGTTGTCTAAGAGTTTAGAAAAGATGGAAACTATCAAAAGAATGATGATAAATGATGGAAGAGTCACTCCGATAGTCGCAAGAACTGATCCAAGTACTCCTCCTTGCATTCTTCCGACAAACGTTGCCATGTTAATCGCAATTGGACCTGGAGTTGATTCACTTATAGAAACTATATTATAAAACGTTGCTGAATCTAGCCAAGAACGTGATAATATTTCAGTTTCTAAAATAGAAATCATCGCATATCCGCCACCAAATGTAAATAAACCTACTAGGAAGAAGACATAAAATAATTCAAAATAAATCATTTGTTTTCCTCCTCATAATCGTTGGTCTTTTTAAAAGATATTAGATGATATATAAGAGATAAAAAACCTCCAATCAAAATCACATATATCGAAGAAAAATTTAATTTTAATAATTTTATTAATAGAATGGAAATAAATGATAACGCTATTATTATATATGATAGCCAATTCTTTTTATAAGCCTTATATACTTTATATCCAGCTCTAAATAATAAGAAAGTAACACCAACTGATAACCCCATTATTAAATAACTAATAATCTTAATTTCAATAAATCTTTCATAGAAATAAGACAATACCAAAATAATCATAAATGATGGTAGGACTACACCAAGAGTTGCAAAAAGTGAGCCTAAAAACCCTGAAACTTTATATCCTATATAAGTTGCAGTATTTATGGCAATAACACCTGGAGTTGATTCACTTATTGCGGTAATTAATAAAAGTTCATCGTCAGTGATGAACTTTCTCTTTTCAACGAAAGTCTTTTGTATTAATGAGATCATTGAAAGACCACCACCAAATGTAAAAAGGCCTATCTTGAAATAATCTATGAAAAGTTTTAATGCGAGACTAAATTTACTATTTTTCATACCTTTATTATATACTCAAAACAGTAAATTAGATATAAAAAAGAAGACATAAAATATGCCTTCTTCTTTGATAATTTATCTCTGCCCGTGGTCGAATGGCTGACCTTCGGCTTTCGGTGCATGAGAATTCTTAGATGTGAACGCTAGAATCAATAAGGTTGCAACATATGGAATCATCATATATATGTATTTACTTATGCCAAGATTTGCGAGTGCATAGATGCCGTCACCATTAAAGTCAATATATGAATATCCAGATGCAACACATTTACAAGCTCCAAAAACAAATGCTGCACCAGCGATTGTGAGTGGGTTCCAGTTACCAAATATCATTACAGCGAGAGCTAAGAAACCCATTCCAGCAACGTCTGCGGTAGATGCTCCACCTGCGGCTGCAAGTGCAAATAAGAATCCACCAAACCCAGCAAGCCCTCCGGAAATCAAAACGCCTGCATATCTCATCTTTTTAACATTTATACCTACAGAATCGGCGGCTTGTGGATATTCACCACACGAACGTAGTCTCAAACCAAATTTGGTGAAATATAAAATGATAGATAAGATGATGTATATTATTATTGCATACCAGTTAGAGAGGTATATCTTGTTCATAAAGATCTGTTCAAAAAGATTCAAATCTTTTCCTTCAGGAATGCCAAAATCTCCTCTATAAAGCATAAAATCTAATGACGATGGTGTGTTGATTGTATTTGAGCCTGTGATTGCGATAATCATAAACATGACAAGCGCAGGAGCGAGTAGATTTAATGCAGTTCCGCCTATCGTTTGATCAGCTTTTAGATTTATCGCTGAAAGGGCTAAGAGAAGCGAAAATAGTACTCCACCTAGCATTGATGCGAGTATACCAACCACAAGAAGGAGTTGTGCTTGAGCTTGAGTTAATCCAGCATCAGAAAATATTCTTATAAATAACACGCCCATAAAGGCCCCAAATATCATAATACCTTCAAGCGCAAGGTTTATTACACCACTTCTTTCAGAAAAAGTACCTGCAAGAGCGACAATCATAAGTGGTACCATGAAAACTAATGTTTGTTGAATAAAATATGCCATTATTCTTCACCCTCCTTTACTTCTTCTTTAGTGTCTATTTCTTCTTTTACTTCAGTATTATTCATGACGACTTCTATCTTTGGTGGATCATCAACAGTTATTTTTTTCTTTTTAAATAACTTAATCTTACCAGATAATATCTGTTTAAATATTAGGGCAAAGGCACTAAAATAAACGATTAATGCCGATATGATACTAGATATATATTCGTTATACATTGTCATATTTCTAATCTGAAGACCGGATATATCTAGATAAGCCATAAAGGATGCTGAGAATATTATTCCAATTGGATTGCAGGAACCGAGGAGTGCAACAGGAATGCCATTAAATCCAACCTGTGGGAGCGATTGATATGTTGACCATGTAAATTCTGTATTTCCAGATAGATAATACAAGGCAGCCGCAGCACCTGATAGTCCTCCGGCAATTGCCATAGAAATTGTGATATAGAATTTAGAATTTATACCGGCGTATTGGGCAGCGTGTTTGTTGCTTCCACACGCTTTTAAACTATAACCAAATGTTGTTTTATTTATGATGATAAACATTAAGATGGCAATTATGATTGCGATAACTATACCAAAATTGATTTGTGAATTAGGGAAAATACTATCAAGACCGAGTTTTAATGTTTCTACACCGTTATGAGCTGTTTTATAGACAAATTTATAGTTCTTATCCCCACTTGGATCTAATAAGAAATTAAATGGTCCTGTGGTTTTATCGAAAAGAGATGTAACTAGAATTGCGGCAATCCAGTTTGTCATTATACAGGTTATGACCTCATTTACATTTAAAAATGCTTTAAATAATCCGGCGATAGATGCCCATAGAGCACCTGCGATTATTGCTGCAAAGAAGGCAAGAATCCAAATGATTATTGGATTAACTACTGTAGATGGGATAGAAAGAGCTACAATAAGTGCTGCAGCTGTACCGATTAAATATTGGCCTGATGCACCTATATTAAATAACCCTGTTTTATATGCTATACCGACAGAAAGACCGGTTAGAATTAATGGTGTTGCCCTGAATAACATATTGCCAATACTCACACCATTCCAGCCATAAATTAGGGAACCACCAGCATTTCTTCCGGTATTAAATATGCCAAAGAAAACTAATTGTAATGCATCTACTAAATCGAAACCGCTTACGTGTCTTCCGTTCATGTCTGATCCAACAAACATAACTAGGAATAAACAGCCAACGAAAAGACCTAGAAGGATGGCGATTAAAGATGAAATGATTGTTTTTGTGGATTCTTTTGCATAGAACTTCATTAGCCATGTTGTGTTACCACTTGACTTAGCTTTCTTTGTTGAGATTATGGCATATGTTGCAAATGCTATAACTATAGCTAAAAGGATTGAAAATAAAACTATAAATGTCATATTAGTTATTTCCTCCTTCCATTCTCTTTGCACCAGCCATATATAAACCTAGTTCTTGTGTTGTTGTCTTATCTGGTTCAAATTCTCCAACTATTTCGCCTTCGTACATAACCAAAATACGATCAGAAAGACTCATTACTTCATCTAATTCTAAAGATACTAGAAGAACTGCTTTGCCATTATCACGTTCACTCACGATTCGTTTGTGAATTGATTCTATTGCTCCAACATCAAGTCCTCTTGTAGGCTGTACAGCAACTAATAGATCATGTTCTCTATCTAATTCCCTTGCGATAATCGCTTTTTGTTGATTGCCACCAGACATACTTCTTGTGATAGTGATAGATCCTTGTCCGCTTCTAACATCAAATTCTTCTATTAATCTATCAGAATACTCTCTTATTTCTTTTGGTTTAATAAAGCCATGATTTTGGAATTCTTTTTCATTATATCTTTCTAAGACCATATTGTTTTCTAAAGAAAAATCTAGAATTAAGCCATATTTATGTCTATCTTCTGGGATATGACTAAAGCCTGTGGTATTTCTTGATTTTATTGATGAATGAGTGATATCTTTTCCTTTAAAAATAATCTTTCCTGAAGATATTTTTTCAATTCCTGTAAGACCATATACTAGATCTGTTTGTCCGTTTCCTTCAATTCCAGCAATACAAACTATCTCACCTTTTCTAACATTTAAAGAAACATTAGATACAACATTTCCTTTTTTGATCTTAGAACGCATAGATAAGTTTTCTATTCGTAAGATTTCTTCACCAGGATTATATGGTTTTTTATCAACTTTAAGACTTATCTTATGACCAACCATCATCTCTGATAATTCTTCTATTGATGTCTCATTGGTGTTTACTGTACCAATGTATTTACCTTTTCTTAAGATTGATACTCTATCAGATATTGATTTTATCTCACTTAGTTTATGTGTTATGAATAGGATGGATTTACCGCTTTTAGCCATATTTTTCATAATAACTAGAAGTTCAGTTATTTCTTGTGGAGTTAATACAGCTGTAGGCTCATCAAAAATCAATACTTCATTATCACGGTATAACATTTTTAAAATTTCAACTCTTTGTTGCATACCGACCGAAATATCTTGAATCTTTGCATCTAAATCGACTTGAAGATTATATTCTTTTGATAATCTTTCAACTTTTTCTCGCGCTTCTTTTTTCTTTAAGAATCCCAGTTTATCTGTGGATTCAGCACCCAAAATGATATTATCGAGAACAGAAAAAACTTCAACAAGCTTAAAATGTTGATGGACCATTCCAATTCCAAGTGCAGTTGCGTCGTTTGGGTCATTGATTGTGACTACTTCTCCGTTCTTTTTGATGATACCTGATTCTTGTTTATACATACCAAAAAGAACGCTCATAAGAGTCGATTTACCAGCGCCATTTTCACCTAGAAGTGCATGTATCTCTCCACGTTTAAGTTGTATTGTTACATTATCGTTTGCGATAATACCTGGAAAAACTTTCGTAATGTTCAACATTTCGATTATATAGTCTTCCATATAACACTCCATCCTTTTTTGTTTTATCATAATTATTATATTATATTTTTATTTAATATACAAAAAGAAAATGTGGTTACCATTTAAGTATATGTTTAACAAGTGATAATGTCTTAAATGTATACAAGGGAAAATGTCCCAAACTAAATTAATTATTAAATAGATAGAATGTAGTCATATCTTCCATCCATTAATAAGCGATTATGTCCTCATGATATAATTTTATTACG
>JAGCYY010000011.1 GCA_017960565.1 bacterium | reverse complement strand
TAATAAAATTATATCATGAGGACATAATCGCTTATTAATGGATGGAAGATATGACTACATTCTATCTATTTAATAATTAATTTAGTTTGGGACATTTTCCCTTGTATACATTTAAGACATTATCACTTGTTAAACATATTAGATTTATTACTAATAATCTTGTCGTTGCAATATTTTATCAATTATGTTAAAATCCTATTGTGAGTGGTGAATAACCGCTCAATTTTATTGAAGGAGAGAGCCGCATGAATATCACAAAAATTAAAAATGATATTACCCCTATTTTAGATAATGCATCTTTAATTCTCTACAGCATCGATTATAAAAAAGAAAACGATAAAAATGTTTTATCTATCATCGTGGACAAAAAAGGTTTTGTGGATATAGAAGATATTGAATTTATCACAAACAAAATCAACGAATATTTAGACAAAGAAGACCCAATCGAAGAAGAATATAATCTTGAAATATCATCAAGAGGTCTTGAAAAAGATTTTGAATTTGATGATGCTAGTTATTATATCGGCGAATGTGTAGAAATTAAAACCATGGACCAACTTCACAAAGGCGAACTCATAGAAGCGACATCCGATTCCCTCACAATCAAAACTCAAAAAAACAAAAAAGTAAAAATAAATGTAAACGACATTATGAATATTCATATAGTCGTTAAGTTCTAGGAGGAACAAAAATGATTAATCATGATTTTTTCAACGCTCTTGAAGAATTATGCGAAGAAAGAGGACTAGAAAAAGCACAAATTCTTGAAGCAGTAGAAAAAGGCATTGTCAATGCCTATAAAAAAGAAAAAGGTATTCCTAACGCTGGAGTAAAGTTCAACGAAGAAAAAGGTGAAATCTATATTTATCAATATTATACAGTTATAACACCCGAAGAAAAAGCTCAAGATACTGAAGAAGATCCTTCTAGAGTGACTTTACAAGAAGCTAAAGCAATCAGAAGAACCGCAAAACTTGGTGACTACTTCGAAGTAAAAGTAAGTGTAAATCCTAAAGATTTTGGTAGAATCGCAATCAACTCAACTAAACAAATTTTAAACCAAGAAATTCGTCGTTTAGAAAGAGAAAAGAGTTATGAATATTTCAGCCAAAGAGAAGATGAAATGATCACAGGTACTATCACATCTATTTCTGACACACAAATTACTTTAGATCTAGGCTTTGATACTACAAGCACAATATCTAAAGTAGAAATCCCAAGAGATGAATGCAGAATTGGTGAAAAAATTAAAGTATATCTATCTAAAGTTGAAATGACACCTAAAGGTCCTCGTGTCTATGTTTCAAGAAGCGATAGTAACCTAATTAGAAGATTATTTGAAGAATATATCCCAGAAATTAAAGATGGTACAGTAGAAATCGTTGGCATCTCAAGAGATTCCGGAGATAGATCAAAAGTATGCGTTAAATCAACATCAGAAGATGTAGATGCACTCGGTTCATGTCTTGGCCAAAAAGGAAAGAGAATCAAAGACGTTATTGATATTCTAAATGGCGAAAAAATCGATATTTATGAATGGAGTAATGACCCAAGAGAACTTGTGACTAATGCATTAAAACCTGCAGAAGTAATAGGCGTTCAATTCAACGAAGCCGAAAAACAAGCTACAGCCGTTGTTCCAGATGATCAATTTTCACTCGCAATCGGCAAAAAAGGACAAAACGTTCGACTTGCTGTTCACTCTTCTGGTTGGAAGATTGATATTAAGAGCGTAACACAAGCTCTAGCTGAAAACATTGATTTCTAAAATATGAAAAAAATCCCATTAAGAAAATGTGTTGTCACAGGCGAAAGGCTCGAAAAAAAATCTTTAATTAGAATAGTAAGAACCCCAGAAAACAGTGTCATTATCGATGAAACTGGTAGGGCAAACGGCAGAGGCGCTTATCTAAAAAAAGATGAAGAAGTTATCTTAAAAGCTAAAAAAACAAAAATTCTTGAAAAACATCTCGAAGTCACAGTCGACGATATTATCTATGACAACCTTTTAAAGTTAATCAAAAATGAATAGAAAATTAAATCTATTAGGACTAGCATATAAAGCTAAAAAGATATCTATTGGTTCCGATTTAACAATAGATGCCATCAAGAAAAACAATTGTTTTCTAGTATTCTTTGATAAGGACTATTCAAGTTCAACTGAGAAACAAATAAAAAAACTATGCGATTTTAATAAGATACCTTATGTTCTAGAATTTACAAAAGAAGAACTATGCCACGCTATCGGAAGCAAGGCAAATATAAGGGTAATTGGAATAACTGACAAAGGATTTAGCGATTCTATTACTAAAAGCGCATAAAAAAGGAGGCATTTTATGCAAAACAATAAACCTCAATATAAACAAAACTCAAAAAAGAATAATCAACCAAGAAACAAAAACTTTAACACATACAACAAACCAAAACCAGTTCAACCTCTGCCAAAACTTCCTTTAATCTACGCAGATGGTATGACTGTTGGTGATATTGCTGAAGTTACAAAAAGAAGCACTGCTGACATAATCAAATCTCTAATGATGTTAGGTATTATGGCTAACCAAACACAATCATTAGACAGAGATACAGCTGAACTTCTAGCTGGTGAATTAAAAATTGAGTTTAAAGTGGATGAATCAAAAGACTTTACTAACTTTGAAAAGATTGAATATATTGATGATCCAAAAGACCTTGTTTCAAGACCGCCAGTTGTCACAATTATGGGACACGTAGACCATGGTAAAACAACACTTCTTGATACTATAAGAAATTCAAGAGTGGTTTTATCTGAAGCCGGAGGTATCACCCAAGCAATCGGTGCATATTCTGTTGAAAGAAACGGAAAGAAAATAACATTTATTGATACGCCAGGGCATGCTGCATTCACTGAAATGCGTGCACGTGGTGCAAAAATCACCGATATTGTAGTTTTGGTTGTTGCCGCAGACGATGGCGTAATGCCACAAACAAAAGAGGCAATTGACCATGCTAAAGCATCTAATTGCCCTATCATAGTTGCGATAAACAAAATAGATAAAAACAATGCAAACCCAGATCGCGCCAAAACAGAATTGTCTGAACTAGGATTATTGCCAGAAGAATGGGGTGGAACAGTTCCTTTTGTTGGAATATCAGCTTTAAAAGGTACAAATGTACCACTTCTTCTCGACACAATTCAACTTGTAGCTGAAGTAGAAGAATATAAGGCAAATCCATCTCGTGATGCAACAGGATATGTAATTGAATCAAAACTAGATAAATCAAAAGGCCCTACTGCAACTCTTTTAGTTAAAGCAGGTACTCTTCACGTTTCTGATGTAGTAGTTGTTGGAAATGTATGGGGAAAAGTTCGTACAATGACAAACGACTTAGGCAAACAAGTAAGACAAGCTTTTCCAAGCGATGCTGTATCTATTACAGGTTTATCTGAAGTACCACAAGCCGGTGATCAGTTCTTAGTATTTAAAGATGAACGTCAAGCTAGATCTATCTCTGAAACGAGAACACAGCGTGCTAAACAAGAATCACAAGCCAAAACAAATGTTGTATCTTTAGATCAATTATTTAAACAAAGCGCAGAAGGCGAAGTTCCTGAATTAAACTTAATGCTTAAAACAGATACATCTGGTTCTGCAGAAGCGATGAAAGGATCTTTAGAAAAAATTGATGTAAATGGGGCAAAATTAAATGTCATCCGTGCATCAGTAGGTCCAGTTACTGAGACAGATGTTCTATTAGCTCAAGCAAGTCGCGCTGTAATTATTGCATTTAATGTTATTGCACTCGCCAATGTTAAAGACTTTGCAAAATCAAAAGGTGTTGATATTAGATCTTATAATATTATCTATAAATTATTAGAAGACATTGAAGCCGCTATGAAAGGCATGCTTGCCCCAGTTTATGAAGATAAAGTATGTGGTCAAGCAGAAGTTAGAGAAACATTCAAAGTTACAAAACTTGGAACTATTGCTGGATCATATGTCACAGATGGCTTCGTAAGAAGAAATTGTATCGTTGAAGTAATAAGAGAAGGTATTGTGATCTACACAGGCAAATTATCATCATTACGTCGTTTTAAAGATGATGTTAAAGAAGTTAAACAAGGATTTGACTGTGGTATCATGGTTCAAAACTTCAACGACATCAAAGTAGGTGATATTATGCAATTTAGTATCACAGAGGAAGTTAAAGATGAAGAGTAATTATCTATTAAGACTTGAATCTTCAATCAAAAGAGCTTTATCTGAAATTTTAAATTTCGAAGTTAAAAACAACATAGGTCTAGTCACAGTTACTGAATGTAGTATTACATCAGATTTAGAATATTTAACTGTATACTATACTGTCTTAAGTGACAAAGACAAAAAACGTGCCAGAGAAGGTTTAGAATCATCTAAAGGTTTTATTAGATCAAGCTTAGCATCTAAAGTTCAAATGCGAAAAGTTCCTAATTTAATCTTTAAATATGATGATTCATATCAAAATAGATCAAGAATAGAAGAGTTACTTAAAGAAGCTAAAGCAAAAGAAATTGTAGAAGACGAAAACTAAATGAACGAGAAAATAAGAGAAAAGCTCGATACCCTTCCAGAACTACCTGGTTCTTATCAGATGTTAGATGAAAATGGGACAATAATTTACGTTGGAAAAGCGAAAAATTTAAAAAACAGAGTTCGCTCTTATTTTGTCGGTGCCCACAACAACAAAACCTCAGCGCTTGTATCTAAAATCGATGATTTAAGGTACATTGTCACAAGCAATGAAAGAGAAGCCTTTCTTTTAGAAATATCTTTAATAAAAGAATATAACCCCTTTTATAATATCGATTTAACAGATGACAAGACATATCCATATATAGAATTTACTAATGAAAAAAACCCAAAACTAATTGTCACAAGAAATCTATCTAAAAAGAACAATCGATATTTTGGACCATATACAAATGTTGTGGCAGCTAGAAAAACTATGGAACTCTTAAATCAGATATATAAGTTAAGAAAATGCAACACAGTTCCAAAAAAGACCTGTATCTATTATGAGATGGGTGAATGCATGGCCCCATGCATTAACGAAATAAAAAAAGAAGAATATGATAAAATCTATAAAGAAATAAAAGGCCTATTATATGGCAACGAATTATCCCTTATCACAAGATTAAAAGAAGAGATGAATATGTACAGCAGTTTTCTAGATTTTGAAAACGCGAAAAAGACAAGAGATCTAATAGACGATATCAACAAAACACTCATTAGACAAGATGTTGTGTTAAAAGAAAAACTAGATGCAGATATATATGGAATAACATATGATGAATCCCTTTTATCTCTCTCATTGATATATTTAAGAGGTGGGAAGATTATATTATCCAAAAACGATATAATTCCATATTATTTTGATTTAGAAGATGCAATCATCAACTCTATAATCAAAAATTATGAATTAATAGAACCACCAAAATATATCTTTATAGAAAAAGAATACAATTCTTTAATAAAAGATATAATAGAAAACACAGAAGCAGTTAGTCCTCTTAAAGGTACTAAACACAATCTATTATTGATGGCAAAAAAGAACAGCGAAATCGCTCTTGAAAACAAAAACAAAATTCAAGTAGATAAGAAACGTTTAGCTCTCATAGAACTATCATCGCTTTTAAATATTCCAATTCCAAACAGAATAGAATCATTTGATAACTCTAATCTATTTGGAGATTCACCTGTATCAAGTTGTGTTGTGTATATTGGTGGAAGAAAAGCCCCAAAAGAATATCGAAAATATCACATAAAATCTATAATTGGCCCAAACGATTATGGAACAATGAGAGAAGTAACATATAGAAGATATAAACGTATCAAAGAAGAAAACCTACCAAAACCTGATCTAATTTTAATAGATGGCGGTGAAACGCAAGTGAAAGCCTGTCTTGAATCTTTAAAAGAAATAGGATTAAATATAAACGTTGCTGGAATGAAGAAAGACGATACCCATTCTACCAACACCCTCATATTTAAAGATAATGAATACGAATTAAATAAACACTCAAATTTATTTAAATTCTTATTTGAAGTTCAAGAAGAAGTTCACAGATTCGCAATAACATTCCATAGAACAATCAAAGAAAAATCAGCATTTACATCTGTGCTTGATGAGATTAAAGGTGTTGGTGAATCCACAAAAGAAAAGCTTCTATCTAAATATAAAACAATAGATGCAATTAAAGAAGCAAGCGATAAAGAACTTAAAGAACTTGGCATAAATGATAAAACAATAATAAGCATAAAAGAAAGACTAAATGAGGAAATAGAATTTGAATAGCGCATATGGACTTGTCCATGATTATTATCCAAGAGAAAGAATGATATCTATCAAGCTTGAAAACAAGCTTTCTTTCTTCTATTTTCCAAGACATCTATATAAAATCTTTTATAAATCAATGACATATAAGTCTGTATATATCTTCTTCAGCTATTCAGATGATATAAAAATCTTAAAAGGAGCTGAAGCAAAACTTGTTACAGACATTGAAAAAATAGAATATCAATCCAAAAAAGGTCTTATCACCGTTTTTAATAAGCAAGAAAAACTCCTTACTCACAGAGAAGAAATTAATTCTTACGAATATAAAATGTTTTTAGATTTTGAATTTACAATGCCTGAATATGGCGAAAAACAGCCAGATTTTATTTCCGAGTTATTACAAATAGGCGTTGTAATAAGCGACAAAGATGATGTTATTGTAAACGAATATTCTAACTATATAAAAACACTAAATCCTGTATCGCTAAGAACCAAAAGATTTCTTAGAATCGATGATAAAGATCTAGAAGATGCAATAAGTGCAGAAGATTTTTACAATGATTATTTAAGATTAATAAATATCTATAATCCTGTGATTTTTGTTTGGGGTGGAAACGACACAAAAGTCTTATCAGCTTTTTATAAATTACACAAATTTAAAAAAATATCTGCAGAATATATTGACCTTGTGTCTCTTATAAGAAAGCATTATGAACTAAAATCAGACATAGGCTTATTCAATGCATTAAAAGTTTTTAATGATATTGAAGCAACTCAAGCACATCACGCTCTTACAGATGCAGCTGCAACTAAAGAAATTTTTGATTCTTATAAAAAACTGTTAAACGGAGATCATGACATTGATCTTAAAGAAAAATTAAAAGAATTAAAATCTAAAGAAGAAGAAATACTCGAAGAAATAGAAGAACAATAAAAAAGGCTCTTTCCAAAAAAGATAGATAGTTGGCAAATACACACACTTCAGCTTTGAAAAAAAAATATAAAAACAAACCGAGTGGTTTGTTTTTATATTTCATCAATTGTTGGACTTGCTTTACCAGGAACTAGATCCGCTTTTTCTATATCAGTCCGATTGATTATTACAAATATTGAAGGATTTTGTTTACATATGTCTCTAATATATAGTCCTATATCTGCTTTAAATTTTTCTTTTGCTTCCTCAAGATTATCATTAATAGAAATAGGATAATTATTAAAATATTCTATTGTAAAGATTTCAATATTTGTGAATACATCTTCGTTGTCTTTTGCGAATAAGAAACCTTTTGAGATAATTGTCGGTCTTACAAGTGTCTTACCATTATTATTTAATGAAACAATGATTGTAAGCATTCCTGTTTGGGAAAGAACTTTTCTTTCGTTTATTACTGCAGTATTTATACCGCCAATATCCATGCCATCAATAAGAATAGCTTTCGCAGGAACCTTCTGTGATAACACTTTAGCCCCATTTTCATTAATCACAAGAACTGTGCCATTCTCTAATATAAATATATTCTTTGGGCCAATACCACAATCTATAGCACTTTTCGCATGGGTCTTAAGCATATAATATTCACCATGAACAGGCATAAAATATTTAGGTCGTAATAATTTAATTATTAATTTTTCTTCAAAAGAAGAAGCATGGCCTGATGCATGTACATCGTTGAACGATGATTGAACAATAACTTCTGCACCTTGTTTAGAAAGAAGGTTTATTACGTTATCTATTTCTGGTGCATTACCAGGTATTGCTGAACTCGAAAAAATAACTGTATCGCCTTTTTCTATCTTAATTAATTTATGTTGACCTTGTGCTATTCTAGATAGCGCTGCAAGAGGCTCTCCTTGTGAACCAGTAGAAAGAATCGTGATCTCGTTGTTTGGATAATCACCAAGGGTTTTTTCATCAATAAAGTTTTCTTCCTTTGCCTTAATATAACCGATGTCTCTACCAATTTGAACAACACTCTCCATACTTCTACCAGTTACTAAAATCTTTCTATTGTTTTCAATTGAAGATTCTATCAATTGATTTAATCTAGAAACATTAGATGCGAATGTTGCAACAATAATTCTTCCTTTTATTTCTCTAAACAAGTCTTTAATATTATCAGCAACAAATTTTTCTGATGTAGATATTTCCTTAACTTTAGCATTTGTAGAGTCACTTAAAAGAAGAAGAACTCCTTTTTGTCCCATTGAACATATCTTTTGATAATCAGCATCTTTTCCAGTTGGAGTTAAGTCTATCTTAAAATCTCCTGTAGTAACCACATCACCATATGGTGTTGTAATACACATTCCGAAAGCATCTGGAATAGAGTGAGAAACTCTAAAGAAAGAAACAATAAAATTAGTAAATTTTAGTCTTTCTAGTTCGTGGAATTCGTATATTTGAGCTTTAAGATTTGGATAATCTTCTAATTTTTTTCTAATTAAAGACGCAGTAAAACCATTCGCAAAAATTCTTGGAATCTTAACCTGTTTTAATAAATAAGGTATGCCACCTATATGATCTTCATGACCATGTGTTATAAAGAGGCCTCTTATTTTGTGTTGGTTTTGAATTAGATATGAATAGTCAGGAATAATATAGTCAATGCCATAAAGATCATCTTCTGGAAACAAAATTCCAGAGTCGATGATAAGTATCTCTTCTTTATATTCTAATATGTACATGTTTTTGCCAACTTCATAAAGACCACCAAGGGCAAAAACTTTCAAATCACCAGTCGGTCTAGGTTGATTCACATCCTTACGTATTTCCATGTGTGCCTCCTAAAATCATTATAACATTAAAACATAAGTTTTATAGATAAAAATATGTTAAAATAGAACTAATTGAAGAGGATAAGAAGTATGAACAAAAATCTCGTAAGAAAAATATTGATAGGTGTGATACTAATAGGAATAATGTTTTCCACTATTTTAGCCGTTTACACAGGGCAAAACTTTTTTACTGCCATAGAATTTGATACAATGCTTCTTTTAGAATTTATTGGCTCAGTTGCTTTAGTTTTAATCCTCTTTATAGTCTCGTTTTATTTGATGATAAAAATATTAGGAGGGAAATCAAATGGAAAGAATAGCGAAATTCGAAAAGATAAAGATGAATGATAAAAATAAAGAATATTATGATGACATAATGCTTCCAAAAAGGGCGACTCAAGGAAGCGCAGGATATGATTTTTATATTCCTTATGATCTAATCATTAAACCACATGAATCTGTAGCAATAGAAACAAATATTAGATGCAAAATGCGAGAAGATTATGTTCTCTTTCTCTTCCCAAGAAGCAGCCTTGGAAGAAAATATAAACTAACACTAGATAATACGTGTGGGGTAGTCGATAGCGATTATTATAACGCAGATAACGAAGGACATATTATTTTATTTGTAACTAATCATTCAGAAAACACTCTATCTTTGACAAAAAACGATAGAATAGTACAAGGCATATTTTTGAAATATGGAATCACCGAAGACGATGACATAAAAATCGAGAGAAAAGGTGGTTATGGATCGACAGGAAAATAAGCAAAACCAACAAAAGGTTTTGCTTTTTTGTTCGTATTTTATATATAAAAACATCACATTTCTATCATATTTATAAAGTATAATATGATATAATTATGATAGATAATAAAAAGGAGAAATTATATATGAAACAAGTAAATGTATTAATAGCTGATGACGAACTTAGAATTCGTAAATTATTATGTGAGTTTTTCACAAAAAAACTCGGATATAGATGTTTAGAAGCACAAGATGGAGAAGAAGCGCTCGAAATATTTTTCTCTGGCAAAACCAAAATTAATCTAGTAATATTAGATGTTATGATGCCTAAATATTCTGGATGGACTGTGCTTGAAAAAATCAAAGAAGCATCTAGCGTTCCAGTAGTAATGCTAACTGCAAAAGCTGAGGAAGAAAGTCAGCTAAGAGGTTTTAGACTTGGTGCAGACGATTATGTTACAAAACCATTTTCTCCAAACATCTTACTGGCAAGATGTGAAAAGCTAATAAAAGGGCAAGAAGACAACAACAAATCTATTGAATTTGGAATTATTAAAGTCAATTCGGCTGCAAGAGAAGTATATGTAAATGGTGAAGAGATACAACTCACACCAAAAGAATATGAATTATTAAAATGTTTTATCGACAACAAAGGTATCGCTTTATCAAGAGATAAAATATTAAATTATGTTTGGAACTATGATTATTATGGTGATCTAAGGACAGTAGACACTCACGTAAAACAACTTAGAGCAAAACTCAAAGATGCATCAAGATACATATCTACAGTTAGAAGCATAGGATATAAACTAGAAACTAAATACGAAAAAGAAGGCCAAGAAAATGAGTCTTAATAAGAAATTAATGCTCACATTTATTGGGGTTTTAATTTCTTTCGCTGCTTTAATAGTACTCGTTGATAATCTTTTTGCGGACAAGTTTTATTTGCACGAAAAACAAAGAGATTTAATTAATGCCTATAATTCTGCAAGAGATTATGTCATTGAAAGCGATGATGGCATAAATACAATAGGTATGATATCTGGCATAATGAGTGTTTCACAAAACACAGGAACTATAATCTATTTATTTGATGATAATGGTGAAAACGTTACATTAGGGCCAGGGGTACCAATAAGATCTTTAAAAGGTCTGATAGTAAAAGACGAAAACAACAAACAAATTAGGTTAGATAACGCTGAAAAATTAGCTACATATGTTGATGATAGTGGTATTCAAGTTGAATTTATTGATAGTGATGATGTTGAAAAAGACGTGACAAACATTGCTGTTGTCGGCAAGGTCTCAAAAGAAGGTGTTGTTTTAGGGTATCTCCTAGTTTATACATCATACATATCAATTAGGGGCAGCATGGGTATATTTAATCTTTTTACACTCTATGTAACTGCCATTGTTTTAGCTGTATCAATAATAATAGTGTTCTTCTTATCTAGAAGACTTGTAAAGCCAATCAAAGAAGCGGAAATTAAGACAAGAAAAATGGCTAATCTAGACTTTTCATCAAAATTAGAAATAGAATCAAAAGACGAAATCGGTCAGTTAGCAATTTCCATCAACAAGATGTCTGATGAGCTAGAAAAATCAATCAAAAAACTCACAGAGGCAAACACCAAACTTGAACAAGATATAAAACTTAAGGAAAGAGTAAACAAACTGAGAGAACAATTTATATCCGATGTTTCTCACGAACTTAAAACACCAATATCGATAATAGGCGGTTATGCTGAAGCGTTAAAATTAGAAGGTTTAACTCAAGATGATGTAAACAATTATACTGACATCATCATTGACGAATCTCTAAAAATGAACAAACTAGTTAGAGATCTTTTAAAATTTACACAAATAGAATCAGGATTCTTAAGCTTAGATGAAGAAGATTTCCAAATAAAAGAATTAGTAGAAGACAGCCTAAGACCAAACGAACTAAAATTAAAAGAAAAAGAAATATCTCTAACAGTTGATGTGGATGATCAGACTGTAAATGGTGATTTTGAAATGATGCAAACAGTATTTAATAATTTCTTTATGAATGCTTTAAATCATGTTGATGAAAGAAAACAAATCACCATCATCGGTAAAACAATAAAAGATAAATATCGTATTTCTATTAAAAACACAGGCGAAAATATAAGTTCTGAAAATCAAAAATTGATTTGGGAATCTTTTTATAAGATTGATAAATCTAGAAGTAGGAAATATGGAGGATCTGGACTAGGCCTTGCCATAGTTAAATCAATAATGAACACATATGGCAATGATTTTGGAACTTATAATGAAGAAGATGGAGTTGTATTTTATTACGAACTAAATCTAAACAAAATCAAAGAGAAAGAATAATGGTGACTATATGGCTAACATAATTAAAGGATCAGTTATTGTCTTAGATATCAAAACGACAGGAATAAACGGCGAAGGAATAGGCTACTACAACAAACTAGCTGTTTTTGTGAAGGGCGCAATACAAAAAGAAAGAATATATGCGAAAATAGAAGAAGTTCACGACAAATATCTTGTCGCATCTATCGATTCGTTCATAGAAAAATCTAATAGAAGAGTAGAACCTTTCTGTAAATATTATGAATCGTGTGGTGCATGTAATATGCAGCACATAAAAATGAACGAACAACTTAAAATCAAAAGACAGGTACTTATAAATTCTTTAAAAAGATACACCCCAAAATTAGATCTATCCAAAACCACAATAGAATTAACTGAACCATCACCAGAAATCGCCTATAGAAACAAATCTCAAATGCCATTTAGAGATACTAATTTTGGCCTAGCACTAGGTTTGTATCAAGAAAACACAAATAAATTTATTTATATTGACGAATGTCCTATTCAAACTCCACTTGTAAATAAGATAAATAAAAAAGTTCTATCAGTTTTATTAAAATATAAACAAACAACAACAAAAAATGGAGGTATTCTAAAATATCTTTGTGTTCGTGCATTAGAAGAATCAAAAGAAGCACAAGTCACATTTATTGTCAGTGAGTATAAAGATATATTAAAAACTATTTCTGAAGAAATATACAACTCAATAGATGAAGTAAAAAGCGTTGCCTACAGCATTCAAGACAAGGGCAGCGTCTCTATTTTTGGTAACATAACAGAAATAATCGTTGGTAGAAACTATATTCATGATAATTGCCTAGGTTTAAAAATAAGTCTAAGCCCTAAATCTTTCTATCAATTAAATAAAAAATCAAGCGAAAACGCTTTTAGAAGAGTATTAGAAGATGAAATATCTAGTGATGATATAGTCTTCGATGGATACTCAGGAATTGGGGTTCTCGGTCTTCTTTTTGCGACAAAAGCTAAGCACGTATACTCAGTAGACATAAATAGTGATTCAATAAAAAACGCGAGAATCATCGCCAGAGAAAACGACATTTCAAATATAACTTTCTACAGCGATAGAATTGAAAATAGATTTCCAAGACTAATTGAAGAAGGCATCCACCCCGATATCGTTATTTTAGACCCTCCTCGTAGTGGCTTAGACCCTAAAGTAATAGATGCACTAAACAAAATCAACGCAAAGAAAATTTATTATATTTCCTGTAACTCTTCTACACTAGCAAAAAACCTAAATGATCTAATTGATAAATATGAGGTAAAAAACATAAGGCCATATGACTTTTTTACTGAAACCGCCCATGTTGAAACGGTCGTCCAATTGTTCTGGCGAACTGGGCAGTTAATCGAGAACAAAAAATAATGTTAGTGAATGTATAAAAAACAAGAAAAAGAAGAAAAAATGATGTTTTATAAAAATGTCCAAAAAAACGTTGAATACAAGAAGTATTCATCGGTGAATACTTTTTAACGGAAGGACAAATCGGTTAAGAGAGATTGAATTATTAGAAAAATGGAGAAAAAATATGACTACAGAACAAGCTTTTTTGCTATATTCAACAATTGCATCTTTTTTGTTCTTGCAAGTTGACTGTATTACAGCTGGTAACAGACAATTTTCTATGCACTATAAAAGCCATGGCTTAATAAAAAAAGAAGGTATATTTAAACTTATCTATTTTAAGCCCAAGCATTTTCATAGGTATTCCATTTGGGAGGTGCTGTTTTTCTTTGTTTCGTATATTCAACTATTTATTTTTCTAGCAGTATTTTTCACATCATTTAGTATCGATATTTCAAAAGTGGGAGCAATAATCTCATTCTCTTTCATGATATTATCAGTTATAAGTGAACTTGCAAGAATTATATATGTTGATATATCAAGGAAAAATGAAGAAAAGAATATGAAATATCGAAGAAATACTAATATAATTGATTCTGATAATAAAGTGTTTAAAGCAATGTTAGATTATGCTCAAACAACAAGATATCAACTTGAGACACTATATGAAAAAGAACTAGAGAATTTATCTGCTGAAGATTTAGAAAGCATTGATGCGGTAGACGAAAAGTATATTAATTATTTTAGAAATTATAAAGATATTTGTTTTATAAAAGATAAAATGGCATTCAAAAATCATAATGTAATTCGATATGATATTGAATGTAAATTCTATGGTGATAAAAGGGATACTTTTCCTGATTTAAATAGTGGTAACTATATGCCACATTTGGTAATCAAGGGAACAAAAGATTATCTCGGTATAATTTTTGAATCATCAAACTTTAGTGAGTTTGATTTAACTGGCGAAGCAAAAATAAGAACAATTTATGATTTGGAAATATATGAGTTATTGAAAGAAAAAACCGAATTTACAATTAGGGAAGGAAATAAAATTGTAGGTGAGGGGCATATTATTTCAATTATTAATTAATTGTATTAGGTTAAAAACTAATAGGCTATGAAAAAGTTATAAATTATTTGATATGTTTTCTAGGATAGCCGACTAAAATGCTATCGTCGAAAGTGTCTGCGCGTTAACGAACCGGGCTGGGAACACTAAAAAGTAAAAAAAGCATTAACTTCTTATTACATAGTAATAAGAAGTTAAACGAAACATAACAAAACAAGAAATGCTGGATTATAATTCGGCATTTTTTTGTAAATAAAACTTGATTTTATATTAAAAGTATGATAAAGTATGAATGAAAAATAAAAGTATGATAAAGTATGAATGGAGAATATTATGAAGCAAAATCCTTTTTCTTTGACATTTGGTAAAGAGCCTAAAACAATTATTTCAAATTCTAGTATCTTTGATGAGATAAAAGATAAGTTCTTATCTCTTAATCCATCGTCTACTACTACACTTATTACTGGTGTAAGAGGATCTGGTAAGACTGTGTTGCTTACAAGATTATGTAAGTATTTTGATGAAATAGATGATTGGGTAGTAGTAGAACTCAATCCTGAAACTGATATGCTCGAGTACTTAGCTTCAAGTATTTATGAAAAGTGCAAATATAAATACAAATTTGTAAAAAAGGATTTTAGTTTTTCTTTTAAGGGTATTTCAATAACATTAAGCGGAGAAAATCCAATATCTAATGTTATCACTTTACTTGAAAAAATGTTTGATGTCTTGATGAAGAAAAACAAGAAAGTTTTAATTTGTGTAGATGATGTGTCTAATAATCAAAATGTTAAAACGTTTGTTCAACAATATCAAATATTTATCCGCAAAGATTATCCATTATTTTTATTGATGACGGGACTATATGAAAATGTAAGGAATTTACAAAATGAAAAATCGCTTACTTTTTTGTATCGTGCACCGCAAATAAATATTGGATCATTAAGCCTTATGAGTATAGCTGAGTCTTTTGAAGATGTATTTGAAGTATCGAAAGAAGATGCTATTATTTTATCAAAGCTTACAAATGGTTATGCGTTTGCATATCAAGTTTTAGGATATGTTTTGTTTGAACAAAATAAAAAGAAACTAGATGGTAATGTTTTAAAAGAGTTTGATCGATATTTGAGGGAGTATGTATATGAAAAAATATATTTTGATTTGCCTGATAAAGAAAAAATGATCGTCAACGCGTTATCAAAAATTGATGATGGTAGTATTTCAAATATTATGGAGAATCTAAAAATGAATAAAGAGAATATTTCGCAATATAGGGACAAACTTCTAAAAAAAGGAATACTAGTTAAAAATGGGTGGGGAAAACTTAGCTTTGCTTTACCTCGTTTTAAAGAATATATATTATTGCAGCAAGAGTTTGAATGATTACAAGTATTAAATTATGTATGTTGCTTTGTTGCGCCAGCAGCCAAAACTCACTATGAAATTGGTGCAAAATAGTATAAAAGTCGCTATGAAATTGGTGCAAACGTATTTACTTATTATTTTTATCTGATATACCATTTTGTATGAACGGCTTATGTGAATCATAATAGATTTGTTACGTTTTAATTATTCTATTATTTCCCAGTTGGGTTCGTGCATATAAAGAAAGTCGAGGTAATTTCGGGCTTAGTATTGCGGAACATATCAAAGCGATAAAACAAGAAATTATAAAAATATTGTAAGGAGGTTTGAGTTTTTACATGGATAAAGTAAAAGCTATATATGGCGATACATTAATTGAATGTATACCTCTTGCATGTTTTATGTGGGAAGTGTGTGAAACAATAGAAAAGCGACATAAGTTTTTTGGTCATACATGGTATTCAAAAAAAACTAAACCAAAGAAAAAATTGTGTTCACTAGTTTTTATTCCATGGAAGCATCGAGAAAAAGAATTAGAAATTATCCCTGTTGATGATATTCTATGTGATTTTAATAATTATAGGGATGATTGGATTAGTGTAAAAGAATTTATTAGTAATTTTGCAGGTTATGATGCTTTTTATAAATCAAAAGTCAAAGTAGAAGATTTTTATGGCGATAAAATAATAGTTGATAATAATAGTTTCATTGCTTCTTTTATAGAAGGAAAATGCTATTATTGTTTGGATGTATTGTATAAGAACATGCCAAGTCTATTAGAAGAAGAATTTGATGAAGAGCAAAAATTTGACGCCAAAAAAGAAATATTCATTTTTAATGTAAATTATATGATTTCATATGATTGTGAACCAGAAATAGAACTTACTGATGAGTTTAATAATAAGTATTTTCTTGTTGCATATAAAACTTTTATTGACTTTTATAATGAAAAGAATGAGTACTTAAAATTAAATAATATTAGAGAAATTTTTGACCATATATGCCACAAAATAATTGAATACGGAGATAGTGATGAATATGGTAAAAACATTAAAGCAAAATCGATAGTAATCGATGGAAAACTATGGTTTGAAGGCTAATAATTTATATGTTTTCTTAGTAAATTTCACTTACGTCGCAATAGATAGTCGAGACATTAAAACTATCAAAAAAACTCTTAGACCATTGTGGTTCTAAGAGTTTATTTTATTAATTCTGTAGATGCTTTAATTACATTTAGCATCTTTTCTTTTTTATTGTCTGGCAAGTCATCACATAATGAATGAATCGTTTTAATAAATTCATCGTTAACATCTTTATTGATGTTTTCTATCGTTTTTATGAATTGTTCTTCATTTATAGCGATGATGACTTCTTTATCAATAAGATAATCAATGGAAACACCAAAAAGATCACCTAATTTTGATAATTGTGAAATATTGGGTTCAGTTCTATCGTTTTCCCAAGCAGAAATGACATATTGTTTAACACCTACAGTATCTGCAAGTTCTATTTGTGTAAGATTATTCCTTTTTCTTAGTTTTGTTAATTGTTCTCCAAATGACATTTATGTTAATCACCTCAAATATATTATAATATGTAATAAATAATTTATCAATAAAAATATGAAAAAAATATATATTTTTTGTTGACTATTTAAATACTACATAGTATAATATTATATGTAATAATAACATATATAAAACAAATTTGGCTACTTAATTGCAAAATTATAATAGGCAAAGAGAGGAAAAAAATGGGATTAGATCTATATATCGAAACAAGTGAAAAAATCAAACATCGAACTACTGGAGTTTACATCAGAGAAAATGGGATGAATAAAGAACTTAAAACAATAGAAGAAGTAAAAAAGTATTTTCCTAATCGTGATATTAGTCATATCTATGAATATGAATATGTGGATAACTATATTTTTAATAGACATATGACTCATAATTTAAGTGAAATGGCAGAACATATCATCCTAGATAATAATATAAATTTATATTTGTTGTTATGGCATCCAAGTGACTTGGGATTTAAATATGTCGATGAAAAATATGTAAATTATATTAATAAGTCCTTAGAACTTCTTATAAAGAATAAGAAGAAATTAGAAAAATATAATCCAGAAAATGGATGGGGTAATTATGAAACACTATTAGGCTTTGTTCGTAGTTTAGCAAATTGTTTAAATAACATTGATGTAAAGAATAAGGAATATTCTATTTATAGCAGCATATAAAATAAAGGAGGTGATAAAAATGAAACTATTAGTCAAAGGCGAACATAATTTCTTTTTGTTTCAAGGCATAGTTTATTATTATATTAAAGCATTATCAGGAGGCTTTTATTCTCCAATTAAGAATAAACATTCTTCAAATAGTAGTTCATATTATATTTATAATTCTTGGTTTGATGTTCTAAAAGAAAAAGTATTATCATCTGAATATACCGGTTTAGCCAAAAAGATGAAAAATTTATTTACTGGTTGGATGGTTACTACTAATATTGCCATACTTACAAGTCAAAAGGAAAGAAAAGATCGAGATTTATCTCGATATGATTTTGAATATTTAGAAAAATATAAGCCTATTTTTTTAATTGAACATTGTGATAATTATAATTCTTATTTAGTTCATTTGGCTGATGATTATGAATATTTGTTTACGCAGGCACTTGATTATTATAATACATTCATTATTTTTAATTATGAAAATATGTTAAGAACCATTAAGAGATACTTTGTAATTGATGAATATGATATATCTAAAGAAATTAAAATAATTGTTAATAATTATGAGAATGATGATTTTATACCTAAAATGTTAGAGTCATACGAAAAGTTGGAGGACAATCAAAAATGATTTATATTACTGGTGATACTCATGGGAATATTGATTTAAAAAGAATAAAGACTTATTTTTCAAATAAATACGTTACAAAAGAAGAATATTTAATTATATTAGGGGATGCTGGAATGATTTGGAGTGAGAACGAGTGCTTTATTCATGACTATGCTTTCTTAGGATTAACTATTCTATTTATTGATGGAAATCATGAAAATTTTGAACTATTAAATAAATTTCCTATCGTTACCTTTAATGGCGCAAGATGCCATAGATTGTATTCTAATGTTTATCATATTCTAAGAGGAGAAGTGATAGAACTAAATGGATTATTGCTCTTTTGCATGGGTGGTGCTACCTCTATTGACAAAGTATATCGAACTAATCGAATATCTTGGTGGGAAGAAGAAAACATTACAATCGAAGATATTGAAAATGGTTTAAATAATTTAGAAAAGTATAACTTTCGAGTAGATTATGTATTGACGCATTGTGCACCATCAAAAGTTGTTAAAAAGATGTTTAATTATGATGTTGATTCAAATACTAAAGTTTTAGAAGAATTTATGTCACAATTAAAATACAAATATTGGTTTTTTGGTCATTATCACAAAGATCAAACATATAACAATTATAGATGTTTTTATAACGATATCTTAGAGATAAAAGCATATAAACAAATTCAAAAGAGTGTTAAATTTGAGATACTTACAAAAGAAGATGATGAAACTTTCTTAAGGAATAGAAAAACAGGAAGAGTAACAAAACTACTAGAAAAAGACCTACCAGAATGGTATTATCATAATTATTCATATAGATATTGGTATTATAATCTTAAAGGCATAACTGATATCGCATTTTACCCATCACCTTCTGATAATCATATTAGCAAGGATTCACGTATTTACTTACATTATCATGGGAAATTAGAGAAAGATGAAAATGAAAAACCAATTAATGAGAATGCGTGGGATAGTCATACATGGCGTTGTAATATAGTTGATTTTATATTATCTGTTGATAAATATTCGCCAGATATTAATACTGACAAAGTTAAAGTGCAAATTAACCTTGTTTATGATCAATACAATGGTAGTAATGGAAATTTTTTTAAAACAAATAATCGAGTGATGGTAAGACCATTTCCTAACTTACCGACCCAAACATATGTTGAAAGATATTCCAATAAGAAAGCACAGTATGAAGTCTTAGAAGGAAATATAATATTATCACAATTTATAGATTTTGAGAGAGCAAAAGAATATGCAAAAGTGTATGTTACTGGGAACCTTGGTATAGATGTTTTAAAGGTATGCATCGGTGGCGAAGATACTAATTTTATTGAAGCTTATGATACTTCTTATGATATGGGAAAATGGGTTTATTTGAAAAAAGTTCAATAGTATTAATATAAAAAAGCACAGAAGAGATATAAATAATTATGCATAGTAGTTTTAGAAATGGGGGTTATTATGAAAAAGAACGAAATTGAAGATGTTAATAGTCCATTAGTTGATATAGTTAAGCTTATTGAAAAACATAGAGAAAATGCATATCGCAAAATAAACGAAGAATTAGTGTCTATGTATTATGAAATAGGTAAGTACTTATCCGAGAAAGTAGAATCTGAAAAATGGGGTTCTAAAGTTATTGATAATATTGCGAAAAGTATTAGTGAAAAGTACCCATCATTAAAAGGGTTTAATAGAGCTGGTCTATATAGAATGATGCAATTTTACGAGACTTATAAAGATAATGAAACTATCTCAACACTGTTGAGACAAATTAGTTGGAGCAATAATTTAACAATTCTTTCTGGGACAAAAACAATGGAGGAAAAAGAATTTTTTCTTCGTATGTGTATCAAAAATAATTATTCTGCAAGAGAACTAAATAGACAATTGTCAAGTGGATATTTCTATAGATACATGCTTTCTAAAGATAATAATGATTTGGAGTCAACAACTAGAACAATTAACGAAGATGACATCCCTGCAACAAGAATACTAGATCAGTATTCACTAGAATTCTTAGATTTGCCAAATAATTATTCTGAGAAGGATTTGCGAAAGTCAATAGTATCGAATTTGAAAGATTTCATTTTGGAAATAGGAAAAGATTTTGCATTTGTCGGTGAGGAGTATAGAATACAAGTTGGAGATACTGACTTTTATATTGATTTGTTATTTTATAATAGATGTTTAAAATGCTTGGTAGCATTTGAACTAAAAGTGGGTAAATTTGAGCCAGAATATGTATCTAAAATGAATTTTTATCTTGAAGCTTTAGATAGACAAGAAAAAATAAAAGAAGATAATCCATCAATAGGTGTTATATTATGTTCAGAGAGAAATCAAACAATAGTGGAATATGCGATGTCAAGAAATATATCACCATTGCTAGGTATGAAAATAGAATAAAGACAAAAGGTTCTCCATTATTTGTTCCTAAATATGTTGATGTAATAAAGTATTTAAAGAAAGAATATGGATTAGGAACAAATTCTAATTCAATTAAGTCAGTTTTAAATATTTTAGGGTTAAGAGATTCAGAAGGGCTCGTTTCTCATCCTAAAGAAGAAAGATGTAGAATTATTGCAGCTGCACTAATTAAATTTAATAAAATAGAAGATAGATCCTATGAAAAAGAAATATCTGATTTTTATAAGAATAGAAAGAAAAGAATAGCCAATTAATGGCTATTTTTTAAATACTTAATAAAAACATAAAAAAACTTAAAAATATTTTAAAAAAACTCTTTACATATAAAAATACATATGTTATACTTAAGTGTACTTAAATGAAGGAGGATAAAAAATGAATTACGAAAAGATTATTTTAGAATTGTTAGATCGTATTAAAACATTAGAAGAAAAAGTTGAAAAGTTGGAAAAAGGACAATCACTTAGTGATGTTGATCCAAGAGATCCTGCTGCTCATCAAGGAAGATTTACAAATAGTCAAAGATTTGAAAGAAAAGTATCATTAACACAACAAGCTAGAGATTATATCATGGCTGCAAAAGCAACAGCTAAAGAAGAAGGAGATGAATCTATTACACTTCTATGTAATGATATTCAAATTGATTTAGGTGTAACTAATAGAACACCTTGTATTTGTACAGCAATGTATGACTGCATGGAACCAGGTGATGAAGTTATCTCGGCTCCACCAAGTGGTAAATCTACTACAGTTAAAGTAAAGTATTATTTGAAATAATTTGTTCTTTGTGATTTGCCTAGTTGACCAGAAGTATTGGTCGCCACTTGAAACAGTTTGTTTGCTGACACTAAAAAATCAAAAATAATCAAAAACAGCCCATTTTAATCAAAAAATCAAAAATTGAGATTAGATGGGCTTTTATTATTTGAAAGTTTGTCAGCACTAAAGTGCCGATTTTATCGTTAAAACCTTTTTGTATTTGCCAACATATTGAAAAAGACTGAGATAACTTTTCAAAACAATTAAGAATAGAGTGTATAGGTTTGATGTTGTGTAAAAATTATTAAAAGATGACATTAACTCGATTATTGATTTAATAATTACTCGATTGATATATAAATATTTACTCGATTTACATTGTAATATTTACTCGGTTGTTGTATAATTATGTTGAGTAATATCGTGGAGGTATTTATGACAAAAAAATATATCAAAAGGATATTTGATGATACTTTAGAGTTTGTTTTGAAAAGTAAAGGCGCTGTAGTTGTTGAAGGACCTAAGTGGTGTGGCAAATCAACTACTTGCAAAAGATATGCAAAAGAAACAGTTGATTTAATGCCCTTAAAAACTAGAGATGAGTTAATTTTGGAAGCCAAACTTGCTCCGCATATTTTTTTAAGCACTAGAAACAAACCACTATTGATTGATGAATGGCAGCATATTTATTTTATATGGGATCAAATTAAAGTTGAGGTGGATGAAGCATCAGAATTTGGACAGTTTATTTTAACTGGTAGTGTTACAGATAGAGATATTGATGATAAAGGATATGAACGAAGCCATACAGGTAATGGAAGAATAATAAGAAAAAGAATGAGAACGATGTCCATATTTGAGAGCGGCGAAGGAAATGGATTGGTTTCTCTATCAAAACTTAAAAATGGAGAATTTAAAATTGCTAAATGCAATCTTTCTATAGAAGATTATGCGTTTTTAATTTGTCGTGGTGGTTGGCCACTTGCTATTAATGATGACAAAGATATTGCCCTTGCTCAAGCAAAAGATTATTATGAAGTATTAGTGACTGATGATTTATTTTCACTAAAAAGTATTAAATTAGTTAAAGATGAATCAAGAGCGAGAAAAGTATTAAGATCATATGCAAGAAATGTATCAATTGCAGCAACCACTCAAACATTAATAGATGATTGCGTTAGTGATGAATCTACTTTTGACAAAGAAACGTTTTATAAATATCTTAACGCTTTAGAATACCTTCATGTTATTGAGGAATTACCTGCTTGGAATCCTAATGTTCGAAGTAAAACAGCTATTAGAACAAAAGAAACAAGGCATTTTACAGATCCTTCAATTGGTGCAGCCGCATTAGGTTTAACTCCAAATTCATTATTTAGGAACATGGATACATTTGGCCTAATGTTTGAATCACTGGTTGTAAGAGACATAAGAATATATGCTGATGCTATTAATGCTAAAGTTTATAAATATCGCGATTCAAAAAAAAGAGAAGCGGATATAGTTATTGTTTTTGATGATGGTTCATGGGCATTAGCTGAAGTTAAACTTGGTGGTAAAGAGGACATTGATTCTGCAGCGAAGAAATTGTTGGATATTGCAAGGGATATAGATATAGAAAAAACAGGGAATTGTAGTTTTTTAATGGTTGTAACAAAAGGGCAGCTTGCATATAAAAGAGATGATGGAGTATACGTTGTTCCGCTTGGATGTTTAAAAAATTAGTTGCTCCCTTCTTTTTATCTATGTTAAGAGAACAAATAGAAAAGGGTGAAGGAACAATGCTTAAAATGGGAACAATTATTGTATAGTTGATTGAAGGAGTTTTAATAATATTGTCTAATCTGTGGATAATCTTATAATTTGAGGTTTCAACAAAAAGCAGTTAGTTTAAGTTTCGCCAGCACTTATGCAATTACAACCCGCGTTTTTTAAGTGTTTTCAGCACCTATCTAACCAGTATTCACATTAAAGCCGTAGTTTTGCTGACTAGAAAATAATCAAAGAAATCAAAAAATAGGCTCATTTTAGTGCATGAAGCTCTTAGATGAGTCTTTTCTTTTTAAAAGTTTATCAGCATTTAAGTGGTTTCGATTTAGGGTTGAAACAATAAACCATGATGTTCTTGGAAATATATTGAAGGCATTTAAAAAACAACATTTTGAGGTTGACTTTTACAATAACAAAAAATGTTATAAAAATTTGATAAATTATGCAAAAATTAAATGTAGAAATAATTAAAAATAAGTGATCAGTAAAGGTGTTTATTGGTAAAAACTTTTCAAAAACAATACACGAAAGTTTAAACCGCTAACGACACTAAAACATTAATTCAAAGGAGCTAATTATGAAAGACAAGAAGAATGTAAATGCATTAACGATTAATAAGATACGCTGTATTCTTGCGATAGTTGTATGTTCGCTTCTATGCGTTCTTGTGTTTTTTGCTGTTACTAATCAGCTACTTAGTAACCCAAATGAACTTGTTGAAGAAGTTGGTTGGAAAACATATCATATGTTTACAATTCTATCCAATATTTTAATGGCAGTTTCAGCGGCCATGTGCATTCCATTTGCTGTAGACGGTTTAAGATTTAGAAATTATCATCTACCACGCTGGTATGTGAATTTAATGTTTATGGGGACTACTGGAGTAGCGATTACTTTTGTTATTGCTTTAACTGTTCTTTCACCAGCAACAGGTTTTTATCGGATGATGATACATTCTAACAATCTCTTTTTTCATACTATATGTCCAATTTTGTCTATTGGATTATTCTTTTTTATAAACTCAGATCATAGAATAAGATGGAAGTCTTCAATTATTGCAATTATTCCAGTAGTTTTATATTCTTTTGTATATCTTGTAATGGTATTTATTATAGGAGAAGAAAGCGGGGGATGGAGAGATCATTATCAAATAGAACGTATAACAGAATATCTACCGGTGCCTGTAGTTATGCTTCTGCTTTGTTTAATAA
The DNA here is from genome assembly GCA_017960565.1 of bacterium. Lineage (GTDB taxonomy): Bacteria > Bacillota_I > Bacilli_A > Izemoplasmatales > UBA1188 > UBA1188. Next base: position 27,060 of record JAGCYY010000011.1, on the reverse strand, counting down.
GTTTTGCTTTAGCGAACGGATTACGTTTAACGCATAATTTTATTCATAAAAAGAGAAAAATTGGTATTGAAAAATATTATCAACACTCAACAACCTTTTCTTATCCTGATATTGAATCTGCAATTCAAACTTTAGCTAAAATAGATAGAGATAACGATATGGGTGGAGAATTAGTAGTCCCACGTAGAATTATGTCGATGATGGAGAAAAAATATCAAAGCGGACTTTCAACAAAAGAACTGTGTGATTTATATATTCAAAATTATTTTGATAAAGAAAAAAATGAATAATTGATAAAAAATAAAAACATATAGTTTATAACTCACAAAAACAAGAAGCAATTCATAAATTGTTTCTTTTTTATATTTATCAGTTTATATATAACCTTAAAACATCTTAAGTAATAAAAAAATAATAAAAAATATTATTTTTTTGAATGATTTCTTATATAATAAATGTGTTGTAAAAAACTAAAAAGAGGATCTACTTAAATGGAAAAAAGCAATAATCTATTTGTGCTATTTATTTTTTCTTTAATTGTTGAAATAGATATTATAATTATTAATTTAATTAATACTTTTTTCGTAAGCAGATTTTTAGGATTGGATGGCGCTGCGGCATATGAAGTAATGATGCCCCTTTTAGCAATAATAGGAGCTTTTTCAGCGCTTGCTTATTGTGGTATTCAAACAGTATGTTCAAAAGATTATGGTGCAAAAGATTTTGAGTCTTTTAAAAAGCATAAAAACGCTGGTTATACATGGATAATCCTTATAATGATTATTCTTACTATATTGTTTTATTTTTTCAAACTTCCCGTGCTTGATTTATTAGGCGCTAATGACGGAAGTGAAACTCTTGCTGTATTAAGCGATGAAGCTTATATAATGATTATATTTTGCTTTATTCCACAAGGAATATTTAGTATAACTAGCTGCTTGCTTTTCTTTGAAGAAAAGAAACAACTGATAGTTATAAACATAATTTTATATACAAGCATGATACTAGGAAGCATTCTTGTTACAATACTCGGTCCTAGTATGATGTGGTATATGTTTATTAATATCATCAGTATTTCTTTAGCTGATCTTTACTTAATTTTCTATGCCTTCATAATAAAAAGAAAGACATCTTTAGCATCATTTGATAAATTAAACTTCAAATTCAAAGATGTTAAAGATTCTCTTTATACTGGTCTTCCTGATTTTATAGAGTATTTTGCAGCATCTATTTTCTATTTAATTGAAAATATCTATGTTTTATCTCGTTTTTCTGAATCATTAATTGCAGGAATGGCGGTGTTTGAGGCAATAGATAACATTCCTGAAATATTATGTATAGGATTTAGCTTTTTAGTTACATCAATGCTTGGAACTAGAGTTGGAAGATTTATAAGTATCGAATCTAAAGAAAATAGTGATATTATAGAAAAAGACTTAGAAAATTCTGCAAAAAAACTTACATATCTTGCGACCATTGGAGGTATAATCTTTAGTGTTATATTAATTTTAGTAGCTTATCCTACCGCTAAAGCGTTCTTGCCATTAGGTGATCAAGAAGCAATTCATTATGCTTTTTTACTTACAACATCTTGCGCTATAAGTTTTGTGTTTTATTTAATCAACAGCCAAATAATATCTTATTACAAAATAGTTAAAGCTTATTCGTTTGCTCATATTGCTTTATTTGTTGAAGCATTTTTATTCCCGCTTGGTTTTAAAATTTTATTTGGGGAATTATTTGGGGCCATCGGCTTTTGCTTAGGCACTTTTGCTGGTGAGATATTCACGCTCCTTTTAAATTTCGTTATTGTTACAATCGTAAACAATAGATTCCCAACAAAAATTAAAGACTTTGGAATGAAGAAATATCTATATAAACTGAAGAACATAAAAAATGAATTAATCACAGAGGAACAAAATTATGACTAAGCTATTTTCAAAAAGGAAAAAGACACTTATGTCTAAAAAATATTATTCAATGCTCCTCGGTGGCACTCTAACCATGATGATAGTATCTCTCTTACTTATGTCTGATTCTATCATTGCCGGAATCTCACTTGGTCAAGATGCAGTGGCTGGAATTACACTTGTTACACCAATGTATTCAATAGCGGCATTCTTCGGTTCTATCTTTTCTCTAGGTATTCCTATCGTATATTCTAAAGCAATGGGGATGTTTGATAAAGAAGAAGCCAATCATGCTTTTGGATTCGGGTTACTTATGTCCATTATAGTTGGTGTCTTCTTGTTTATATTAGTGATATTACTTGGGGACATATATCTAAGAAGCAGCAATTCTCTTGATGGTGTTTTAGAGTCAGCAAGAGGATATCTATATTGGATGAGATTTACAATATTATTGCTCCCACTTCAAATGTTGATATCAGCTGTCGTTTATTCCGATGGCGATGAGATGCTGTCGACAACCGCAAACATTGTTCAAGGCCTTGGAAACATCATATCGTCAATCCTTTTAAGCCAAATAATTGGTATAAAAGGCATAGGTCTTTCGTCGTTCGGTTTTAATGTTCTTGCAATTTTGATATTACTTACTCACTTTTTTAGAAAAAGCAATTCACTTAAATGGAATTTATATTTTTCCAAAGATTTATTAAAAAAGGTTTTTAGTTATAGCATCATAGATTCAAGCTCTTATTTGTTTTTAGGAGTGCTTATTGCTTTATTGAATATTATTATCAGCAATTTATTTGGACCAGCATTTTTGATAACTGTATCCGTAATTACTATATGCCGCGAACTACAGATGGTTTTTGATGGAATAGGAGAAGCGACTACTCCAATTTTTGGTATATACATTGGCGAAGAAAACAAAGACGGTATCAAATCTTTATATCGTGTAGCTGAAAAATCAGCGATTATTGAAGGGATAGTAGTGACAATACTACTAGTGTTGTTTGCTGATGTAATTCCTAAAATATTGAATATAACCGACGAAGAACTGATTAGGTATGTTGTTAATGAGGTTAGAATTATTGCGATTGGTTCTATTTTTGTAAGCTTGTTGTATTTAATCACATCTTATTATCTTGTCATAAGAAAAATTAGTCTTGGTATAATAATCAGCGCACTTAGAGATTTTATTTTCGCATTGATGTTATCAACTATCTTAGGTTTAATATTTGGCATATATGGTGTATTTATTGGCCTTTTCTTGGCGCCTGTATTAACTTATATAATAGTTCTTGTATTTGTTGTTAAGCGTTATGGGAAGGAAAATTGGCCTCTATTCTTATCTAAACTCCCATTTACACAAGAATCATATTCTTTCAATCTTGAAGTAGAACCAACACATATTATTTCTCTACAAAAAGAAATAGAAAAACTATTAAACGAAAAAAGTTGTGATCATAAGACGACTGGAAGGGTTAAACTATTAATAGAAGAACTGTATATGTTTATTAAAGAGAAAAACCCAGATAAAATAGTCTTAAGTGAATGCTTAATTACCATCAAGGACGATGGTATACAGATTATTACAAAAGATGATGGCATATTATTTGATGTATCCGAAGAAGATATAAACATATCTTCAATAGGTGCTTTTATGGTTTCAACTTATATGGAAAGAATCGGGCAAAATAGAAGACATCTAACCACGATTAGTTTTAATAGAAGTTCATTTTTAATTAAGAAAGAATTTTAAAAGAGGAGAATCTCTATGGAATGGCAACTTATTATTGATAATTTATATAGAACATTGCTTTTTACGGCTCTAGTGTTGTTAATTATCATCTTATTCAATAACTTAGTGTTTTATAAGAGAAAACTTAAAGATAAGTTATCTTTAATGCTGATATCAAGTGTATTAATGTGCTTATTTGAAATCTTAACTGATTATGTCGATGGAAACATCAACCTAAAAGCATTAAATTACATATTCGCATCAGGCTACGCAATCGCTTTTGTAATCTTTGGGACAATACTAGACTGGTTTTTCTTAGAACAGTATGGATTAATGCCTAAAAAGAGATGGTTAAACATCCTATTATATGCTGTTCCAAATATTATATTTTTCTTAATCTGTGTCACAACACCGTGGACTAAGCTTTTATATTATGTTGATGAATATGGTAGAATTCAAGAGATGGTGTTATTTAATTATTTATTTACACCTTTACTATTTGTTCATCTTGCAGTTGCGCTTGTTCCATCGTTTTATTATGGTTTTTATAAAAAATTTAAAGATAAAGAAATTAGACATACTGCAAGAAGTTTAATTGTCTATGGTGCCCTTGTACCGCTATTCTATTTGCTAGAAATAATAATCAACATTGGCAGCAATGGTGATTATTATGCTCTTTCTTTAGCTTGTGCGATTGCGCTTATGTACTTAACGACAACTATCAACACAAGAATGCTTATTAGCACACAAGAAAAAATAGAAGCACAGGCATCAGACCTTCGTATTGCATCTAAAATTCAGATTGATGCCCTACCACCATATAATCCAGAATTTAAAAATCATCCAAATATTGATCTATATGCCACTATGAAAACGGCTCGTGAAGTTGGTGGTGACTTTTATGACTATTTTGAAATTGGTGATGATAAAATATGCATCATTATTGCTGATGTTTCTGGAAAAGGAACACCAGCGGCCTTATTTATGATGACTACAAAGACAATGATTAAAGACTATGCACTAACGCATGATTCTACTCAAGAAATATTTACCTTTGTAAACAAACGTTTATGTGAAAATAATGAAGAAAATATGTTTGCGACTGCATGGATAGGCATACTTGATACGAACTCATTGATACTCAAGTATTCAAACGCAGGACACAACTACCCGCTATTTAAAAAATATAATCAAGCAACTAATCAAATAAAAATTAACCATGGCTTATTCCTTGGTGGATTTGAAGAGACAAGATATAAACAAAGCGAAATACAGCTTGAAAAAGGAGATAGATTATTGCTATATACTGATGGCGTTGTAGAAGCTCATAGTGACTTTGGATCTCTATTTGGAGTTGAAAAATTATCACAAATACTAGACGAATCATCTAACGCTACCGGTGAAACTTTATTAAATAAAATATTAGAAGAAGTCGATGTTTTTTCAGCTGATGTTCCGCAATTTGATGATATAACTATGATGGTACTTACAATCAAAAAGTAGGAGGATAAAAATGAAATTAGAAGCTAAAAAGAATGGAAAACAATTAGAAGTTGTCTTATCAGGAGAACTTAATACATTAACTGCTCCAGAACTTTCTCTTTTACTTGAAAAGGAACTTCCTGGTATAGAAACACTAATTTTAAATTTTAAAGAGTGTGACTATGTCTCATCGGCAGGAATAAGAGTCTTGCTTTCAACTTATAAAATTCTTAAAGCAGTAAAGGGACAAATGATGCTCAAAGATGTTGGAGAGAACTTTAAAGAAGTGCTTGAAAATGTCGGATTAGATGCTGTTTTTGATATGTGTTAATTTAATCTATGAAAAAAGAACTAAAAATTGAATCTTATGTGGACAATCTTACAATGGTTCTCTCTTTTATTAGAGATTATCTAAAAACGATAGATTGCCCAACAAAGATACAAACACAAATAGCCATTTCGGTAGAAGAAATATTTGTAAATATTGCAAGTTATGCATATTATCCAAACTCTGGTATAGTAAAAATATTGATAGAATCAATTAGAAATAATTCAACGCTTGAAATAACATTTATCGATTCAGGAAGACCATTTAACCCTCTAGAAAACAAAGATCCAGACATCTCAATAGAAGCAGAGGAGCGACCAATTGGTGGGCTTGGTATTTTGATGACAAAAAAAGCAATGGATGAAGTCGCATATGACTTTAAAGAAGGCAAAAACATCCTCGTACTACGAAAAATAATAATTAAATGATTTATGAAACACTTAGGCACAATTAAATTATCAACTTCTAGATTAATTTTAAGAAGAATGAAAGAATCAGATGCAGAAGGAATATTTAATAGTTTTGTGAATGACAAAGCTTTTTTGTATTATGCAAACAAAGAACCTAGAACACTAGATCAAGAAAAAGATTCTTTAAAAGGAATAGATCAGAAATATCAAAATAAAGAATATTACAATTGGCTTATCACACTAAAAGATAACACAATTATTGGATGCATATATTTAAGAGTCGATAACAATGAAGATTCTTTAGAATTTAATTATGCAATTTGGGAAAAATATCAAAAAAATGGATATATGACCGAAGCGCTAAAAACTATAAAAGATTTTTCGCTTAATAAACTAAACGTAAAAAAATTTTTTGGTGGATGTGAAATACACAATATTGCATCTTCAAGAGTAATGGAAAAATGCGGTTTAATATATGAAAAAACAATCACTAATTATTTAAAACTCAAAGATGGATATCACGACATGCTTGTTTATTCAAATATAGTGAATTTAGATAAATAAAATTAAAACCATTTATAAAGGAACTTATATATGGAATGGGTTATATATGGTGGTGCAGGATTAATAATTTTAGGTGTAATAATATACTCCATTTTTAATAAAGACAACAATGATGATGAACATAAAAAACCACCAAGTAGATGGGATTAAATAATATTTAACCATATATTAAGCAAATGAGATTTATATCTCATTTTTTATTAAAAAAACACAAATATAAAAAATAATTGTTTTCGCGAAAAATCGTTGTTGAAAAAAATATCGTTTCTTAGTATAATGAACGAGGTAATTAAAAATTTACTAATTTTTATATATAATTTACTGTTGATTAAGAAGAGGTCAAGATGAAAAAAGAGTACAATATTAGCGACACAATTAGTAAGATTGAAAACTTCACGATTGTTAGATCCATTAGGAATGGACTGATACACATAATTCCAGTCTTAATAATAGGAGCTTTTGCACTAATACTTCAAACATTTCCAGTAGAGGCCTATACAAATGCTATTAACACATTTTTAGGAGGATTCTTCCTAAATCTTTTTAATGTCATAAACAAAGCAACTTTTGGTGTTTTATCAGTATATATGACATATTCTATAAGTAGAGAATATACAAGACTAAAATCTGATTCGCACACATCTATCAGTGGAGCAGTAGTATCTTCAATATTGGTATTCTTTATTTTAGCTGGAGCATATCTTCCAAATTTTGGCACAGATCAAATGGGCCCAAAATCAATGTTCTTAGCGATTATCACAGGTCTTGGTGCATCCGCAACTTATCTATATTTTTATAAATTATTACAAAAAGCGAGAAAAAATACAAACAACGCTGTAGGTAGTGATAGAGAATTTAATAAGATGATAGTTACCGTTCTTCCGATCGCTATTGTTTCTGTAATTTTTGGTATAATAAACACCTTAATCGTTGAAATATTCAATGTTGATTCATTTAGATCATTAATTATAAATGCATTCAACTGGTCATTCTCGTTCGGAGAAGTTGGTTTTTTCAAAGGATTCTTCTTTGTCTTAATTTCATCTATCCTTTGGTTCTTTGGTGTACATGGAAGCGACACACTTGAAGGTGTCATGCAAACATATTTTGTTCCAGGGCTTGAGGCAAACCAAGCTGCAGTGGCAGCTGGTGGCCAGGCATCCGCAATTCTTACGAAAGAATTCTTCGATTGTTTTGTGCTTATGGGCGGGTGTGGTGCAACTATCTGTCTCTTAATCGCAATATTAGCTTTCTCTAAAAATAAAGCTAGAAAGAGTTTGGGTCTTACTGCTGCATTCCCAATGATATTTAACATCAATGAATTAATGGTGTTTGGTCTACCAATCATCTTTAACCCAATTATGTTAATTCCGTTCCTAATTGTCCCTTTAGTATGTTATTCAGTTGCATACATCGCAATATCTACAGGACTCGTTCCTATGATAACTAATGCAGTTGAATGGACAACTCCAATAATACTTGGTGGATATACTGCCACAGGATCTATTGCTGGATCGGTTCTTCAAATAATAAATGTTTTATTAGGTGTTCTAATCTATCTTCCATTCGTTCGTCTACTCGATAAACAATCAGAAGAAAACACTAAAAAGAACTTCGATTTATTCATGAATTATTTCAAAGAAAACGAAAATCAATTCAACGGAAACAAAAAGATTATTGAACTTGGTAACTTCTATGGAGATTATGCTAAAGACTTATGTAATGATTTAAGGTATAGTTTCAAGAAAGGAATAGTTCTTGCATATCAACCACAATATAAATATGATGGAGAATGTTTTGGCGCTGAAGCACTTCTAAGATTCGAACATCCGGTAATTGGTATGCTTTATCCTCCGCTAGTAATAAAACTTGCAGAAGAAGGAGGATTCCTTGCAGAACTTGAAGAAAGAATTTTAAAAACCGCACTTGATGATTATGAACAAGTCGAAGAAAAGTTTGGTAAAGGCATCAAGGTTTCTGTAAATGTTACAGGAACCACAGTTATAACCCCAAGATATGTTCAATATTGTGGACAATTAAAATCTCAAGACTTATTCAAAAACAAAAAAATATGTATTGAAATTACAGAACAAGCTGCCATCTCAATAAGTGATGAAACTCTTGCAGCATTAAAATCAATCAAAGAAATCGGTTTATCACTCGCCATTGATGACTTCTCAATGGGACAAACATCAATCAAATATTTAAGAGAAGATCTCTTCGATATTATTAAACTTGATGGATCTTTGGTTGATGGATTATTCACTCACGATAATACTCAAGATATCGTATCTTCTATCATTCAGCTTTCTAAATCACTTAATTTAGTCGTTCTTGCAGAATACGTAGATTTAGATAAGAAACGTGAAATTCTTCACAAGATTGGTTGTGATTATTATCAAGGATATTTATACTCTCCAGCTGTATTCCTTGAAAAACAAAAGAAAGATAATCAAACCAAGGAGAAAGAGTAATATGGAAAAGGTAAATCAATCAAACGACAACATTAAAAAGAAAAAGTTGATAACCATCAATGCTCTAACTATTCCAATCATTGCTTTATTGGTAGCCCTTCATATTGTTGTAGTAGCTTTAATTATAAACATCAATAGAAATAGTGTTTCGATGACAGAAACCGCAGAAAGCACAAAAGAGTCTATTGCTGACGCAACAGCGTTGCTAGCAGGTGTAAGCCAATTATCAGAATCATGTATTTCATTCGTTGTTAAGCCAAGACTCGACAACAATAATACAAATATTGGCCCATTAAATGCTTTTGCTGCTGAATTATCTCAAGATCATAGAGGTGCAGACATCATTAAAAAACTAAGTGAAAATGGTGCTGATAATGAAGCAATAAATTATATAAGAGATGCTGGTGTAAATGCTGGCGACTTATTAAACACACAACTTTATGCTCTTGCACTTGTGAACAGCATTTATCCTTTCCCTCCTCAACCAAATTTAGATGTTATTAGAGAAAACCTACCTGAACTTGAGCAAGTTGATACTGAACTCACAAACGAAGAAAAGATCAACAAAGCTCAATCGCTTGTGCTGAGTGAAAGATATGGTTCAATGAAATATAATGTTAATCAAAATGTTACTAAGTACACAACACATCTACAAGATTTATCTGATAATAAGATCAAAGATATTTCTAAACAGATTAGCACAATGCAAACAACTCTACTAATTCACACTGCCCTTGTCATAATTACATTTACAGCACTATTCATTGGCTTATATAAGAATTTAATTTATCCACTTGCTGTATTCACAAAATCAATAGAATCGGATAAAGAATTTGATACTAAAAACGGATATAAAGAAACTAAACTTCTTGCCTATGCCTACAACAATCTTCTTAAACGTCGTGATGAATTAGATTCTAAACTTCGTTCAATGGCAGAAAAAGATTTCTTGACTGGTCTAAATAATAGATATAAATATGAACAATGTCTTGAATCAATAGTAGGTCAAAATGACAACAAGTCATTCGCATATATTCTTTTTGATGTAAATTATCTCAAACTCACAAACGATACAATAGGCCACGAAGAAGGAGATAATCTCTTAAGAAGAGCTGCAAAATGTATCGGTGAATGTTTTGGTCAAGGTAGTGATGAAAACTGCTTTAGAGTTGGTGGCGATGAATTTGTATCGATTATGACAGACATCACCTTAGATGAATTAGAAGAAAGAGCAGAAAAATTCAAATCTCTACAAAAAGCAAATAAAGCCAGTGTATCTTATGGGTATGCATATTCTGATACAGTAAACACAAGCACAATAAGAAAAATTATGAAAGATGCTGAAATTCATATGTATTCAAATAAAGAGAATATGCATAAACAATATCTAAATAATATTGCATAAAGTTAAAGAAGTACATTTTGTATTTTTTTAGTAATAGGAGGCACTATGAACCCAACATTTAGATTTGCTAAAAAGGAAGACTCCAAACTTATATTAAGTTTTATTAAAGAACTTGCATCATATGAAAAAATGTTGGATGAAGTAACTGCAACAAAAGAGTTGATAGAAGAATGGATATTTGAAAAGAAGAAAGCAGAAGTTTTATTTATTTTAGAAAATGATAAGGAAATTGGCTTCGCTGTTTTCTTCAACAATTTTTCAACATTTCTTGGTAAGGCCGGAATCTATTTAGAAGATTTATATATAAAAGAAGAATATCGCCATAAAGGTTATGGTAAGATGACTATCAAAGAATTATCTAAGATAGCTATCGAACGTGGATATGGAAGACTTGAATGGTGGTGTCTCAATTGGAATAAACCAAGCATTAATTTTTACTTATCACTCGGTGCAAAAGCTATGAGCGACTGGACTGTTTATAGAATCACAGAAGACAAGTTTACAAAACTATTAGATAAATAGGAGGTCTTCTTATGCAAAAGAAATCCCTAATTTTAATACTATTAATATCACTTCTAGCCGTATTTATGTTTATTTCAAAAAGCACAAAAGCAGAAGACATAAAGCAAATAACACCATACGAAGTTGATGTATATTCAAGCGATAATGGTATCCCTACAGGCGAAGCCAATGCTGTTTTCCAAACAAGTGACGGATATGTATGGATTGGTGGTTATGGAGGGCTACAAAAATACGATGGTGTATCATTTGAATTAATAAGTGGAACAATGGGCCTTTCATCTCATAATATAAGAAGTTTATACCAAGATAAAAATGGTATCTTTTGGGTCGGTTCAAATGATCAGGGAGCTTTCTATTTAGATGGTAATGAATTTAAACAGCCTGAACAAGACTTAGAATTAAACAAGCATTCATCTATTAGATGTTTTATGGAAGATAGTTTTGATCGAATATGGATCGGAACATATGATGGGATTGCCTACATAGAAAACAACAAAGTTATTAACTACAACCTAGAACAATTTTCTATTGATGGAAATCCATATAGAAATTCAACTTTTTATACCTTATCACTTAAAGATGATTATCTTTATGGTGTTGATTATAACGGAAACGTCGTAATAATCAACACAAAAAACATCTCAGAAACACCAATAATAGTAAAAGATTTTGGTGCTAGTACATATGCTTATTCTGCACTAATGTCTTCAGATTCAACTCTTTATGTTGGAACAAGTTCTAATAAATTGTTTATTATTAAAAATCCTGGAAAAGAAAATGAGACTAGAACTACAATCGAAAATGAAGTACTAAGAGAAACAAATCACATCATAGAAACAGAATCACACGAAATATGGATTTGTGGTGCAAATGGTTTGTCAATGATTAATGGTGGTGAGTTCTACGATTATTCATATCTAAAATATACCTCAAACCTGGAAAAGATTACTGAAGACTATGAACATAATCTCTGGATAGCATCTTCTAAATACGGAGTAATTCATGTAAGAAAAACAAAAATTATGAAGGTTGCGAATGTAGACGAAATAGAAGATAAAGAAACATATACCATTTCTAAATATCAAAATAGATATTATGTTGGTTCAGAGGATAATATATTAGTTTTCGATGAAAATTGGAATAAAATTGAGGACAACCCTCTATCAAACGCTATAAATCCGGGAACTCATGTTCATCATATAGTATCTGGTGGAGGAAAACTATATGTAGGAACACATTATAAAGGTTTATACATATACGATGGTGAGACAGATACAATTGATGTAAATATTCCTGCAACCGAATTCTCTGATCAAAGAATAAGATGTCTACTTTATTCTAGTGACAACAAATTATATATAGGAACTGGTAAAGCTGTCGAAGTAGTGGAAAATGGTGTTCATGTTAAAACAATCGACACTGGAACAATGATTCTATGCCTAAATGAAACAAACGATGGTAAAATCATCGCAGGAACTAACGGCAAAGGAATATATGAGATAAAAGAGGACACTTATGTTCCATTTGAAAGCAATAAAGATCTTTCAAGCGGTGTCATTTTAAGAATCAAAAATGACACAAATTCAAACAATTTATTTGTTTCTTGTGGATATGATACATACTATGGCACTAGTTCAAGTTTCACCAAATTAAACATTCCTGAATATGGTAGCGGAAGTGTTGTAGATTTTTTCGCTGACAATGAATCTCTTTGGGTATTTAGAGCCAGTGGTATCATAAAGATTTCTAAAGAAGAACTAATAAATAACGACAAAGAACATATAAAAACAAATTATTTTGCTCGTTATGATGGACTTCCAGGGCCACTAATCGCCAATTCATTTAGTTTCCACGAAGGAACTCTCTTTATCATATGTACTACAAACGGTATTGGAATATTCGACGAAGCTACAATCTATAAAAACAATGCAAAACCAAAAGTTCAGGTCAAAAGCATGACATTCAGTGATGGCCAAGAATGGGATGGTACTGATACAGTAAAATTAGATAAAAACTTATCTAAATTATCAATAACTCTTGCCGCGCTTTCTTTTACTGGCGAAGATACTAGAGCTGAATATTGGCTTGAAGGATTCGACACCGAACCTAAGATGGGTGCAATAGCTGACCAACGTACAATAGAATACACAAACCTAGGGCCTGGCACATATGTATTCCATTTCAGAGCATTAAACAGCGATAATCTTTATGGTGATGAGATAGTTATTACATTTATCAAATCTCCTAAATTCCAAGAGACCATTTGGTTCCCTCTAACTATAATGATAATAGCTGCAGTCGCAACATTCCTAATATTCTTTATCATTGCGAGAGTTAGAATCAAACGTATTGAGAAAAAAGAAGAAGAATACAAAAAGATTACTGATGAAACAATCGCCACTATCTCTGGCGCAATAGATGCCAAAGATCCGTACACAGAAGGTCACTCAAAAAGAGTCGCAGATTTTTCTGTCAAGATTGGTCAAAAACTCGGTTTAAATGAAGAAGATTTAGAAAGATTATATTATATCGCTCTATTACATGATATAGGTAAAATTGGTGTTCCAGATGATATTCTTAAAAAACCTGCAAGACTGACAGACGAAGAATTTGAAACAATCAAAAGACATACAGTCGCTGGTGGAGACATTCTCAAAAACTTTACAATGTTGAAAGGTGTTGATGAGGGTGCTAAATATCATCACGAAAGATATGATGGATCAGGATACTGTTACGGGCTAAAAGGCGAAGACATACCACTATTCGCAAGAATAATTTCTGTCGCAGATGCTTATGATGCGATGAATTCTTCAAGATGTTATAGAAAAGCTTTAGATATTGATATAATTAAATCTGAACTGGAAAAAGGAAAAGGTAGACAATTTGATCCAAAGCTCGCAGATATCGCTATTTCTTTATTAAACGAAGAAAAACAAAATGCATAAATATGAATCAGGTAACACACCTTTTTCGTGTTACCTGATTAAATGTTCTTAAAATTTTATATAAATATTATATTGTTCTTAAGGATTATTTATTAATCCCTTTCTTATAGAAAACAATAAAAAATACTTGAGAAATATCATTTCTCAATGTATAATAGAATAAGCATTAGGGGCTTGGTGTCAATGGCAGCACGATGGTCTCCAAAACCACAAGTGTGGGTTCGAATCCTACAGCCCCTGCCAACCTATTAATCTTTAGCCCAAGAAACTGGGCTTATTTTTTTAAGAAGAGGTAACACAATATGGGATTTTTTGAAGCAATTTTAGAATTGATCAAATCAAACACAGGAACTACAAGCGATGGTATCGCTATCGCAATGCTTGTGGTTGGATTTTTAATTGTAATTTTTGGTTTTGTCGGAGTAGGAATATCAATAGTTCTGTTCTTCAGATATTTTAGACTCAATAGAACAAAGAACTCTTGTGGACTAACTGGCGAACAAGTTGCAAGAAAAATATTAGATGATAATGGCCTTGAAAACATCAAAGTAAAATGCACAGGATCATTAATATGGGGAAATTCTTATTCTCATTTCTTCCACAAAGTTAGATTAAGACGTTTAATACATAAAAAGAAATCCATTACCGCTCTAGCAATGGCATCACAAAAATCTGCTTTAGCTATAATGGATAAAGAAAATGACCCAATTATGAAGACGAGAAACACACTGATTCCTCTACAATTATTTGGTCCATTAATGTTCTTACCATTAATTGTTGTTGGGGTGGTAATCGATTTTGTTCTTGCGTTTATAAATGGCACAGAACCAAGTTTTATTGGAACATTTATTGCTGCAGGGCTTGGTGTTGCGTTCTATGTTGTATCTTTTGCACTTACCGCTGTAATATTAAAAGCAGAAACAAAAGCTCAAGCTAGATCAATTGAAATTTTAAGAGAAGATGGGCTAGCTACAGAAGAAGAAATCGAAAATATTAGGGATTTATATAAGATTTATAATCTCGAATATATCAACAACATGATCTTAGCATTCTTAGAATTAATTCTTCGTGTACTTCAAATCATAGCATCAGCTCAAGGATCAAGTTCAAGATCATCAAATAACTAATGCGAAAAAGACTATTACGAGACGTAAAAACATTTCTAATAGTCTTTTATTATGATAAAATATCCGATATTTAGAATATTTTAATAAACAATTACTATATTGTCATTTAAATAATGTGATTATTAAAAAAGACGTTGAAAACAACGTCAATTATTTAGTTCTTTAAACTATGAATTGGTGCAGGAATCCTGCCACCTCTTTTAATAAATCTATCAGGTGATAAATTGTTTACTTTTATTATTGGTGCATAGCCAAGAAGACCGCCAAAATCAACTGTATCACCGACTTTTTTACCATATACAGGTATTAATCTAACAGCAGTAGTCTTGTTGTTAATGACTCCAATAGATATTTCATCAGCAATAATCCCAGAAATGACACTAGAAGAGGTATCAAAAGGAATCGCAATCATATCAAGCCCAACTGAACAAACCGCTGTCATTGCTTCAAGCTTTTCAAGTGTCAGTGCGCCATGATAACAAGCATTAATCATTCCCCTATCTTCCGATACAGGTATGAAAGCACCAGATAATCCCCCAACATGACCAGATGCCATGACACCACCCTTCTTAACAGCATCATTTAACAAAGCTAAAGCAGCAGTAGTACCATGAGCACCGCACATTTCAAGACCCATTTCTTCGAGTATATGTGCTACAGAATCACCAACTTTTGGTGTTGGAGCAAGCGATAAATCAACTATGCCAAATGGTACACCAAGCCTTCTTGCGGCTTCACTTGCGACAAGTTGACCAACTCTTGTGATTTTAAATGCTGTTTTCTTTACTATTTCAGCAAGATGTGAAAAATCACAATTACCTGCTCTCTTAATTGCACTATGAACAACACCAGGTCCAGATACACCAACATTTATTGTAATATCTGGTTCGCCAACTCCATGATAAGCACCAGCCATAAACGGATTATCTTCTGGTGAATTTGCAAAAACAACAAGCTTTGCACAACCTATGGAATTAGAATCTTTTGTCATATATGCTGTTTCTTTAATGATTTTCCCCATTAAATCAACCATATCCATATTTATTCCCGCTTTTGTTGTAGCGACATTCACAGAAGAACAAACAAGTTCAGTAGATGACAAAGCTTCTGGAATAGATTCAATCAAATTGATATCGCTTTTTGTTGCTCCTTTATGTACGAGTGCAGTATAACCACCAATAAAATCTACACCGATAGCTTTTGCAGCTTTATCGAGTGTTTTCGCAATGTGCACAAAACCATTTTTATCTAACCCACCACCAATAAGGGATATTGGTGTAACAGATACTCTTTTATTTACAATAGGAACACCATATTCTTTCTCAATCTCAGAACCTACTTTAACTAAATCTTTCGCAGAAGTTGTGATCTTATTGTATATATTTTCACAGAGCTTATTTTCATCGTCACTAACACAATCAAAAAGAGAGATACCCATGGTGATAGTTCTAATATCAAGGTTCTCTGATCGTATCATTTCGATTGTTTCTAATATATCATCTCTATTAATAATAGACATTCTAAACCTCTAAATGTGATGCATTGAATTGAATATGTCCTCATGAACTGTATGTACTTCAAGAGATTTTTCTTTACCAAAATTATTTAATAGATCGACAAATTCACTAAAAGGAACACTCAATTTTTCGATATTAATAAGCATTATCATCGCAAAATATTCCCCAAGAACACTTTGGGTAATATCAACTATATTTGCATCTTTTAAAGCACATAATGATGATATTCCTGCAATTATGCCTACTGTATCTTTGCCAATAACTGTCACAACCGCGTTCATAATAGTCCTCCACATTATCTTTTTGCTTATTATATATTAATAAGTTGGTTTTGAATACTATTTTTAAAAAATTAATATTGAAAATATTCTTGAAAAACCATAAAAAAAAGATAAAATATTACATAAACTAAAATAAAAATATAAAGAAGCGATGAACAACACCTCAAAAATAAAATATCTTACTGCAATGTTTATATACGGAACAGTGGCAATATTTAGCCACTATATTTTGTTGTCACCAACACTTATTGTTTTGACAAGGGCAGTTCTTGGCGTATTAGTGATTTTAGTATATGCGTTTATATTTAAAAAACAAAAAATAGATTTTACTGCAATAAAAAACAACATATTATGGTTAATACTTGCAGGGATTGCGCTAGGGTTAAATTGGGTATGTCTTTTTACATCATATAATTACACTACAGTTGCTATCGCAACACTGCTTAACTATTTAGCACCAGTGATTATGATATTATTATCACCACTTCTTTTAAAAGAACACTTATCAATTAAAAAAATAATATGTGTTTTGATTGCGGTTATCGGTATGGTTTTTGTGACTGATCCTATAGGACTTGCCGGAGGGATAAATAGGACAGGGTTATTATTAGGGCTAGGCTCTGCCTTAACATATGTTGGACTAATTGTTTTCAATAAATACATGAAAGACATAGATCCATATTCTAAAACATCTTTTGTGCTACTTATCGCATCTTTAGTAATATTTCCATTCATGATGTTTAACACAGATTTTTCCGTCATCGAAATAGATTATAAAATGATTATTTTACTTCTTGTGATTGGAATAATCCACACAGGATTTGCCTATATATTATATTTTGGCTCAATGCCAAATCTAGATGGCCAAACAATTTCTATTTTAAGTTACATAGAACCGGTTGTTTCAATTCTTTTATCTGTCATCATCTTAAGAGAGAATATGACAATATATACCCTAATCGGAACAATATTGATATTAGGCGCAACATTTATATCAGAATTAAACCTAAACAAAAATCAAGAAAAAACATAATTTTTATTCATTTATCATTTTTTGTGATACAATTTAAAGCGTTTGTTGAATAAGAGGTACTAAATGTCAGCACTTAATATTCGTTCAGAAATGGACTTAACGCATGGAAATTTATTCAAGAAAATGCTTCGCTTTGTGTTGCCACTAATGATGACAACTATTTTTCAGCTTTTATACACAACAATAGATCTATGGACTGTATCTAATTATGGTGGTGGAGCACTATCGATGACTGCGATAGGTTCAAATGGCGCATTAATTAATTTAATTATCGTTGTTTTGGCGTCTCTTGCGACTGGTGCAAATGTGTGTATTTCAGTTGCGAAAGGATCAAATAATCAAGAAAAAGCAGAAAATATTTTACATACATCATTCTTGATAGCCTTTTATGGCGGAATAATATTCGGAATACTTGGTTATTTCTTAGCTCCAGAACTTTTAATAGTTATGGACACTCCAGCATCTATAATAGATAAAGCCACCACGTATCTCAGAATATATTTCTGTGGTATACCACTATTAATGATATATAATTTTGGAGCACAAATGCTTCGTGCACTTGGTGATTCAAAAAGACCTCTTTATATACTTATTATCTCTGGATTTATAAACGTAATATTTGATTTGATATTTGTAATTATCTTTAAGATGGATGTAAGAGGCGTCGGTCTTGCGACAGTAATAAGTGAAGCTATTGCAGCTATACTTGTCGTATTTTGGTTCCATTACAATAAAAGAGGTTTTGTGAGACTAAGATTTAGAAAATTAAAAATTCACAAAACCGAATTATTAGATATATTAAAAATAGGTATACCAGCTGGCATACAAGGTCTAGCATTCTGTATTCCTAACGTTCTTATACAATCATCTCTCTACACCATAACCAACTATGAAATTAGTGGAATATTAATTTCACAAAACGAAATAGTTTCAGGCTCATCTGCATCAGCCCAGATAGAAGGATATGTTTTTGCGATGATAGATGCTTTCGCAGTTGGATTAATTTCTTTTGCCGGGCAGAATTTTGGTGCAAAAGATAAAACAAATATTAAAAAAAGTTATTGGTATTCAGTATCTTGGATGTTGATATTTTGGACCATATCCGCAACTATTTGCCTAGTATTCTATAAACCACTCCTCAAAATATTTATTTCAGATGCTTCAGAAGGAATCATAATAGAAAACGCTATCCTAGCTGGAAGAGAAAGATTGTATCTTATGGTATTTACATATTTTCTAGACGGTTGGATGGATATTAATGGATGTTACTTAAGAGGACTTAAGAAATCAACACCACCAGCTATTATCACAATAATTGGTTGTTCTGGAACGAGAATACTATTCTTATTAACATTATTTAAGACAGAATTCTTCCACACAATCTTCTGGCTCTATGCAGCATTCCCTATAAGTTGGATACTAGTAAACATCGTTTATATTCCTGTAATATTGCTTATTGAAAAGAAAGAATTTGAAAAAATTGGAGAGAGAACGTACCTCGATCCAGTGACAGTAGTCGGCTAAAAAGCCGACTTTTTGTTATAATTTTAAGAAAAATGTAAAATGAAAACGCTATCATTTTTTTTCATGAAAAATTTTCAAAAAATTGTTTCCTATTTTTAAAAAAATATGCAACAATATAAGTGTAAAACTTAATATCCAATATAGGTCTCCATATAGATGGCGGAGATGTTTCTACCGTGTTGCCTTATACACGACTATTGGGAAATCCCACGTACAAGCTCTTGTGCGTGAATTATTATTTTTTCTTGATGGTAGGCAAAACGGGCCTATCTTTTTATTTTTAAGGTGTGATTATGAAAGAATTAGAAGATAAAATTAAAAAAGACGGCGAGATACTTCCTGGAGAAGTATTAAAAGTTGGTAAATTCTTAAATCAACAAATTGATACAGAATTACTGAAACATATGGCCGAAGAAGTAGAAAGACTATTTAAGGGTACTAAGATTACAAAAGTCTTAACAATTGAAGCATCTGGTATTCCATTCGCGACTGCGATAGCTATGAAATTAAGCGTTCCTATGGTATTTGCGAAAAAAAGTATCACTTCAAATGTTAGTGGTGAGATATATACTGCAAAGGTATATTCTTATACTCACAAAAATACAAACCACATCTCTGTTTCTAAAGCTTATTTAAACGAAGGTGACGAAGTACTAATCTGCGATGACTTCCTTGCGAATGGTAAAGCACTTGAAGGATTGATAAGCATAGTTGAAGAAGCAAAAGCACATGTTGCTGGAGCAGTAGTAGAGATTGAAAAAGTTTACCAAAATGGTGGTAATAGTCTCAGAGAAAAAGGTTATAGAATCGAGTCTCTTGCAGGCATCACTAGGATGACTGATGAGGATATAGAATTTAATTAAAGCAAAAAGTTAGATAACTAACGAAAAATAAAAGAGGAAGGAAAATGAAAAAATTAATCAAATCATTATTCGCATTACTAATGGTTGCTGCACTAGCATTATCTGTAACTGCTTGCACTACTAAAAATGACGACGATGAAGACGGAGTTGGAACATTCAACGAAAACGGCGAACTCAAAGACGCCAACGTTAAAATCGGTCTAATTTGTTTACATGATGACTCTTCTACATATGATAAGAACTTCATCAATTCTATGTATAGAGCATTAAACAACTTAGGTATTCAAAGAACTAGTTTAGAATTACACACTGGTGTTGGTGAAGATTCTTCTTGTTTAGAAAAAGCAAGAGAACTCGCTGCTACATGTAACGTAGTATTCGCTGATTCATTTGGACATGAAGATTTCATGATTCAAGCTGCAAAACAATTCCCTAACGTAAACTTCTGCCATGCTACTGGTACTAAAGCTCATACTGAAAACTTAGATAACTATTCTAACGCTTTCGCTTCTATCTATGAAGGTAGATATCTTGCTGGCGTAGCTGCAGGTTTAAAATTAAATGAAATGATCAAAGATGGTAAATGCACTGCTGAAACTGCTGTTATGGGTTATGTAGGTGCTTTCCCTTATGCTGAAGTTGTATCTGGTTATACTTCATTCTATCTTGGTGCTAAATCAGTTTGCCCAACTGTTACAATGAAAGTTAGATATACAAACAGCTGGTATGATTTTGATGCTGAAAAAGCTGCTGCTGAAGCTTTAATCAACACTGATAAATGCGTATTAATTTCTCAACATGCTGACTCATATGGTGCTCCTGAAGCTTGTGAAGCTGCTAAAGTTCCAAACATCACTTATAATGGATCAACTGTTAGCAAATGCCCTAACACTTACGTTGTTTCTTCTAAGATCGACTGGACTCCATACTTCGAATATATGATCAAACAAACAGTTAAAGGTGAAAAGATTGATACAGACTGGACAGGAACAATCGCTACTGGTTCTGTTAAATTAAATACAATTGGTAAGAAAGCTCCAGCTTCTGGAACTCAAGCTAAGATCGATGAAGTTAAAGCTAAATTACAAAATGGTTCTGTTAAAGTATTCGACTGCTCTACATTCACTGTAGGTGGCGTACACTTAACTGAATACTTAGCTGACGTTGATGATGATGGCACTTTCACAGGTGAAACTAACGTTATCAAGACTGTAAACGGTGTTACATTCTTTGATGAATCTTCATATCGTAGTGCTCCATATTTCGATTTAAGAATTGAT
Source organism: bacterium (assembly GCA_017960565.1). Classification (GTDB taxonomy): domain Bacteria; phylum Bacillota_I; class Bacilli_A; order Izemoplasmatales; family UBA1188; genus UBA1188. The sequence goes on along the minus strand of JAGCYY010000011.1, from coordinate 5,660 downwards.
GGTATCACTGAAATCAATGCTGCTAGCTAATTAAACACGTTACAAATATATTAGGCGGGTTTTATCTTAAAGCCCGCCTAAATTTGTCTATTTCTTGAGGTTTTAAAATGGAAGAAAAAAGAATAGTCATAGAACTTAAAAATATCTCAAAAAGTTTTAAAGGTATTCAAGCAAACAAAAATATCAATTTAAAACTATATGAAGGTGAAATACTTTCCATACTTGGAGAAAATGGTAGCGGTAAAACAACATTAATGAATATGCTATCTGGTATATATCAACCAGAAGAAGGTGAAATATTTATTAATGGTGAACTTGCTAATATCCATTCACCTAAGGATTCTTTTGATTATGGAATCGGTATGGTACACCAACATTTTAAACTTGTCGATGTATTTAGTGCTTATGAAAACATCGTGCTTGGTATTAAAGGAAATATCAGAAATGCTTATGGTGAAATCCAAAACATCTGTGACAAATATGGATTTGAATTAGATTTAAAGAAAAGAATCCATGAGATGAGTGTTTCTGAAAAACAAACTGTTGAGATTGTAAAAGTATTATATAGAAATGCAAAAATATTAATTCTTGATGAACCAACAGCGGTTTTAACTCCTCAAGAAATAGATAAACTATTTAATGTTATGAGAAAGATGAGAGAAGATAATAAATCTATCATTATCATCACCCATAAATTAAATGAAGTTATGGCAATTTCAGATAGAGTATCCATCTTAAGAAAAGGTGAATATATAACTTCACTCAACACCAAAGATACTAACCCTAAAGAGCTTACTGAATATATGGTTGGTAAAAAAGTTGATTTAAAACTTGAAAGATTGAGAATTCAAGCAACTGCACCAACACTTGAGATTAGAGGCTTACACGTCTTAAAAGATGATAAGACAGTCGCAATAGACGATCTTGATTTCTATTTAAGAGGTGGTCAGATATTAGGCGTTGCTGGTATTGCTGGTTGTGGTCAAAAAGAAATGTGTGAAGCAATAGTAGGTCTTAGAAATTATGAAGGCTCTATCACGCACTTTGGAAAATCAATAAAAGGATATAGCCCAGAAAAGATTAAAGAAATTGGTATTTCAATGAGCTTTATTCCAGAAGATAGACTAGGTCTTGGTCTTGCACCAAACCTTTCAATCACAGATAATTTATTATTAAAAACATATAGACAAAATAAAGGCCCTTTCGTAGATAGAAAATCTGCAAGAGATTACGCTAATGATTTAATAGAAAGATATGGTGTTGTAACACCATCTACAGAAACGCCTGTAAAGAATCTATCAGGTGGTAATATTCAAAAGATATTAGTTGGTAGAGAAATCGGTTTAAAACCCAATGTAATCATTACTGCATATCCAGTAAGAGGTCTAGATATTAACTCATCATATATGATCTATGATATCTTAAATGAAGAAAAAGCTAAAAACACAGCAATCCTCTTCATTGGTGAAGACCTAGATGTATTGATGACATTCTGCGATAAAATTATGGTACTATGTCATGGCAAAAACATGGGTATAGTTCACACAAAGAACACTAATAAAGAAGAAATCGGTTTAATGATGACAGGTGCTAAAAACCTGACAGAAGAAAAACCAGGTAAATTTGGAATAGCTGAAGACAGCAACCTTTCTTCAAAAGAATGGGAAGAACTAAAGAAGGAGGATGTAACACCAAATGAATAAAGAAAATAAGAAAGTTCACACTCCTCTCTTTACTACATTTAAAAGATTTGATATGCCTAAATGGCAAGGAATATTAATTAGAGTAGGTGCAATAGCGATTTCTATTATAATAAGTTTAATAATCGCTATGATTGTTTGCCAAGGAAAGCCAATCGATATCGCAAAATTTTTCTTTGAAGGCGCAACAATCAGACCTTGGAAATTATTCCTTGATGCCGCAATCCTTCTTGGGTTCGGTATGGCAATTCTTCCAGCATTTAAGATGAGATATTGGAATATGGGGGCCAACGGTCAAGTTCTTGTCGGTTCACTTGTATCCATTATAATTATGTTCTACTTAAAAGATTTTGGAATGAAATCAGGATTCAATAATTTCTTATTGCTTGTATTTATGTTTGCCGGTAGTTTATTAGCATCTATCATCTGGGCAGTAATACCAGCGATATTTAAAACATTCTTTGGTACAAACGAAACTCTTTTCACTTTAATGATGAACTATATAGCTAGTGCACTCGTTGCTTATGTAAACTATGTTCTTGCGAAAGGTGCAAAAGAATCTCCGGGTGTTATCAATATGGATACACAAACAGGTTGGTTACATTCACCAATCAATGAATATTTTATTCCTATCGTTGTAATAATATTAGTTGCTGTATTCATTCATATCTATATGACTAAGACAAAACACGGATATGAAGCAATAGTTCTTGGTGATTCAATAAATACCGCAAGATATGTCGGTATGAACACAAAAAAAATAATGATAAGAACACTTATTCTTTCAGGAGCTATCTGTGGAATCATCGGTTTCTTATTCACATCAGTAATCAATCACTCAATAAATACTACTACATGTGGATCATTAGGCTTTACGGCAGTACTAATCGCTTGGCTTTCTAATTTCAATCCACTAATAATGGCATTGGTATCGTTCGCTCTTGCTTTCTTAACACTTGGAACATCTAAGATTACTGCAAGTTATCAACTTGGTAGTAATAACCTTTCAAGTGTTATCATTGGCTTAATATTCTTCTCAATATTAATAAGTGAATTCTTTATAAGATATAAAGTTAAAATCAATATTAAGAGAAAAGAAAAAGAGGAACCACAAAAGGTTGAAAAAGTTGAACCTCAAGAAATAGAAACAGTTAAGGAGGAGGTAAAATAATATGTTCGCATCTTTCTTAACAGGTGCAGTAGCTATGGGTGTTGTATACCTATTTGGCTGCATCGGTGAAACATTAATAGAAAAAGCTGGCAACTTAAATCTAGGTATTCCAGGAATTATGTCTTTAGGCGCACTTGGTGGTGCAATCGGCGTTAATCTATATTTCGCTATTTTCGGTACCGGAGATATAATCGGCATTTTCCTAATGATTATTGCCATAATAATGTCTGGATTATTTGCGGCACTAGGAGGACTCTTATATGCGTTCCTCACTGTAACACTTCAAGCAAATCAAAACGTTACAGGTTTAGTTTTAACTACATTTGGTGTTGGCTTTATGAAATTCATTGGGTCAAGTATGGATCAAAGTTTGCTCACAAGAGCTAGCAGATCAATCAAAACCCTATTTACATTCTATGAGGACTTAGGAGTATTTGGCCAATTATTCTTCTCATATGGCTTCTTAGTATATCTAGCATTCATTCTCGCAATCACACTTCATTTCGTCTTAAAGAAGACTAAAGTAGGTCTATTCTTAAGATCTGTCGGTGAAAGTCCACAAACCGCCGATGCACAAGGAATAAATGTCACTGTATATAAATACTCTGCAATATTAATTGGCAGTGCAATAGCCGGTTTAGGTGGCCTTTATTATGTAATGGATAGAAGCGGTGGTACAACATTCGTAGAAGCGAATATTGAAGCATTTGGTTGGCTATCTGTCGCACTTGTCATCTTCTCAATGTGGAAACCAACAATCGGAATGGTTGGATCAATCATCTTTGGTGGTCTAACAATTCTTCCTAACTATTTAGGAATATCAAATGTTCAATTAAAATTATTTGCGATGCTTCCATATATCTTCACAGTAATAGTCTTAATAGTAACATCTATTCTAGATGCCAAAACTTCAAAACCTCCACAAGGTCTTGGCATCAACTATTTTAGAGAAGAAAGATAGATTCAAAAGGGATTTCGATAATCCCTTTTTTATTTCCCGCATCTTTAAAATTATCACTTTTAGTGATATATTTAAATAAAGAATATGTTTTAGGAGGAACACATATGAAGATATCAAAAATATTAATCATTTTTGTCTTTTTATTAAATATATTTATTTTATGTTCTTGTAGGAAAGAAGAAACTACCACAAAAGATTTAGTTACTACTATAGATTCAAGATTTATAGATATGGGACGTGACTTTGAAAGAATAGATATAAATAATCTTGAAACACCTAGGACATACGAAGAAGATCCAATTGACCCATATGATGATTTTGGTGAAGGCTTAAGTTATAAGATAGTAGCACACGCTAATGAAAATACATTATATGTAGATGGAGCTGTCATATATTTAGATGATGAAGATTCATCAAACATTGAACTATATTATGAAGGATCAACTGAAACAAGAATAGAAATCATTGATAGTTATAAATGCACTCCAGATTTAATAGAAACAATAGACGAATCTCAATACATCTATATATCATTTAAAGCAAATAAAAACGCATTTCCAGTTATCAATTCCGGAAGAAAACCATATGAAGATCCTTTTAATGATATCTCAAACCTCTATAAGCTTTTGATTAATTCAAAAGAGGCATCTTATGAAGGCTTAATTCTTCCAGATCTATTTAATCTTTATAAAGGCGAAGCTGAATTTGATGAAACAATTATAAGATATATGGCTTATAAACCAATAGAAGACAATAAGAAAAATCCGCTGATAATTTGGCTTCATGGGGCAGGGGAAGGAGGCACATCACCAGAGATCGCCGTTTTAGGGAACGAAGTCACAGCGCTTTTTAAAGACGAAATCCAAAATTATTTTAAAAAAGACGGATCTAGCGGTGCCTACGTCCTAGTTCCACAATGTGAGACTATGTGGATGGATGCGAATGGAACTGGATCATATTCAGCAAAGTCAAAGTCATTCTACACTGAATATCTTATTGCGACTATATTTGATTTTGTGGAAAATAATGAGGACATAGATACATCAAGAATATACATAGGTGGCTGTTCAAATGGAGGATTTATGACATTTGAGATGGCTTTTCAACTTCCTGACTATTTTGCCGCAATATATCCAATATGTCCTGGATATTTAAACACAGATGTATCACAAGAAATGATATATTCTTTAAGAAACACTCCAACATGGATAGTACAATCTATCGACGATGTAATTTTAAATCCAAAATATTATGGTGAACCAATATACGCAAGACTAATAGAATTCAACAACAATTGTTTCTATACAATGTTCGACAAAGTTCGTGGTACTGATATGCCTGATGTCAACTACATTGGTCACTATTCTTGGGTATATCTATTTAATAATGAAGTTAAAAAAGTTCAATCAATAAAGAATATATCATATAACAAAGGCACAGAATCGAACTACGGCTTTATTGGAACATATGAAGGCGGAACGGAAACTGTAGAAAACTATGATGGTATATGGGATTGGATGAGTAATCAAAAAAGATAATAGTTATATATAGGACATATGCACTTGAAAAAACAATTTTAATATTGAATAATAATATAAAAGTTCCCCTAGTTAAACGGATATAACGTGAGTTTCCGGAGCTCAAATTATCAGTTCAATTCTGGTGGGGAACTCTTTTTAATGTTAGAATTGTGAATTCTTAAATTAAATTCAGTTTTAAATAAAAATAGCCAAACTCTTAGACTAACTTCCGAAAATTGTTTATTAAAACGGAAGTTAGTCTTTAAATTTATAACAAAATTTTGAAAATAAAGTATAACAAAATAACG
>JAGCYY010000010.1 GCA_017960565.1 bacterium | reverse complement strand
TAATAAAATTATATCATGAGGACATAATCGCTTATTAATGGATGGAAGATATGACTACATTCTATCTATTTAATAATTAATTTAGTTTGGGACATTTTCCCTTGTATACATTTAAGACATTATCACTTGTTAAACATATTATATATTTTATTTATAAAATAATAATGACTTTTTTATAAAAATAAACTATAATTAGTTTATGCTAAATATATCTAAGATTAATCAATCTTATTCCTACGAAGGCGAACATATTGATTTTCAGAACTGTTTTATAGACTACCCAAGCCCAAAACTTCAAAGAGTGCCTTTTCTTTCACTCAATGGTAGATACAAATTAGAAATTAATAAATCAACATTAATACCTTCAAAATACTCTAACGAAATAATGATACCGTACCCATTCGGTTCTCTTTTAAATGGCTATCTAAAACCAATCAAGAAAAAAACACATTATCATTTGCATAAAGAATTTGTCCTCGATGACAATAACTTTAATCAAATGATATTTTTAAATATTTTAAGAATCGAAGGCGAATTTGTCATATATATCAATGGCCAATACATCACTAAAGGTGCTGATCAATATGAATTTAAAGCTGAATTTTCAGATTGCGCTAGAGTTGGAAACAATACTCTTGATATCGATTTAATGCCTACAGACACTGAAAATTTCGGTATTACTGGACAAGTATATATTGATTCTACTGGTAGAGATTATATAAGGGATATCAATATTGAGACAGATATTGATGAACAATCTGTAACATTCGATTTAGATACCGATTCACCGATTGGGACAATCTCTATCACATCTCCAAATGGATTAAAAAAACAATATAGATTTAAAGATAATAGATTTACCTTATTTATCGATGATTTTATTGTATGGGACTATGAAAATCCTTTCTTTTATCAATATGAAATCAAAACTCAATTTGATAAAATTAAAGGTATATTTTCCATATTAAATTATCGTATCGGTGAATCTGATGGGTATAGATGTTTCTTAGTTAACAATAAACCTATGCCTATTAAAGGTATCTTAGATAATTATTATTATTCTGATGGCTTGACTGTCATGCCAAGTTTTAGCCATTGTGACAAGATTATCAATGAAATTAAAAAAATCGGTTTTAATTCTATATTTATTACTGAGAGAATTGAACTTCCTTATTATTACTATAATTTAGAAATCAAAGGTATATTATCTGCAGTAGAAATCAAATATAAAACTCATGAACAAGCATTAAAAGAGATTAATTATTTAGAGCAATTCAATATCAATTATTTATTTGTGATAAATAACCTCACAACAAATATCAAAAACGAAGATATTTATAATGAATTTAAACCATTATTAAATGATCGTATTGTGATTGTAAAAGGTGGTTTATTAGGTAAAATGCTTAATAGATCTTATGGTGATTTAGATACTATCAATAATCCAGCTAAATTGGTTAAACCAACCAAAAAATATCTTGGTAAAAATTTCTTAACTTTAGATTTATCTTTCAAAAATAATTATGCTGAAAATTTTGTAGAATTCATAAGAAAGAGTTATATAAAAGCATCTATGCATGGGCTTATTGGATATTATTTTTCAAGTTTAAATAATCCAAAAGATGGAATATTCACAGAAAATATTAAAAGAAGAGCAAATAATTCTAAAATCATTATCAAATATTTATAATATATATATGTATATATTAAAAAAAGTTATAGCGCGCTATAACTTTTTTATTTAGAATCATCATCAAGTTTAAGGACAGCGAGGAAAGCTTCTTGAGGTACATCTACCTTACCGATAGCTTTCATCTTCTTCTTTCCTTCTTTTTGTTTTTCTAATAATTTTTTCTTTCTTGATACATCCCCGCCATAACATTTCGCAATAACATCTTTTCTTAGTGCTTTTACTGTAGTTCTTGCGATGATTTTAGAATTTACGGCAGCTTGAATTGGAATTTCAAATAATTGTCTTGGAATAATATCTACTAATTTTTCACAGATTGCTTTTCCTCTATTATAGGCAAAATCTTTATGGACAATACTCGCAAGAGCGTCTATTTGTTCACCATTTAATAATATATCTAATCTCACTAATTGTGATTGTCTATATTCTTCAAATTCATAGTCAAGTGAAGCATAGCCTTTAGTAGATGATTTTAATTTATCAAAAAAATCATATACTATTTCAAGAAGTGGCATTGAATAATGAATAGAGACACGATTTGAGGCAAGATAATCCATAGAGACAAAGTTTCCTCTTTTGTCTTGACATAATTTCATGACAGTACCAACATAAGCTTCTGGAGTCATTATTGTAGTTTTCATATAAGGTTCTTCAATTTTTGTGATTGTGCCAGGTGGAGGAAGTTCTGCAGGATTATCCACATTGATGACACTCCCACCAGTGACAGTAACTTTATAAATTACTGATGGGCTAGTCGCAATTAATGGGATATTATATTCTCTTTCAATTCTTTCTGTCACAACTTCCATATGAAGAAGTCCTAAAAAACCAAGCCTATATCCAAAACCAAGAGCTTGTGAAGTTTCTTTTTGATATACTAATGAAGCATCATTCAATTTTAATTTGTCTAAAGCTTCACCTAAGAATGAATAATCAGCATTATCTACAGGATATAAGCCACAAAAAACCATAGGATTTAATTGTTTATAACCTGGAAGAGGGTCATAGGCAGGTGAATTAACAAGTGTAATTGTATCACCGACATGTACAGTTTTAATATCTTTAATAGATGCAGTTAAATATCCAACATCTCCTACTGTTAGATATTCTCTTTCTTCTTCTAGTGGATTCTTAACAAATAATGTATCAACTGTATAAGTCGCTTTAGAGCCAAGAAGTGTGAATGTATCACCAACTCTTATAGTTCCATCAACAACTCTAAATGCCGGAATAACACCTCTATATGGATCAAATACAGAATCGAATATTAAACATCTAAGTTTATTAGATGGATCGCCAGTTGGGGGAAGAACATCAGTGATTATCTTTTCCAAGATATCTTTTACACCTTCTCCAGTTTTAGCACTACAAGGGCATGCATCTTTTGTATCTAAACCAATAAAATCTTCTATTTCTTTCTTAACCATATCAATATCAGCACTTGGAAGATCGATTTTATTAATAACAGGAATAATCGATAAGTCATTATCGAGAGCTAGATAACAGTTCGCAAGTGTTTGTGCTTCTACTCCTTGTGTCGCATCAACGACGAGTAGCGCTCCTTCACAAGCCGCAAGTGATCTAGATACTTCATAACTAAAATCGACATGGCCTGGAGTATCAATAACGTTAAAATAATACTCTTTACCGTCACGAGCTAAGTACTTAAGATGTACAGTATTTAGTTTGATTGTGATTCCCCTTTCTCTTTCTAAATCCATAGAATCAAGGAATTGATCTCTCATTTTTCTTTCTGGAAGAGCTTTGCATTCTTCCATTATGCGATCCGCAAGAGTTGATTTTCCATGATCTATATGAGCGATAATAGAGAAATTACGAGTTCTCTCGATTTTAGTTTTAATATCCATTAATCTTTCATTAGAACCTTTCTTAGTTTAGAAAGCAAAATTATAGTTTTCGCATCTTCAAATTCATTATTATCGAGCATAGAATAAGCATCTTTTATTTTAATTTTTATAATATCAATAAATTCATCTTCATCTCTATCTGTAGTTGAAATCACATTATCACTTGAGAAAAATAGATGAATTATTTCATCAGTATAACCAACTGATGGATAAATATATCCTAAATATTCCATATGATTAGAAATAAAACCAATTTCTTCTTTTAATTCTCTTTTGATGGCATTAAATATATTCTCATCTTCTTCAACTTTTCCAGCAGGAAGTTCTAAAATTTCTTTATCATATGCATATCTATATTGTTTGACAAAATAGATATATCCATCCATTAAAGCTAAACATGCAACTCCTTTAGAATGTCTAACTATTTCTCTATAGCTTTTCTTGCCTATAGGAGTTTCTATTTCATCATTATATAAAGATAATATCTTTCCTTCATATATTAAATTTTTCTTGATAAGTTTTTCTTTCTTATTCATACTCTTTTATAGAATAACGCTTAAGGATTTCTTAAGCGTTATTTATTTTAATAAATAGAATCTATAAGCCATGTTCTGTAGTAGACAGTCATCTATCTTCATTTCTGACCATATTTTAATTCTTATTCTTAAAATATGACTCCCCTACCAAAATTTGGGTTTCTGACTTAAGGGGTTTACCAACGTTTCATTTTTAAGTATTCCTTAAAACTCGTCTCTGTGGCACTTTATGGATACTTTAGCCTTTTACATCTATTTTTCCGCCGTTACTTAAAATTAAATTTAAGTACCTAGGGTTATCGCTTCCCCTAGCATAAACATTTACATTCATCACAGAATGTGTCAGCATGGACTTTCCTAACAAAATAATTGCTCGACTGTCCGATTCTATTTATTTTTTATATATCAGTAGATACAACAACTACTTCTAAGTCGTTATCTTCTTGTGCTTCTTTATCTTTGTTTACAAAGGATTTTTTTGAATCTTTGAATGATTTTTTTGAATCTTTATTGGATTTTGGTTTATCTGTATATCCATCCATAGTCGCAGCGTGACTTAGATCTATTCTTCCTTTTTCATCAATTTTGATGATTTTAACTTTAAGAATATCACCAACTTTTACGAAGTCTTCTACTTTTTCTATACGTTTGATTGAAAGACGTGAGATGTGACATAAACCTTCTGTGCCAGGCCAGAGTTCAATAAAAGCGCCATATGATTCAATTCTTGTGACAGTTCCATCATATACATCACCAATTTCTGGTTTTCTAACGATGTTTTCGATTAAAGAGATAGCTTTATCACAATTTTCGATTTCTGGATGCATTACAACTACTCTGCCATTTTCTGATATATCAATTTTAACGCCATTGCATTCTTCGATGATAGCGTTTATTGTCTTGCCACCAGATCCAATAACATCTTTTATTGAATCTTTATCAATATTGATAACTTTGATTTTTGGAGCATATTTAGATACTTCTTTTCTCGGAGTACTGATGCATTTATCCATAGTATCTAAGATTTCCATTCTTGCTTTGTGAGCTTGAGCTAATGCTTCAGATAAAATCTTTCTATCGATGCCTTTAACTTTGATATCCATTTGAAGAGCTGTGATACCATCGCGAGTACCAGCAACCTTGAAATCCATATCACCAAAGTGATCTTCTAGACCTTGAATGTCTGTGAGAATTGTGTAATTTTTCTCATCAGATATAAGTCCCATAGCGATTCCAGCAACTTGTTTCTTAATTGGAACACCGGCAGCCATAAGTGACATACTAGATGCACAGATAGTTGCTTGAGATGATGAACCATTTGATTCGAGAATTTCTGATACAGTTCTAATGCAATATGGGAATTCATCTTCTGATGGCATTACTTGTGCTAAAGCTCTTTCAGCTAGTGCACCATGGCCGATTTCTCTTCTACCAGGACTTCCATATTTACCAATTTCACCAACTGAGAATTGTGGGAAATTATAATGTAACATCCATCTCTTATTGTCTTCAATTTGTGCACCTTCAAGTACTTGTGCTTCATCTAAAGAACCTAGTGTTGTGATAGCGAGTGCTTGAGTTTGACCACGAGTGAACATCGCACTTCCATGAGGACGTTCAAGTAGATCAATCGCGCAAGATAAAGGTCTGATTTCATCAACTTTTCTTCCGTCAGGACGAACTTTATCTTCTAATATTAATCTTCTAACTTCATCAACCATGAAGCCTTCCATGACAGAGATAGCTTGTTGTTCTACTTCTTTTAATTCGTCTTTATCATATCCAAGAGTTTTATATTTTTCAACGCATTTTGCAGCAATTTCTATTTCGATTGCTTCGATTGCATTCGCTCTTGCTTGCTTTTCGACGATAGATACACTTTTTTCTATTCTTTCTTTAGAAAGAGGTTTACAGAATTCAACGATTTCTTCTGGAATTGTCTTATATTCGATTTCGAGCATTGGTTTTCTATTTTCTTCAATAATCTTGTTTTCAAAATCGATCAATTCTTTGATTGCATCATGAGCATATAGAAGTGCATCGCACATATCAGATTCACTAACTTCTTTTGCACCAGCTTCAACCATATTGATGGCATCCATAGTCGCAGAAACAGTTAAATCAATATCTGATTCTTCTTTTTGCTTTTGTGTAGGATTGATAATGAATTCATTGTTGATTCTACCAACGATAACGCCAGCTATAGGTGCTTCAATAGGAACACCACCGAGTGATAATGCAAGTGACGAACCAAAGAGTGCAGCCATTTGAGGTGGATTATCTGGGTTACATGATAATACCATATTTATTACTTGAACTTCATTTCTAAATCCATCTTTAAATAGTGGTCTTAGAGGTCTATCAATAACACGGCTCATAAGTGTCTCGTGTTCTGTAGGACGTCCTTCTCTTCTAAGCCAACCACCAGGAATCATACCATTTGAATACATTTTTTCCTGGTAAAGTACTGTGAGTGGGAAAAAATCTTGAGTAATTGGTTCTTTTCCAACACAACATACAGATAATACAGCGGTGTCTTCGTATTTTACTATACAGGCACCTTGTGCTTGCTTGGCAACTTCTCCAAGCTCTACGCTTAACTTTCTTCCCCTGAAATTAAGCTCATAAACTTTCTTTTCCATTAGTTTATCTCCTTTTTTGTTCCGATAGATTATAACACATTATATTAATAATTTAAATTATTAATTTTTTAAAAAGACGAAACAAAAAATTCTTTAGCTTTTAATCTAAAAGAAAATAAATAATTTTACTAAAGAGATAAACAGATATTAATTAACTAAAAAACTTGTATTCTTTAAGGTTGATAGTGCTTGTTCCTTCGACCATTTCCACTTCACATAAAATAGTTTTTTGTGTCAAATCTTTCTTTTCTATATTATCGATGATAGTTCTTGCAGCACATTCACCAATCTTCGACACAGAATGTTTTATTGAAGTGATATTTTCTAAAAAATCAGGGATAACATCGCAGTCATCTACTGCAATAATTGATAAATTTTTAGTTTTATATTGATTATATTTTTTTAAAGTATCAATCGCTTTTTTAGCATATATTTTAGTAACACATATAACTGCAGTAGCCCTTGGTGTCATAGCTTGGAGTCTTGCAAGTTCATCTTCGATTGATTTAGTATCTTTAATATAATATATATAAGCTTTATCGTCTTTATTTTGGGAATTATATAAATCGATTATATTTTTAGCACCATAAAATCTTTCACCATAAGAAAGTTTATTTTTGATAGCGCCCAAAAAAGCAATATGACGATGACCTTGTTTATATAAATATGATGCACAAAGCACGCCACAAAGATAATTATTTGTCCTTATTGAGGTATATTTTCCATTTAAATAGTGATCTTCATCAGCAAATACGATTGGGATATTAAGTTTGTTTATAATATCTAATATTTCTGTCTTTAGATCATGAAGAACTATTATTCCTTTGACATCTTTAAGTGCTAAATGTTCAAATAGATCTTTTGGAGTTGAATCATTATTCCAAAAGATCAGTTCATATTTATAGTTATCTTTAATAAATGCTTTTTCTGCACCTTCAATAAATTTACCAAAATATGATGATTTTATAGCATGGTCACGATTGATAAAAATACAGATTTTGCGTTTAGAATCTTTACTTCTATTTTTATATTTATAATTAAAATCGAAATCTAATTCTAAAGCTTTTCGAAAAATAGTATATCTCATTTCAGAAGATACACCATATTTGTCATTTAAAGTTAGTGATACTAGTGATTTAGAAACGCCGAGTTCGTCAGCGATTGTTTGCATTGTTACTTTTTTCATAATTATAAATCCTATATAAATTGTCAAATATAGGGTTTATTAGTGGGAAAGATATATGTAATACCTATATTAGAATTTTGTTAGAGCTGCAGCCCCAAATGCACCTGCTTCATTGCCAAGAGATGCTTGAACAAGTTTTACTTTAGGAGCGTCATATCCACTATATTTGTATGCATTCATTTTTCTTTCTAAGAGTGGAATATATTTACTGATGACATATGAAACACCTCCACCAATAACGATAATTTCTGGTTGGAAGAGATTACATACGTTCACAAGACCTAATAATAAATTATTTTGATATTTTTTAACATATTCACTTGCGGCTTGATTTGTTTCATCGAGTGAAAAGATTTTAAGTGGCTTATCGTCATCGGAAATTAGTTCTTGGAGTCCAGTCTCCGGGTTAGCGCGAAGTTGATCAATGTCCATTTTGAGTCTCTTAAGTGATAATAATGCTTCAAAACAGCCATATTGACCGCATGTGCATTTTACATTATCAGACTTAACTTTCATATGTCCGACTTCAGTGATTGAGCCTTGACCGCCTTTAAATAATTTGCCATCAATTATACATCCACCACCAACGCCAGTACCGAGAGTTATCAAAAACATATCATGATATTTTCTTTTATCAGTATAATAATATTCGCCTAAAGCTGCACAGTTTGCATCATTATCGATAATTACTTCTATTCCCAGTTTTTTAGATAATAATTCAGCGATAGGAGAATTTACAAGTCCAAGATTATTAGAGAATTTTACAATACCGTTATTTGTGTCGATATTTCCTGGGAATCCTACGCCGACTTTAGTGAAGAAATTCCTAGGAAAACCAGAAATATCTATTAGTCCTAAGAAACAATCTTTCATATGTTCAACGATTGTATCTTCGCCTTTTTCAGATTCTGTAGGAGTTTTATATTCAGCAATTTTATTTGCTGAATCGTCGATTATTGTGCCTTTAATAGATGTTCCACCAACATCTAAACCGATTCCATAATCAGCAACTCTTAGAATTAAAAGTTCACCTTTTCCTTCAATATGAATATATGTTGATGGTTCAACTAAAATTGATTCCCCTCTTTTGACTTCTTCACCATCGATAGTAACTTGACCACGTGAAATAGTCACAATTGAGAATGAATTTTCATTAAATCTTAAATTATATTTATCAAATATATTGAATTTAGTAACTTCAAAATATTTTGATGCGAATAATACTTTCGCTTTTTTATCACTTATAGTCGCTAATTCATATTGATTTGGATTGATAACTTTTAAACCTTCTTCAATATTTAAAGATAGATCTAATCTATCATAATCATATATTCTAAATGATAAATCTTGACCTTGAGATGCCTCATATAGTGTGATACCTTTTCCGATAGAATATACAGTTCCTGATGGTATTTTAAAATAATCACCAGTTTTTACAGATATTTTATTTAACATATTTAAAATAGATCCATCATTCAAGGCATCGCTTATTTGTTCGATTGTATAGGTGTTATTAAAGCCTATATAGACAAATGAATCTTCGTTCGCATCTAAAATATACCATAATTTATTATCACCAAGCCTATTGTGGTTGATTATTGCATAATCATCTGATGGTGATACTTCTACTGGCATTAAATCGCTAGAATCTATTAATCTTATAAAGAAATTTGGTTCTTTGTTTTCTAAATTCTTACCTAAATAATTCGATTTTAGATAATCTTTTAAAGGAACTGTCTTTTCAGCACCTTGAATTTGAGGCATAGAATTATCGTCTAAAGAAAATTCTATGGAATCAGAAATAGAATCTAAATTTGTTGTTTTATGGTAACGATATTTAAGTTTATTTCCTGCCCATAAAGCTTGATTGAAAGTAGGTTTAATCTTATAAAACATAATGTTTGTACCTCACTAATTAATATTTTATATTAAATATAATAAAAAAACAAGGATTCACCTTGTTTTTTAATAATTAATGTCTTAAACCTAATTTGTCACAACAATTTCTGTATCTTTGAATATCTTTCTTTTCGAGATACTTTAAGAGATTACGTCTATGACCAATCTTCTTCATTAGACCTCTTTGCGAATGATAATCATGTTTGTTTGCCTTTAGGTGTTCATTTAAGAGATTGATTTCTCTTGTGAGTAAAGCAATTTGAACTTCAGGTGAACCTGTGTCATTAGCATTGATACGGAATTGTTCAACAATTCTTTGGTTTTCTTCTTTTGAAAGTGCCATTATTAATTTCTCCTTCTTTTTTACTTGCCTTAAGTCAATGAAAAGGGTTGGAGATTCCCAAATCTTTGGCTTAGGTGCCTATTTATTATAACATAAATTATAATTATTCAATCTATTTTTTCATATTTATGAATAAGAATTTGTATCAATAGGTTTTAATTCTTTATTTAGAATCGAATATAAATATGTTTCGATCTTTTTATTTGTTCGTGATTCTAAATATTCTTTATATGTTTTTAATTGTCTAACATATTCGATATCATCAATATTTTTAAGTTTAAAGTCGATGATTAAATATTTATCTTCTAATTCCAAAATATAATCAATAATTCCTTTGTTATCATTAACAAAATATGGTAATTCATGGTATTCTCTAATAGTTTCAGCATTGAATATATCTTGTTCTTTAAATGACCTAAGATAATTTTTATCATTAACTGGAATCTGATATTTTTCCATTTGAGGCTCAATATTTTCTCTGAAATTAATAAGTTCAAAATAGCTATGAAGTTCTGTGCCTCTTTCTATTGCCTTAAATACTTCTTCATTTTCGGTATAGAGATCATGAGATGCTTTGTTTTTGATTTTTAATTTCTTAGGTTTCATTGTGAAGAAATGATAAGTGACACTATTGTCATATGAATCTACGTCATTTGATATTATATTAATTTCTTCATCTAAATTGATTGTTTCATAATAAGCATTATAATCATTATTCATTAGAAGCAATTTTTGAAGAGTTGTCGTATCGTTTAATTCGCCATTGAAATCTTTCTTTTCAGAATCAAAAATTAAAGTAAGAGATTCTTGAGCACGAGTAAGCGCCACATATAATAATCTTATTTTTTCTCTTCTTAATTCTTGATAAACAATTTCTTTGTTTATTAAATCAGCTGCTTCATCTGTCTTAAAATAAAAACCAAATTGTTTATTATAGATATCCATAGTAATTTTCATAGATGAATGAAGCCTTGCTATATAGACGAAAGGTCTTTCTAATCCTTTTGATTTATGGATAGTCATAATCGATACATAGTTTTCTTCTTCTAAATCTTCTTGTTTAATATCGATATCTAAATCTTTTCCTTTTAGATAATCAAAATATTCAACTGCATCTTTTAAAGTCATCTTAGAATTAGAAAGAGTTTTCATCATATCGAGAATATGAGTTATTCTCATTTCTTTTTCTTCATAATCATCTAAAGTTTTTAATTTCTCATATAAATCAAAGATTTTGATGGCTTCTTTTAAAACATAATACATATTGTATTTGTGAAGAACACTTATAAGATATACCATCTTATCATATAAATCTCTAAATTCAGCAATAAGTGCGATAATATTAGATTCATATTTAGATCTATCGAGATAACTTAAGATCTTATCACCACTGACGCCTCTTAAAAAACTTCTTTCTATTGATAAGACAGTAATATTAAAATCATCAATATCAAATAATTGATTTTCAAATAGATATGTTAGTTTTAAAATATTTTTTAAGAATATGAGTTCTTTAGTTTTAAAAAATCCTTTTGCACCATATACTTTTGATTGAATATGATATTTCTTTAGTGCTTTACTTGCGGATTTTAGTGATTCATTGTCAGATGCTAAAATCATAAAATCTTTTGGTTCGGCTTTTCTATATATACCATTATCTTTAGTGATGTATGTCATTTGGCCACTATTTAGTCTATTATAGATATCTCTTGCGATCAAATCAAATTCACTTATATCTTTTGATTCTTTAGCATTAAATTCGATAATTCTGAATTTGTTCATTTCTGATTCATGACTATCGTATTTAACATTTCCATATTCTAAATCTTGGTTTAGATATTCCATATTGACCTGTGGATATTTTCTAATATTTGTGAAGATCATATTTACAATATCTAAAACTTCATTTTTTCTACTTCTAAAATTCTTACTTAATTCTACAACTGTACCAGTATCAGTTTTTTGATATTTATCACCTAATGATTTAAAAATTTCAGGATTAGCATTTCTAAAACGATAAATTGATTGTTTGATATCGCCAACAACGATTAAATTATCATTAGATATTAATGATATTATTTCTGATTGAATATCATTGGTATCTTGATATTCATCAATCAATATTTCTTTAATTTTAGATTTATAATAATCTGATACTTCTTTGTGAGTTCTAAGAATTCTTATTGTTTCTTTTTCAATATCTAAAAAAGAATATATTCCATGTTCTTTTTTGAATTCATTTACTTTATCATCGAGTTCTAATAAGACATTCACTAAGAATTGACATACATTTTTCTTAGAATTATAGATTTCAATAATCTCATCTTTATCTTTATAATTTAAAAAATTTATGAGTGAATCTAGTTTTTCTCTCAGCTCATCATAGGATATTTTGATTAGATCTTTTTCTTCTTTTGTGCCAAAATCATTTCGTGGTTTTTTGATTTCTTTTATCTCTTTTAGGCAATCAATATAATCATTTAAATCTGTTGAATTTAATATATTTATAAATTTAGTTTTTATATATTCAACATATTCATTGATTTTAGATGATATTTTAGGAATAGACATCGAAATAATATATTCAATTTTTTCTTTGACTATATCAATGAAATTATTGAGAATGAAATTATAGAAATCATTAGAAAAATAATTATTTAGATAATTTCTTAAATAATCTTTAGTATCGGTTATTTCTACAACCTTAATATAAAGATCAAATAAATATTCATAGATTCTATTTTCTTTTGAGAAATCAAAGATTTCTACAAATTCATTGAAAGCTGGCAATGATTGATTAAAATAAGGTTTAAGAATATCTTTGAGTGATCTTATTATAATCATCTTGAACATTTCATCATTCCCAATTTCGAAATGTTTAGGAAGAGTGCTGAAACATGAATATTTATTAACAAATTTATGACAAAAAGAATCGAATGTTTCGATACTTGCTTCATCGATATGTTTTAATTCTTGAGATAATTCTTGTTTATTTTCTTTTTTTAATGCTTTCATTATTCTTTCTTTCATTTCTTTAGCAGCAAGTTCTGTGAAAGTTAGAATAATCATTTCTTTAAGCTTATAGCCTTTATCTCTTAATAGATGAATCACTCTTTCAACAAGAATAAATGTTTTGCCGCATCCAGCTCCAGCAGATATCAACATATTTTCCGATTTAGCGTCATATATATATTTTTGTTCAGCTGTAAAGTTATTGATATCGCTCATTATTATTCCTCCTGGATTACATCACTTGATTCTCTATAACAGATATCTTTAAAGTTGCAATAATCGCATGAACCTTTTTTAGGCTTTACATCGAATTCAGCATTTAAAATATTTGTGATGGTATCATCTAGATAAGTTTTAGTATCTTCTATCATCTTATCCATTTCTTCTATTGATACTTTATTTTTTGTTCCAGTTAGATGAAGTGGATCATATTTTAAAATCAAATCATCATAATTTAAGATTTTAGATTTAAATGATACAAGTGCTTTTCCTTTTTTTATATTTTTGTTTATTAATACATAAAATACACCAAATAATTTTTTTGTTTTATTATGTAGTTCATTATAAAGATTAAAATATAAAAATAATTGTAGTCCCTCACCGTTTTCGGTTTTAAATGATGGTGGTGTTCCTGTCTTATAATCGAACAATAAAACATTGTCATCATCATCAATTAAGAGGTCTGGAAAGCCTTTTTTAGTGACTAATGTTGAACCGTGTTTTTCTTTTATTTCATATCTTTTTTCTTTAAAAATATTATTTTTATTGATTGAATTGTAATAAGCTTGAATATGAGAAATCATCTCAGGAATCTTTTCATAGAATTTTTTAAAGAAATATGTATTTTCTTCTGTTAGTTCAAACCCTTTATCTTTATATTCATTTTGAAATTCTTCATACATAAGATCGATATCACTCATATCGATTTCTCTATCGATGTATTTTTCAATTATTTTATGAAAGAAACTACCGAGATATGTATCATATGTTATATCAAAAGATTCTAGATTTAGAATATTAGACGAGAAATATTTGAATGGACATTCTAAATAATTATTTAATGCTGTATGAGATATACTTAATTTATTTTTGATGAAATTATGGAAATTCTTTATATCTTCTATTTTTAATTCATTAGAATATGAATTTCTAATTATTTTTTGGCTTTCTCCAACTTTATAAAGGTTTTTATAGTCGCTTGTCTTAATGCCATATTTATCATAAGTGTCTAGAGCTTTAAAGAATTTGATGATGTCACGTTTTTTCGAATATCTATCATTTGAATATGTGTCTATTTCGATATTACTGCCATTTTGATTTTCGATTATTCTATCGATGATAGATGCTCTTATGTATTCTTTTTCATCATCTTTTAGTTTATATGATATTGTAAGATTTTTAATTGATTGAAATAATTGTGATAGATATGATTCTCTAAAATTATTCATATAGTTTTCATCATATAAGCCAAGTGACACATATGTTTCTTCAGTAATTAGTCCTGATTCTTTATAAGGTGATGGAAAAATGCCTTGATTTGCACCAATGATGAATAGGTATTCATCATCTTTAAATAATCTATCTTTAAAATTACCGATACTGATACAATCAGTGTATTCTTCGCTTTTTATATAGACTTTGCTTAATAAATATTCAAAATAATCTTCTTTAATTCTGTGATGGCCTTTGAAAATCGAATCTATTGCTTGTTTATTCTTTTTGTCTATTTCATATTTTTCATAGAATTTATTGAATGAATCTATGGTTATTAGATTAGTTTCATCTCTAAAGAATTTGATTAATTTGTTGGTATCTTCAAGTGATGAGAGAGGTATATATTCTTCGATTTGATATTCTAAATTATAAAATGGAAAGATATCATCAATGAGAGATAGATATTTATCTTGTGTATATTCAATAAAGATTTTGTTTGGATCTACTCCTTCATCTAATAATTTAGAGATATTATCAGCAAGTCCCTCAACTTCTCTTATGATATGTGGATATTCTATATATCTATGATTCAATTCAGAATGCTCTAAGGTTTTAGCTTCAAGATAATTGAATTTAATGTTGTTTTGTTTGATATTTAATATTGTCTTTGCGATAAGATTATTGAAGTTATAAGCTAGGAATATTAAAAGATTTTTGTCTTTATAATATTCGATTCTTTTTTGTTCTAAATGATAATAATCTTTTACAATTTCTTTATATTTTGAATCAGATATTAAAAATGAATCTAGATATTCTTTCGCAGAATCATATGTAGTATCAAATGTTTCTTTGATAATATCTAATGCTTCATCATCATAATATCCTAAAAAATCATTCATAAGTTCAGTAATAGGAACGAATTTAACATCATATAAAAATGATGAATTTTTGAGGATATTAAAAATATCTTTTTCAATTTTGTGCGGAACAACTAAAATGTTGGTTTTTTCTGTATCTAATAGTGAGTATATATTTTTCATAATTATTGGAAATCAGAGATTGTAAAGATTTGTTCTGGTTCTTCATTTTCATCAAGAGCGAAGCCTTTGATTGATGAGTCTGATGATATTTCTATAGAAATACCATATTGTGATAATGTTTTAGCAGCTGCAAGTCTACCACCGCCTGTTGAACCTGCTTCAATCTTAACGATTGCTCCTACTGCCACAATATCACCATTGTAGTCGATTATAGTTGCGCCATCTATTCCTACTAATTCTTGACGTAATTTTCTATATAACATAAAGAATTTTCTGCCATCAATTAGTCTATTTAGTAAGCATGATTTAATATTCTGTTTTAATGTTAAAAATTCATCAAAAGTGATATTTTTGATAGATTCATATTCAGGATCATTTGATTCAGCCATCAATTGACGTTTAATTTCAAAATATTTTTCATTACAAATATCTTTGATATTTATATGGTTTAGGGCATTTTGAACTTCATTTTCATCTAAGAATGAGATGATTCCTCCTGTTTGTGTGAAAGATACATCAATGGCAGTTAGATATACAGCTTTCGCGAAGAGTAAATTATCGTTTTCACTTCTTTCGTGAATTACTCTAATAGTTTCTTTGTGACTATAAGGATTCCATCTACCACCACGTTTTGTGTATTTTATTTCATTATCATGATAGATTAAGATTTCACCTTTTTGTGTTAATACAATTGCGGTTACATCTTCACCTGAATATTCAAGGACTCTAGTGTAGTTATATGGTGCGAGTGCGAGATCTGATTTTTCACTATTTAATTGAACATATCTATTTACATAACCATCAGAATCAACTTCGATAAATGATTCTGTGCCATTTGTAAGAGCGGCAGAGAATGGACTTTCTATGAAATTCGAAAAATAAACATTATCTACTCTATTTTTACAAGATATTTTATCATTTATGACAACACCGAATGAGATATTGCGACCTTCATATGTTCTTTCACTAAATTTTGATAATGAATTTATTACCATAGTGATAGTTTGAGTAGATACAGGAGAAAGAGTTTGTGCAATGGCTTTATTTAAGGCACTTTGAATAAGGGTTTCTATATATTCATCGCTCAAATTAGAACTTTCTATAGTATTTACTTCAGATATAAAGTTTGAAATAAGAGTTACATCTTCAGGTAAAAATGGACGTTCTCTTTTGATTCTATATCCTCTAGCACCATGAATATCGCCTTTGATGTTTAATGTTCCATCATCGTTTAATGTTGCATAAAATTGATCATAAAAATCGATTTCTTCATCGATTTCGAATGTTGGATATAGATAGAAAATAAAATCATTTAATATCTCTTTAAAATGGCTTAAAATCATATTGCACCTCGCAAATTTTATCTTTATTTTATTATATACTAAGTTTATAAAAAAATAAAGGTTATTTTATATATTTAATTTAGAAAATGTGAGATAATAAACAAAATAAAAATACGAAGCAGAAAACTTCGCATTTTTATATGCTTTATTTATTCACAAAGGCTAATTTTAATACTTCATCTAGATTAGATACAGAGATTATTTCAAGAGAGTTCTTGATTTCTTCTGGAATATCTTCTAAATCACGAATATTTTCTTGTGGGATTAAAATTGTGGTGAGGCCAGATCTATGTGCAGCAATTGATTTTTCTTTTAAGCCGCCAATAGGAAGCACTCTTCCACGAAGAGTTATTTCACCAGTCATGCCTAGATCATGTCTTACTTTTTTATGTGTGAAGGCAGAGGCAATAGCGGTAGTCATTGTGACACCAGCACTCGGTCCATCTTTTGGTACAGCACCTTCAGGAACGTGTACATGGACATCTAGTTTTTCAAAATATTCTTCATTTATTTCTAGTTCTTTAGCGTGTGATTTAACCCAAGAATAAGCAGCTTGAGCAGATTCTTTCATGACATCGCCGAGTTTACCAGTAAGAAGGAGACTGCCTTTTCCTTTGTATGTAGTTACTTCGATTTGAAGTGTATCACCACCATATTGTGTATAGGCAAGGCCAGTAACTACACCGACCATATCTTCTTTTTCCGAAACATTGTTTTGGAAAATCTCTTTTCCAAGATAATTTTTAAGGTTAAGCGAATCTACAGTAACTTTGTTTAAGTTATCTGATAATATTTGTCTAATTGATTTTCTGATGATTGTGCCGATATGACGCTCAAGTTGACGTACACCTGCTTCTCTTGTGTAATGCTTTATAACATTCATAAGAGCTTCATCAGTGATTTCAAATTTTTCAGGTTCTAAACCATTCATTTCTAGCTCATTTTTAATGACATGTGTCTTTGCGATATGGAATTGTTCGATTTCTGTATAACTTGAAAGTTGAATTACTTCCATTCTATCATATAGTGGAGCTGGGATATTTTCAGCATAGTTTGCAGTACAAATGAACATTACTTTTGAAAGATCATAATTTTCTTCAACATAATGATCTGAGAAACATTTGTTTTGTTCAGGATCTAGTACTTCAAGTAATGCTGCCGAAGGATCGCCTTTATAATCTGATCCTACTTTATCGATTTCATCTAATAAGAATACTGGATTGATGACACCAGCTTGTCTCATACCATTCATGATTCTTCCTGGTAGAGCGCCAATGTATGTGCGCCTGTGTCCTCTTATTTCAGCTTCATCTTTTAAACCACCAAGTGATTGTTTAACAAATTTTCTATTTAATGCTTTAGCAATCGATTGTGCTAGAGTTGTCTTACCAACACCAGGAGGGCCTACAAAACAGATGATTGTTTGAGGGTTTTTGTTTGTATAGAGTTTTACTGATAGATATTCGATAATTCTATCTTTTACCTTGTCTAGACCATAGTGAGTTTGATCTAGTTTTTCTTTTGCTTTTACGATATCTTTTTCATCTATTGTTTCTTGATACCAAGGGATATCAATCATAGTGTCGATATATGATCTTATCATGCCTGATTCAGGAGATGCACTTGAGACACTTTGATAACGTCTAAGCTCTTTAAGAACGTGTTCTTCAACATTTTTAGGCATTCTTGACTCTTTGATCTTAGTACGTAGTACTTCGATATCAGATGTAGCATTATCAACATCGCCTAATTCTTCTTGAATAGAATGGATTTTTTCTCTAAGATAATATTCTTTTTGAGCTTTTTCCATTTTTTCACGAACATCACGTTCAATTTTATCATCTAATTCTTTATGATAGAAGAATGCTTCGATATCTTGTAAAACCATATTTAATCTTTGATTAACATCGAGTTGTTCAAGATAAGGATATAAGCTTTTATCTCTTAAAATAAGATTAGATGCAACAATATCTGAATAGATTGCTGGATCTATTCTCTTGTTCATTTCTTCTACTACTTGTTTACTGTTTTTTAAGAATGAACCACCTTTTTCTAAGATTTGAGAATTGATCTTAGAAAGAAGAAATTGTTGATTATCTTGATCGCCATAGATATCATCTAAGATTTGATAATTACAAAATACACAATCATTCTCGTTAAAGAGAGTGTTGATTTGAACACGCGCGAATGGTGTGAATTTGATCTTAAAATTAGAATTTGGTAATTTGATTTTAGTATCAAACTTTGCTAAGAGGGCTACTGGGTAACAATCAGATAATTGTGGTGCTTGTCCATCTTCATTAGCATCTTCTTTTTGGAAGACTAGTAATATTTCATTTTCATATGTCAGTTCCGATGTGATAACTGCATTTTTTGAAAATGATCTTCCAACTTCTATTCTCATCTCTACATGTGGGAGTACTACAGGGCCCTTAATTGGGAGAACTGGTAAAATGTCCTTATCAGTCATACAACCTCCTTATATAATATATTTTGATATTTAGAATATCATAATTTTTTTAACAAGGTATCCATAGTTGATGGGTATCCTTGACCCCCATGGGGGTCGCGGCGACCTTCATTCGCCTGATTATAATTATTTCATCTTAGTGAT
>JAGCYY010000009.1 GCA_017960565.1 bacterium | reverse complement strand
TTTTCATAGACAGAAAACCCTCCTTATATTTTCTTATGATAACGAGCTCAAATAATAAACCATTTACATTATAAAATACTATTAGATTTATTTCCGTATATTAATCAAAACGGAAGTTAACTAAATATTAAACAATTTTTTATTATGTCTAAGTGAAATATTAAAATAATATTCCACTTATTGAAAATAGATGTATAATATAAATATAAATAAAAATACATGAAGGAGAAGATATGAAAAACTACATTTCAGAATTTATTGGTACATTTGTATTATGTTTCTTTGCTTGTGGAGTTGCTGCTATCACAGGTGGAAATCTTGTTCCAACATCACTCGCATTTGGTTTTGTGATTATTGCAATGGCCTATTCTATCGGCAGAATTTCAGGATGCCACATCAATCCAGCAGTTTCATTCGGATTCTTTATGACTAAAAAAATGTCACTTAAAGAATTTTTATTTTATTCACTATCACAAGTTCTTGGTGGCCTTGTTGGATCAATTTTATTCTTTGGAATTGTTAAAATGGCTGGCGGAAATTTAGCAGATACTGCTGCATCTAATTTAGTTGTAGGAAATGGTGGCGATTATTCATTTGGTGGAGTAATTGCTGCAATACTCACAGAAGTAGTACTAACATGTGTATTTGTATATGTTATTTTAAATGTTACAGATGAGAAAGCTGATACATCAAAAATAGCTGGAATCATCATCGGTTTAACTTTAACATTAATTCATTTAGTTGGTATTGGTCTAACTGGTACATCTGTAAATCCAGCTAGAAGCATCGCAACTGCCTTCGCAAATCTTATCTACAATGGTTCATTTAAAGCTTTATCTCAAGTATGGATCTTTATAGTTGCACCAATTGGTGGTGCCGCAGTTGCTGCAATTCTATATAATTTCTTGCATAAAGAAAAAGAAACAACCGAGACCATAGAAACAGAAGAAGTTACAGAAGCTACAGAATAAAATTTTTAATTAATATATGAAAAGAAGGACTAAGATTTTAATATATTCGATCATATCTCTGGCTATATTATCTATAGCCTTCTTTTCATTGTTCACAAGAAGAGTAAATAGTGTTTCGATTCCTGATTATACAACTGAACTAGTAGGCGAAGGATATGAATATGATGAAGAAAATTATATTCTTTATCTAAATGGTGTTGATTGGACTGGCGATATTTTATTTAATGTCGATTTAATGGACTATACCATTGTCGTATCAGGAAATAATATATTAAATGGAACTATCACCGCTTTTGGAAGTTTATATATAAGAGGAGATGGAACTTTAACCATCAATTCAACCCTTGATTATGCTATTAATTCATCTATTCTTTTTAATTCAACAGTTGAAAATCTTATAATAAACACAACCAGTGATAATTCATCTGGTATTATTGTACCAGATACAAGTTCTTCATTAATAATAGGTGGTGGTCATATAAATATCACTTCCAAGGGACCTGCGATTAAAATCAATGAAAATAATCAAGGAAATATCAATTTTAATGCTGGCTATCTTGAATTATCAAGTTCATCAGTTGCGATTGATAATGGAATCTCTTCAACAATTTACATCAATGGTAGTATCATAAAAACTCAAGCTCCTATCTCAATAAATAATCCAAATCTCTATATTGAATCTGGTGTTTTATATTCTACCTCGACTGATAAATTTGTATCTAAAACTTCAACTAGTACTGTACCTAGTGGTGATGGAACGCCTACAGGAGAAACAGGAAACAACCCTATAATCTTTTTATCTGCTGGTTATAGACTTTATCAATTATCGAATGAGACTATAACTCCTGTCACAGAATTATCAAGCGATGGCACAACACTATCTTATGATTCAACACTAGAATCATATAAGAATGTCGTTATCTCAAAAGGAATTTATAATACATATGAAGCAACTAACGAAACATTAGATTCTATTGTCATCATTTCATATTTATCTTCAGATCTATCTACATCAATTAAAAATTCATATATTTTATCACATGTAGTAGGTTCAATATCTATTCAAGGCCCTACCGCTATATCCGATAAATATTTCACTACAAGACAATTTTTAATTGAACCTCCTGCACCTCTTGAAACCATATTCACCTATGATGGTTTTTCACATGATTTAGGCATCTCTTCAAGCGAATATTATGAGTATATTGATACATTTACTACAGAAATCACAGATGTTGGTGAATTAGATCTATATATAGCTCTCACACAAGAAGAATATTATTGGTCTGATACGCTTGATAAAGATGTTAAAGAATTCACAATCGAAGTTCTTCCTTATGAAGTAGAATTTATATATCCTTATGAATATTC
Source organism: bacterium (assembly GCA_017960565.1). GTDB lineage: Bacteria > Bacillota_I > Bacilli_A > Izemoplasmatales > UBA1188 > UBA1188. The sequence continues at coordinate 138,610 of JAGCYY010000009.1, read as the reverse complement.
ATTCACCTATGATGGTTATTCTCACTCTCTTGATATAGAAGATTCTCTCTATTACACAATTTACGATAATGAAAGAATTGAAATTGGTGAATCAATAGTAACTATTGAACTCAATGATAAAACAAATTATATATTTAAAAATAGTGATTCACAAGATATCACTTTAAGTCTTATTATAGTAGAAAACACAACACCTAGTTATGTCTATATAAACTATGTTTATGATCAGATAATAATATCTGATATCACTAATCCAAACGAAGAAGATTTAGACACAAGTGAGAACTACACATTCTCGCCTCTTTCTCATCCACTAATAAACTTCTTAGGTTGGTATTTAGATAATGACTATACTGTTCCTATTCAAACACTTGATGATTTATTATCAAGTGCTCTAATAGATTATTCAGTTAGACTTTATGCAAAAATTGAATATCTCGATTTTGAGATTATTCTAGATTATAGTGGTCTAACATATAAAAAGAACGAATATATATCGCTCGGTAGATTTAGTCCAAATTCTAAATCAACTATCAATATAAGTGATTATGTTCCAAATGTTAAAGGATACAACTATAATGGCTTTATTATCGGAGATAAAAAATACATCTATAACATCGATATCGATGAAAATATATTAAATAATGTCACATCTTCAAAAGCGATTCTTAACGCAACTTATTCATATGATGTCTCAATGGGTGATGAAAAGAATGCATCAATCATTGAATTTTATAATATAGATAAGAACCCAACTTATCTAAGTCATGATTTAGTAAATATTACTATGGAAGAATCTGAAAAATTATCTAAAGACGTTATTGATAGAAACAAAGACGCTATAATAGATGCTTTATATCAAGATTATTATTACGAGGAGATTCTTTTTGAACCTTTAAAAACATATAAATTTAATATATCACCATCTAATGAAACAAACTCTCTTTTAAAGAAATTGATTATCCCAATCAAAGATATAGAATCATATTTTACAAGATATGTCATCAAAAGTGGGGAAGACTATATAGATGGTTATAGATGTGATAAATTTGGTAATTATGATAAAAATGGCAAATATTTAACATTTATGGCACCTCAACTAGATGAATTAAATATAATAGGTGTTAAATTCTATATAGAAACACCATGGATGCACCATGAAGTTATGTCATTCATATACAACAATGGAAACATGCCAGAATCATTTGAATGGTTCATAAGAGATATGAACTATGGAGATTTTATAGCTTCATTCGATTATGATTATAGTCCTGGTGAACATTTTTATACTCTTAAGCCTAAATGTGGTTATTATTATTTAGATGATATATATTCACATTCAAAAGAAATAACATACATAGATGGCATAAACGACACAATAACCGCATCATATAAAATTTTAAAACAATACACACTAGATGAACTTGATGAACTGCATAAACTTACTCAAGATGATTTCAAAATCTCATTCAGTTCAATTTCTCTAAAATCAGAATACCTAGATTTAATATTGCTTGATAATTATGATGATTTATTTGCTACATATACTTCATCATATAACTATATCCCAAACAACATTATCACATCTCTTGATGAAAATACAGAATACAATTTTCTCATTAGATATTATTTTAGAGAAACCGATTCTTATATGTCTACAGACTACTATGAAGTCACTATATCATTCAGGACAAAAAGTTTAGACGAATTTATTCAAGAAATAAACAACAATATCGATAAATATCCAAAAGAATTCACTGATTTTTTAAATGACCTACCAGTTGATTTTCCAAAAGATGCATTAGATAGAATCATCACAACTTATGAAAAATTAGATTCATATAAACTTGATCAAGAAAATAAATATTATAAAGATGTCAATGATTATATCGAAGCGAAAAAGATCGAAATCATCAATGACATTTCCATAATGACATATGAATATGAAATAGATAACTATCTATATGATGTTGAATATAATACAATTCAATATGTAAGAAGAATAAGAGATTCTGTCGCAAGTGCGAATGAAAACGTCATTATCAATATTGATATTTCTGATTCTATCAAAGATAAATATGACGATTACATCGATAAATTAATTGATAAATTATTCAAAGAAAACGATGAACTCACAAATGAAGAAATCGCTTCAAGAGCGACTTTTATCAGTGATTCTGCGAAAACCTTATCAGATCTTAGCGATATTTATAAAAACAATATTGAAGACTCCAATTTTATCGAATCACAAAAAACTTTAGGCGATTCAATAAAGAACCTGTATGATTCTAAAGTCGATGAACTTATGAGTGAAGAATATCTCTTTAATCTTTCAACAGCTGATTTTTCAAGATTTTATGATTATGTAGATATGTCTATTAAGAGTGCAAAGACATTTGTGAATCTGATTAGAAACTGTGATGGAATAAATTCAAGATTCATGGTAAATGTCAATCTTAATATCAAGAAAATTGAAATAATAACCTTCAGAGATTTCAACAAAGATGAGATGGATGAAATCTTCTATAAAGACGCTGATGAACTCATGTATTATCATATTCAAGATTTGATGGAGAGTTATCTTGAATCATGGTTTGAGGAAATAAAAGAGTCTAATTCCTATAGTCATGCAAAACTTAAAAGAATAGAAAAAGAATATTTAAAATATCTTGAAATAATAAGAAACGATGAAACATTTAGGCCTCTTTATAATGAAGCTAGAAGACAAGTTGAAGAAATAGATGGTTATAATAGTGACCTTGAAACATTGTCAAATGAACTAAAGAAGATGAATAATACTGAATCATTTATCTTGCCATCAAATAGAGGTTTTAAAGGAATAGACGCCTTAATCATCACTCTAACATCGATTCTTGTGATTTCTTTCTCTCTCCTCTTTATATTAAAAAGAAAGGGGGTATCGATATAATGGCTCTCGACAAAGAAGAAAACAAAAAAGTCAGTGAAGTAGTAACTGCGAACGAACAAGCAACTGTACAAGAAGCCATAATTCCAAAAGAAGTAGTTATAGAAAAAGAATTCATTCCAGTAGATGAAATAAAAGAAAATAGATCTTTTGAAGATTCGAAATCTAAAGATTCTAAAAACCAAATAAAATCAAAATTATTTGGAATCAATCTTTTATCAACTGCTGGCCTTCTTACTGCGACTGGAATACTAATTGCGACAAGCACTGGTCTTATCAACTACAATATGAATTCTAGTTTTGATGATTTTTATTATCAAGATGGAAAAGTTCTATATTCTATTAATTTTAATAGCTTAGATACTAAAAAAGACAACACATTATCTATTAGAATCAATGAAGAAAAAGATGAACTCATAGAATATAAACTAATTTATGATTACGATACTTTCATTCTCGATAAGAATATCAAGACAATTAAAAAGAAAAACATCTTAGAGGAAGAAGAAATAGAACTCACAGATGATAAACCTCTATCATATTATCTGAATTCATTAGATGATTTTGAATCAATCAATTACACCTATACAGCATTTGATGAAAACAATCAACCATATTATCAAAATGTAACCTTAAGAAATAAAGGCCTCGATGGAGAAATAAATGGATATTTCACCATCAATATGGATAGAATCAAAGAAGAACTATCATATGATGGAGAATATATGCACTATTATGCGACATTAAAAGGTTCTGTAGGTATGATGGATAGAACATTTGATCGAATGGCAATCAAAGTCACATCGCTCATCTCAACATTCAAGGCACTAACTGGCGAATGTCACTGCACGACAAGAAGCGCAGATGGAACATATCACATAAATCTTAATTATAATGATGATTATGGATATTTTGATTTCAAAGAAATCTATATGAAAGACATGAATGACAATGAGACAGAACATCTAGAAAGCATCATAAATTGGCATGATGAAATCAAAATTCCGGTTTTAAAATTATCTGGTTCATCAGAAATACATCTTGTCTATATTGACAAAGAAGAAAACAAAAGAGTTGAATTAATATTTAAAGATGGATCTAAAGATATCTTAGTTAGATATGATATGGGAGAAGAAGAAATCTTTAAAACACTCGACACTGAATTTGATATCAAAGTATAAGGAGATATAAATTTTATGAAAACAAAAGGAATAGTAAGTATAATAATTAAATGCGTGCTTGGTTTAGTAGGACTTACTTTACTCGTTCTTATTCTAGGCCGAGAATCATTCTTCACAGATGACTCATTCTTTTATTCATTATTTGATGAATCATCAAAACTAACTGCGCCAGAAATTATACTAAGAAGTGTGATGATCATACTCATGATTCTTGGTATATATGTATTTGTAAAATACATTACTGGCCTCTTAACAACTAAAAATCAAAAAGCTAGAACATTATGTGATCTAATATTATCACTCGCAAATTACATTGTCGCAATTGCGATAATATTGATTGTTTTATCAGCATTTGGCGTTGATACTTCAACATTGATTGCGAGTGCAGGAATATTATCTTTAGTAATAGGTCTTGGTTGTCAAACACTAATTAGTGATATCGTCGCTGGCTTATTTATTGTCTTTGAAGGCGATTTCAAAGTCGGTGATGTCGTAGTTATAAACGGCTGGAGAGGCACAGTTCAAACCATCGGCATTAGAACTACTAAGATCATAGATGCAGCTGGAAATGTGAATATTGTAAACAATAGCTCAATATCTAATATAATAAACAATACCAAAGAATTATCTATCGCTATTTGTACATGCGGTATCGATTATCAAGAATCAATCGAAAGAGTTGAAAAGATAATTGAAACCAATCTTCATTTCTTCAACGATAGAATTCCAGCAATCGTAAATGGTCCTTATTATAAAGGCGTTGAAGAATTAGGTGACAATTCCGTTATAATCAAACTTATCGCCGAATGCAAAGAAGAAGATAAATATCAAGTTCAACGTGATATGAATAGATGCTTAAAACTCATCTTCGATAAGAACAATGTCAACATTCCATTTCCACAAATCGTTATCAATAAACCAGTAGAACCAGTAAAATCAAAACCAGTCAACATGGATGATTTTATCGATTCTCAACGTGAAGAATCAAAAGGATTAGATGACTATAATCAATAAGGAGTTTACTTAAAATGCTATACATTGTAACTGGATTAATTGGAATCGCTCTTTGGGCTATATATTATTTATTATCTTTCATCACAAAAAAATATCTTGTAAAAGATAAAAAAATCTTATCATATTTCGTCCCTCTTATCGCATCTATCGTTCCTACAATCGTTATCTTAGCAATCAAGAATAACTGGAGTCTTCATTTTGAAAACATGCTTGATCTTGAATACTGGGGTGCAATATTACTCGCTGTCGCCGTATCTTCAGCATTAACTATTGTATTTTCTCCATCACAAAGTAAGATTGAACCAATGGAACTATCTATGAGATGTCTTCATGGTGGCTTTATGGAAATTCCAGAAAGAATGATGATGCAAAATTTCTTAGTAATAATGCTAGTAGTATTCAATCTTGAAGCTAAACATGCAGTAGTGATTACCGCAGTAGTGCTTGCGATTGGAATCATCATCGAATCAATCATCAATAAAGATAAGAACTATAAGTCAATTGCCATTAAAGTTTTATCATCAGTAATATTCTCACTTCTTGTTGGTCATGTATATTTCTTCACTGATGCCATAATTTATTGTATTGTAGGTCATATTATCGAAAGATTTATTTCTAATATTTTCTACATCAGAAAGAAATTCACAGAAGAAGGATATGAATAAAAAGAATAGATGAATATTAAACACAATAAACTAAAAATTAGAGAAGCAAACATTTCTGATTCAGATATTCTATTTAAATGGTGGAATGATGGAGAAGTGATGGCACATGCAGGCTTTCCAAATGGACTAAATATATCTTATCAAGAGATCGAAGAATTGATATCAAATAAAAGTGATAAGGTAGTTTTAAGACATATAATCGTTTTTGATAATCTCCCGATTGGCGAGATGCATTATAGGTACCACGATAATGATATATATGAAATCGGAATAAAGATCTGTGATTCATCTTACCAAAACAAGCACATTGGTAGAACTGCATTAAGTCTATTTATCGAAAACCTATTTGAAGTAAAAGAAGCTAAAAAGATAATATTAGATACTAATTTAAATAATGCTAGAAGTAGGCATGTATATGAACTTTTAGGTTTCAAGCTCATAAGAATCAATTATGATTCTTTTAAGGACGCTCTTGACAATCTCAATTCAAGTGTCGATTATGAACTTTCAAGAGAAAATTTTATTAAGTTGGTGGAATAAATATGGAATATATTCTGAAGAATGAAAATATATGTATAAAATTCAATTCTCTCGGTGCTGAAATGGTTAGTATCATTCACAATAAAAAAGAGAGATTGTGGCAAAACGACAATGGTTCATGGAGCGGTCATGCACCAGTCCTTTTTCCAATTTGTGGAAAAATTCAAGTTAAAATAGATAATGTCATTTACCCACTTCTTCAACATGGATTCGCAAGAAGGTGCGAATTTGTATTATTAAATAAAGAGAATAATAAAATTTCATTCATTCTTAAAGATAATAAAGACACTTTTAAATTATTTCCTTATCACTTTGAATTAATAATATCTTATGAACTAATTGATAATTCTATAAAAATCTCATATATCGTCAAAAACAATGATGATACTAAAATGTATTATTCTGTAGGCTCTCACACATCATTTAGTCTTGATTCTAAGATTGATAATTATCTCATCGAATTTGAATATGAAGAAGAGCTGATAAATGAAATTAATGATAGAACTCCACTTCTAACAGGTGAAAAAATACTATTATCAAAAAATGGTATCTTGGATCTAAGCACAAATTATATTGATGATGCCAAAACATTGATATTTAGAAATTTAAAATCTAAAAAAGCCACCCTTATCAAAAAAGATGGTACTATTCTTGCGTCTATAGAATTTCATGATTTCCCATATATTTTATTTTGGCATCCAAAAGATGCAAATATGATCTGCATGGAACCTTGGCACAATATCTTAGATTCCAAAGAAACTATAGATCTAAATTTTAAAGATAAAGATGGCATAATCGCTCTTGATAAAAATGAATCGAAAGAATTAAAAGAAATCATAACTTATTATTAAAAATGAAAATATTAAAACACTTTTTTACCATCACCCATCACAGACACCTCGTCATGAAATATTGTTTTAAAGCAGGCATTGGTTTTCAAGGTCTTTTTCATGATTTATCAAAATATAGCTTTAAAGAATTTTTCACAAGCGCAAAATATTATAAAGGCGATAAATCACCCACAGAATATGAACGAGAGAAAATTGGTTATTCCACAGTCTGGATGCATCATAAAGGAAGAAATAAACATCATTTTGAATATTGGACAGATCTAGATAAGAATAAGAAAATATATATCGCTCATCCAATGCCAGTTAGATATGTAAAAGAGATGCTTTGTGATAGAATCGCTGCTTCCAAAACATATTTAAAAGATAAATATACTGATGGTTCACCTTATGAATATTTTATTTCTCACGCTGGAAAATATAATATGAATAAAGAAACCGCTGATTTAATAGAATCATGGCTCATAATGTTGAAAGAAAAAGGTGAAAAAGAAACCTTTAAATATATAAAAAAAATCAAAAATAAATAATTATGATTAATAGATGTTATTTAGAAATTACTAATATTTGTAACTTGTCCTGTGATTTTTGCCATAAAACGAATAGATCGCCAATGATGATGAAAATGGAGGACTTTTTAGTTATCTTAAATAAATTAAAAGGCAATATCAAATATCTATATTTTCATCTTATGGGTGAACCGCTCTTACACGAAAACATATCTGATTTTATATCGATATCTAAAAATTTTGGATTTATTCCAATATTAACTACAAACGGAACAAAAATATCTAATTCATATGCTAAGCTCATCGAAAGTTGTCCTTATAAAATCAATATATCACTTCATTCATTAGATTCTAGCAATTATTCCAATATCAATAATTATCTGGATTCAATTATAAATTTTACTAAAGAGATAATAAAGAAAGGCACCATTGTAAATTTAAGACTTTGGAACCTAGGATATAATAACTCAAGAAACAGTTATATAATAAGCTACATTATAGATTCATTCAAATCTGATATAAATAAAATATCATCTGGATATAAGATAAGCGATAAAGTATATATCGATTTAGATGATAAATTTGATTGGCCTGATTTGAATCATAAATCATATCAAGAAAAATCATTTTGTCACGCCTTAAGAGATCAAATAGGAATATTAGTAGATGGCACAGTAGTACCATGTTGTTTAGATGCTGATGGCATATTAAATCTTGGCAATATTTATAAAAATGATTTTAATGATATCATCACATCTTCAAAGGCAAAATTAATCTACGATGGTTTTACAAACCATACACCAAAAGAAGAATTATGCAAAAGATGTGGTTATATAAACGAAACAAAAAAATATCATAAAAAATAATGTGACTTTTAATTAACCTAAATTGTTTTATAGGTGAAGGGAATTAAAATGGAAAGATCAAAAGAATTACTTTTTGAAAAAATATATGATTCTTTCAGCAAAGAAATCTTTAATGTCATATATTCATATGTACTAAATAAATATGATAGTGAAGATTTACTTCAAGATACTTTCATATCTTTTCTTGATAAATTTCCTTCATTTGAGAACTTAGTAGAATACAAATATTTTTTAATTCGTATAGCGATTAATAAAAGTATTAATTTTATTAAGAAAAACTCAAAAACAACAACTCTTAAAGACGATTATATTATTAAGTCTTATGATAATTATTGCGATTTAGAAAATTCTAAAATTATCTTTGATTCAGTAATTTCCCTTCCTGAAAAACTAAAGATAGTGATAGTCCTTTATTATTATAATGATTTAAAAATTAAAGAGATCGCTAAAACTTTAAAAATAGGTGAATCTGCGGTCAAAATGCGTCTTAAAAGAGGCCAAGAAGAACTTAGGAATAAAATAGGGGGCATATTATGAACGAAGACAAAATTAGAAAATCAAAAGAAATAATACCAAAATTAAATGACAATTTAAAACAAAACATAATCGAAGAATATGATTTAAAAACTACTAAAAAGCAGAGAAAAACAGCTGGATTTAAGCTAATAAGAATATTAGCGCCTATCTTATCTTCTGTATTAATACTCTTTGTTGTATCATTATCGATTATTGCATCAGTATCAATTAAAGATAGCGGTACTGGAATGACTGAAGATCATAGCTCTACACCGGCATCTACTTTCGAAAAAGTCATAAGTGGTTATGACATAAAAGATGGAGGTCTTTCATTATTTGACTATATATCAGAATCAACTAGTTCAAGAAGCGATGATGATTATATAGGCGATAAAGATTCTTCTAATTCAACAATTTATACCCCATCACAATTAACTTCAAGCTGTGTCGATGATAATATTGAATATGATTATTTTAAATCACTTTTAACTTATACAAGCGATCAAAAAGAAGGCAAATTCAAGATATTTTATGACGAATTTAGTTTTAAGACTCTAAATAGGATTAAAATAACTGTGCCTAATGATACTCAAGTTAAAATAAGCTTGTTAAAAAATAATAATCCTACATTTACAGGCGTATCTAATAAAAATGGTGTATGTTATATATTTTCAGAAACCAATGAAACTGAATACAATATTAGGCTTGAATATAAAACAGTTTTAGGAGAAACTAAGACACTATTAGACACTATTACAGGTGATAAAGATTACACAGATATCATCAATGAATCTAATAATGAAAAATTTAGTGATCTAATTGAACTTATGGTAGTTATAGATACTACAGGATCAATGGGCGATGAAATCAAATATCTTCAAACTGAGTTATTAGATGTAATAGATAGAATAAAAAAAGATAATCCAAACACAAGATTTAAATTATCAGTAATCGCTTATAAAGACAAAGGCGATGAATATATAACAAAAACATTCAATTTTTCAGAAAATTTAAACGACGCAAACACATTCTTATCAAAACTTTCAGCAAGCGGTGGTGGAGATTTTGAAGAAGCAGTTGAAATCGCTCTTGATGAAGCTACTAAATCAAATTGGTCAAGTGAGAGTTCTACTAAAATATTATTATTTGTTGCGGATGCGCCAAGTCATGATAAAGATGTTGATGATTGGAATAGAAGTGCTCTTAAATTATCAGAAAAAGGTGTAAGAATAATTACAGTTGCATCAAGCGGAATCGATACTAAAACTGAATATTTCTTTAGATCACAATCAATACTAACTGGTGGCATTTATGGTTTCTTAACTGATGACTCAGGTATAGGTGGATCGCACTTAATTGCATCGACAGAAGAGCCAAAAACTGTTGAATATCTAAATGATATGCTTGTAAGATTAATCAATGGTTATCATACAGGAATATTTACGGAAGCTGTTCCATATAGAACAAATGATAATATTGATTCTAATGGCACTGCTCAATAATGATATGTAGAAAGGAGATAATTATTTATCTCTTTTCTTTTATTTAAATAGATTTTATTATTTAAATTTAAATATTGATAAAATAATGAATATTTTTTTATCACTAATGATAAAATAATAATGTAAAATAATTTTTAAGGAGATATTTTGATGACATTAAACCAAATAATTCTAATCGCTTATGCTGGTTTAGTAGTTATTATGTCTTTAGTTGCACTTATGGCATACTTCAGAGATAAAAAACTTGCAGTTAAGCAAAAAGAAAGAACAAAAGAAAAAACATTATTATTTTATGCTGTATTTTTTGGTGCACTTGGTGCTTTATTAGGTAGAATACTCGCTCATCACAAAACAGATAAAGTATATTTTAGCATTGTAATTTATTTTTCTTTATTAACTCAAGCAGCAACGCTAGCTCTATTAGTGTTACTTGCATTCTAGGAGGGGAATATGGCTAACGAACAAGATTCTTTAAAAAGATCACATTCTGCATCATCTAATTTTAAATTGACATTGCTTTGTCTTCTCGCATCAATCGCTTTAATGGTTTTAGTAGTAGGCTTAGCTTTGCTTGAAAACGCTACATATGGCAATTTTGCTTTGCCATTTATTATTGGTGGTGGAGCTGTATTCTTATTATCTTTATTCTTATTTTCAGCATTTAAACGTTAGAAATAGTAGATTAAGAAAAAGAGAACGAATGGTTTATTCGTTCTCTTTTATTTCGACATATTTGATATATTCAACCTGATTATAACTATTTGATACATTCACCATCGATTCATATACTCTATCTCTCAAATCTTTTATTGCATCTATTCTAGATAGATTATCATCTTTATAAAAAGGGCCAGAGATGACAGATAGTGCACGTGGTCTTTTGCGATAGAAACACTTGCTTCTTACATAGACAGTTACTAAGGAATATACAGGGATATTATAATCGACAGGATATCTAAAGGATTGTTCTTTAAAGTCTCTTATCTTAGTATAATATGGCCAAATATGAGCTTCAGGAAAGATGGTTATTGAATTATTGCTTTTGATAATATTTTCTAATGCATCCTTATAATTTTTTACTGATTCTTTAGTATTTGGAAGTGGTATACCACCAAGCGCCTTTACAATCCCCCTAACACCTCTAATACTCACTGCATCTGGATTTACTATTATATAATTCTTTTTAAGTCTTAATAAATTTGGGACATAGGCATCAAGCATTGTTTGTGTATGGTTTCCATAGATCATTATCGGTCTATTTTTTTCTTTTCTTAAGAGTTTTTTATTCACGAATTTTTGATGATAAATGATTTTTACCATCAAAAATACTAAGAATTTTGCGAATACATAATATAGAAGAAAAGAGAAGAACTTAAAAAAGATATTTTTAGGGTAATAGATGTATTTATTATCTATTTTCTTTTGTTTGATATTTGTTCCGGCAAAATCATCTGTAAGAGAATTCCTGTAATAGATTACTCTTTCTCCTTTTTTCATTGATAACCTCCACCATCATTTCTCTCATTTTGTTCATACATTCTGTTTGATCATATTTATCTATAACACTAAGATATTTTTCTTTTAATTCCATTCTCTCATCTTTATGTTCTAGTAAATAATCAATCTTTCTTGCAAGATCAGCTGAATCATTGACTTTAAATAAAGACCTATTATCTAGCGCAAATGCTTTTGTAGCGCTTCTTTTTGAATTTGCGATGATTGGAACTAACCCACAAGAAATAGCTTCAAGACAAGAAATAGCTTCAATTTCGACTTCAGCAACGTGACAATAGATAGTAGAAGAATTGATCACATCAACGAGTCTCTCCCGAGAATAAAACTTCATGATTGGACAATTTATTTTTAATTTCTTTGCGAGTTTTTTAATTTGTTTTTCTTTTGGCCCTTGTCCAGCGAGTATTAGTTCTATCTTGTCTTTATATTTTGATTTAGCTATAGCTTTTATTAATACATTATGGCTTTTTTCTCTTGAATATCTTCCAATATAAAGTACACGATAAATATCATCATTTTCCTTTATTTCTTGTTTAGTTGGTTTAAATATATCATTTACACCATTCGATATTACATAGCCATTAGTTTTTACATTGATTGTTTTTTCAAAATAATCTTTGATAAATTTAGTTGGATAATGGATTGCATCTGCAAACTTATAAAGCTTATGATAGTGCACAAAATATGTAAGATAGTTTGCCAATCTAGAATTCATCAAAAATAAATGAGATGTAAAATTCTCTGCTTGACAATGAAAACCACAAGTAAGCGGTATATTCATCTCTCTTGCCATTTTCGCTGCTTGAATTCCAAGCGCAAACGGAATAATCACGTGACATAAATCAGATCCAGTTAAAGCTTCTTTAATTATGCGTTTATCAGGTTTTGCAAGTTCAACATTATTGATTTTAAGCATATAATTTAAAATAAAACCTAGATTGTAAACTGGAACTATATAATATCCTTCCATACCCGCTTTATCTTTATCTGATGTTAAAATTCTAACTTCATCGCCTCTTGATTTTAAATATCTTACAAGATTCATACAGACGATAGTAGTGCCATTATTTTCTTGTCCAAGTACATCCGCAACAATTGTAATTATCATACCAATTCCCCCTGTTTAATATGTATATTTTTGAAATTTGAGTGCGTTTTTAAATACCCAATTTAATTTTATAAGTAGAATTTAAAAATATACTCTCATAAAAGGTTAGATGTATTCTCTAAATAAATGAATTATAATTCTACTCACAGTAAAATTAAAAAAAATGAAAATCTATGATTGAGAGAATAAAAAAATTGTATTAAATACACCATATTTATTAAAATATAATACAAATTTTTGAATATTGATTTTATCTAAGAGATAATAAAAGAATTTAAATATTGGAAAAAAGAGATAATAAAATAATCTAAAAATAATTGTTTAGATATGATTAATGATGTAAAATCTAAATATATTTTTGTATAAATTACGATTGGAGATAAGTCAAAAATGAAAATTTATAAGCCTTTAAAATTTGCCTTTTATTTACTACTTGGTGTGTTAGTTTTAATTTTTAATGAACCTCTATTAGAATATGTTCCCTATTTAGTAGGATCAGTAATGCTTCTTTATGGAATAGAAGATTCTATTTTAAAACTAGCTTTAAAAGAATTTAAAGAAGAAATAGGAAAATCACTAGATAATCTGCTTATTATCATGCTTGGTATAATTCTATTTTTCTTAAACAAGCCTGAACAATTTGCGGTTGTATGTATTATTTGGTCAACTTGGTCAATACTTAGAGAGGAGTGGGAAATAAAAGAAAAAGCTATCGAAAATTCTAAGAGTCTAATAATATCAATTGTCAATGTTATAGAATCGATTGTAGTTATCATCTTCTCAGTAATGTTGATATTCAATCCGACAGAACATCACGCTCACGCTCATATAATCCTTCTTGGAATTGAGCTTATATTAGAAGTATTATTCCCATTACTAGATGATATTTTTGGTAAAGTCTTCAAAAAGAGTGAGTTACTTGAGAAAGTCCAAAACAAAGAAAAAGAATTAAATTCTGAATAATTTATAAATTATATATTTACAAAAAAGGATGAAAAAATCCTTTTTTTGTTAAAAACATAATATAATAGTATTAGATACTATAAATATAAAGGAAATAAATAAATATGAATAATTTTATTTATAACACTCCTACTAAGGTATATTTCGGAAAAAATGAAGAGGAAAAAGTAGGCAAAATAATCAAAGAATATAATCCTAAAAAAGTGCTTATTCATTATGGAATGAATTCTGTAATAAAAAGTGGACTATTAGAAAAAGTTAAAACATCTCTCGAAAAAGAATCTATAGATTATGTACTTTTTGGTGGTGTTAAGCCTAATCCTGAACTATCATTAGTTAGAGAAGGAATAGAATTATGTAAAAAAGAAGGTGTAGATTTTATTCTTGCAGTTGGTGGTGGGTCTGTTTTAGATTCATCAAAAGATATCGCAAATGGTCTTGCGAATAAAGATGATGACGTATGGGATTATTCTATAGGCAAAAAGATGCCAAAATGCACAACTAAAAAAGGCTGCATTTTAACAATCTCTGCAGCAGGATCAGAAATGTCTAATTCATGTGTAATAACCAATATAGAAACGCATGAAAAAAGGGGATATGGATGCGAATTAAATAGAATGGATTTTGCGATTATGAATCCTGAACTAACATATTCTGTAAACAAATACCAAACAGCTTGTGGTGCTGTCGATATAGCTATGCATACAATTGAAAGATTCTTTTGCCCTGGAGGAGATACGTATCTAACTGATGAAATCGCCTTAGCTGTCATAAAATCGACTATGAAAGCTGGACTTGATTCTTATAATAATCCATACGATTATACCGCTAGAAGTAATATGATGTGGGCATCATCGCTTGCCCATAACGGCCTTACTGGATGTGGAAGAAGCTTTCAGCTAACTCTACATCAATTGGAACATGAACTATCAGGAATGTATCCAGAAATAGCTCATGGAGCCGGTCTTGCCGCACTTTTTCCAAGCTATGCTAGATATGTTTATAAAGCAAATATCGAAAGATGGGAAAAATATTCAGAAGAAATATTTAATACTAAAGATATTTTAAAAGCTATAAATCTTCAAGAAGAATATTATAAATCTTTAGGTATGCCAATATCTATAAAAGATTTTGGCATAAAAGAAGAAGATTTAAAGACTCTTGCCTATAATACCACTAGAGGTAAAACGAGAATTTTAGATGGTTATATGAAACTTGGATATGATGAAATATTAGACATATTTAAAATGTCCTATAATAGATAAAGAAAGGAGAGAATATACATTATGAATCTAAAAGCGATTTTTATAGATATAGATAATACATTACTTGATTTTAACGAGTACGTTGTTGAAGCTATGAAAAATGGCTTTGAGAGATTCAATATCGGTAAATTCGAACCTTATATGGCTGATTGTTTTCATGATGTAAACAACAACCTCTGGCGCCAGATTGAGGATGGCAAAATCGATTTTCTAACACTTAGAAAAATTAGATGGAATAAAGTATTTGAAATCCTTGGCTATTCATATGATGGAGAATCATTTGAAAGATACTTTAGATCTTTCTTAAGAGAAAGCGCTATTCCAATTGAAGGTGCTTATGAAGTTCTATCATATCTTAAAAGTAAATATATTGTCTGTCTTGCCTCGAATGGCCCAACTGATCAACAAACTCATCGAATTGAGCTTGCATCAATGTCTAGATATATAGATTATTATTTTACTTCAGAATATATCGGTGTTTCTAAACCAAAAAGAGAATATTTTGAAAAATGTTTTGAATTATTGAATGAAAATAGATCTGATATAATTAAACCAAATGAATGTCTAATGATAGGCGATTCTCTCTCATCAGACATCTATGGAGCATTAGAATATGGAATGTATACATGTCTATATGAAAGAGGAAGCATGTTAAATCACGGATATTTAAATAATGCTCATTATACTGTTGAAAAACTCACTGATATTATTAAATTACTAGAGGAAGAATTATGATGGATGTATATCTTGCGGGCGGATGTTTTTGGTGCATCAATATGACAATTAAAGAAACTCCTGGTGTAAAAGATGTTGTCGTTGGATATTCAGGAGGAGATGAAGAAAATCCAAAATACGAAGATGTTAAATCACAAAAGACAGGTCATAGAGAAACTATAAAAGTGACATTTGATGAAAATATCATATCTTATCCTGATCTTTTAGATGTATTTTTATTAAATGTAGATCCTTTTGATGAATTTGGCCAATTCATAGATAGAGGTCATTCATATACTCTTGCGATATATTATAAGAATGAATATGAAAAGAATATCGCATCAATGAAAATCGCAGAACTTGAAAATTTTTTTAATAAAAAAGCTTATATTTCTATTGAACCATTCAAATCTTTTTATATTGCTGAAGAATACCACCAAGACTTTTATAAGAAACATAAAGAAGAATTTGAAAAAGAATTAATTGAATCTGGGAGAATCAAAAAAATGACTGATTACAAATTACTAAACAATGAATTAAAAGAGATAATTAGAGATGTTGAATGTGATATATCAAACTTTGCTAATGCAAGTAGTCTCATATTTAACACATTAGATAATTTAAATTGGGCAGGATTTTATTTATTAGATAATGATTATCTATATCTAGGTCCTTTTCAAGGAAAAGTAGCTTGCACAAAAATTAAAGTTGGAAGTGGTGTATGTGGTACATCAGTATTTATGAAAAAAACATTAGTTGTCCCAAACGTTTTAGAATTTAAGGGTCACATCGCATGTGATTCAAATTCTAAAAGTGAAATTGTGATTCCAATGATAAAAGACGATAAAATAATTGGTGTCTTAGATATTGATAGCCCTATATTCAATCGTTTTAGTGAAGAAGATAAGATAGGTTTAGAAGAATTTGTAAAAATTCTCTTAAATGCCTAAAAATAATTGTTGACAAAACTACTCTATAAGAGTAAAATACAACAGGAAATAGAAAGTTGAAGGTCCACTTCACACCTGAGAATCGCCCTTAGAATCTAGGTAAAAAGCTAGAATGATAATTATTCTTGTTTAATAGTGGACTTACGTCCACTTTTTATTTTCAAAAATAAATTAAGAGGTGAAAATCATTAAGTACGCTTACATTCAAAAACCAGTAAAGAAAGAAAAATATTTAGTAAACGAAAACATTAAATTCCCTAAAGTAATGGTTATTTTAGAAAACGGACAAAGTCTTGGCACCATCGATATCGATAAAGCTTTAGACGAAGCATATAAAAGGGATTTAGATTTAGTTTGTGTTGCTCCACAAGCTAATCCTCCAGTATGTAAAATTCTAGACTATCCTAAATTTAAATATGATTCGCTTAAAAAAGAGAAAGAAGCAATCAAAAACCAAAAGACTATTGAGGTTAAAGAAGTTCAATTATCTCCAGTTATTATGGAACACGACTTCAACACTAAATTATCTCAAGCAACCAAGTTTATCAATCAAGGAAACAAAGTTAAAGTCACAATAAGAATGTTTAGAAGATATATGCCATTACTTGATCAAGCAATAAATAATGTTAATGATTTTGCAGAAAAACTTTCTGAAATTTCTACAACAGATGGTAAAAAAGCTGTCTTAGATGGAAATACAGTATCATTAATGATTTCGCCACTCAAAAAGAAAAAATAAATAAAGGAGAATATATAAATATGCCAAAAATGAAATCACATGGTGGAACTAAGAAGAGATTCAAAGTTACAGCTACTGGCAAAGTTATTAGAGGCCAAGCTTATAGAGACCACCTACACAGTCACAAAAAAGCTTCTGTTAAAAGATCACTTAGAAGCGATAAGGTAGTTTGCACATCTGATGCTAAAGGTATTAGACGTCAAGCTCCATATTTATAGGAGGAATAAACAATGGCAAGAGTAAAAACTGGTAAAACTAATCATCAAAGACATTTAAAAGTCTTAAAACTTGCAAAGGGCTACTTCGGTGGTAAACATTGTTTATATAAGAGTGCTCATGAACAAGTTATGCATAGTGGAAAATATGCATACAATGATAGAAGAAAGAACAAGAGCAACTTCAGAAAGCTTTGGATTCAAAGAATCAATGCAGCTGCTAGAATGAATGATTTATCTTATTCACAATTAATGCATGGTCTAAAACTTGCAAACATCAACATCAACCGTAAGGTTCTTGCTGAAATTGCTGTTGCAGATTTAAGTGGATTTGCTGCTATTTGTGACCAAGCTAAAGCACAATTAAGCTAATCATTATTGATAATTAAAAATCGGAATTCATTAAGAATCCGATTTTTTTTATTTAAAATTCTAATATAGCTTTTTTAAGTTCTTGAATTGCAAGATCAGGAGTACCTTTATATACAACGACACCTTTTTTGAATAAAACACCTTGAGTTTTAATAAAGGCAACGCCCATATCAGCATCTTTTGCCTCGCCAGGGCCATTCACAAGACACCCCATTACAGCGACTTTAATATCTTTATTGATATTTTTTAAAAATTCGTCAATTTCTAAAGCATATTTTTCAAGATCAACTTCAGTTCTACCACAAGTTGGACAACTGATTAAATCAGGAGATTTTATAAGTTTTAAGCTTTTTAATATACTTTTTGCAGCATATACTTCTCTAACAGGATCACCGGTAAGTGATACTCTTATTGTATCGCCTATACCTTCTCTTAATAATGTACCAAGTGCAATAGAAGATTTGATAAGTGCATTATCACCAATTCCAGATTCTGTTAAACCTATATGTAGTGGATAATCATACATTTTTGATATCTTTTCATAAGCTTCGATCGTGTCAAGAGTATCAGATAATTTAAGAGAAAGAACTATATTCTTAAGCCCTAAATTCTCAACTTTTTTAATATATTTATCAAGACTCATTACACATTTTTCTACAGTAGATATGTCAAGACTATCGATATCTTTTTCAATGCTGCCAGAATTTACTCCAATCCTTACAGGAACATCATATTCAATGCATTTTTCAATCAAAGCTTGTAGTTTTTCATCACTGCCAATATTTCCTGGATTGAATCTAATTTTATCGACATCTGATTTAATAGCTTCAATTCCTAGTTCATAATTGAAATGTATATCCGCAACAATTATAACATCAAATCTCTCTTTTAATTTTTTAATATATTTAGCATCTTCAAGTGTTTTTACGGCAACTCTAACAATATCGCATCCAGCATTTATCAGTCTTTCGATTTCATTTGTACATTCGTCAAATTCACTCGGAAGAAAAGTGGACATTGATTGAATCAATATCTTGTTAGAACCACCTATATATTTATTTCCGATTTTAATTTCTTTAGTGTTTTTTCTCATCATACCTTTATTATACCACTGTTAAACTATATGGTTTAAATTGAAAAGATAAATATTATATTTTTATAAATTCATTCCCACCAATATTTTGATACGTATTTCCATTCTTATCACAATAAAAACTTCCGACTTCGTGTGCTAATAAGACTATCTTTCCATCCATATCTTTTGTAATATAGCAGTATTTTCTTTTTCTTCCCCTTTTTTTCTTCACAATATTTCTTCTATAAAAAGCCTCATTATTTATATTTTTATCATAAAATAATATAAATTACAATTTTAAACAATATATTTTAAATATAATTTAAAACGCAAATTAAAACTTGATTTATAAATAAAAAAATGTTATTATTCTTAATGGAATAAATATGGAGGCAGATGTTAAATGGCTGACGGAAGATTAAGTTTCGTATTAAAATGCAGTGAATGTGGCAGTGAAAACTACAACGGCACAAGAAACAAAAAATTACATTCAGAAAAAATGGAAGTTTTAAAATACTGTAAAGTTTGCAATAAGAAGACTGTCAACAAAGAAAAGAAATAAAACAAAACTTCAATTTGAAGTTTTTTTTATTTTTATTGTATAATCTAGTTATGAGAATACTAAGGCTTACAGATCCTATTTATGATGAAAATTGTTATATTGTTATTAGGGGAGAAGATGTTACTATCATCGATCCTGGTTTTAATACGGACAAAATTCAAAAGCTCTTAAAAGATGAAAAATTATTAATATCTAGAATATTTTTAACTCATGCTCATCTTGATCATACAGGTGATATGGATAAATTATCTATCTCAAATAATAATTGCCCTATTTATATAAATTATCACGATTACGATATGATATATGATCCTTCGCTAAACTGTGGTATGTTTCTAAACATTTCTAAACAATATAAAAAAGATTTAAATATTATCAAGATCAATAATGATATTGAAAATATATCAGATTTTACATTCTATAATACAAAAGGTCACACCAAAGGTAGTTCAATTATAAAAATAAATGATGTAATCTTTTCAGGTGATACTCTCTTTAAAGGTTCAATCGGAAGATGCGATCTTCCAACCGGAAATAATAAAGAGATGAATGAATCACTAAAATTTATCTCTAAATCTTTTTCAAAGAAAACCATCATCTATCCTGGACACTATACAAACACAACATTAAAAGATGAACTTACAAATAACCCATATATAAAAAATAGAGGTTTTATATAAGATATGATTATCTTAATAGGCCCTTCTGCAAGCGGCAAAACTGAAGTATGTAAATATTTAGTACTAAATATGGGATATACAAAACTTGTGACATATACGACAAGAGAAAAAAGAATTGCTGAAAAAGAAGGAATTGACTACAATTTTATTTCAAAAGAAGAATTCATTAATCGTATGAATAAAAATGAATTTTTTGAATACGTTATATATAATTCAAATTATTATGGAACATTGAAAAAAGATATTACTGATGAAAAAGTAGTAATATTAGAACCATCAGGTTTTATGGCATATAAGAATTCTCATATGAAAAACATTATCTCATTTTACCTTGATACAAGAGATGAAATAAGAAAAGAAAGAATGATAAAACGTGGAGACAATATAATAAAAATTAATGAGAGACTAACTGGTGATCATTTAGTGTTTAATAGAAAAAACATTGATGGAGTATCATATATTTTAAATTCTAATGATCTAACAGTAGAAGAATTAGCGATTGAAATAGATAATTTATATAAAAATAAAATAGAAAACTAACAAATGTAAAATAAATATGCTCAGCGAGCATATTTATTTTATTATAAATTATTTTTTGATAGGTTTAGTTATTTCTGTTGCATCTGATAAAGATATTATTTGATTATATTTTTTATCATATAATGTATATTCAATAACCCTATAACCTTTATAATATCTTTTTAATTTAATTCTTTTCATAAGACTAAATCTCATCACTCTATAAAATGCAATAAAGAATTTAGTTCTAGAGATTATTCTTTCATTATCTAAAACAAAGTAATTACCCATATTGAATACTAAGACAATAAATTCAAGTAGAATAAGAGTTGATATTCCCCCAATAATATTAAAAATAGATATGACAATTGAAAGAACTAAAGCGATAATAGAATAAGTGATAAGGTTCGGAATATTTACATAAGATTTATTTTTCTTATCAAGTATAATATTAAGATCGATTTCAATATTTTCTTTGTGCATCGGAATAAGCACAAATCTTGTCTTAGTAATAAATGTCATTACAGTAAATGTATTAAGATAATTTGAAAATGGCCCGCCAATTATTATGACATCATCGAGTTTTGATCTTGGAAGATAATAGTTGGATTTAAATATATTTCCTTTCATCGTGTGTATATATTCATTATCAACTTTAGATATCTGGTTTAATGAATGTGTTAAATTATAAAACACGATGATAATAAAAGACACAAATAGTACGATAAAACCTATAAATATCAAACGCATTATATTATCGATGAAAAATCCAAATATTAAATTAAAAATAAGAGTAATAAAAACTGATATAAGAAATGATGTATAGACATATGATTCAATTCCTTTAGTATCTCTAAAGAAATCTTCATTCTTTTTAAAAGGCTTTTTAACTTCAGTTTTAACTTTTAAACAATCATTTATAATATTTATCGATTCATCTTTTTCGACATAAAGAGAAAATAGTTTTCTCTCATCAATAGTAAATACACTAATCCTTTCTAGATAGAATATAGATAGAATAAAATTACTATTGATTCTAATAGATATTTTAGAATTGTTGAAATATGAAACTTTTCTTGTGTGAATAAATAAAAAATTATATATCTTTTCAACATAACTATCAGTAATGTTGAATGTTCGTGGGAGTGTAAATATCAAAAATATTCCATATATAACTAAATATACTCCTAAATATGAAAGAAGAATATATAGTAATGACCCTTGAAGCAAATCAGAATAAATATATCCTCCCCAAGGAAGAATCATAAGATTAAATAATATTAAAATATAAAGCGATCTTGACATCATAAAGATGTTTTTTTGTTTTAAAGTAATCATGAATTCATCCTCAAAAGAAGCTTGTTTGCTAAAATATCTAAGTCATTATCGCTATATATTCTTAAATTTATCTTTCTTTTTTTAACAATTAGTTTTATAGATTTAATGCCACCTTTATGATATTTAATTAAAATATCTTTTATATCTAGAATATTATATTCTTTTAAATCATCATATTTTGTATTATAAAACCCGATAACATCTTCACCAATTTTTATAACAACATCTTTTTTATTTAATAGATCAATAAGCAATAAATATATAAGCAAAGAAAATAAAGCTATCATCAAAAAAGATATTAAAAGAAGGATTAATAAGGCGTTTTCAAAAAGAATCTTAATAAAATAAAATTCTAAAAAAGATATTATACCCATTGAAATAAATAAAATAATAATATATCCAATAAGTCTTTTATTAAATTTATTTTTTGAATAACTTAAATCCATGATTGTATTTCCCTTAATAAAATTTTAAGTATTTTTGATAGTATTGTCAAATGGTGTATTACAAATATTTATATATTTGTGATAAAATTAAATAAAAGGACAGCGAATGAACATTATTGAAACAAAAAATTTAAAGATAAATGTAAATAATGATTATTTCATTGATAATATTTCTTTTAGTGTATCTGAAGGTGATACATTAGTACTCTATTCAAATGAGCATGAAGGATCACAATTATTAAAAGCTATTTATCTTGAAAAAAAGCCAGTAGATGGAGAAATCTACTATTTTGATGAACTTATAAACAAATATAATAGAAATGATATCGATGAATGGCACGCAAGAGATATATCATATATCGATAAAAATGATTATCTATTTTTTAATCTTTCAATAAAAGAAAATATCACTCTTCCGCAACAAATAAATAGAGTTGAAATCGATAAAGCATATTTTAATGAAGTAATTAAAACTCTAGATATCGCAACTTTATTAGATAAATATCCAATCGACCTTAACCCATACGAAAGAAAAAAAATAAGTATTGCAAGAGCGATAATATCTAGACCTTTTATTTTATTAATTGATAACGCTTTTGAATTTCTAACAAAACCTCATCAAGATGAAATATTTAAAATGTTAAACACTATCAATAGTATGTTTCATATTGCAATGTTCCATACTACGACAAATATCAATATGTTAAAATATGCCACAAAGAAATTTGTCATTGAAGAAGGTATCTTAAGTGAACTCTAGTATCTTTAAATATGCCTTTAAAATTTCATATAAACCGACAAAGAAATTTAGAAATTTGTCATTGAAGAAGGTATCTTAAGTGAACTCTAGTATCTTTAAATATGCCTTTAAAATTTCATATAAACCGACAAAGAAATTTATAGTGGACATCTTAAGATTTTTCTTTCTTTCGGTCTCACTATTTTTTTTATTTATGTTGAATGAAGAAAAAGGTTTAATGCTTCCTCTCATATATAAATATAACAGACTTAACATCATCTTATTTATTGAAATATTAGTGATATGTTACTCAATATATCTCTTTTTTCAAACCGGAAAAAGATTAGATGAAAAAAATATATTAAATTCTATCACCAGCCTGCAAATCAAAAAAAGAAATAAATATCTTTTATATATCTTATCAAAATTAATCATTTCACTAATCTCAGTAATTCTCACAATTATCATATCTCTTTTTATTTATCTAATCCTTTATCTAATCATTAGACATAAATATGATTATTCAATGTCTATAAAACCTTATATCATATTCTTATCTCTAATTCTTCCAATTATCGCATCTTTTATAGTTGCATCATACACATTTTTAGATTTCAATTATAGTGAATTATTAGAAAAATATGATTATGTATTTTTTATATTTGCAATTCTTTCCATCTTTTTATTTTTATTCATAGATAAATCTGTCATCATATATATTCTATTTGTCTTATCGATAAGCATCTTTTTATCACAAGCAATATACAAAATAATATATGCATATTCAATCAGAAAAAGAATTAATTTATCACGTAGATCATCATATATCTATCTCTTTATTAGAAGAAAAAACATCGTTTATTTTGTTTTTGCGGTTCTCGCAATGTTTATCAATGTAGTCTTTATTTCTTCAAATTATCAAAAATTATCATATTCCACCAATTATTTGAAATATGACTATGTCATAAAGACAAAAGACACCAACGAAATCTTATCTAAAATCATTACAGCATCTAAATATCAATATAATGTTATTAATAGCTCTGAATATGTCATATTAGATAATGAAAAATATGAACTATTATCATTAGACCTTACAAAATTTGAATCATTTTATAATGCTTCTATCTTTGAATCACTCGATTATCTTCCTGAAAATGCTATAATCGTTCCAAGGACAATATTTAATGAAATAGATCATAATATTGGCGATGATGTTGAAATATCAATAAACAATGAGATTATGACATTTAAAATATATTCATTTATTGATGATGTAACCGGCACAACAATCTATACAAACAAAGAAATTAATAGTGAATATAAGAAAATATTGATATATGAAAACGGCAAAAAATCATCATTTCAAGATATCAATAAAATCTTTAATGGTGAACTCAAAAGAAAGATGGAAGATAATATAGAATTATATAGATATTCCATTCTCAAATTTATCTTTGCATCAATTCTATTTATTCTCATATCTTCATTTGTGATTATCTTATATATTAGAGAAAGAAAAGAGTTTGATGACTCTTTTGAAAGAGATAAGAATAAACTAATACACGCTAACCTAAAATCACAAGAAGTTCAAAAAACTACTCTATTTTCCAATTATCTTATGTATTTTATCACATTCTCTATTCTCTTCATTCTCTTATTATCGATGTCATATTACAACTCAGAATATATAAATTATATATTCAAAGTTAATTTCACATATCAAACTTTTCCACAATACTTTATATATTTGCTTGAGATTTTCTTATTTTTTACTATAATTATATTTGTTGATTATATAATAGAAAAAGGTAAATTGGACAATGAAATCTAACATCAATAAAAATAAAAAAGAAAAAAAGAAAAGATTAAGAAAGCCTAGTTTCTTTATCTATTATATTTTAGGACCTCTAGTAATTCTTTGGATAAAAACTATGGTTAAAATAAAGATGAGGAATAAATTAAAAATAGAAGGCCCATCGCTTATTATTTCGCCTCATAGATCATATTATGATTTTCTAATTGTCCCAATGCTCATATATCCTGTAAGAAGTCATATTGTAGCGACAACTTATTGGTATCGAAACAATTTCCTAAAATTTTTATTAAATATCACAGGCACAATTCCAAAAAATCAATATCGAAATGATGTGAGAAGCATAATAAGAATTGCTGATTATCTAAAGCTTGGCAGAAATGTAATGATGTTTCCAGAAGGCCAAATGTCCACATATGGAAAACCATTAATCCTCCCATCAGGTCTTGATAAGCTCATAAAGAAATATAAACCTAATGTTTATTTTATCAACCCTCAAGGAACATACCTATTCAGCCCTAAATGGAATCCTACACCAGGAAAAGGCGTTGTCGATGCTTCAATTAATCTTTTGATCGACAAAAATGATATCGATAACCTTAATCTCGACACTATCAATAAAATATTGAATAAAGCATTTGATTCTAATGATGATCTATCTATCATGAGAGAACATCCAGAATATAAATATATGAGAAAAAACAAAGCTAGAGGACTTGAAAAGGTTCTTATGAAATGTCCTGATTGTGGTGAGATTCTCCCTTTTGAAACTAACAAATTAAATCTGACATGTAAGTCTTGTGGCCTCTCATTAACATTTGAAAAAGACAGCTATAGGTTTAAAGAAAATAACCCTAAATATAAAGATTTAAAAGATCTATTTGACATCGATAGAACAAGCTTTGAAAATGAGATTGATAATGGTCTAATACTCGAAGATGAAGCAACATTCTCATATTTTGAATCATTAAAAGAAGAACCACTATTTAGTGGCAAAGTTATTATGGATAGAGAAAAGATCTCATTTTTATGTCCAGAAGATGAATCTAAAAACATCTGCATCTATAATAACAAGGTAATCAATTACACAATAACTCTTGGAAGAGATTTTGAAGTCCCAACTCCAGATAAAACATATAGAGTCTATCCAAAAGATGGTTATAGATCAATTTTCTATTGGAATTACATCGCAATCCTTAAAAACAAGGAGAGATAATATATGATTTTAAAAGTTAATGGAAAAATAAAAGAGTTTAATGAAAATATAACTCTTGAAGATATATCTAGACTTGAATCTGGACTTTTTTATTCTGCAAAAGTAAACAATAGAGTTAGAGATCTTTTTTATAAACCAAAAGAAAATGACGTTATTGAGCTATTAGATCTAACCGATGGAAACTCTATTAGAATCTATCAAGCAACCTTAAGATATATCGTTGCGATGGCAGTCCACAACATTTATAAGTCCCTAAACGTGCGCTTTTCTAACTCAATTTCAATGTCGTTATTTGCGAAAATTATCGACACAGAAATGACACAAGAAATGCTTTCTAACATTGAAAAAGAGGTAAGAAGAATCATTGAAAATGATTATAGATTTGAACGCAAAACATATAAGCTTGAAGAGATGATAGAATATTATAAATCTATCGGCTATTATGATAAAATTGAAAATCTAGAATATAGAAAAAGAGATGTCCATGTACATGAATGTATGGGATATAGAAATTATATGTATTCCTATATTACTCCATCAACTGGATATATCAAAGATTTCAAATTTATTCTTTATAAACCAGGATTTATGATTCAATTTCCAAGAATTGAGACAAAGGGATATATTCCGCAATTCGTCGATGAGCCAAAATTCTTAAAAACTTTAGCACTCGCAAATGATTGGGCTCATTTTACTGATTCTGAAAACATCTGTCGTATAAACAAAAAATGTGATGATTATGATGAACTTGTAAAATATATTAGTCTTTGTGAAACAAGACAAAATCATGACATATTCGATCTAGGAAGAAAAATAGAAGAAAACATCAAAAACATAAGACTTGTTGCGATTGCTGGGCCATCATCATCTGGAAAAACAACTTTTTCTAAAAGATTAGAAATAGAATTGTTATCTAGAAATATCCATCCAATTCGTATAAGTCTAGATAACTACTATCTAGATGAGAATAAAGCTGTAAGAGATGAAAATGGAGATATTGACTGGGAACATATCGAGTCTTTAGATCTCAAATTATTCAATAAGAACATAACTGATTTCTTAGATAATAAAGAAGTAGAACTACCATATTTTGATTTTAAGACAAGAAATCGTGGTTTCTTTGAAAAGACAAGATTAAAAAATGATTCTGTCTTAATCATCGAAGGAATACATGCTCTAAATGAAACTCTAACCCCTAATATCCCAAAAGAAAATATATTTAAGATCTATATTGTCCCTCTAATCCAAAGAAATATCGATAATCATAATCCAATTTCTATCACTGATTTAAGATTAGTTAGAAGAATAGTCAGAGACAAAGAATTTCGAAATACATCAGCTTACAACACTCTTACACTTTGGAAAATGGTAAGAAGCGGTGAAAGAAAATGGATTTATCCAAATATGGAAGCTGCAGATTATATTTTCAATTCTGAACTTGGCTATGAGCTTCTAGTACTCAAGGACTATGGCCTTGATAGCTTAAGTGAAATAGAAATCGACTCAGATCAATACATAAACGCCAATAGAATATTAAAATTCTTAAGAGTATATAACTCTATTGATAGTTCTTTAGTCCCAAACAATTCAATCTTAAGAGAATTCATTGGTGGTTCTATATTTAAAGACATTTAATCATAATTCTTTATAATAATTAGCGTAATTGATTACGCTTTTTATTATATATTTTTATGAATTGCTATCTAATTTTGCTCTATATCATAAATATATGATATAATAAAAATATATTATGATTATTAAAGACGACGTATTATTTGGACTTACACCTGAAGAAGTTGAAGAAAGAATAAAGAAAGGACAAGTTAATAAAAAAGAAAGCAGAAAAACCAAAAGTTATCGAGAAATATTCTTAAATAACCTCCTTTCTGTCTTTAACCTTGTGATTCTTGTGATGACAATATTAGTTATCCCAACTATTAAAAAAATCGGTGATGTATCTAATATCGTTTTTGTCTTAATTGCATTTTTAAATCTACTAATAGGTATTATTCAAGAAATCAAAGCTAAAAGGATAGTCGATAAGCTTGTCCTCGTTAATGAAAGTAAAGTCAAGGTCTTAAGAAACCTTTCGACAGAAGAAATTGAAATCAGTAACATCGTTCTAGACGATATAATGATCCTTGAGGCTAACAAACAAATATCCGCAGACTCTATAGTGCTTTCTGGTGAAATGTATGTCAATGAATCAAATATCACCGGTGAATCCGATGATATTCTCAAGAAAAAAGGCGATGAACTTTACAGTGGATCATATGTTGTGAGCGGGGAGTGCTATGCCAAGGTTATTCATGTCGGTAAAGATAATTTCATTGAAAAACTTTCCAGTCAAGCAACCAAATATTCTAAACCAAATTCAGAAATAATGAATTCTCTAAATAAAGTAATTACAATTATTTCGATCTCACTGATACCTCTTTCTATTCTTTTGT
The DNA here is from genome assembly GCA_017960565.1 of bacterium. GTDB lineage: Bacteria > Bacillota_I > Bacilli_A > Izemoplasmatales > UBA1188 > UBA1188. Next base: position 109,361 of record JAGCYY010000009.1, on the reverse strand, counting down.
ATTTTGTCTATCGTGGATATTCTAATTATGTTTCAGATAATTTTGTCATCTTCAATCTCTCAAGAGAATTAGTATTAGGTCTTGTGAGTGCCATAAATGGTATGATACCATATGGCTTATTCTTATTGACATCTGTCTCACTTGCTGCATCCGTCATAAAACTTGCTAGAAGCAAGACTGTCGTGCAAGAACTATATTGTATTGAACAACTCGCAAGAGTAGATACTCTTTGTCTTGATAAAACTGGTACTATCACAGATGGCACAATGCGAGTAGAAGAACTCATTCTCGTAAATCCTAAATATCAAGCATTAGAAATCATCTCATCGATGAACGGAACTCTTAAAGGAAGCAATCAAACGAGCATTGCTTTAAAAGATAGATTTGGTGATAATGTCTATTTTAGTGCTACTCAAATCTTAAATTTCAATTCAACTAATAAATTTAGTGCTGTATCATTCAAAGAAGTTGGCACATTTGCTCTTGGTGCTCCTGATATTTTAGTAAAACTAAAAAAGAATGATCCATATCAAAAACTGATCACTTCAAGAGCAATGTCAGGGACAAGAGTACTAGCTCTTTGTAAAACTCAATCTAAAATCAAAGACAATAAACTTGCTGGACCATTTGAATTAATCGCTTTGATCGCTATTCACGATAATATTCGTGAAGGTGCAAAAGAAACAATAAAAGAATTTATTGATAATGGTGTAGATATCAAAATTATATCTGGTGATAATCCGATGACAGTAAGTGCCATCGCAAGAGATGCTGGCGTATTAAATTATGATAAATGGATTTCTTTAGATGATCTTTCTGATGAAGAAGTAATAGAAGCTTCAAAAGAATATACGGTATTTGGCAGAGTTAAACCACATCAAAAGAAACTCATAGTTCAAACTCTCAAAAAAGAAGGACATAAAGTCGCGATGACAGGCGATGGAGTAAATGACATACTCGCATTAAGAGAATCTGATTGTTCAATAGCTATGGCAAGTGGCAGCGAAGCAGTTAAGACTGTTGCTCACTTAGTTCTCTTAGATTCTAATTTCTTAAGTCTACCAAAAGTTGTTACAGAAGGAAGAAGAGTTATAAACAACATCGAAAGAAGTGCATCTTTATTCCTTTCCAAAACATTCTTGATGATATTCATTAATATTACAGCTATCGTATTATATTTTATTCATCCTGAACTCGAATTCACTTCGCCATTTAGACAACCATCTCAATTAATAATAATTGAAACATTCATAATCGGTATACCATCACTAGTTCTAGCACTAGAACCAAATGGTCAGATTATATCTGGAAAATTTTTATCTAATATCTTTAAAGGAGCCTTTCCTGGAGCACTCATTGTCTTTTTAGATTTGCTTCTAGTAAGATTCCTTTCTCCTCTATTTGGTTTTTCTGATTTAGTTGAGACTAATATCTCTCTTCTCGCATCGACATATGCGTTCTTCATGGTTTTAATATATATCTCAATACCATACTCGAAACTTAGGATGTGGGTATCTATAATAACCGCAATTATTATATCTTTCTGCCCACTAGTGTCCATCTATACTCTTGAAACATTTGGTGCTGATTTCTTCCACTATGGTTTTGATGGCTATAAATTTGTGATGGAACCATCTGCATATCTTATGACAGTATCACTAATATTTGGCTCGATGCTAATGTATGCACTTTTCTTACTATTAAAAATAAACAAAATAAGAGGTTATAAAAAATGAAACACGTTGAATATAATACAGAAGGAACTTGTTCACAAAAAATAATATTTGATGTAGATGACAATAATAAAATCCACAATACAGTCTTTATAAAAGGCTGTAATGGCAACCTTAAAGCCATTTCTAAATTAGTAGAAGGAATGGATAAAGATGATGTAATAAGAATCTTAAAAGGTAATACTTGTGGAGCTAGAAACACATCTTGTGCTGATCAATTTGCAAAAGCTTTAGAGACAATATAAAAGTTCATAAAAAGGAGGAAGTCATGAATATTTTATTTGCGGGTGTAGAATGTTTCCCTTTCATTAAAATTGGAGGGCTTGGTGATGTCCTTGGTAGCTTGCCGAAGGAATTAAATTCTTTAGGTGCTGATACTAGAGTTATTATGCCTAAGTATTCAGTAATAAAAGAAGAATTGTTAAAAGATATAGAATTTGTTGATGAATTCTATGTATTTGTCGCTAACAAAGCAAATACTGTTAAACTTTGGAAGCTAAAACACGATGGTGTTGTAACTTATTTTATTGAAAATGAAAAATATTTTAATAGAGATAGAGTTTATGATTTTCCAGATGAAATGGAAAGATGGGCACTGTTTCAAATTGCTGTAGTAGAATCACTCAAATATATGGATGATTTTAAAGTTGATATTCTAAACTGTCATGATTGGCATACTGGTATGATTCCAGAACTAATTAAAGTAAAATACTTTAAAGAATATGGCAGTATCAAGACAGTATTTACCATCCACAACATCATGTTCCAAGGAGAATGTGATAGACAAACTGCAAAACTATTCAATATTCCTTTTTCAAATGTCATGGAACAAAGTGGCAAAATGAACTTTATGAAGAGTGCAATAGTCGCATCTGATTATGTCAATACAGTAAGTGAGACCTACTCAAAAGAATTATTATCAAGCGAATATTTCTCAATGGGACTTGGCTCAATTTTAAATCAAAAAGCTAAAGCTAAAGCTTTTGGTGGTATTCTAAATGGCCTTGATTATAGCTTGTGGAACCCAAAAACCGATAAAACTATTCCATTCAATTATAGTTTCGAAAACTATAAGATAGGAAAAGAAAAAGCTAAAAGAATGCTTTATGATAAACTTGAAAGAACTGATTTTTATACAGATGTTCCAATGATGGCAATAGTCTCAAGACTCACAAGGCAAAAAGGTTTAGATCTAATTACAGAAGTAATAAACAATCTCTTAAATGACTATACATTCAAATTCATTGTGATAGGCACAGGAGAGAAGTGGTTTGAAGATTTCTTCTTAGATCTCGAAAAACAACATCCTTACAAAGTCAAATGTTACATAGGATATTCTGATGAACTCGCACATCTTGCTTATGCTGCATCTGACATCTTCTTAATGCCTAGTGCATTTGAACCATGTGGTCTTGGTCAAATGATAGCTCTTCGCTATGGATCACTTCCACTTGTTAGAGAAACTGGAGGATTAAAAGATTCAGTAATGCCATTCAATGAATATACAATGGAAGGAAATGGTTTTAGTTTTACAAACTATAATGCTTATGATATGGATTATGTTATAAGATATGCATTTAGAACATACAAAGACAAATATAAATGGGATTGCCTTGTAAAAAACGCTATGGAATCAGATTATAGTTTTTATTCAAGTGCAATTAAATATTTCAAACTTTATAAAAGATTATTAGAGAATTAGGAGGAATATAATTATATGAAAACTTTAGCAATCATTCTTGCCGGTGGAAGAGGTTCAAGACTCGATATTCTATCAGAAAAACGTGTTAAACCATCTGTACCATTTGCGGGAAAATATAGAATTATTGATTTTGCATTATCAAATTGTTGTAATTCTGGAATTTATGATGTCGATATTCTCACTCAATATTTACCATTATCACTCAATGAACATATCGGTGTTGGAAAACCTTGGGATATGGATAGAAGAGATTCTCATGTGACTCTCCTTCAACCTCATTCTGAATGGTATAACGGTACCGCAGATGCCATTAGAAAGAATCTTCATCTAATCGAAAGAAGCGATGCTGAATATGTCTTAATTCTATCAGGCGACCATATATATAAAATGGATTATCGTAAACTCATAAATTTCCATATCGAGAAAAATGCTGAAATCACAATCGCTTGTAAAGTTGTTCCTCTAGAAGAAGCTACAAGATTTGGCATAATGGAAGCTGATGAAAATCAAAAGGTTACTGGATTCGTGGAAAAACCAAAAGAACCAAAAAGCGATCTTGCTTCAATGGGCATCTATGTATTCAATAGATTAAAATTAATAGAACTCTTAAAATCTAATGATGATATCAAAGATCTTGATTTCGGTGGTCATATCATTCCACAGATGATTTCATCAGGCAAAGTTTATGCCTATAAATTCTTTGATTATTGGAAAGATGTTGGTACTTATGATTCATATTTAAAAGCCAATCTTGAACTTATTGAAACAGTCGATAAGATTCAACTCGATATGTATGATCCATCTTGGAAAATCTACACAAGAAGCGAAGATATGCCTGCAGTAAAGATTGGCAGCAAAGCGAAAATCAACCAAGCACTACTTTCTAATGGTGCCATAATCGCTGGTGAAGTCACAAGAAGTGTCATCTCTCCTCTTGTCGTTATTCATCCAACCGCAAAAGTTATCAATTCAGTAATTCTTAAGAATACTGTAATAAAAGCTGGCGCTGTCGTAGAAAATGCAATTATCGATAAGAACTGTGTAATCGGTGAAAATTCTGTAATTGGTGCATTCGAAAATGTCCCTAATAAGGATAAACCATCACTACTTTCTTCTGGTATAACTGTCCTTGGAAAAGGAGTAGTTGTTGGAGATAATACTAAAATCGGTAAAAACGTTAGAATCTTTTCAAACATCAACCTCATTGACTTAAATATTAAAAAGATCGATTCTGGCGAAACTCTCACAAAGGAATAAATATATATGTTAGAGAAAATTATTAAACATTATCATAAGAAAATCATATTTTCTTTTTATGGATTTTTATGTTTATTAACTATCATTCTTCCATTCATCTTACTTGGATTTGGAACATATTTTTTAATCCAATCTGAAGAAAAAATGTATGGAATTGTCTGGATATTTGTCGGATTAATATCAATTCTCATCGCTTATAAGAGAATTAGAGAAATATTCGGAAACCTCAAATATTTTATAAATCCTAAGAAATTCCCTCAATATGTTCAATTGATTAATTCTGGAATAGATCCATCTATCTATGATAAAGAATTAGAAGATGCTGATATTATGAATAAATTATCTAAATCTAATCCAGTTGTCATCACAGATAATTTCATTTTCGGCGCAAGTCAAGTAACATTTTTCTTCTTCGAAAAAAGCAAAGTTATTTGGGCATATGAATATAATGGAAATGGAATTGTCTTCTTTGATTCTAATAAAATCTATGGATTCACATATTTCCCTACAGTTGATGGCAATGATATCTTAATGGAAGAATTAAAAGAAAATATGCCATATATTTATCTTGGAATAGATTTTGATTACCAAACAATCATGCACGATAAATTTGATGAAACTGTCGAAAAAATCGCTGAAGAACGTCTCGAATTTTTAAATGATCCTCTAAGATATAAAGAAAAGAAAGCTGAAGAAGAAAGATTAAAAGCTTTAGAAGAGGAACAAAAACTCAAAGAAAATGAAAATGCTGAAACAAAAGATGATGAGATTCAAGAATCAAGCGAAGATAGCGATGAATCAGATGATGATAATTAAAATTGTGTAAGAGGTTTTTTGTATGCTTGAAATTAAAAATGTATATAAGAGTTACGATGGAAAGAAAGATGCCATCAAGGACATTTCATTAGATATTGAAAATGGAGATATTTTTGCCTTTATCGGTCATAATGGCGCTGGTAAAACCACGCTTATCAAATGCATAGTAGGATTATTAGATTTCGAAAAAGGTTCTATTAAAATCGATGGAATTGATATCAAAGAACGTCCAATCGACGCTAAAAAAATCCTTGCATATATTCCAGATAATCCAAATATTTATGAATCGATGTCAGGAATTAAATATCTAAATTTTATATCAGATGCTTTTAGTTTATCAAGCGATGAAAGAAAAGAAAAAATCGAATATTACTCAAATTTTCTAGACTTAAATAATAAACTTGGCGATAAAATAAGCACATATTCGCATGGTATGAAACAAAAACTTGCGATAATTGGTGCTTTAATTCATTCCCCTAAACTTTTAGTTTTAGATGAACCTTTTGTCGGCCTCGATCCAGAAGCATCTTTTAAAATCAAAAATGTATTTAAAGAACTTACAGAAAAAGGCACTGCAATCTTCTTTTCAACACATGTCCTTGATACAGCCGAAAAAATCTGCAACAAAGTAGGAATTATTAGGCATGGAGAAGTAATTAAGTGCGGTGATATGCAAATTATAAAAAAGGATGAATCATTAGAAGAAGTATTTTTAGAATTACTTGGAGAAGAAAATGGTCAAGATATTTGATTTAGTTAAAATATTTCTAGGTGAAATGTATAGATTTGGTTCTAAATCAAATCAAAAAAGAAAATCAAATTCTAAAGCTTTATTAATTCTTCTAATAATCTTAATCCCTATTTATATATATTCATTCTCCATAAATTTTTCTGAAGTATTTAGTCAATATAAAACAGTAGTTGATAATTATGACAAAGTCATTTATCAAATTGTCGTTCTTGTAAATATTTCAAGTCTTTTCTTTATTATTTTATCAGGTAGTAGACTATCTATGACTGAAAAAGATAATGATGTCTTAGGAACACTGCCAATTGAAGAAGGCAAGATTGTCTCAGCTAAGCTCATAACCGCTATGATTCTTGAATCATTTTTTGAGATATTCATCGGGATTTCTGGCCTTATTGCTTATCTAATTTCAGGTGGCAACGATATCACAGTTAATGGAATAATAATTTTATTATTTGCCCCATTACTTTCTGTGATACTCCCAACTATTCTTTTCTCATTTTTAATAATGGTCTTAAAAAAAGCTATACAAAAATCTAAATTCAAACGTACATTTGAACTTTTTGGACTCGTTCTTATGATCGTTTTCATATTGGGATTTTCAACTTTATATTCATCGATGCTTTCGATGGATCCATTATTCTTAGAAAATACTATTATAGCTTATGAAAATATTCTCACATATTTCCCATTACTAATTTTTATAAAACTTGCTATACAAACTGGAAATATCATATATTTTCTTATCTATGCCCTAATATTGATAACGTTATTTATTATATTCGTTCTATTATTCAAACGTTTTGCATATAGAATGATGGTATTTGAAAAATCTACAAATCAATCAAGCAAAAAAGATCTAATCGAATACAAGAAAAAAGATTTATTTGGTGGCTTTATTAAAAAAGAATTTGGCAAATTATTTAGTGATAATTTATATATCCTAAATACTTTAATTATGCCAATTATTATGATCGTTATAGCGGTAGTTGTATCAGTTTCTTCAGATAATCTTTTAATTGAAGATGTTGAAAGTGGTATCACTATAAATCTATATTGGCTAATTGGTCCAATAATGATAATGCTGATTTCGACTATGAGTTTATCAAGTGGATTCACTTTGTCATTAGAAAATAAATATGTTTGGATTGTAAAAACTTTACCAATCAATCCTAAAATCATATTTAGATCTAAAGCCTTATTTAATCTCATTCTTTATTTCATCCCATCAACAATTATTTATGCACTCTTTTTGATATTTGGATCTCCAACACTTGGAATTGCCATTGGTACGTTCTTAATATTATTATCATCTGGATTCTTTACAACTTATATTTATCAATGGATCAATTTAAGACATCCAGCAATCGATATGGAAGATCACGAAATAATCAAAAGAAGTTCATCAGTAATGATCTGTTCATTTATTATATTAGGTTTATTCTTTTTAATGCCAGGTTCATTATTTTCTTTATATATTTTAACTTCTAGTTATGAACTCGCAACCATATTCTCTGGATTATTATTTTTCTTATTAGGATTAATATTCTTCTTATTAGTCGAAAAAAGAGGAATTAAAGAATATAAAAACTTTGTTTAATTCATAATATGAAATAAAAGTGAAGTATATTCAAAATACTATTTCATATTCATCTTATTTATCCCATTTTTATTGAGATAAATAAAAAACTATGTTAATATAAATTATCATTATCTTAGCTACTTTTAGGACCCCAAACATTTGTTTTATCGATGGATACTATAGTCTGTGTTGAATGCAAATAATTATTTGAATCCTAATGTTATAGTAGAAGTCTTATCGTATTAGATGACCATGGTCATCTATTAGTAGCTAGGGTGATGATTTTTTATTTCTTTTAATATTGAAAATACTAAATCTTTATTTTAAAATAAAATAAATTCTACTAATAATTTTATGTCTTATGTTTAAAGTAAAAAGTTTTAAAAAGAACCATCCAAATCCATCCTTTTATAGATCTGACTACATTATTCTAGATGGTATGTGGGATTTTTGTTTCGATTATCATAATCAGGGAAGAATCAAAGGTTTTCATAAGAATTTTCCTATTTCTGATAAAATAAATGTTCCTTATTCGTATTTATCAAAATCATCAAATATAAACATTCAAACAAGATGTGACCATGTTTGGTATCATAGAATAATAGATCATTCCATCGATGAAAATTATCGTACTTTCATCATTTTTGAAGGAAGCGATTATAAAACAACACTATATATTAATGGCAAATATGTCGGCAAAAATATTGGCGGATATCATAGATTCTCATTCGATATCACAGATTATTTAAAAGAAGGAGATAATGATATCACTGTTAAAGTTTCTGACAATATGAGCATTCTTAAAGTAAGAGGTAAACAACGTTTTAGAAAAAACAATTTTTGGTGTTGGTATGAAGAGACAACCGGTATTTGGAAAACAGTGTGGCTTGAAAAAAGACCTAACACCTATATCGATTCTATTAAATTAACACCATCTTTTAAAACCAAATCATTTAAACTAGAACTAACATCTAATGAGATAATAAACAATCTATCTATTAAGGTTAACTATAAGAACACTCTAGTATATAACGTCACAAATCTTAGAAGTTTATCGAACGAAATAGAAGTAGTTATACCTCTTTCTGTAAATTTTCATCCTTGGGATATTTTAAAGCCAAATTTATATGACATAGAATTAAAACTCGCATCAAATATCTTAAGACGAGGCATTCCAAAAGAATATACAGATACAGTCTTATCATATATAGGAATAAGAGATATTTACACAAAAGAAAATAAAATATATCTAAATGATCATCCAATTTATCAAAAACTGATTTTAGACCAAGGCTACATCGATAATGGCGATATGACAATGACTGATGAAGAACTTGAATTTGACATTAATGCCATGATTGAAATGGGCTTTAATGGTGCGAGAAAACATCAAAAAATTGAGATTGAAAAATATTATTCATACGCAGATTTTTATGGATATCTCGTTTGGCTTGAAATGCCTAGTATGTATCTAACTTTAATATCATCTGCCAAAAGATTTATGAAAGAATGGTCAGAAATCTTAAAACAATTCTACAATCATCCAGCGATCATCACATACACACCATTTAATGAATCATGGGGAATATGGGGAATTGATAGATCGGATCCTGGCACTAAATTATTTGTGAAAAAAGTATATGATTTGACAAAATCATACGATTCTACAAGACTTGTTACTACAAACGATGGCTGGAGTCATTTAAATAGTGATATCATCACACTTCATCTTTATAATCAAGATAAAGAAAGTTTGAAATATGATATAGATAGAGCTTTTAATGAAAATTTTGTAAATTATAAAAAAGGTCGAAAGTTTGTTTTAAAACGAGAATATTTATTCAATAAACCAGTCATTCTAGATGAATTTGGTGGTACATCTTTTTTAGAAGAAAATAAAGTCACATTCGGTTATGGCGACGATTGTAAGACACTAGATGAATTTGAAAATAGGTTAAAAGATTTATTTTCTCTCATCTTAGATGATAATAGATTTGTTGGATATTGTTATACACAACTATCTGATGTAAGACAAGAAATGAATGGTCTTTATACAATGGATAGAAAGATTAAAATACCTAGTGACATTATGAAAGATATACAAAGAAGTTAATTAATAAAGCCAAATAAGATTAATCTTATTTCTTTACATTAAATCTTAGTAATGATAAAATCTATCTAGGTGATTTATTATGTTAGAAGTACTAAAAATTAAAATTCAAGAATATTTAAATAAACGTGTAAATGAAGAGATGAACTTATCTCTATCTTTAGTCGTTGAGAATCCTAAAGATAAAACAAAAGGTGATATTGCTATCCCTTCATTTCAACTTTCAAAAATTCTTCATAAAAGTCCAATGGAGATAGCTCCTCTTATTAAAAATTATTTAGAAGAACTAGATTATTTTGAAAAAATCGAATGTGTTGGTCCTTATGTCAACGCCTTTTATAGTAGAGAAAAGCTTATCAAATTAATATTAGATAACGTAGACTCTATAAAAGAAAAAAATGATCCTAAAGGTGTTATTCTTATAGATTATTCATCTCCTAATATCGCTAAAAATTTCTCAATTGGTCATTTAAGAAGCACAATTTTAGGTCAATCTATTGGGAACATTTTTGAATATCTAAATTATAAAGTTGTAAGAATTAATCACTTAGGTGACTTTGGAACACAATTTGGTAAACTCATCTATGCATATTTAAACTGGGGAGATAAAGAAAAAGTCATGGAAAACCCAATTAGTGAACTTGTATCACTATATGTAAAATTCCATGAAGAAGCTGAAAAAGATCCATCATTAGATGATAAAGCAAGAGAAATTTTCAATGAACTTGAAGAAGGAAACCCAAAATATCGTGCACTATGGTCATCTTTTAAAGATGCATCGCTAAAAGAATTTAAAAGAATTTATGATCTTTTAGGTGTTACATTTGATGAATATTCTAGTGAAGCAAGTGCTTCACGTGATTCTAATAGAGTTCTTAGTCTATTAGATAAGAAAAATCTTCTCGAAATTGACAATGGAGCAACTATCATAAGAATCGGAGATGATATACCACCTGCGATTGTGAAAAGAAGCGATGGTGCAACTCTTTATATCACAAGAGATCTTGAAGAAATTCATAGAAGATATGACAAATATCATTTCGATCAAATGCTATATTGCGTTGGTAATGAACAAAAACTATATTTCAATCAATTAAAAAGAGTTCTTAAAAGAATGGATGCTCCATTTAAAGATTCTGTAACACACGTCAATTTTGGTTTAATTCTTACTGGCGGTAAGAAGATGTCTACAAGACACGGAAACGCTATTGGTCTAAATGAAGTATTGAATGAATCAATAAGACTCGCAAAAGAACATATTCAAGAAAAGAATGATTCATTAGATGATAAAGATGAAATCGCTAAAAATGTTGGTGTAAGCGCTATCATCTTCAACGATCTTAAGAATTATCATGAAAATGATTATGAATTCAATCTTGAAGATGCGACAAGATTTGAAGGCCAAACAGGACCATATCTTCAATACACAAGCGTTAGAATATCATCAATTCTAAAACAATCAGATTTTGATAAAGACAATATCTCATTTGAGTTATTATCAAAAGATGATTTCTTTGAAATCGTTAAAAAACTGGATGAATTTGATGTAATACTCGAAAAATGTAAAGAAGAATATGCACCAAATTATCTTGCAAAATATTTACTTCAATTAGCATCTTTATTCAACAGTTTTTATTCTAAAGAAAAATGCTTAGTTGATGACATTATTGAAAGAAATACTAAATTATATCTTATCTATCTTATAAAATCACGCCTAGATCTTGGCATGAAACTTCTTGGCATGAAATTAGTAGATAAGATGTAATAAAAATATATGGGAGAGTGGCGGAAGGGTAGACGCGATGGTCTCAAACACCATTGGAGCAATCCGTGTGGGTTCAAGTCCCATCTCTCCTACATATTAAATTTAAGGAGGAATTTTCTATGTATTGTCCATATTGCGGTCAAAAAATTGAAAATGAAAGCGTTAAATATTGTCCATATTGTGGAGCCAAATTATCTAAAAAATCTAATAATGATTATGAAGACGTAGAATCAAGAAAACAAAACAAATATGAATATGATGATGCAACTTATAATCAAGCAAAAAAGATTAGAAGAATCGCTAGAATCTTAACATTCTTCGCTGTCTTATTAACATTTGCTGCACCAGTAATAACTATTTTAATATATGTAAGTGTCGACATTTTCTATCTTTCTAATCTTGGGCCATTAAGCTTAATCATTCTTGCAGCTTTGATTCTTAATGTCATATTGATAATATATGCATCTGTAAATTTAAGAAAAGGTGTAACAAATGGTGCTTTAAAGATAATATTTGGCGCACTATTTGCGCTCGCTCTTTTAGAAATATTCTCTATTTCTCTTACATTTTCTTCACATTTTGTTGAAGACTATCGAGGCTATAATTCTTTCTTTGATAATAAACTTGTGACAGAGAGAATAAATGAAAAAGCTTTAATAATTCAAGATACAAAATTTTTCTCATATATGAAACTAAAAGATGAAGAAAATAATCAATTATTTTATGATAAATTTGTATCGACAGGATATTTTACTAAAAATGAATATTCAATATTCGATTATGAATATTTTGCAAGAGGTAATTTATCTACAAAAAGTTTTGTAACTAATCCAAATTCTGCAAGCGATGTTATTATCTTATATAGTGAAGAAAAAGGAGCCATCGTAATGTTATATATAGAAATTGAAAATATGGATGATTTAGACAATTATGAATATTCGTTTTATTTTTAATGCTTATAAATAAACATTAAAAGAATAAAATAAATAAGCAAAATATCTTGCACTTTAGATATTCTTAAATATATAATTAGATTGTAAATCATAACGAAAGGAGTAATAGCTGATGAAAAAGTTTTTTGCAAGATTTATTAATATTATCTGTTTCATATCTGCTATCTTTGTATTCATCCCTTTTGATATTACATCATGGGTTTTTTCTAAGATAGGCTTATCAAGCTTTGGCAATTATTTATCATCGCATCCTGAACAAAAAATATTATTAATACCTTTAATTGCTCTACTAATATCATTTATATTTTTGATTCTATCCGTTCTTGATAGAAAGAAGAGTTTAAAAGAAGTCACAACTAAACCGGTTCAAAATGCTAGCTATGCTCCCATCTATTATATTGGCATTTCAGCATCTTTATCTGGATTCTTATTATCTTTATTTAATTATATAGATAAGAATCCTTCAGGATTTGAATTTATTCAAAATGATTATTTAGGATTTGGTAAAATCATTAGAATGATTCCATTCTTAAATGATAAGATGTCATACCTTACTGGTGTATTCTATTTCTTTATAATCTTAGAACTTCTATTATTAATCGCTATATTCAATAAAGCATTTAAACGTGGTGGTTTTGTTAAATTTATCAATTGGATGCTTCTAATTATTTTAACTTTCTTATCATTAAAAGGATTCACAGATTATTATAATAATTTAGGTTCTGGTGTATCTTTATTTAAGAATATTTTTAGTTCTAATACAGATTTATCAATAATCGAAACCACTAAAAATATCTATAAATATATTTATCTAATTATTGCGGCTTTAGCTTTTATTTTATATATCATCATCTCGCCAATTGTTATGAAGAAAAACAAAAAGAGAGAAGAAGAATTATATAAAAAAGCACCAGAAAAAGTAGTTCCACTTGCACCATATAAATCTCCATTTGAAAATAGAGAAAGAATCGATGATCCTAATTATGAACTACCAAGGACAGAAGATGTTTTAGAAACGCAAATAGAAGAAAAAGCAGTAATCAAACAAGTCTTATTCGAACAATCTAATTTAGATCAAATATTTGATACCTCATTTGAATTTAAGAATTGTTCAATGGTTAAAGGTGATGCACATACTGATTATTACGTTAATAAGGTTAAATTCTTAACTTTATCAAATCATAATAGAACATTATCATTTAGATTAGAATTAGATAAAGCAATAAGATTAATTATTCAATATCCACTTATTGGCAAAGACAAATATGAAGATCATAAGATTTGGTTTAGAATAGATGATGCTTCAGTTCTATCTAAAGATGTCCAAATCGGAATAATCAAAGATGCTTATACAACTGCATTAAACAATTACTAATACACTAAAAGGAGCAACTCAAATGCTCCTTTTCTATGTACAAATAAAAATAAGTTGGTAGTATATGAACTTAAATAAATTATTTAAAAATTTCACAAAAGAAAATACTCTAAAATTAATATCCAATACACTCTTAGTCCTCCTTGGAACATTTATTCTTGCGATGGGTACGGAAATGTTTATCATCCCTCAAGAACTTGACACAGGAGGCGTATCAGGTATTGCGATATGTTTTAAATATGCCGGAATTGAATTTAGCACTGAAATAATCATAGGTATAATAGGCTGGATTTTATTCTTTTTAGGATTAATATTCTTAGGATGGTCTTTTAGTGCTCAGACTTTAATCTCCACTATCACATATCCATTATTTCTATTGTTAATTAATTTTATATGTTCTAAATATAGCTTTCTATTAATTGCTGAATCACAATCTCTTGCCGGAAATCCCGCTTTAATCACTTTACTATCTTCACTATTTGGCGGTATATTAGTTGGCGCTGGCTGTGCAATCACATTTGTTGGAGGTGGTTCAACAGGTGGAGTAGATATTATCACATTTATCATCTGTAAATATTTTAAAAGAATCAAGAGTTCAGCATCAATATTCATAATCGATGCCATAATCGTTATATTAGGTTTTATTATAAATAAAGATCATGATATTGCGTTATGCCTTGAAGGTGTTTTTTCAGCTTTTATTGCTGCACTAGTAGTAGATAGAATATTTGTTGGACAATCAGATTCGTTTGCTGCATATATCATCACCGATAAATATCAAGAAATCACTGATGAAGTTATAAATAAACTAAACAGAACAACTTCAATTTTAGATATTGAAGGTGGTTATACTAAAGAAATGAAGAAAATGCTTATTGTATCATTTACTATAAGACAATATACACAGGTGATGTCAATAATCACAAGATATGATCGTAAAGCCTTTACAATAATCCATAGAACTCACGAAATAGATGGTGAAGGTTTTAAAGAACTAAAAGAATAAGAAGGGAATTAAAAATGGCTTATATAATTAAATTAGTCACTTTAGATGAGATTGATGAAGTAATGAATATAATTGAAGATGCTAAAGAGTTATTAAAAAAAGATTCTCTTCAGTGGCAACAAGGTTATCCAAACAAAACAGTGATGTCTATAGATATTCAAAATAACGAATTATATGGTTATTATGAAAATGACTATCTTCTTGGGATTGTGGCACTTGTGAAAGGTTTAGATAGGAATTATATAGAGATTGATGGAAACTGGATAGAAAAAGCATCTACTAAAGATTTAACTATTCATAGAATCGCAGTAAGAAATGGATATCACAATAGAAAAATTGGGGATATATTCATTAAATATTCTATTGAGCATGCGAAAAATTTATCGATTAAATCGATAAAAGCTGATACTCATATAAAGAATATTCCAATGCAAAAAATTCTTATAAATAATGGCTTTTCATATAGAGGAATAATCTATCTTAAGCGTGATGAAGTTGATAATTCAAGATTAGCTTATGAACTAATAGTGTAAAATAAAGAAGTGATGTCACTTCTTTATTTTTGGTATATTATAATATTCTTTATCTCTTTCTTCATCAATATAGTCTATTACATTATCAGTGATGCTAAAAGAATAATCTTTAAATAGCTCAATAAACTCATATTCATCTAAATAATAATATGCATTATCGCTAGAAATAAATATATTATTATTTATATATTTGAATCTTGTGATTTTATTATCTATTATCGATTCTAATGTATATTCTTGTTTTAAAAAGCTAATCGCTTTATCAATTCTAATTTCATTCATATTAAAACATCTATAGTCATATTATATCATATTTAATAAATTTTAATAAATTGTATTTTAAAATATAAATAAATAGTATACAATGTAATTATATATAAATATACAAGGAGAAATCTATGAATAAACTTAAATATTATCGTCAAAAGAAAAATTTAACACAAAAAACAATAGCTTCAATGTTAAATATCTCTCAGCAAGCTTATGCTCAACTTGAATCTAAAGATAAAATTACATCAGATGAATTATTAGAAAAGATATCTAGTATTCTTGATGTATCAATCAATGAACTTAAAACAAATGGAATCATTGCTGAATATAATGCTTCAAAATCGATAGAAGAATTTTTAGAAACATCATATACTCAATATCATTCGACAAGAAATATTGAATCGATTTTAAAAGAAAATGGATTTGTAAGATTATTTGATTTTGATTCTTGGGATCTTAAAAAGAATGGAAAATATTATATTTTGAAAAATCAGAGTGCATTGATCGCTTTTTCTATTGGTGATCTTTCTAGCTATACATTTAATATTGCAGGATGTCATACTGATTCGCCTTCTCTAAAAGTAAAAGGTAATACTTTAATAGATAGTAAAGAAGGAAAGAAAATAAACGTTGAAATATATGGTGGTTTAATTCTTTATTCAATGCTTGATATTCCGCTAAAAATTGCCGGAAGAATAATTACAAAAGAAAATAATATTTTGTCATCATCTATCGTATCAAGTGATTTTAACGTAAATATCCCATCTTTATGTATTCATCACAATGGTTCAGTAAATGATAATTTTTCGCTAAATCCCCAGATTGATATGTTGCCACTTTTGAGATCTGATAAAGATCTATATAGTTTATTATCAGATAAAGAGGTAGTAGATGCTGATTTATATGTAGTATCAGATGTAAAACCTTTTTATAGTGGTGTAAATAAAGATCTTCTTGTCTCACCAAGACTTGATAATTTAACTAGTGCTTATGCAATAGTAAAAGCAATAACAAGTTCATCCCCTAAAGGAATCGCTATCGGTTATTTTTCAGATAATGAAGAAATTGGAAGTTCTACAAAACAAGGTGCACGTTCATCCTTTTTAGTAGATGTCCTTGATAAGATCAATAGAAAACTAGGATATACTAAAGATGATTACAACAAAGCTATCGCTGATGGCTTTGTATTATCTATTGATAATGGCCATGCAGTTCATCAAGCTCATCCAGAAAAAAGCGATATTTCAGCACAAGTTTATTTAAATAAAGGCATTGTCATAAAACATCACACAAATTATGCTACTGATGCCTTGTCTTCATCTTATGTAAAATTAATCGCAGATAAGATGAATATACCTTATCAAGATTATTATAATAGATCTGATTTAAGATGTGGTGGAACAATAGGTCTTATCACAAGCGCACAGTTAGAGATGAATGCCGCAGACATTGGCCTTGCCCAACTTGCGATGCATTCTGCAGTAGAAACAATTGGTGCAAATGATATAAAATTAATGGAAGAATTTGTAAAAGGATATTTCAATTCAAGCTTTAAAACAAATGAAAATGATGAAGTTATAATCGAATAATAATCAAACAAATAGATTAAATGTTATAATCTATATATAATTTATGAAAAACAATACCTCTAGTACTAAAACAACAAAAATTGAATATACATACACTTTTAAAGTCAATAAAAGTGATTTTTTGTTGGAATTTTTATTGTCTAAAATAAATTTATCAAGAAACAGTGTAAAATCACTTCTTTCTAAAAATAAAGTTTTAGTAAATGGATCCGTAGTAAGACAATTTGATTATCCACTCGCAAAAGATGATGATGTTAAAATTGCTAAAAACTCGCAAAACACCAGTAATCAAGCTAAAAGAAAAAACACAACATCTCAATTTAATTTAAAAGAATATATCATATTTGAAAATGATGATTATATCGCAATCAATAAACCATCGGGATTATTATCTGTCGAATCTGATAAAGATAATGAATCATTATATAAATATGTATTTGAATATCTAACTATAAAAAATCCCAAGGCAAGGCCTTATCTTCTTCATAGAATAGATAAAGATACATCTGGTGTAATTGTATTCTCTAAAGATATAAAACTTCATTCAATGCTTAAAATGCATTGGAATGATGATATAAAATTAAGAGAATATTATGCTATTTGTGAAGGCATATTTAATGAAAAGAAAGGAACTATAAAATCATACTTAAAAGAAAATGATAATCATCTTATGTATTCAACAAAAGATAAAAATGCTAAGATAGCTATAACTCATTTTGAAGTTGAAAAAGAAAATCGGAATTTTAGTTTGGTAAAACTTGTGATTGATACAGGAAGAAAAAATCAGATAAGAGTTCATATGAGAGATATTGGTCATATGGTTGTTGGAGATGAAAAATATCACAGCAAAGAAAATCCAATAAATAGACTCGGGCTTCATGCTTCAAGATTAGATTTTATAGATCCAAAAACTAAAAAGCTTATTTCTCTTAAAACAAATATTCCAGCTGAATTTACTAAATTATTCAAATAATCTTATAATGGTATAAATATATGAAAACAATAGATTTATCAATTATGTGCATGATATATAAAGAAAATGGCGAATTTTTAGTTCAAGAAAGAACAAAAAAAGATTGGCCTGGAGTCACTTTTCCTGGTGGCAAAGTTGAAGATGATGAATCGATTTTAGATGCATGCAAAAGAGAAATTAAGGAAGAAACAGGACTTGATATATATAATCTTGAATGTATGTCATATATCGAATGGGATACTCTTACTGAAGGAATTAGATATGTATCAATCCTATATAGGACAAAATATTATGATGGTGAATTAAAATCATCTAAAGAAGGAAAAGTATTCTTTATCAAAGAAGAAGATATTCATAAATATAATCTTTCTCATGATTTTATGAAAATTTATGAAATTATGAGAAACGGAAGAAAAATAGAGGGATAATTAACCCTCTATTTCTATTATATATTCTAAGATAGATAATATATTCATTGCGGCAGTTTCACTTCTGAGTATTCTTTTACCAAGTGAAACACTATAAAATCCATTTTTTAGTAAAATATGATGTTCCTCAGTTGTAATGCCACCTTCTGGTCCAATTACAACTTTTATTGTTTTAGCATCTTTTATTTTATTTTTGATACTCAAAATGCTTTTAGTATCATCACATTTTTCGTAGCAGACTATTCCAATTTCATCATCATTATTAATTTTTATATCTTTAACATTTGTGATAGTCATTATTTCTGGCACAATGTTTCTATGAGATTGTTCAGAAGCATTTTTTACGATTGCTTCATATCTAATTAGTTTATTATATTCTTTTGATTTTTCAATCTTCACAACATTTCTCGAAAATATTGTTGGTGAAATAGCACTAGCTCCAAGTTCAGTAGCTTTTTGTAGGACTAGATCAAAATTATCATTTTTAATTAAAGCTTGATATAATTCAATTCTGACTTTGAGTTCATTATCTCTATTTTGTTTTTCTAATATTTCAATATTATAATCTTTTCCATCATATTTAAAATTGCATAAATATGCATCTTTATTATTAATACAAATGATTGTTTTATTAGTTGCACGAAGGACAGTTGTAAGATGATAAAAATCTTCTTGTTTTAATCGAAATTTACCATCAATTTCTTCTATAAAGTATTGTTGCATATTGACACCTCAAAATTATATTATCATATTTTATATATTTTTTTGAAATATGTTATAATGAAATGCGATGAAAGAATTAGCAAACTCAACCTTTAAAGTTGTAAGTTTAGGTTGCAAAGTAAATTATTATGAATGTGAAGCTATAGCGAGTCTTTTAGAATCAAAAGGCTTATTTCGTGTTAACGAAAAAGAGAAAAGCGATATTACTATAATTAACACTTGTGCAGTCACAGAAGAAGCTTCAAGAAAATCTAGACAGATAATTAGAAGATCAATAAAACTAACTCAAAATGTAACTATAGTTTGTGGCTGTCTATCGCAAATTGATGATAGTATCAAGAATATCCCAGGTGTTAATATCATTTTTGGTAGTAAAAATAAAGCTGCGATTTATGATGCTTTAATAAATTTCTATAATGATAATAATAAACAACTTAATTATGTAAATAGTGATATATTCCATTCTTGTTTCGATAATTTACAAATAGATAAGTTCGAATCAAGGACAAGAGCTTTTTTAAAAATTCAAGATGGTTGTACTAATTTCTGTTCATATTGCATTATTCCATATGCAAGAGGAAACAGTGTATCAAAGCCTTTTAAAGATGCTATAGAAGAAGCCAAAACGTTGGTTTTAAATCGACATAAAGAAATAGTTGTCACAGGTATAGACACAGGATCATATGGCAAAGATATTGGCACTAATTTCTATGAATTATTAAAAGAACTTGAAAATATTCATGGCCTTGAAAGAATCAGAATTTCATCGCTTGAAATAACTGAATTATCAAATGAAATAATAGATTTAATTAAGGACTCTAAAAAGATTGTTCATCACATTCATATACCGCTTCAATCTGGTTCAAATAGAATTCTTAAATTAATGAATAGACATTATAATAAAGAATTCTTTATAGAAAAAGTGAAAGAAATACGAAATAAGATTCCAAATGTTTCAATTACCACTGATTTTATTGTTGGTTTTCCAACCGAAACAATAGAAGATTTTAATGAATCGATTGAAACACTTAAGATATTAGATTTTCAAACGATTCATGCTTTCCCTTATTCATTAAGAAAAGGTACAAAAGCTGCATTATTACCACAAATTGAAAAATCTATTAAAAAAGAAAGAAACAATATAATCATTTCAATTTCAAATGATGGTAAAAATAGATATATAGAAGAAAACATTAATACCATCCAAGATTCTATATTTGAAACATATGAGAATGGCTATATATATGGCCATACTGGCAATTACATTTATGTAAAAGCTAAATCTGATTTTACAATGCTAAATAAACTTGTGAAAATAAGATTAATAAAAAATGAAACTGATGCAGTTCTATCAGAAATATTATAACAGAGAGTAAATAAGTAAGCGCTTATTTACTTTTTTATAAAGAGATAAAAATAATGCATACGTTTATTACTTTTTTATATATTTTTTTATAAAAATGTTATATAATTTTAAACAAGAGGTAATCGTATGAAAAATGTTCCAATTACATATAGAAAATCTTTTTTAGCTAAATATATTCTATCAGATGACAGAGTGAAATATGTATACAATACATTAAAGAATAAATTAATGTCTATTTTTGGCATGAAATCAAGAATAAGTTGGTTCTATGATGCATTTAATGTTGGAAGAATCAATTTTGCAAAATTATCTGTAAGAGGCAAATATGTTGCTTTATATTTAAATCTAAATATAGAAGATTACCCACAAAATATTTATCATCAAGAAAATGTAACTGATAGAAGAAGATATAAAGAAACAAGATTTAAAATTCATGTAAAATCTAATCGTACAATTAAATACGCTTTTAGATTAATCGATGATGAAATCAAAAACTTTAATTTAAAAGCAAAAAAGAGACTTCCAAAAATCGATTATTATCTTCCTTATGAAGATGAAATCGAATTAGCAAGAAGAGGTCTTATAAAACTTGAGCCTGAAAAACCACGTACCAAAGAAGAACAGCTTACAATGGATCTTGGCGATATCTTAATCAAAAATGATTATGAGATATCATCTTATAGAGAAAACGAAACTGAAATAGAATCAATTGAAACTGCAAATGGAACATATAAAAATCCAGTTATTTTTGTGAATTCCAGCAAGGTTTTCATAAAAACTAGAAAAAGTTTTTATGCAAAACTTGTAGAATCCGATGATTTAATTAAATCAATATATTCTAAACTAAAGAATCGTCTCTTATCATTTACTAAAGTAAAATCGAGATTTAGTTGGAAATATGAAGCATATTCAATTGGCAAAATTAAACTTGCAAAAATGCAAATTCGAGGAAAATATTTAGTATTATATCTTGCACTTGATACCTCTAAATATAAATTATCAAAAGTAAAATCTGAAGATGTATCTAAATATGAATTATTTGAAGATACACCTTTAATGATTAGAATCAAGAATTATGATAGATTAGATATTGCCTTAAATCTAATTGAAGATTTAAAAAAGAGATTCCTTCTTGAAGAAGGTTTCATCAAAGATGAAATCGATTACGCAAGTGAATTATATGACAACGAATCGCTTCTTGAAGCTGGTCAAATAAAAACATATGCTAAAGTTGATGATTATTCTGAAGAAGAATTAAAACGTATCAAAGAAGAATATGAAAATGCTAAAATCAATAAAAAATTCCCAGTATATAAAGAAGATAAGATCCTCACAATCTCAATAGATGATGATAATAATTTTATTGAAACATTTGAAACTGTTAAAGTTGCACTTGAAGGTGAAAGAGATATTGTATTTTTAGATGAAATAAATGATATTATTTCTGACAAAAAAATCATCGATATCAACTATCTAAAAGAAAAAGGCTTATTAGAAGAAAAGATTAAATATTATAAAGTAATCTATAGAGGTGGTAATTTTAATAAAAAAGTTACTATAAAAGCCCAAGCTTTCTCGGCAGCTGCGGAAAAAGTTTTAAAAGATAGCGGTTCTAATCCTATAATAGAAATAGAGGATTAATATGTTTTATACCATCTTAGATTTTTTAAAAGACAATTATGTGCTAATAATCACAATTGTGACAGTAATAATTATTTTGATATTAGTATTATTAACTATTTTTAAAAAAGAAAAAAAGAATACAACTTCATCATTTTCACCTTTTAAAGAGAATAAATCTTTAAATATAAAGCCAAATACGTTTGCAAAAATCAGGTCTAATATTCAAGATTATTATTTTATATTGTTTTCTAATAATTATGAACCAGTCCTTGTAAGTGAAATCACAAGATCGCTTGTGAACCTCGATAACTTAATCGAAAATGCAAAACGTTCTATTTTAAATGATGAATATAAAATCATTAAAAATAAAGAAGGATATTATTATTCAGCTTATAGTTTAGGTGGAATAAATATCGCAAGAACTTCATTTAAACATAATAAAAAAGAATTAGATGATCTTGCGTATAAAATTAAAAACCTTCTAAAAAGACTTAAAGAGAATAATGTTATCTACAAGATAGATTCTATTGAAAACGTAGAAACAAACATAGTTCCAACTATTCGTAAGAATATTTTAAACATGAATGTGAATAATCTAAGAACCATAAAAATAGATGATTTATATTATGTTTCACTCGCTGATTCAACCAACAACTATTTATTTTTATCTGAACCAGTAGAGACAAAAAAAGAATCTAAAATCTTAGACAAAAAAATATATGATGCAATAATAAAAAAATCCTTTGTATATATCAAAGGATTCAATAATAAATATCAATATTATCTTTTGGATAAAGATGGACAAATTCTTCTTTATAGTAATTTAGAAAATTCAAAAGAAGAACTAAGAAGAACGATAGAAAATATACTAAAATCTATATAAATTAATGTAAAAATAAAAAACCATATTATATGGTTTTTTTCTTTGAAGGCACATATTTTATATATACATCATTTTCTTTTGCGAATGGAAATGTTTCAATGTCTTTAGTTCTAGTTTTTTCATTCTCTTTTTCAAAATCGAAAATATTTGTTAAGGTTTCGAATACTCCAAAACAAGCTTTATTTTTGTTGATGAATTTAACTAATCTATTGTAGTTATTGTTCTTGCTTTTATTAGTATTCAATAACCATTGGCTTGAATATGTGCTTGAATCGTATGAATCAGTTGCCCCAAGATGAATATGACCTGGTCTTTCACTTTTAACTTTATAAAGAATAGTAATGAATAGTGGAATATCTTCCATAAATGAATAGAAATATTTTTTACATCTAGATTTTGCTTTACCTGAAAGAGAATTATATGTTCCATTATAGTTTCTTGATTTTTTAATTTCATTCATCATTTTTTGAACATTGTTACTCGCAATCGAGTGTTTTACTGATAATTCATTGCCGAATTTTCTAGCGCCTTTTTTGAATCTATGATGACTAAGCATAAAATAAATTACTACAAGTAATCCAACAACTATGCCCAGTATAATTATTATAACTTTCCAGTCAGCTTCAAACAAAAATCTGTATTTCATTTTCCATTCCTCTATGGATATTATTTTACCAAAAAATTGTATATTTATAAACACATAAAACTATTTTTTTGAAATAAATTCGAATATTATATTTTTTGATTATTTTTTCTTTGACAATTGTAATAGTATTGTATATAATGGATAAGGTGTTAAACTGAAAAGAGGTGAGAAAATGGCAAAAACTATCGTTCGTGAAAATGAATCACTAGATGACGCTCTTCGTCGTTTTAAAAGAGATGTATCTAGAGCTGGTACTTTACAAGAAGCACGTAGAAGAGAATTCTACCTCAAACCAAGTGTAGCACGTAAAGAAAAAATTAAAGAAAATAGAAAGAGAAAATTCTCTCGTTAGTAATTATTAATAAAAAATGGCTTCGGCCATTTTTTATTTCATTTAAACCCAAAAATAAGACAAATCATAAAAATTTTTAGTATTTTATTTATAAAAAGATAGTTTACTATTCTTTTTAAATAAAAAAATGTTATAATTAATTATTAAAGAGAGGTTCTATGATCAAATTTAATCATAATATAATTGACAACAATCATCTTCAGAATATCTTAGGTGAATACGATAAAAACCTAAATGCTCTAATTTATTATTTTCAGACTAATATTATTGTGACAATGAAAGAAGTTCATGTCGATACATCTGATGATAAATTAGTTAAGAAAATTGAAGATATTTTTGTTTGTTTATATTCGCTTTCTGCATCTAAAATTTCGATAAGAGAAAGAGATGTAGTATATATCGCATCTATCATCGATAATATGACTATTTCAGAAATTTTAGATTTTTATCTCAACAGGCATGAAATAATCAAGAATTTCGCTGGTAAACCACTATTTCCAAAAACTTTATCTCAAGTTGAATATCTAAAAGCTCTAAATAAAAACAATATAATCTTATCTTATGGCCCAGCCGGTGTCGGCAAAACATATATTGCAGTATTAGATGCAGTTAAGAGATTTAAATCTGGTCAATATTCTAAAATCATTCTATCTCGTCCAATCGTAGAAGCTGGTGAATCACTCGGATATCTTCCAGGCGAAATAAAAGAAAAAGTAGATCCTTATCTTACACCTTTATATGATTCTCTTTATGAACTACTAGGAAAAAGAACAGTAGAAGATTTAATTGAAAATGGAATAATAGAGATTGCACCTCTTGCATACATGAGAGGTAGAACTTTAGAAAATGCTTATGTCATTTTAGATGAAGCACAAAATACTACTAGAAAACAGATTAAACTCTTTTTAACTAGACTTGGTTTCAACGCTAAAATGGTCATAACTGGTGACTTAACACAAGTCGATCTTCTAAATTCTAAAGATTCAGGACTAAAATTTGCAATCGATAGACTTTCCAATATTCCAGGAATTAAAATTATGGAATTTAACAATAACGACGTTGTAAGAAACCCTCTTGTACAAAGAATTATTGAGAGGCTTAGTGATGATTAAAATAAATATTATCAATGAATACAACAGTGAAGACTATACTGAACTTCTTGGAAAAATTGCCACTAAAATCTCCAAACACGAAAAAATCCACAAGTATAAACTTGTGAATATTGTCATCACAAACAATGACACTATTCACTCTTACAATAAAAAATATCGTAATGTTGATAACCCTACAGATGTTTTAACCTTTCCAAGCGATGAAAAAAATGAACTTGGAGATATTCTCATATCTTATGACAAAGTCATATCTCAAGCAAAAGAATATGGACACAGCGAAAGTCGTGAACTTGGTTTTCTTGCTTGTCATGGAATGCTTCACTGTCTCGGATATGATCATATGAATGAAGCAGAAGAGAAAGAAATGTTTTCTCTGCAAAACATTATCTTAGAATCAATAGACCTAAGGAGGTAGATTTATGTATGAAAGAATGTTAGAAGCTGCAAAAAAAGCTAGTGAATTATCATATTCACCATATTCATCTTACAAAGTAAGTTGTGCAATATTATTAAAAAGTGGGAATATAATCACTGGAATCAATATTGAAAATGCGGCATATTCATTAACTATCTGCGCTGAAAGATGTGCTCTATTTAGATGCTACGCCAGTGGATATAAAAAAGATGATTTAGTTTCTATGCTTATTTATACAAATAGATCTGATTCTATGCCATATCCTTGTGGATCTTGTAGACAAGTTATGGTTGAATTATTTGGCCTTGATAAAGATGTTACTATAGTAAATGATAAAGAAAGACCAGAAACATATAAAGTAAAAGACTTGATTCCAATGTCTTTTACCAAGGAGCATCTCTAATGAAATTTGGTAGCGTTGCTCTCATTGGAAAATCAAATGTAGGCAAATCTACCTTTATAAATCAAGTTCTTGGTTTAAAACTTTCGATTACTTCATCTAAAGTTCAAACTACAAGAAATATGATTGCTGGAATATATAATGATCAAGATTCCCAAATTGTATTTTATGATACTCCAGGAATCTATAGAACATTAAATAAAATGAATATTGAAATGATGAAAGAAGCAAGACGGAGTCTTATGTATTCTGACCTCATTTTATATTTCATAAATTCATATGATAGAATAAACGATACCGATTTAAAGATTATAGAGGCAATTAAACAATCAGAAACTCCTGCATTTTTAGTTGTAAATAAAATAGACTTAATTGAAGATGAAAACGAATTCTTTGAAAGACTAGATGCCTTTAAACAATCTTTTGATTTTAAAGAAAGAGTCGCAATAAGCGCTCTTAATAATCAAAATATCAAAGAAATAATCACTGATATTAAAAAATATCTTAACGATGGTGATCCTATTTATGATAAAGATTTATTCACTGATAGACCTGTGAAATTCATTGTTAGTGAATATATCCGTGAAAAGGCAATCAATTTAACTCATGAAGAAATTCCTCATTCTATCACTTGCGTAATCGATGAATATAAAGAAGAAGGAAATCTCACAAGAATAATCGCATCTATCATCTGCGACAAAAAATCTCAAAAACCAATCATTGTCGGTAAAGGTGGAAATATGATAAAAGAGATTGGAATAGAGGCAAGACGAGATATTGAAAATCTTCTTTCTACTAAAGTTTATTTAGAATTATTTGTAAAAGTTAAAGAAGGTTGGCGAGATAAAGAATTCCTCCTAAAAGATTATGGACTATTAAAGGAAGATAATAATGAGTGAAGGTATTGTACTAAGAAAAGTAGATTACAAAGAAACTTCTTATATTGTCACAATTATTACTGAAGAAGGCTTCGATACATTATTTATTAATGGTGCAAAAAAGAAAAACAGTAATAAACTTGCAATATCAGAAATTCTTACGGAAATTAACTATGTTAAATCAAATGGTAAATACCAAAGACTCACAGAAGGAATTGTCACTAACGACTATAAAAATATCAAATCAGATCTATTTAAATTATCTATCGCGAATGTCATGCTTGAATATGTCTTAACATTAAAAGATACTACAATAGATCACTTTAAATTATATAATTTATTAAAAAGTTCACTAGAAGAACTAGAAATAGAAACATATGACTTAGAATTATCGCTTTTTAGATTTGAACTTATTCTTTTAAGTTATATAGGATTATCACCAAAAAAAGAGTATATATTGGAAAATTATAATGTATCTAATAACTTAATTGAATCACTTGAAAGCATAATGAAAGGAAATAAAATTATAAACGAAATAGAACTTAGAGAGTTCTTTAATAAATATTTTGAAAGAGAAGGCGGTATAGTCTTAAAATCTAAAAAACTATACTATGAATTATTGAGGTAACGAGAATATGACACTAGAAGAATTAGTAAGCTATGCAAAACGATATGGATTTGTATTTCCAGGAAGCGAAATCTACGGAGGTCTTGCGAATGCTTGGGACTATGGCCCACTTGGAGCACTTCTTACAGAAAATATCAAAAAAGCTTGGTTTAAAAAATTTGTTGATGAATCAAAATATAATGTAAGGCTTGATTCGCCAATCATCCTAAACAGTAAAGTATGGGAAGCATCAGGACATTTATCATCTTTTAATGATCCTAAAGTTGACTGCAAATACTGTCACAACCGTGAAAGAGCTGACAAACTTGTTGAAAAAGCATCTAATGGCGAAATAGATGCCGATGGAATGGCACTTGAAGAAATCGATGAATATATTAAATCGCACGAAATCAAATGCCCAGTTTGTGGAAAATCAGATTGGACTCCTGCAAGAACATTCTCTCTTATGTATAAGACAAGTCAAGGTGTAGTCGAAGATTCACAATCTACAGTATATCTACGTCCTGAAACATGTCAAGGTATCTATATTGATTTTAAGAATGTCCAACGTGCTTTAAGACTCAAAATACCATTTGGTGTTGGACAAGCAGGCAAAGCTTTTAGAAATGAAATAACTCCAGGAAATTTCCTCTTTAGAGTAAGAGAATTTGACCAATTAGAAATGGAATTCTTCTGTAAGCCTGGAACTGAAGAAGAATGGTTTGAATATTATAAAGAATTCTGTCAAAATTTCTTATATTCTCTTGGCATTTCTAAAGAAAATATTAAATTATATGATCATCCAAAAGAAAAACTAGCTTTCTATTCTAAAGGTACTACAGATATCCTCTTCAAATTCCCTTGGGGATTTGATGAACTATGGGGTATTGCATCTAGAACCAACTATGATCTTTCTAAACATATGGAATATTCTAATGAATCACTTGAATATCTAGATCCAGAAACAAATGAAAAATATATTCCATACGTTGTTGAACCATCTGTCGGTCTTGGTAGATTATTCCTTTCATTCCTATTAAATAATTATGAAATTGAAACATTAGAAAATGGTGATACGAGGGAAGTTCTTCATATTCATCCATATCTAGCACCATATAAAGCAGTAGTACTTCCATTAATTAAAAAAGCTCATTCCGTTAAAGCAACTGAAGTATTCGATCTTTTAAAGACTGAATTTATTGTCTCTTATGACGATACTCAAGCAATCGGTAAAAGATATAGAAGAGCTGATGCGATTGGTACACCTTTCGCAATCACAATCGATGATGATACACTACAAAATAATACTGTCACTGTAAGAAATAGAGATACAATGACACAAGAAATTATAAAAATAGAAGATTTGAAAGATTATTTAAGAGAGAAAACATCATTTTAATGGCCGAAAACATTTTTGAGAAAGTCCTAGAAAATGTAAATATTGTCGATGTAGTTTCAAGCTTTGTTGACTTAGAACCAAAGGGGAAAAACCTCTTTGGTATTTGTCCATTTCATGATGACAACAATCCTTCGATGAGCGTCTCAAGAGAAAAAGGCATTTTCCATTGTTTTACTTGTAAAGAAGGTGGCAATGCCATCAAATTTGTTGAAAAATTTAAACATATTTCATCGATTGAAGCTGCAAGATGGCTCGCTCAAGAATACCATATCGATATATCAGAATTTTCTAACCAAGAATATGACAAGACAAAAAGGTATTATGACCTTCTTGAAATGTCTCAAAAATTCTTTACATTCCTTATGTCTAATGATGATTATTCTAAAGAAGCTCGAAATTATCTTTTAAAACGAGGAATCACTATTGAGACAATAAAAGAATTTGGAATTGGTCTTTCTCCATCCGATAAAAACGCTCTCACAAATCAATTATTATCCAAAGGCTTTATTCTCCCTGATATTGTAATAAATGGTTTATCAAATGGCGATGCAGATACTTTCATAGATAGAATCATCGTGCCAATTAGAGATGATCAAGGAAGAACTATCGCTTTTGGTGGAAGAATCTATAAAGATAAAGACTCTTCTTTAAACAAATATACCAACTCTAAAGAAACACCAATATTTGAAAAAGGTAAAACTGTCTTCAATCTAGACAGAGCATCTAGAACCTTACGTGAAAAGAATTATTTAATTCTTAATGAAGGATATATGGATGTAATCCAAGCTTATAGTAAAGGTGTTAAAAACTCCATCGCTCTTATGGGTACAGCAATGACTCATGAACAAGCTGAACTCATAAAAAAATATACCAACAATGTAATTATCTGTCTAGATGGTGATAGACCAGGAATAGAAGGTGTTAAATCTGTAATAGATAGACTTGAAGAAGTTGGCATCAATTATTCAATAACGATCTTAGAAAATAATCTAGATCCTGATGAATATATAAGAAAGAAAGGCATTGATAAATATTTAGAAGCACTTACTAAAAAACGTCTTGATAAGATAGGGTATCTCTATGAACTAACAAAACTAGATTATCCAACCATCAATACATTCAATATGGAATCATTTAAAAATTCTATATTTGAAAAGATCAAGAATGAAAAAAGTCAATCTGTCCTCGAGACATATTTAAAAAGATTATCAGGAGATCTAAAAGTCTCATATGAATCAATTTCCCAAGATTTTAGCACATTTACTAGAGGATTAAATCCAAAAAGAAAAAAGCTCACAACTACTAATCCTCAAAATGAGAAATTTAAGATAGTCACAGCTTACGAAAAAGCTGAACATATGATTATTGATTATGCAATAAATTCCAAATCATATTTTGAAACAATCGAAGATGTATTTGGATCAAGAGTATTCTTAAAAGATTTAAATTATCGTACACTATTCATCGAAATCGGTGATATCTATGATTCTAACAATTTAATTAATGAAGATGATTTAATAAACAAACTAAAACAAAGAGGAATATACAAAGATTTTAAATATAATAATAAAATTGAATTCTCTGTTCAAGATCTTGAGAAAAACATCATCAAAACAATCAAAAAAGAAGAAATCAAAGAAATAATTGAAATAAAGAAGCAACAACTCTTAGCGATGAGTGATAATTTAAATTCCAAAGAAGCAATCGATCTTGCAAAAGAACTCATGGAACTAAAAAAGGAGTATAAAAAATAATGACCAAAAAACAACAAGCTCTTCTCGATAAAGCAACAAAACTAGGTTATATTTCCCTAGATGAATTAAATAAAAACTATGCTGATTCTGATAAAGACAGAATTGAATTAATTCAAATCTTTAAAGAAAAAGGTATTCAAGTATTATCTGTTGGATCGATGAATGATCTTCCAGAAGATGACGTAATAATGCCATCAGCGCCTCTTAAAAAACGCGGTAGAAAACCTAAACAATTAATGCAAGAGACATTATCAAATAATTTTGATGATGAAGAAGAAGATCTAGATGATGAATTAGATGATGAAAATCTTGATTATCTGGTCGATGATATTTTAGATCAAGAAGATCAACAAGATGAAGAAGTACTCGAAGAAGAACCTGATCAAGATTTAGATCAATTAGATGATTCTATATTCTATGAAGATTCAAAAGATGTCGATGAAAATTTAGAATATGATAATTTCGATGATCTTATCTATTCACAAGCCGCTAATTCTAACCAAAAAATTATCGTTAGTGACCCAGTAAAGATGTATCTTAAAGAAATTGGTAGAATCAGTCTATTAACTCCTGAAAAAGAAAAAGAAATAGCTAAAATCATCTATGATACTCAAAGAGAAAAAGAAGAATATCTTGAAAAAAGACATCAAGGCATTGTCCCAACTCTCGAAGAAGAAACATATATGAAAAAACGTGAAGAAGAAGGCGAACAAGCTAAGAAAATCTTAACTGAAGCAAACCTTAGACTCGTTGTAAATATTGCGAAACATTTCTCTAATCCGGATATGGAATTTGCTGATCTTATACAAGAAGGTTCTATTGGCCTTTCTAAAGCTGTCGTAAAATTCGATTATACAAGAGGAAACAAATTCTCAACTTATGCAACAGGATGGATTAAACAAGCAATAACTCGTGCAATTGCCGATCAGGCTCGAACAATCAGAATTCCTGTTCATATGAATGAAACAATAAACAAACTAAATAAAAAAGAAAGAGAATTAACTCATGATCTAGGTAGAAAACCTACATATGAAGAACTCGCAGCTACTATGGACATCACAGTAGATAAACTCATGATGATCAAACGTGTTTCACAAAAAACAAAATCGCTTGAAGATCCAGTAGGTGAAGAAGATGATTCATCATACGGTGATTTTGTACCAGATGAAGTAAATCCAAATCCAGAAGAATATACTGCAAATGAAGCATTAAAAAGAGAATTAAACGCTCTTTTAAACAACCTTTCTGATAGAGAAGAAAGAGTAATAAAACTAAGATTTGGTTTAATCGATGGTAGAACAAAAACACTCGAAGAAGTCGGTAAAGAGTTCGGTGTTACAAGAGAAAGAATTAGACAAATAGAAGCTAAAGCTATTAGAAAACTAAAACACCCTTCGAGATCTAACAAATTAAGGGATTTCATTTAATTAATGCAAATCTCTTTAAGGCTTGAAGCTGTAGCTTCTCTTGTTGAAAATGCAAATATCTTAATTGATGTCGGTTCCGATCATGCCCTTCTTCCAATATATTTAATAGAAAAAGGTCTATCTAAAATCGTTTATGCCATCGACAACAAGACAAAGCCATTATTAAACGCTAAAAAGAATATTATGGAATATGGATATAATGATTTCATTTTTCCAGTTCTTTCAGATGGTTTAAAAACTCTAGAGATTAATACCTATGACTATATCACGATTGCGGGGATGGGTGGTGAGACGATGATTGATATCCTTTCATTCGATAAATTAAATAAAGATGCAGTTCTTATTCTTGAACCACAAAAAAATACTGATTTAATAAGAAAATTCTTAATGGACAATAATTATGAAATAGTTGATGAATTATTCATCAAAGATAATGATCATTATTATCCAATAATCAAAGCTATTCATAGAGGTATGAAAATAGAATATTCTAAACTTGAATTATCATTTGGTCCTATCATTCTTAAATCAAAAACTGCAGTTTTCGAAGAATATCTTAATAAAAATATCTCAAAACTAGAATCAAGTTTAAAAGATGCTAAATCTAAAACAAATCTATTAAATAAAATCAATCTTTTTAAGGAGGCCTTAAATTATGATTCTAAAAGACATAATTAATAAATTAAATAATCTTTATCCTGAATCTTTAAAACAATCATATGATAATGTTGGCCTCATGGTTGGCAGAACTACCAAAGATATTAAAACTGTCCTATTAGCCCTTGATCTCACAAGAGATGTTATGGATGAAGCAATAAACTTAAAAGTTGATTTAATTATCACTCATCATCCGATTCTCTATTATCCATTATCTCTTATAGATACCGATAAAGACCCTGGTTCAATCGTTCGTGATCTAATCAAATACGATATTTCAAATTATAGTCTTCATACCAATTTCGATCAAGTGAAGATGAATGATTATCTTGCGGATATGATAGGAATAAAAAATAAAGAAATCTTATCAGAAAAAGAAAATTTAGGTGTATATGGAGATATAGAACCAGTCAATATTCAAGATTTCATTAATGATCTTAAAAATATTCTAAAATTTGAATCTTGTGAATATTATGGAGCTCAAGATTTAAAAGTCAAAAAGGTTGGAATTATAGGCGGATCTGGAGCATCTAGAATATATCAAGCAAAAGAAAAAGATTTAGATTTATTTATTACTGGTGATGTAAGTTATTCTAAAGCAATTGAATCTAAGAGATTAAATCTC
Organism: bacterium; assembly: GCA_017960565.1. Lineage (GTDB taxonomy): Bacteria > Bacillota_I > Bacilli_A > Izemoplasmatales > UBA1188 > UBA1188. Next base: position 75,654 of record JAGCYY010000009.1, on the reverse strand, counting down.
AATGTATTAGATGTAGGTCATGAAATAGAAGCATTATTTATGGATGTAATAGAAGCTGATTTATTGTCTTTAGATAAAAGCTTTAAAATCTATAAATCTCAAACTAGAGTAATTCAATATAAGAGGTATTAGATATGCTCACAAATAACGAGATTATAGATATTATTAAAATCATTAGATCAACAGAAAATGAAGATGAAATATATGCCCTTAAAGAAAAGATTCTTCTTGAATTTTTACCTACAATCAAAAAAATAGCTTATGATTATAAAAATTCCATTCTCGATTATGAAGATATCATTCAAGAATCATCTCTAGCTTTAATCGATGCTATCAATAATTTTAATCTAAAAAAGAATATCACATTTGAAGAATTTTTAATAAAAACTATCAATTCTAAAATCAAAGAATTATTAAAAGCTCAAGAAGAATTAGATGAGATACCAAAATATATTTCAAACACCTTAAATAAGATTCTATCTGCCGAAGAAAAACTTCCAAGGATCTTAAAAAGAAAACCAAAAAATATCGATGTATGTCTTCATCTTGATATTGAAAAGAGTGAATATGATGAGATGAAATCATATGCTCTTACATCATTAGGTTTAGATAATAAATATCTAACTGATGAATATTTAGTTTCTGATTTAGTCAATATGGTCTCTAAAACAAGTGAAGATTCATCTTATGATAATGAACTAATAGAAACTTTAGAACTATCACTAGATACCCTTTCGCCTTTTGAAAAAGAATTGGTGATAAAACATTTTGGTTTATATGGAAATGAAACAATGTCAATCGAAGATCTATCGATAGAATATAATATGTCTTATGAGAAATTAAGACAACAAATCAATCAAATAATTAGAAAAATAAGAATGGAGATGACCGAATAATGAAGACAGATTTACAAGTCCAACAAGAGACAAAATTAAGGAAGATTGCAGAAATATTATCTGAACTTGGCTTAAGCGAAGAAGATTATGATTTATATGGCAAATATAAAGCAAAATTAAATGAATCTGTGATGAATAAAGAAAACAAAAATGGTGATGTAGTTTTAGTTACTGCAATAACTCCGACAAAAGCTGGAGAAGGTAAAACTACAGTATCTATCGGTCTTGCACAAGGCTTAAGAAAGCTAAAAAAAGATGTTTGCTTAGCCTTAAGAGAACCATCACTTGGACCAGTAATGGGACTAAAAGGTGGTGCAACTGGTGGCGGTTATTCTCAAGTTCTTCCAATGGATGAAATCAATTTCCATTTTACTGGTGATTTTCATGCCCTAACAAGCGCAAATAATCTTATTTCAGCTGTAATTGATAATGAAATATATTTTAATTCACCTCTAAATATCGATCCAGAGAGAGTTGTCTGGAAAAGATGTTTAGATGTAAATGATAGAACTTTAAGAGATATCACCATCGGTCAAGGTTCAAAAATCAATGGTGTCGAAAGAAAAGATTCTTTCTCTATCACAGTTGCTTCAGAAATCATGGCTGTATTCTGTCTTGCGAATGATTTTAAAGATCTAGAAAATAGACTCAATAACATCTTAGTTGCATATACTAAAGATGGAAAAGAAGTAAGACTTAAAGAATTAAATATTACAGGTGCTTTATTATTATTACTAAAAGATGCCTTCAAACCTAATCTTGTTCAAACAGTAGAAGGTGGTCCAGCAATCGTTCATGGTGGACCATTTGCGAATATTGCTCATGGTTGTAACTCAATTATGGCTACAAAATATGCGATGAGATTATCTAAGATAGTTGTAACTGAAGGTGGATTTGGTGCTGATCTTGGCTGTGAAAAATTCTTAGATATCAAAGCAAGAGTATCAGGAATCGATCCTAAATGTGTTGTGCTTGTTGCGACAATAAGAGCCCTTAAGATGCATGGTGGTGTTTTAGTTGAAAATCTAAAAGAAGAAAATGTAGATGCACTAATTAAAGGACTTGATAATCTAGAAAGACATGTTGAAACTATCAAAAACTTCAATAAGCCATTCGTAATTGCCATAAATAAATTTGATACGGATACTCGAAAAGAAATTAAAGCACTTGAAGATTATCTAGATTCTAAGAATTATCCATACAGTCTAGCATCTATTCATACAGATGGTGGAAATGGAGGCATTAACCTTGCGAATAAAGTATTAGAAGTTATGGAAAAGAATAAAGATATGAAATTGAGATATCTTTATGAAATAGAAGATGATCTAATCACAAAAATCAAAAAGGTATCAAATAAAGCATATGGTGCTAAAGATGTTGAATTTTCAGATAAAGCTAAAGAAAAACTTGAATTATATAAGAAAATGGGATATTCAAATCTCTTAGTATGTATGGCTAAAACCCAGAATTCTGTAACTGATGATGCAAAAGTTCTTGGTGCTCCAAAAGATTTCGTTATTCATGTAAAAGACGTGAGTCTTTCTCTTGGCGCTGGCTTTCTTGTAGTCTATACTGGCAAAATTATCACAATGCCTGGACTTCCAATTGACCCTGTCGCAAAACATATGGGAATCGATGAAAATGGCCTACCTTATGGCATTATGTAAGTGAGGAAATATGAGCGTTAAAGATGAATTTATTAAAATATATCGTGAATATATCAAAAGGGATGGAGCTGATAAATTACTAGAATATCTTCAATCTACAGATTTCTTTACAGCACCAGCCTCAAGTAGATTTCATAATGATTTCGAAGGCGGATTATGTGATCATTCGATAAATGTATATTATAGACTTAAAAAATTGATCGATAATGAAGACAGACTCTATAATAAATATTCCGATGAAACAATCGCAATAATCGGTCTTCTTCATGACTTATGCAAAATTAATTTCTATGTAAAAGATTATAAAAAAGTAAATGAAGGTGGTGTTTGGATTACTAAACCCTATTATAAAATAAGTGAAGTATATCCTTTTGGACATGGTGAAAAAAGTGTTTATATAATCAATAAATTCATAAAATTAACTGATATAGAAGCACTAGCAATCAATTGGCATATGGGTCCATATGATCAAAGAGTAAAAGGACAAAATCCTCAATCTCTAGAACAAGCTCTCCATATTGATGACATTGTACTTTTGACATATATTGCCGATACTATGTCAACATATCTTGATGAAAAAGATGGCGATTATGAAAATTAGTTCCAAAGATAATCCTCTCATTAAATACCTTACAAAAATATATTCATCTAAAAAAGAAAGAGATGAATCATCTAAATTTATAGTAGAGGGTTATAACTTAGTTAATGAAGCATATAAAACAGGTTCTATCGACAAAATATTTTCAATAAAAGAAGAACCTCTTTATAAAGATGCAATAATAGTTACCTATGACATCATAAAAAAGATCACAGATACAGTTACTCCAGAAGGAATAATCGCACTAGTCAATAAGAAAAATACATCGAAATGTGGCAATAAAATCTTGTATTTAGACAGTCTTCAAGATCCAGGAAATATAGGAACCTTACTTAGAAGTGCAGTCGCTTTTAATTTTGATACTATCGTCCTTGATGAATGTACAGATTTATATAACCCTAAGACTATTAGAGCTAGTCAAGGAGCGATATTTTATCTAAATTTTATCGATAAAAAAATCTTAGATTTAAAACAAGAAAATTATTATATAATTAACACTAATATGAATGGCGTATCGCTTGATAATTTCAAATTAAAAAGTTCAAATTATGTTTTAATTCTTGGAAATGAAGGTCATGGAGTAAGGCGTGAATATCAAGAATGTTCCGATGTGAATTTGACAATTCCAATGGAAAATATAGAATCGTTGAATGTCTCGATTGCAGGAAGCATTCTAATGTATGAATTAAACAAACAAGAAAAATAAAAAAACGAGTGAACTCGTTTTTTTATTCCCTTATTCTTCTTCAATACATTGACAAGGGCAATTATCTTGACAAACACCGCAGTCGATACATTGATCTGGATCAATTTTATAAATATCACCTTCACTGATGCAACCAACTGGACAGTTAGCTTGACAAGTTCCGCATGCGATGCATGCATCTGTAATTTTTCTTGGCATATTTTGCCTCCTAGGATTATTTTAAGTTTAAATCAAAAATCAAATATTGTAAAGTAAAAACTTGAATTAGACCATTAAATATAGTAATATATTTATTAGAAAATAAAAGGAGAAAAATTTATGCCTTGGTGGGGAGTTTTATTAATTGGAATCGGAGCATTTATTGTAGGCGGACTTTTAGGTGCCATACTTATCTCGAGATATATTAAAAAATATCAAGAAGAAAATCCTCCTATTACTGAAAAACAAGTACGCTTGTTATTCAGACAAATGGGAAAAACACCTTCTGAAAAACAAGTACGTCAGATAATGCAATCAATGAATAATTCTAAAGAAGATAAATAATTAATATTTTTTAGATAAAAACCTCTTTTTAAATAGAGGTTTTTTTCTTTTTCGTGTATAATTAAATTATTGAGTTAATTAGAAAGGATTTTCGTATTATGCCTACTGAAAAATATGATGCCTCGAGTATTCAAATATTAGAAGGCTTAGAAGCAGTTAGAAAAAGACCTGGTATGTATATAGGTTCAACCGATTCAAGAGGACTACACCATCTTGTATGGGAAGTTTTAGATAACGCGGTTGATGAAGCCCTAAGTGGATATTGTAACAACATTTCAATCACTATAAAAGAAGACAATTCCGTCCTAATCACTGATGATGGAAGAGGTTTTCCTGTTGGCAAACATAAAAGTGGTGATGACGCATTAAATGTCATTTTCACAGTTTTACACGCTGGTGGTAAATTTAGTGAAAATGGTGCATATAAAACATCAGGTGGATTACATGGCGTAGGTGCATCAGTTGTGAATGCCCTTTCTGATTGGGTCGATGTCAAAGCATATAAAAATGGCAAAATTTACCATCAAAGATTTATGAATGGTGGTAAAAAATATAATAAAGAATTAGAGATATTAGGCGATACTAAAAAACATGGTTCAGAAGTATGGTTCAAACCTGATCATACCATTTTTTCAACAACACTTTTTAATTATCAAACAATAAGAGAAAGGGTTCAAGAATGTGCTTTCTTAATCAAAGGTTTAACACTAACATTAATTGATGAAAGAAATAGACAAAAAGAAATATTTTCATATGAAAATGGTATTCAAGAATATGTTGAACTATTATCAGAAGGCAAAAACAAGATAATCGATTCTCCAATCTATTTTGAACAAGAATCATCAAAAATCAATGTAGAATTTAGTATTCAATATTTGCGTGATTCATACGGCGATAATATTCATTCATTCGTCAACAATGTTCGCACTAAAGATGCTGGAACTCATGAGATTGGTTTTAAAACAGCTCTCACAAAAACATTTAATGATTTTGCCTATAAATTAGGTATCTTAAAAGAAAAAGATACGCCATTTGAAGGTGCAGATGTTCGTGATGGATTGGTCGCAGTATTATCACTTAAAGTCCCTGAATCGATTCTAGAATTCGAAGGACAAACAAAAGAAAAACTCGGTACTCCACTCGCTAAGACAGTTGTCGAAGATGTTGTATCAGATAAATTATTATTTTTCTTCACCGAAAACCAACCAATCATCTCAAATCTTTTACAACGTGCATATCAAGCAAGAATGGCTAGAGAAGCCGCAAGAAAAGCAAGAGATTCAGTGCGTCTAATCAAGAGCAAAACCAAAGTAGAACAAAATTTAAGCGGTAAATTATCTCCAGCTTCCAGCAAAAATAATAAAATTAACGAATTATTTATTGTCGAAGGTGATTCTGCGGGAGGTTCTGCGAAACAAGGTCGAGATAGAAGATTCCAAGCTATATTACCACTTCGTGGTAAGGTTATGAATACTGAAAAAGCGACAATAGAAGATATTTTAAAAAACGAAGAATTGAACACAATGATTTATACAATCGGTGCTTCTTTTGGCAAAGATTTTAATATCAAAAAAGCAAATTATGACAAGATTATCATTATGACAGATGCTGATGTGGATGGAGCCCATATTCAATGTCTCCTTTTAACATTCTTCTTTAGATATATGACCGATCTTGTCTTAAATGGTAAAGTCTATATCGCAAAACCACCACTATATAAAATTGAAACTTCAACATCTAAAGGCAAAAGAGTTCAATATGTCTATTCAGATGAAGAAAAAGATGAAATCACTCATAAACTTCAAAAATATAATATTCAAAGATATAAAGGTCTTGGTGAAATGAACGCAGATCAGCTTTGGGAAACCACAATGGATCCTAAGACAAGAACTTTAATACAAGTTAAAGTCGAAGATTTTGCTGAAGCAGATACATCTGTTAGAACACTGATGGGCGATGATGTAGATCCAAGAAAACGTTGGATTGACAACAACGTATCTTTCAATGAAATTGATGACTTTGAAGTAGCAAAGGAGGATATATAATCTATGGCAAAAAAATCTAAAGAAATAGAACAATTTGTCGATAGTAAGATCCAAACTGAATACCTAGAATCTATTATGGGAGATAGATTTGGAAGCTACGCAAAATATATCATTCAAGATCGTGCTATACCTGATGTTAGAGATGGCTTAAAGCCTGTACAAAGAAGAATTCTATATGCCATGAAAGCTGTTGGAATGGTATATGGAGAACCATATAAAAAGAGTGCTAGAATCGTCGGTGAAGTTATCGGTAAATACCATCCACATGGTGATTCATCAGTCTATGATGCACTTGTAAGAATGAGCCAAGATTTCAAAATCAATCTACCACTTATAGATATGCATGGAAACAATGGTTCAATAGATGGCGATAGTGCTGCGGCAATGCGTTACACAGAAGCGAGACTTTCCCTTGCCGCAATGTATCTTTTAAAAGATATCGATAAAAAAACTGTCACATTCATTCCAAATTATGATGATAGTGAAATAGAACCTGTTGTTTTGCCTGCGAAATTCCCTAATTTGCTTGTAAATGGCGCTGATGGAATCTCTGCTGGATATGCAACAAATATTCCACCTCACAATTTAAATGAGACAGTTAGACTCACAATAGAAAGAATTAAAAATCCTAATATTTCAGTAGATGAAGCAATGGCGATTCTACCTGGTCCAGATTTTCCTACAGGTGGTATCATTCACAACACCAAAGAATTAAGAGATGCTTTCACAACTGGAAGAGGTAAAGTTGTCATCCGTTCTAAATCTAAAGTTGAGGGCCACAACATCATCATAAATGAGATTCCTTATGGTGTAAACAAAGCTAATCTTGTAAAAAAGATCGATTCGATTGCCTCATCTAAAAAAATCGATGGAATTATTGAAGTAAGAGATGAATCTGATAAAGAAGGCTTAAGAATTGTCATCGAAACTAAAAACGAATCAAATCCTTCAGTTATTCTAAATTATCTATTAAAAAACACTGAACTACAAATTAATTTCTCATATAATCTAGTCGCTATTGTCGATAGAAGCCCAATGATACTTGGGATTTTAGATGTGATTGATGCTTATATCAATCATACAAAAGAGATGATAAGAAATAGATCTTATTATGAGATCGATAAAGCTAAAAAACGTCTTCATATCGTAGAAGGTTTAGTAAAATTAGTCGCAATTAGTGACGATGTTATTCACACAATCAAACAATCTAATGGTAAAGCTGAAAGTAAGACAAACATTATGAAAATCTATGGTTTTACTGAACTTCAAGCGGAAGCTATCGTTACTTTGCAACTCTATAGATTATCGAAATATAATGTTGAAGAATTGATTCAAGAAAAAGCCAATTTAGAAAAAGAAATAAAGAAACTTGAATATATTTTATCCAATGAAAATGCTCTAAAGAAAGTAATTATTCAAGAATTAGAAGAGATAAATGAAAAAATTGTTTCTCCAAGAAGGACAGAAATAACTGAAGAAGATCACACAGTAACTGTCAAAGAAGAAGAATTGATAATACCTGAAGATGTAAGAGTTTTAATCTCTAAAGATGGTTATATCAAAAGATTATCTCTAAAATCTTATATTCAATCCGTTGATACACAATCACCAGGTCTTAAAGATAATGATTTTATCATTTTTGATGAAGAATGTAATACTATGGATACAATTCTCCTCTTTACAACATATGGATCATATATAAATCTTCCAGTATATAAAATTCCAGAAATAAAATATAAAGAATTAGGGACATATATTGGTAGTATATTTGATTTAACCGGTGCAGATAGAATAGTTGGAATAAACCATATAAAAGATCAACCTGTATCTGGCACTAAAGTATTATTATCAACTCGTCTTGGCAAAATAAAGCTCATGGTTACTGATGAGTTCTTTGAAAAACGTTATCGTAGAGGACTTGCCATGAAACTTCTTGAAGGAGATACTGTAATTTCAGCATCTCTTGAAAGTGCTGATACTGAAGAGGTTGTGACTGTGACTAAATATGGTCATATCTTAAAATATGCGAAGAGCGAAGTAAGCATCGCTGGTGCTAAAGCTGTTGGCGTTAAAAACATCAACCTAAAACGTGGTGATGAAGTAGTGATTTCTATGTTAGTGCCAAATTATTATAAAGAAGAATTATTGCTTCTTACTAATAGAGGAGGACTTAAGAGAATCTATCTATCTGAAATTGCAAGGACTAAACGTTTAGGCTTTGCAAGGACCTATTTAAAGGCAGTTAAATCTAATCCATATTACTGCATCAGTGCGATTGTCACAAACCCATCTAAATATAAAGATTCTATCGAAATAGATATACAAACCGATTCAGAAATATTAAAAATTAAAGGAAATGAGATGCCAAGAGACACATATGAAAATGGCATTCCTTTAATAAACAATAAACTTCCGATATCTATTAATCTCAAAATAATAAATAAGAATCTTTATCAAAAATATGAAAATGAACTTCATAAAGAACTTCAAAAAAATATTCAAGAAATTAAAGATGCTCATCCAAATTCCCTAATAGATGAACTTGGAGAAATCATTGAGAAACAGACAACTATGTATGATTTTATGAATGATAATAATGATACAAATGTTACATCTGATAGCGATTTTGAAATACTCCCAACGAACTTAAACAGTGATTTTAACAAAGATGACAAAAAATCAATAGACGATTTAGATAATGATGAACTTATAGAGGATTTATTTTAATTTATGTTTAGTGCAATGAAAAATGCAATGAATCCAGATCTTCCAAGAAGCATATTCAAGGAATATTGTGATTTATATAAAAAAATTGGTGCTGGCATCAACACGATTAAATATCTAGATGAAAACCAAGCACTATATAAAGAACTTACGATGAAAGAAGATGTCTTTTATCTTTTTAGAACTTTCTTTAACGATTACAATCTATCAGATACAAGGCTCAAACAAATCTCCGAAAGCAAATTTATCGATAGTCCTAAAAACACACAAGAAATCATCGCTATAAATATAAGAAAAATCTTTGATTCTATTGAAAATGGTACATCTTTTAAAGTAGACACTAGAGAAATTCAAGATCTAGCGCTTCTAATCACAAAACATTCTGCATATCCAAATACCTTAAAAAAACATGAAAAGAATGAAATATCATATCGAGAAAGATTAGAAAAACTAACCAACGAATACAACAAATTAATCAAAGAAAACGATGTTGAAAGGATATATTTAAATATTGCATTCTATATCGATTTAATGAAACTTTCCCCATTTAAATATTACAACGATGTAGTAGCTATCATCGTCTTATATTGCCTAATGATTGAATCTGAAATCGAATCTATCCGTTATTATTCTTTCTTTAAAGCTTTATCACAAAAAAAGAAAGAACTTAAAGATTCTTGTCTTCAAGCTTTCTATCATTATGAAGAAGGCATATCTGATTTTACAAAAACATCAAGAATATTTTTAAATATTTTAAAAGATTCATATGCCTCTTTAGAAGACCTCTACAATAATCTTGCCTTTGATAAACAACTTAAGAAAATCAAAAATGTCGAAGTTGTAATCTATAGCCTAAATGAAACATTCACAAAAGAAGATATTCGCAAAAAACTACCAGGTGTTTCTGATTCTACAATCGACAGATCATTAAAAAAATTATCTGATGAAGGAAAAATTGTTCCATTTGGAAGAGGCAGATCTGCCAAATGGCTTAGAATCGATCATTCATTTGATGAAAAGACAGACTTTTCAATTAATTTCTAAAAATCTATTTACAATATATCTTATTATATTATAATAAACAAAGTTACCATAGGAGGAGAAGAATGATTCTTCCAAAAAATAAATGGATAATTCAATATGAGAATAATTATAACGATTCTGAAATAATCGATATTCTTCATAAAATCAGAGGAATAGATGATTATATCAAATATCAGAATCTTGGGTTCAAAGATTTCTATGACCCATTTTTATTCAAGAATATGGATATTGTCATCAAGAAAATTAAATTATCCATTAGAAACAACGAAAAAATACTTATCTATGGTGATTATGATGTTGATGGAATAACCGCAACCGCAATACTTTATCGTGCGCTAAAAGATAAAGGCGCTAATGTTTATTTTAAAGTACCGAATAGATTTTCTGAAGGATATGGACTTTCACTTGAAGCTGTCGATGAGATTATAGAAGACGAATATAATTTAGTAATTACAGTCGATAATGGTATAACTTCAGTCGATGAAATCGATAAACTCTTAAAACATGGAATAAGTGTAATCGTTACTGATCACCATGAACAAAAAGAAGAATTGCCTCATAGTGATTATATAATTCATTCTTATATCAACCACGATTATCCATTTGAAAGCTTATGCGGTGCTGGAGTATCATTTAAGATCGCAGAAGCTTTAGATATGGAATTCATAAGAAAATATGTCGATCTAGTAATGCTTGGAACAATCGCTGACATGATGCCTTTAATCGATGAAAATAAAGCGATTGTGAATGAAGGAATAAAAAGAATCAATAATTCGAATGTTTTAGGGCTTAGAATGCTTCTTGATGAACTCAATTTATCTATAAAAGGTATAAAAGATATATCTTTTAATATTGCTCCTAAAATCAATTCTTTAGGACGAATTGGCGATGCAAGTGTTGCGATAGATCTTCTTATTCAAGATGATGTAGATAAAATCAAAAGCGATATAAAAGCTCTATTAGATGCAGATACATTAAGAAAAGAACTCACTATTCAAAACACAGATTTAGCATATAAATTAATAATTCCATCTGATAATGTGATTTTAATCTACTCTCCATCATTTTATGAAGGCGTTCTTGGCATAATAGCTCAAAAAGTTATGAAGAAAACTGGCAAAATCACCGGTGTATTTAATGTAAATCAAGAAAATTATGCAAGAGGTTCATTTAGAACCATAGGTGATTATAATATTCTTGAAATGCTAGAAAAGAATAGTGATTTATTAGATAAATTTGGTGGTCATGAAAAAGCTTGTGGTGTATCCATGAAAGCTTCTAACATCAAAGAATTAAAAGAAAGATTATCTAAAGAAGTAAGTCATATCATCGGCTACGAATCAACAATCGACTGTACAGTTCGCCTAAACCACACTTTAGTTACAACTCAATTTGTGAATGAACTAACTAAATATGATATGCAAGATTCAACATTCATTTTCAAAGATTTACAGGTTGTATCTACAGCACTTCTTGCCGAAAAACATACAAAAATTAAAGCTAAATTGTCGACTGGGCAATTTATCTCTATAATGGTATTCAATGATGCAAGACTATCTTTTAATCTTGCGAATGGTGATTTAATTGATATTGTCGGTGAATTAAATATCAATAGTTTTAATAGTTATGAAACACTTCAAATAATTGCAAAAGATTATAAAGTCTCAAGTGTTCAAATTATCGATTATAGAAATCGTTTTGATTTCAAACAAGCAGCAGAATATTTTGATAAAGAAAATGGTTTGATATTAAGAGATAATTTTGATACTATTAGTGACCTTAATCTTCTAATCCAAGAACAAGATCCAAGCATAATCTATCTTGCCCCAATCGACAACAATAAACTTGATGGTATCAAAGTTACTGATTCAAAACTTCTAAGGGAAGCAATCTATCTTATAAGTTTAAAATATGAATCTAATGAAATTATGCTTCAAAAGGAATTAAAGATCTCAAAGTATCTCTTAAACAACATTCTTACCATCTTTGAAGAATTAGGATTAATTACTAGAAACAATGGCAGAGTTCAAAACCTTCCACGTGAAAGAGGCACAAAAGTTAATCTTGAAAATAGTAAGACATATCAAGAATTCAAAGAACAGAACGAAGTTGTATCTCTCATGAGATCAGATATAAAAATAATAAAAAAATACGTGCTAGAAGCACTAGAATAGAGGTAATAATATGAAACTAGAAAACTATATCGCAAACGTTCCAAATTTTCCAAAAGAAGGAATTCAATTCAAAGATATCACAACTCTCCTTCAAAACAAAGATGCTTTTAAAGAATGCATCGACAGACTATGCAATTTTGGAAAAGAAGTTGGTGCAAATGTTGTAATGGGGCCGGATGCTAGAGGATTTATTTTTGGCTCTGCAGTCGCATATGCCTTAAACACAAGCTTTGTACCAGTTAGAAAACCAGGAAAACTCCCAAGAGATACTATCTCTTGTGAATACGCTCTTGAGTATGGAACAAACACTCTTGAAATCAACAAAGATGCTTTCAAGAAAGGCGATAAAGTATTAATTGTAGATGATCTTATGGCAACTGGAGGAACTATTGTTGCATCAATTAATCTTGCAGAAAAATTAGGTGCTGAAGTTGTTGGGGTTGCATCTGTTATCGAACTTACAGAACTTAAAGGAACAGAAAAGATTGGAAATATCCCATTCTTATCTTTAGTTAAATACGATATATAATACTTATATATAATATATATAGATTATGAAAGGAATGCAAAATGGATGAATATTTTAAGCCTTTAGAAGAGGCCTTCAGTTCATATATTAAAGATCCATCCACTATAAACGCTATTAAAAATGCGTTTGTTTTTGCATATCACGCTCATGAATCACAAAAACGAGCTTCAGGTGAACCATATATAATTCATCCTGTCGCTGTTGCGAAAACTCTTTGTACATATAATGCAGATCCAACGACTATCATCGCTGCACTACTACACGATGTTATAGAAGATACAAAATATTCATATAAAGATATATTAGATAATTTTGGACCACAAGTCGCAAATTTAGTAGAAGGACTAACAAAGATTCAAAAAATATCATATAATCAAGAAAACAAATTAAACAATGATGAAAATGAATATGTTTCTAATTTTCAAAAGATGCTTATTAGTATGTCTAAGGACATAAGAGTTATTTGGATAAAGCTTTCTGATAGATTAAACAATATGAATACTTTAAAATATCTTCCAATGGAGAAACAGATTAGAATTTCCCAGGAGACCCTTGATATCTATACACCTATAGCTCATAAACTTGGTATGTATCATATTAAAGCAGAACTTGAGGATCTAGCATTTAAATATCTTTATCCAGAAGATTATTTTGAAATATCAAAAAAGATTAAATATACCAAAAAATCACGTGAAAAAGATATTGAAAAAATGATTGATGATTTAAGAACGCTTTTAAAAAATGAAAAAATAAATTGTGAAATATCTGGAAGAGCTAAAAACATCTTTTCAATCTACAACAAGATGAAAAACAAAGGAATTGCCTTTGAAAATATATATGATCTTCAAGCCTTAAGAATCATCGTTGGAAGCATAATGGATTGCTATAAAGTGGTGGGTATAGTTCATTCAAAATATAGTCCAGTTCCATCAAGATTTAAAGATTATATTGCTGTGCCTAAACCTAATATGTATCAATCGCTTCATACAACAGTACTAAATGATGCCAAAATCTATGAAATCCAAATCAGGACAAAAGAAATGGATGAGATAGCTGAAAAGGGTATCGCAGCGCACTGGGCATATAAAGAAGGAGTTAAGGTTAAAAAGAACTTCTATGAAGCAACCGCATCTAAACTTCATTGGTATAGTGATTTAGTGAAGATAACAGGTGAAGATCAAAAAGAAAAGAATGAAATCACAACTTTATTTGATGAAGATGTACTCAAAGCGAATGTTTATGTATTCACACCTAAAAACCAAGTTATTTCCCTTCCGGAAGGTTCTACACCACTCGATTTTGCCTATAGAATTCATACAAGAATTGGAGATACATTTACAGGTGCTATAGTAAACAGTAAGATTGTACCAATCGATTATCAATTTAAAACAGGTGATGTTTGTGAAATAAGAACATCTCCATCAGCATATGGCCCAAATGAGAACTGGTTAAAAGTTGCGAAAACATCAGGAGCTAGAAGCAAGATTAAACAATTCTTAAATAATAAAAATAGATCACTTTTAATTGAACAAGGTAAATCATCAATTAATGATGAAATTAAATCACGTAAACTTCAGCTTGATATCACCGATGATTTAATTCAAAAGAGAATTCCTCAAGAACGTCAAATCAAAAATACAGAAGATCTATATTATTTATGTGGTAAAGGTGTCTATAGTGCTCAAGCTCTTGTGAATTCTTTGATTGAACAAGAAGAAACCACAACCAACGAAAGACTTATTGAATTAATCAACAAAAGAAATAAGAATCAAGTATATCATGAAGATGTCGACATAATTGTAGAAGGACTCGATTATCCAAGCGTAAAACTCGCACATTGTTGTTCACCAATTCCAGGTGATGAAATAGTTGGTTATATTACTAAAGGTGTTGGAATCGCAGTTCACAGACTCGATTGTAGAAACTGCCAAAAACTCGACCAAAACCGTCTCATAAATGTCTATTGGGCTAGTCAAGTTGAAAAGAAATTCCAAGTCGATCTAAAACTTTTAGTATATAATAGAGATGCAATTTTAGCCGATATATTAAACACTTGTATCGCTTATGACACTAAAGTTGTAAGAGTATCTGCGAAAGCCACAGATATATCCGAAGTATACATCAATATCACCGTTCAAGTAAGCAATAAATCAACTTTAGATTTAATGATATCTAACCTCGAAAAAATTAAAGGTGTATATTCTATTGAAAGGGTAAGACATTAATTATGAGACTTCTTATAGAAAGGGTTAAAGAAGCATCTTGCAAAATTGATAATATTGTCAAATCATCCATTTCAAAAGGTTTTCTCACATATGTTTGTTTTGAAGAAGGCGATGATATAAATAAAATCAATAAAGCTGTCTATAAATTATCTAAATTAAGAATCTTTGAAGATGATAATCATAAAATGAATCTTTCGATAGAAGATATAAATGGTGAAATATTAATAATTTCATCTTTTAGCCTCTATGCAGACGCCTTAAGTGGTAATAGACCATCATTTTCTAGAAGTCTCACATATAATAAATCGATAGAACTCTATAATTTATTTATAGAAAATGCCAAAAAGATTCTAAAAATAAAAACTGGTGAATTTGGTGCCGATATGGAAATAAGCGCTATTAACGATGGACCTGTATCGATAATACTTGATATTTAACTTGATTAAAAATAATAATTAATATATAATTATTAATATCAAAAGACTATAAAGGAGTTTTTTATGGAAAGAAGTCAAATATTTGAAACTATTAAAGAATTAATTGTAAAAGAATTACAAGTTGAACCAGAAAAAGTAACTATCGACGCTTCATTTGAAAGTGATCTAGGTGCTGATTCATTAGACGCAATTGAATTAGTTTGTGCACTTGAAGAAACATTTGGACTTTCAATTTCTGATGAAGAATCAATGGATTTAAAGACAGTTAAACAAATTGTCGATTACGTTGAAGCTCATCAGTAAAATATATTAAATTAGAAAAAGCCCATTTATATGGGCTTATTTTTTGAAATAAAGGAGGATTTATGTTTACAAAAGTAAAAGGCACATATGATTTACTTCCAAAGGATGCTAAGAAGTTAAGCCATATTGAAAATTATTTAAAAGAAGTCGCAAGTCTATATGGATATCAAGAAATTCGTGTTCCTATTCTTGCAAGCTCTGATTTAATTCATAGGTCTACAGGAGAATCTAGTGATATAGTTTCTAAAGAGACATATGATTTTATTGATCGTGGTGATAGACCTATGACACTAAGACCTGAAGGAACTGCACCAGTAATAAGAGCGATTATCGAAAATAAAATGTATGCAAACTATCCTCTTCCATTAAAACTATTCTATTATGGAGATATGTTTAGATATGAGCGTCCACAAAAAGGAAGATTCCGTGAATTTAGACAGTTTGGTGTAGAAGTTGTAGGGACAAATTCTCCATATATGGATGCTGAAGTAATAACTCTTGCATCAACTATCTTTAATTCATTAAGAATTAATAATTATTATGTAAGATTAAATACACTAGGTGATGATGAATCTAGAACTAATTATAGAAATGCTTTAAAAGAATATTTTAAAGATAAACTTGATTCATTATGTGCTGACTGCAAAAGAAGATATGAGACTAATCCACTTCGAATCTTAGATTGTAAAGCTGACAAAGACAACGAAGTTCTTCTTAATGCGCCTAAGATTTCCGATTATTTATCAGATAATTCTAAAGCAGAATTTGAGCTCGTTAAAAGCTATCTAGATACCCTAAAGATTCCATATGTAATCGATGAACAATTAGTAAGAGGACTAGATTATTATACTAATACAATATTTGAATTTGTTTTAAAAGATAATACATTAGGACAATCAGGTACAATTTGTGCTGGTGGAAGATACAATAAGCTCACGAAAGATTTAGATGGGCCAGAACTTGGTTCTATCGGCTTTGCGTTTGGACTAGAAAGACTTATGGAAATAATCGACGAAAGAGTTGATTATTCACATAAATTATTCTGCCAGCTTATTCCAATCGGCTTAAATGCCAAAATCAACATGATCAAATTGATGCAGATTTTAAGAGTATCTGGTTTTTCATGTGATATGAATTATGAAGCAAATAGCCTAAAAGGGCACTTCAAATCAAGCGAAAATAACAATGTGAGATTCATACTAATTCAAGGCGATGAAGAATTAGCAACTCATTCAATAAAAATTAAAGACAAAATACAAAATACAGAAGAAATAATTAGTGAAGAAGATTTAATGGACTATATGATTAAAAGATTAAGATGTAGCAATAAATCTTGCGAAAATTGTGAAGGAGATTGTGGTAATGAGAACTAATTATAACGGTGAAATCACTAAAGCTAATGTCAATCAAAATGTGACATTATTTGGCTGGGTTAATAGAATTAGAAAACTTGGTGGTTTAATATTTATAGATTTAAGAGATACATCAGGTATCGTTCAAGTTGTTGTAAGACCAGAAAAAGATTTCTTTTCATTCGTTGAATCAATAACTAATGAATCTGTCATCGAAGTAGAAGGAAAAGTAATCTTAAGAGAAAGTCCTAACCTTAAAATACCTACAGGCGAGATAGAAGTAGATGCAACAAATGTTAAATTATTATCTAAATCTGATCCACTTCCAATCGATAAGAACTCTAATGATGAAATTAGACTTAAATATCGTTATCTCGATTTAAGAAGAGAAGAATTTCAACATATTTTCAAGACAAAATCGAAAGTATTATCAATTGTAAGAGAATATCTAAACAACAATAGATTTGTGGAATGTGAAACTCCAGTTCTTTGTAAGAGTACACCAGAAGGCGCAAGAGACTATCTTGTCCCATCAAGAATATTTAAAGGTGAATTTTATGCACTCCCTCAATCACCTCAAATCTTAAAACAATTATTGATGGTTGCTGGAATGGATAGATATTATCAGATTGCTAAATGTTTTAGAGATGAAGATTTAAGAGCTGATAGACAACCAGAATTCACTCAAATCGATATTGAAACATCATTTTTAACTCAAGATGAACTATTATCTCTTCTTGAAGGAATGTATCGTAAAATATTTAAAGAAATTTTAAATGTAGATTTACCAAACCCATTCCCTAAGATGAAATATGATGATGCAATTAGGGATTATGGTAGTGATAAACCAGATACTAGATTTGAACTTAAACTCAATCATTTAGAAAATTTATTCTCTAATGTTGATTCACCTTTATTCAATAATAAATTCATCACAGGTATTAAAGTAAAAGATGAAAATCAATATTATACTAGAAAGAAAATTGATGAATTAACTGAATATATCAAAAAACATGGTGGTCAAAATTTATTATTTATAAAGAAAACAAATAATGAATATAGTGGTTCTATCATAAAATTATTAAATGAAGAAATATTAAATAATTTATCTTTAGATAACAACGAAATATATTTCTTAACATCTCATGATACATATCTAAAATCAAGCGAAGCAATGGGATCATTAAGATTAAAAGTTGCCCGTGATTTAGATCTAATTGATAAAAATCTATACGATTTCAAATGGATCATCGAATTCCCGCTTTTTGAACTTGCAGATGATGGCTCAATCTCATCAACTCACCACCCTTTCACTCGTCCTTTAAAAGAACATGAAAAATTCTTAAAGACTGATCCTTTAAAAGTATATTCTTATGCTTATGATATGGTAGCTTTTGGATATGAACTTGGTGGCGGATCACTTAGAATCTATGATAATGAAATTCAAAAACAGATTTTTGAAATCTTAAATATCTCTTCTGATCAACAAAAATCTAAATTTGGTTATCTATTAGATGCGATGAATTATGGATTCCCTCCTCATGGTGGCGCTGCCTTCGGACTTGAAAGACTCATGATGGTACTTACTAACACAGAAAACATTCGTGATGTTATTCTCTTCCCAAAAACTACAACTGCTCAAGACTTAATGCTCGATTGTCCATCAGAAGTTGATGATAGTCAGCTTAGTGAACTTGGGATTATGGTCAGAAAATAATAATTGTATTATTTTTTAATTATGATATAATTAACAATAGAATTTTATAATTTTATTTGTGAGGAAAAAATATGAAAAAATATTTAATCTTTATAGCGATGTTATTAATAGCTACTTTAACTCTTGCTGCATGTTCTAATAAATCGCTTGTAAAACCTGAAACGTTTGATAATTACACACTAAAAATTTCATCAAATGCTAGTGATTATGAAACAGTTCTCAAAAAAGATGGAAAGAAATATAGTTTAAAAAAATCAAATGATGATGAAACATATTACTATGCTATTTATAATTCAAAAGTATTTAAATATACTCAGAAAGAAGTAGAATTTGAAGAAGAAAGTGGCTATAGTGCTATTTCATTAGTTGATACATCTTATCAACCAGATAAACTAGAAAAACTCTTAATTGCTTTAAATAATAGCGATATTAAAAATGGCGAATTAATTAATCTTGAAAATAATTCTATCATCGCTTATATGGTTGATGGAATAATTTTATCAGATCAGACAATCAATCTTGCAAATGCTTATAAATATAATCTAATCAAATGCACTAAAGCAAATGTAACTATTGAAAAATCAAAAATCACTAAAATCGAATGTGAATTCCCTTATGATTCTGCAACATTAGATGTTGTATGTGAATTCGCAGATTACAACTCAACTAAAATTGCTGATTTTCCTAAAGAAACATCATATGATAAATCATATTATGATTATTTCAATGAATCAGATGGTACTAAAGCTCCAGATGCTGTCTATATAAATGTCAAATTTGGCGATTATGGAACAGTAAAATTTGAATCATTAAATCTTGAAACTAATTTAGAAAAGAATGCTTTAAATTATTTCTTATATTTATATAAGAAAGGATTCTATAATAGAGCATCTATCGATAGTTCGACCGCAAATATCGTTATGATAGGCGACCAAAAAGAACCAATCTCTAAACAGATTGTTGCTAAACAAGTTCTTGCAAATACACCTTCAAATAAGAGAGGTACTCTCGCGATAAGATATCTTGATGATAATAGTGATCCAACTCAACAATTCCAAATCAACCTTACAGATTTATCATCATCATATGATACTAAATCAACTGTAATCGCTGGTGTAATTGATGGATTTGATGTTTTAGATGAAATATCTCAATTATCTACTAACCAATATAGTTCTATTAAAATCAAGATTTCAGTAGAATACAACAATTATAAATACACTGAACCAACATTTAAATAATAAGGAGTAAACCTATGAAAAAATTATTAGTTTTATTAGCTATCTTTGCACTATCTTTCTCACTTACAGGATGTAAAGGAGAAGAAGCAGAAAATACATCATTTAAAATCGCATCTCATGAAGGAACTGAATATAAAGTAGAATGTCTAGATATAACTAAATTTGATACAAATAAAGTATATGTATTAGTCAAAGACAACAAGCTTATTGGATTTGAAATTGAATATGATACAACTAAATACTCATACAAAGAAAATAGAGTTATGCTTGGTTCATTCAATGTTAATTTCACAAAAGAAGATAATAAATTCTTATTAACTACACCTACAAATCTAACTATAGATGGTGATAATAACGAAAAAATTTCTAACAATAAGAGAATCAGATTATATCCAGTTTTAACATATTTAAATGAAGATGGAACTGAAAAAACTGAGACTTTAGCTGGTGAATTATCAGTTAAAATGGAAGATTTAGTAGATTTTCTTGGCTTATTAAAATAATAAACAAATAAAATAAAAAGCACTTTTTAGTGCTTTTTATTTTATTCTATCAGTTTTATGATAGAATAATTATGTAATTTATATTAATAAAGAGGAATTAAAAATGAAAAGAAACGACTATATCTCTTGGGATAAATATTTTATGGGTGTGGCATTATTATCTGCCAAAAGAAGCAAAGATCCTAATACACAAGTTGGATGTTGCATTGTAAATCAAGATAAAAGAATCGTTGGAATTGGCTATAATGGTGTACCGATGGTTATAGATGATGATTTACTACCTTGGGATAGAACTGGAAATTATCTAAACACTAAATATCCTTACGTTGTTCATGCTGAATCAAACGCAATATTAAATTCGACTAGAGATCTTAAAGGAGCGATTCTATATGTTTCTTTATTTCCATGTAATGAATGTGCTAAATTAATTATTCAATCAGGAATTAAAGAAATTGTATATCTTCATGATATTCATCACGATTCAGATGAAACAGTCGCATCTAGAAGACTTCTTGAACTTGCTCATATTAAGACTAGACAAATGGAAGAAATTAGTATCGAAGTAAAATAATATGAAAGATTTTTTTAAAGTATTTGGAAAATGGTTTTGGCGTTTTTCATCAATTTATTTTATGATTATAATCACTTGTCTTATAAAAGTTGATTATTATCTATATATGCCTGGAAACCTAGTAGATGTTAAAGGGGAAATTGCCATTCAAGATAATGATAAAGAACTTAATGGTAGTGTTTCGTCTGTCTATGTTATGTCATTTGTAAGACCAACTCTATTTTCTTATTTACTTTCAAAAGATTTACCTTATGCAGATACTTATAAGATGACTAAAGAAGAAATAACTTCTTATGATAGTTCGCTTGATTATGCAATTGGAAGATTTGATTCAAATCAATCATTTTCTAATGCTGAACTTGCTGCATATAGCTTAAAGCTTAGAGAAGAAGGTGAAGATTTCTATAGACAAGTCACATATATTTATTCAGCAAATAAAGATATCAATTCTAATATAAAATATACTGATTTAGTAGGTTCTCTTATCACTGGTTATGAAGAAAACAAAGATTCATATCCAAAAATAAGTGAAATTACTTCATATTTAAGAGAAAAAGAATTAGGTGAAACCGCAATCATCTATCTTAAAGATAAAGATGACAATAATAAAGAACTAAATATAACTAAATATGAAAAAGATGGAAATAATATCTTTGGAATAACGGTGATGACTTCATTTATATTAAATGTTGAAAGTTATATCAATGTTTCAAATGTCAATACTACAGGGCCATCAGGTGGGGCAATGCACGCTCTTTATATCTATCTTATGTTAGAAGATGAAGATATCCTTAAAGGAAGAAAGATAGCTGGAACTGGTACAATTTCTTATTCTTTAGATGAATTTGGCAATGTTGAATCATTTTCTAAAGTTGGAAATATCGGTTGTGTTGAACAAAAACTATATGCTGCATATTTAGATAATGCGAGTGTGTTCTATTGCCCAAGTGGTAATTATGATGATTGTATGAAAGCTTATGAAAGATATAAATTTACTGATGATGATATCAGAGTCGTCAAAGTTGATTATTTAGATGATATAGTTTTAGATCTTCGAGGTGAAGCATGAATATATTTAAAAAATATCATACTCAAATGTCAGCTATTGAAGAGAAATATTCTAATAAAGAAATAACTTTATCATATATCGGTTCTTTAATTGCTGTACTAATAATCGCAATTCCAATTATCCTAATATTAGTTCAATTATTTAGTATATTTTTGATGAGACCATATCTCATGTTAGTGATAGCTTCTATATCATTCTATATTATATTTTTCTTATTTATTTTATTTAAAAATCAAATATTAAAAAATTATAACAATATTTCTGATATTGATTATCGTTTTATTCTTATATTTGAAGCCATAATTCTTTTAATATTTGTTTTAGTAGTTTCTATAGTTCTTGCTTTTACAGTCATTAAAATGATTGTATTATAGAGGTTAATTTTATGGTTATCGTTTTATTAATTGCACTCATAGTTTTTGGTTTAGACCAAGTATCTAAAATAATAATAATCAATAACTTACTTGAAGGTCATTCTATCAAAGTTATAAACAATTTCTTTTATATAACACATTTAAGAAATGATGGTATTGCTTGGGGAATGGAAGCTAAACTTTGGGTATTGATTATTATCACAATAATCGCCTTAGGTTTATTTATTTTCTTTTCCTGGAAATTTAAATGGAAAGAAGATAAATGGGCTATTTTTACCATCGGTTTTATGATGGGCGGAACTCTTGGAAATTTCTTTGATAGAGTTATAAGGGCTGAACATTCTGTAATAGATTTTTTAAGTTTCATTCTTTATTATCCATCTTTTAAAGATGGTTTTCATTTTGAAAAATATGATTTTCCAATCTTTAATATCGCTGATACTTTCTTAGTTATCGGTGCAGTAATGTTTATAATTTATATCTTTATTATCGATAGAATTAAAGCGAGAAAAAAGGCAAAAGAAATAGATAAAGATGATGTAATCGATATTAAAAATGAATAAGATAATATATGACTTAGAAATAGAATCAAGAATTGATTCTTATTTAAAAGACAAACTTGATATAAGTAGAACTCAAGTTCAGAAAATGATTGACTCTAAACTTGTTTTTGTGAATGGTAAAATTGTTAAAGCAAATTATAAACTTAAAAATAATGATTCTATAGAATATGATAATTTAGAAATCAAATCTATCGATTTATCACCACAAAATCTAAATTTAAATATTGTATATCAAGATGAAAATGTCGCTGTCGTATATAAACCAAAAGGTATGGTGGTTCATCCTGCAAATGGAAATTATGATAAAACATTAGTAAACGGTCTTCTATATGAATTAGATAACTTATCTAGTATTAATGGCGTAATTAGACCAGGAATAGTTCATAGAATTGATAAAGATACTACAGGTTTACTTCTTATTGCAAAAAATGATTTAGCTCATAATTCTTTATCTAAACAATTAAAAGATAAAAAAGTAAGAAGGGTATATTATGCCTTAGTTGAAGGTATTATTCTTGAAAATGATGGCATAATTAATGCACCAATCGGAAGAGATCCTAAAAATAGACTTATGTATACAGTGATTGAATCTGGCAAAGAATCAATCACTACATTTCATGTCATCGAAAGATTTAAAGACAAAACTTTTGTTGAATGTGTTTTAAAAACTGGTAGGACTCATCAAATTAGAGTTCATTTTAAATATATTAAACATCCAGTTTTTGGTGATCCTATATATTCTAAAAAAACTTCAAAGACTATAAATGGACAATATCTTCATGCTGGAATAATTGGATATAATGATCCTATAACTAATGAATATAAAGAATTCAGTTATCCGCTTCCAAAATATTTTAGCGATGAATTAGATGAACTACGAGGTAATAAAAAATGATATATGATTTAATTATTATTGGTGGTGGTTCATCAGGTGTTTTTGCGGCATTAAGATATAAAGAATTGCATCCAAATAAAAAGTTTTTAATTATTGAATCTAATAAGACATTGCTTAGAAAATTATCTGTGAGTGGCAATGGTAAATGCAATTTTACTAATGAATGTCTAGATTATAATATCTATAATAATGGTGATAATTTTAAATTTATTTTTAATAATAATCCTTTAGATACTATCTTGTCATTCTTTAATAAATATAATATTAAATATTATATAGATGAAGAAGGAAGATATTATCCTTATTCTAATAGTGCAAAATCAATTCAAAATATTCTAATAAATTCTTTAGATAAAGATGAATATCTTTTAGATATTAAAGTTATCGATATCAAAAAATACAATAATTTTATTATTAAGACAAATCTTGATAAAACATATGAAGCTAAAAATATATTGGTTTCTATCGGCAATAAGAATTATAAAACTTTAGGATCTGATGGTTCTTTATTTAATAAAATCAAAGAATTAGGTCATACATTCACTGATATTTATCCATCTAATATTTATATTAAAGTTCAAGAAAAAAATATCACAAATTTATTAAATGGTTTAAGATTCAAATCAAGACTATATCTCTATAATGATGATAAATTAATATATAATGAATCTGGTGAATTATTGTTTAAAGAAGATGCATTATCTGGAATTGTATCATTTAATATTTCTAGTAAACTTGCATATTTATATAAGAATAATTTAGATAATAAACCATATATCATAATTGATTTCATCAATAATTTAAATTATGAAAAATTATTGAAAGAATATAATAATTCTAAAAATAAATATGATTATTTATTAGGTATAGTTCATCCAAGTCTTGTGAATATTATTAAGAATAATGAAAATCCAATCAAAGATTTAAAATCTTGTAGATTTAATATTAGCTCACTCGGTGACTTTGATCATGCACAAGTATCTTGTGGTGGCATAAATACTTTTGAATTAAATGGTTTAGAATCAAAAATTCATAAAGGACTATATTTCTCTGGAGATATTTTAGATATCGATGCACCTTGTGGGGGATATAATCTTTCTTTTGCGTTCCTAAGCGGTTTAAAGGTAGGTGAGATAATTGAATAAAATTGATACATTTAACTTATTAGAAAATATCGAAAAAGATAATAAACCTAATATTATGCTTCATGTATGTTGCGCGCCTTGTACAAGCGGAGTATTTGATCAATTATCACCATATTTTAATATTACATTAATATATGCAAATGATAATATCTATCCAAAAGATGAATTCAACAAAAGATTCAATGAATTTAATAAACTTAAACAACATTATAATTTTAATATAATAAGTCTCCCTTATAATCACAATGATTTTTTGGAAAAGACTAAAGGATATGAAAATTATAAAGAAGGAGATAAAAGATGCGAAATATGTTTTAAAGATAGACTCGAAAAAACAGTAAAAGTCGCAAAGGAACTTGAATTTGAATTTTTCACCACAACTTTATCGGTTTCTCCATATAAAAATGCAGAAATATTAAATTCTATTGGCGAAGAATTAGAAAAGAAATATAATATTAAATATATATATTCTGATTTTAAGAAAAAAGAAGGATATAAAAATTCAATTAAAAATTCTAAAGAATTTGGCTTATACAGACAAAACTACTGTGGATGCGAATATTCTTTAAGAGACATGAAATATAAACAGGAGAATTAAAATATGGCATTAAAACACGAATCATTTAGAGAAAAAATTGAATTTATTACTGTTGAAGATAATGAACATTCATTAAAACTTGCAGATAAATTACTAGAAGGGGCTACTTTATGTCTCGATTTTACAAATTGTCCCAAAGATCAATCACAAAGAGTATTAGATTTCTTATCAGGTGTTAATTATGCAACTGATGGTTATGTTAGACCAGTTGCGACTAATAAAAATATTTTTATATTTGCCTTAAAAGAAAGTTTTAAAGATCCTGAAATAAAAGAATTTTTAAATAAATTTTCAAGATAATGGTAACATTAACGATTTTAGGGCAAATTATAAGAATAGTATATTATTTAGCTTTAATATATTATCTACTAATTGTAATATTCTTTATTATGTCATGGTTTAGTGCATTATATAGTACTAAAGTTTATGATGTATTTAGGAGAATAACTTCTCCATTTATGAACATATTTTCAAGAAAATTAATTGTGGGTGGTCTCGATCTAGGATCGACATTAGGACTCATTCTATATGCACTAATTCTATATGGAATTGAATATCTATCTATAATATTATAAAAAAGGAATATAGTTTATGAAAATCAATAAATATATCGATCACACATATCTTAAAGCATTTGGCACAGAAGATGTAATAAAAAAACTTTGCCTTGAGGCAAAAGAATATAATTTTAAAAGCGTTTGTGTTAATCCATATTATATTGAACTTGCAAAAGAACTTCTAAAGGGAAGTGACACTTTAGTTTGCACAGTTATAGGTTTCCCTCTTGGACAAAACACTTTAGAAACTAAAATATATGAAACTTTAGATGCCATTAAAAAAGGCGCTGATGAGATTGATATGGTAATCAATATCGCAGCATTACTTGATAAAAAGTATGATTATGTATTAAATGAAATTAAAAATATAAAAGAAGCTTGTGGAGATAAAACATTAAAAGTTATTATTGAAACTTGTTACTTAACTGATGAAGAAATAAAGATTGCGACAGAACTAGTAATAAAGGCAAAAGCTGATTTTGTAAAGACTTCTACAGGTTTTGGAATAGAAGGTGCTAAAGTCAAAAACGTATGCATAATGAAAGAAATTTCAAAAGATATAATCAGTATTAAAGCCGCTGGTGGAATAAATAGCTATAATGATGCAATAGAAATGATTAAAGCTGGTGCAAATAGAATTGGAACTTCACATGGAGTAGAAATTGTAAAAGGAGAAAAAGAATGAGCACACCTCATAATAATGCAAATTTAGGAGATATAGCTAAAACCGTATTAATGCCTGGAGATCCATTAAGAGCTAAATATATCGCAGATAATTATCTAGAAAATGTTGTATGTTTTAATACTGTAAGAAATATGTTTGGTTATACTGGAACATATAAAGGAAAAAAAGTATCTATTATGGGATCAGGCATGGGAATGCCATCTATTGGCATATATTCATATGAATTATATAAATTCTATGATGTAGACAATATTATTAGAATTGGTTCAGCTGGTTCATACAAAAACGATGTAAAAATATATGATGTAGTAGTAGCTGATAAAGCTTATAGTGAGTCCAATTATGCACACGTTTTTAACCTTTATGAATCTGATGTAATGAAACCAAGTGAGTTTTTAAATGATAAAATTAAAAAAGTTGCAGCTAAAAAAAATATCGATATAAAAACTGGTTGTATACATTCATCCGATGTTTTTTATCATGAAAAAGGTTCGAATTATATGGATGGTGTAATAAAGAATGATTGTATCTGCGTAGAAATGGAATCATTTGCATTATTTTCTAATGCATTTGCCTTAAAAAAGAACGCTGCTTGCATTTTAACTATAAGCGACTCATTAGTAACCCATCAAGAAACAACTGCAGCTGAAAGGCAAAATTCCTTCAATAAAATGATGGAATTAGCACTTGAAACTACTTTAGAACTATAATTTTTATCTTAATAGAGAAAAGGCGACTGAAAAGTCGCTTATTTTTTTATTAAATTGATATATAAAATTAAAAATTATCTTTCAAAAAATTTAATACAATCATTATAAACTAATTGATTGTCTATTTCATTCAAAACTTCATGTCTCATTTTAGGATAAATAAATTCTTCAATATATGTATAACCACTTGTTTTATACATATCGACAGTTGTCTTGATATCTTTACCAAAATTACTTAGAGGATCTTCCATACCAGAGATAAATAGTATTGGAGTCTCTTTATTTCCTTTTTCTATGTTCTTTTTCTTAGAGACATAGTTAATCCACGAGAACATGCCTTGATAAGCTGCTACAGTGAAATCTTCGCCGCATATAGGCGATGTTCTATAGTAGTCTTGAATATCTTCTCTATGCGTAATCCAAAGCTCATCATCAGTTAATAGATTAGCTTTTTTCATTTTCTTAGGTAATCCATTCATCCCAAGTTCGCTTAGAAGAGGCGAAATGCCTTTCTTTCCTCTAAAGAATCTTGTGACTGAACCTAAGAACACTGCAGTGCCAGTCAAGAATACAGGCATAGTAGTAGTTCCACTTATTATTCCTTTTTTATAATCTTTTGGAAAATCAATTAATAGTTTTCTAGCTAGAAATGATCCCATTGAATGTCCTAATAGATATAAAGGCAAATCTGGATAAGTGGCTTGAATGAAGTCCTTTACCATTGTTACAGATTCATATGCTTCATTTTTTTCAAAATATATATAGTTTTTATCTGCATGAGATGATTCACCGTGACCGAGAATATCTCCTCCGACGCAAATATAATTATTCTTATTTAGAAAGCTAATGAAGTCTTCATATCTTGTGAAATGTTCACTAGCTCCGTGAACAATTTGAACAACAGCTTTAGGACTAGGTACTGAATTGTAAACATAAATAGTTACATCATTACCTTTCGATGTTTTCTTTACTATTTTTTCCATCAAAAAAACTCCTAAATATTGTTTATATGAATATTATAACTAATTTTACAGTATTTTTCAAGTTGATTTTTAAATGTTGAAATAATCATTATAATTGTTCATATAAAAAATTTTATTGATATTATTTTAATTGTGTTGACATATTATACAAATGTTTAACTAAAGTATAATATTGAATAATTGGTTATTTATAACAAAGAATAAATTTAAATATTTATTTCTTAATAAATGTAGATAAAATTCATTGTTAAAAAATATAGAATTATGCACACGTATCAAAATATAAAACTATAAATATTTTATAATATTTTATAAAAATATCTCATATAAATCAAATTATCATTAATAGGAACGATTCAAAGAAATATAAATAATCATATTGTCAATTATTACTCTAAAATATACGATTATGCATACATTCTTATCTATGATAATATTTGGCTAAGGAGGTAAATTTTATGTTTAATCAAGTGCTATTTGCGGGGAGATTGACAAAAAACCCAGAGTTTAAAGAATTTCAAAACGGAAACAAACAGTGTAGAATTACTATCGCTGTTCAAAGACCTTTTAGAGCTACTAATGGCGATAAGTTGACAGATTTTTTTAATGTAACGCTTTGGAAAGGACTGGCAGAAAATGTCTTTTCACATTGTAAAACAGGGAGCTTAGTAATTGTAAAAGGAAGACTTGAGAATAATAATTATACAAACAAAGAAGGTCAACAAGTTTTCACAAATGAAATAATCGCAGAAAGACTCATATATCTAACCACAAACAACAAAACAAATGAAATTGAATCAGATGATATTGAAATTGATTCAAAGGAATAATGAGTAAATCCCCTTTTTATGGTATAATACCTAAAAAGAGGATTTTTATTTATGAAACAATATTTAGATCTTATAAAAACAGTTTTAGAAAAAGGAACATATAAAGGCGATAGAACAGGAACAGGAACTATTTCTTATTTTGGTTATCAAATGAGATTTGATCTTGATGAAGGTTTTCCGCTTGTCACAACTAAAAAAGTTCATCTTAAAAGTATTATTCATGAATTATTATGGTTTATAAAGGGAGATACAAATATAAAATATCTAGTAGACAATAAAGTTTCTATCTGGAATGATTGGCCTTATAAATCTTATAAAGAATCAAATGAATATCAAGGTGAATCGATGGAAGAATTCGTTGAAAAAATTAAAAATGATCATGAATTTGCAAAAAAATGGGGAAATCTTGGACCTGTCTATGGCAAACAATGGCGTAATTTTGATGGAGTTGATCAATTTATGAATGTCATTGAAGATATTAAAAAGAATCCAAATTCGAGAAGATTAATCGTTTCAAGTTGGAACCCTAAAGAAATTCCATTTATGGCTCTTCCACCATGCCATTCACTTTATCAATTCTATGTGAATGATGGAAAATTATGTTTGCAATTATATCAAAGAAGTGGTGATATATTTTTAGGTATTCCTTTTAATATAGCTTCTTATTCATTGCTTCTTATGATGGTTGCGAAAGTGACAGGATTAAAACCTGGCACATTTGTTCACACAATTGGAGATGCTCATATCTATTCAAATCATATTGACCAAGTTAAAATACAATTAGAAAGAGAACCATATCCTCTTCCTAAAATGCTTATTAAAAGAGATACAGATAATATCTTAGATTTTACTTATGATGACTTTGAATTAGTTGATTATAAATGTCATCCAAGAATTAAAGGGGAGGTTGCGGTATAATGTTATATGCAATATTTGCAATAGATAGAAATAATCTTTTTGGTAATAAAGGCAAACTTCCTTGGCATTATAGTGAAGATTTAAAATATTTTAAAGAAAAAACTTTAAACAAAACTATAATAATGGGAGAAGAGACTTTTAAATCAGTTTTAAGAAATGATAAGCCACTTCCAAATAGAACAAGTGTTATCGCAACTTTAACTGACTACACCTTTAAAGATGTAGAAGTAACTCATGATATATTTGGTTATATAAAACAAAGCAAAGAAGATTTATATATTATCGGTGGCAAAAGTATCATTGAATTAACATATAGATTATGTGATATTCTCTATATAACTTATATTGATAATGATCATGAAGGAGACACATATTTGAATTTAGATTTATCTAATTTTGAATTAGTAGATGAAAAAGTATCTGGCATTTTACATTTTAGAACTTATAAGAAAATAAAATAATAGGGTATAAAAAATGAGAGCAATTGATATTATCGAAAAAACAAAAAATAAAATCCCATTAACTGAACAAGAAATTAAGTGGTTTATTGATGAATATGTTAAAGATAATATTAAAGATTATCAAGTTTCTTCATGGCTTATGGCTGTTTGCATCAATGGTTTATCTAAAGATGAAACTTATTATTTAACGAAAGCAATGCTTTATAGTGGAGATACAATTGATTTATCTAGTATTAAAGGAATTAAGGTAGATAAACATTCAACTGGTGGAGTTGGTGATAAAGTTTCTTTAGTACTAGGTCCTTTAGTTGCCGCATGCGGTTGTAAGTTCGCAAAATTCTCTGGAAGAGGATTAGGGCATACAGGAGGAACATTAGATAAACTCGAAAGTATTCCTGGATTAACAATAAACCTGAGTGAAAAAGATTTTATAAACCAAGTCCAAGATATAAATATAGCAATTATTGGACAAACAAAAAATTTAGTACCAGCTGATAAAAAGCTTTATGCTTTAAGAGATGTAACTTCTACTGTAAATTCACTTCCTTTAATTGCATCTTCAATTATGAGCAAGAAACTCGCAAGTGGATCAGATATAATTTGCTTAGATGTTAAATATGGTTCTGGAGCTTTTATGAAGACAATAGAAGAAGCTACTGAACTTTCTAATTTAATGATTGATATTGCACATAAAAACAATAAAAAAGTAATCGCTTTTATTAGCGATATGAATAAACCGCTTGGTAAAGCTATTGGAAATAAATTAGAAGTATTAGAAGCTATCAATTGTTTAAAAGGTGGTGGCCCTAAAGATCTAGAAGATTTAGTTGTAACTATTGCATCTTATATGATTTATTATTCTAATCTTTCAGATTCACTAAATAATGCAAAATCTTTAGCTTTAGAAAAGTTAAAAAATGGAGATGCTTATAATAGATTTATAAAATTAATTAAACATCAGAAATCTAAAATTTCTTCATTTGAAAGTTTTATTAATATAAAAGAAATAATTCCTTTAAAATCAAAAGAAAATGGTTATATAGAAGAAATAAACGCTTTAGATTTAGGAATTAACGCTATGTTACTAGGAGCTGGTAGAGAGAAAAAAGAAGACCCAATTGATCCTGATGTTGGAATTCTATTAAATTATCAAGTAGGTGATTATGTTAAGAAAGATGATATTTTACTTTATATTTATAAAAATGATAAATGGGATAAAAATATTATAGATAATCTTTATAAAGCATATAAATTTACTAATAAAAAATTAACAAAAACAGAAATAATTAAGAAAATAATTTTATAATATTTTTTTAAATTATTTGACTTTTAGTATATGCAATATTTTTATGATATAGCACTTGAGATAATATCAAAAGTGCTTTTTTATTTATAAAAAAACTATCAAGATTTATTCATGATAGTTATTATTCAAAATATGTTCTTTAAAATTATTTTAATGAATCAATTATTTTATCAACTTGTTCTAAATAGGGAATTCTGATTGGAAATGATTCTTTAATTAAATATCCGCTTTGTCTTAATTCATTTATTTCTATAGATTTTCTACCACCAGATTTGCTTCTTTCCACAAAATAATTCATCTTGTCGCATTCAAGTAAATAAATTTCATTGAATCTAGTCAGATATATTAATAAGAAACCAATTCCACCATGCCTTTTAATATCATTTAAATGTCTAATTTGATGTGGATGAATATTGCTTATCGGAAATGATGTAGTGGAATTGCATTGTTTAGCATCAAAATCGATATAATAGCCTCTATAAACGCCATTATAGTCAGTAGTTGAAGGTGTTTTATAATATGCTTCATTTATTTTCGCCATTGATCTTTTTGGATAATCAACTTCAACAATTTGAACAGGAGTAGGTTTTTTATGAATAACGGCAATATCTCTTTTTAGATATTGCTCATTAGATTCGTTGATATATTCTTCAAACTTCATACCTCTATTAGATGTTGAAATAGATTTTTGTTTGTATGGCACTCTTTTAACTGGATAATTATACATAAAATTCCCTCTTTATGTTTATATTTTACAATATTAAATATAAAAATAGAATATTTTAAATTTTGAAAAAATATTTTTTTTAAATTATAAATTTAATGATAAAATAAAATTAGAGGGGACATTTTTAGGACAAAGGAGGTTTATTGATGTCTAAAATTAGTTTTTTTGCATTGGGCGGTCTTGGTGAAGTAGGCAAGAATATGTATGTCTTAGAAATCAACCAAGATATCTTTGTTTTGGACTGTGGTAGTGCACTTCCTGGTGGACAAGTTTTTGGATATGACTCAATCATTCCTGACTTCTCGTATTTATTAGATAATATAGATAGAGTAAGAGGTTTGTTTTTATCTCATTTTAGACAAAAAAATATTGGAGGTTTTATAAGAATTGCTAAAGACTTGAAAGTCCCTTATTATGTTTCAGATTATACATTTAAAGCAATTGAATCGTGGTATCTTCCTTTGATGGCTCAAGAAGAAAAAGAAGGACTTGATTTTAAAATTATAAATAAAGAAGATATTCTTGAATTTGGTGAAACTAAAGTCGAATTTTTTACATTATCAAGTTCTGTACCTGATACTTTTGGTTTTGCATTTAAAGTAAATGTCAGTGAAGAAGAAGATAAAATTATATATAAAAACATAGTATATCTTCCTGATTTTAACTTTGATCAAAACTTAAAAAGACATTTTAGAATTAACTTTAAAAAAATCAATAAAATAGCTGATGAAGGTGTTTTAGTATTATTAACTCCATCATCTGGAGCTAATAGTGTAGGGCACATAACAACTGATGATAATCTTGATGCTGCACTACATAAATTAATGGCCCATCAAGGAAGAGATTATATCATTATGGATGCTGAAAATGTATCTGGTATGCTTCAAGTTATCGATGCTGTTGAATTCCAAAAAAGACAGATAACAATAATCGGTGCAAAAGCAAGAAGATTAGTTGAAATTGCAATGGAACTTGGATATGCTGTAAAAGATCCTCAGTATTATATAGAAAAACAATTATTAACAGATGATATTAGAAACTCACAAAATACAGTCATAATAATTGCCGGAGAACAAACAGAAGCATTTTTTGCCTTACAAAGAATAGCAACTTTTCAAGATCCACATTATTATTTAACAGCTAATGATAATGTAACATTCTTAATGTCTATTTCAAAAAAATATGAAAAGATTCTTGCAAGTTCATGGGATAATATTTGGCTAAATAATACAAATCTTATTGATTTTGATGTTAATTTAATGCCTGAAACAAAATGTGGTCCTGAAGATTTAAAATTGCTATATAGTTTAATGTCACCAAAATATATAATACCTATATCAGGTGATTATAGAATGCTTAAAGCTCAAGAAGAAATTGCAAAGAAATATGGTTTTTGTGAAAAACATATCATTAGACTTGATAATGGTTTAGTAGCAACTTTTGAAAATCAAGACTATATTTTAGATTATGAATTAATTGAAACTGGTGATATTTTATTTGGTGGTGAATCTGATTCAGATATTAATGACTATGTCGCAAGAGAAAGAGAAGCATTAACATCAGAAGGATTCTTGGTAATCTCTGGAATGATCAACTTGAAAGAAAGAAAAATATATAAAGATATAGAAATGGTTTCTTATGGATTCTTACCAGAATTCGGTCAAGAAGAAGTAATTAAAGAAATTAAAGAAAAATTTAAAGAAATAGTAAATGAATATTTAGAATATAAAAAGGTTGATTATAAAGAATTAAGGCAAGAATTAAAGAATGAGATATCAAAATTAATTACAAAAATTACTAGAAAACGCCCTATTTTAATTCCTGCAATAATAGATATTTCTAATTAAATTATCAAATTTATAATAAAAAAAACAAACATTCCTTAAAAAATGTTTGTTTTTTTTATTTGTTTTGAGGTTTGTAAAATAAAAAATTCAAAAATAATTATGTGATAATATAATGATATATATGTGTAATAAATATAATAATTGATTGATAGAAATGTGATGAAAAAATGATGTTTTAAAATTGAAATTTTAGTGTATATTTATGACAACTATTTTCAGTGTATCATTTGCTATTCTTTTTAAGACTATCAAATTGCTTTTTAGCTTCTTGATAGTATTTCTCTAAATATTCATAATAATTAGCCATTTGAGCTTCATATTTTGAATTTGTATTTGGAATATAATATTTAGTACCAACTAAATTATCAGGCAAATATTGTTGATAAACTAGGGCATTTTTAAAATCATGTGGGTATATATATGAATCTCTTTTTGTATAAGTTTCTATGTTAATTAAATGATCCGGAACATCATCATTTCCTTTAGATTCTATATCAGCAAGTGCTTTATCTATAGCAAGACAAGCACTATTTGATTTAGGACTTAGTGCCATTTCAATAACAATATTTGCAAGCGGAAGTCTAGCTTCTGGAAAACCTAAATTTCTACATGCTTGGGCAACTAATACAACTTTTTCACATAATGTTGGATTTGCTAAAGCGATATCTTCATATACACATGCAGCAAGTCTTCTTAATATAATTTCTAAATCTCCAAGAACAATTAGTCTTGCTGTATAGTATATAGCTGCATGAACATCCGATCCTCTAATAGATTTTTGTAAAGCTGATAATAAATTATAATAATTGTCACCATTTTTATCTAAATGAAGGTTAGGAGTAGTAATAGTTTTTTCTGCAAATTCTAAAGTAATATGATCATTATCTTTTGACACAGAATCCAGTAATTCCATATTGTTGATCGCAACTCTTAATTCGTTTCCACAAGAGTTGGAAATGTATTCATAAACATCATCATTAATTATAAGATTTTTATGTTCAAGTTTAGAAGTAATTTTTATTAGATATTTTTTAATATCAGATTGTTTTAAATCATTAAGTCTAAAAATAGAACATCTTGATCTAATGGCTGGATTTACAGATAAGTAAGGATTCACAGTTGTCAAACCAATAACTATAATTTTACCTGTTTCCATAAATGATAATAAGTAGTCTTGAATGTCTTTGTTCATTCTGTGAATTTCGTCAATTATTAAAATTATAGATCGGTAATTTTTTGATGATTGGATAATTTCTTTAAGTGTTGCCTTAGTGTCAGAAGAAGCACTGAAGTAGTATGACTCAAATGGAAATTGTTTTGTAATAACTCTTGCGATAGTGGTTTTTCCTATGCCCGGATTACCATAAAGAATAATAGAAATGAGTCTATCATTTTCAAGCATTTTTCTAATTGTTCCATTTTCACCTACTAGATAATCTTGTCCGATAATATCATCAAATGATTCAGGACGTAATTTTTCTGCTAAAGGTTTGTAATCCATAATGGTCCTCCTTTCTTATAAAATTATTATATCACAAGAAAAATAAACAAACTATAAAATTGAATTTTATCGATTTTTGCCTAAAAAAGTATATGAAAAAAATAACAATTTTTTACCCCCTAAGATAAAAAAGTAGAAGAAGAAGGATGATAAATTTTAGTATTTTTAAAATTTTTTGATTTTTTAAATTCTTTCTACAATAAATAGTTTTTCCAAAAATGAATAATTATAAGGATTACCCATAAAAAATATCAAATTTGGCCAATATAAGCATCAAAAGTGGAAGTTTTATCTTAACTTGGGCTGCATTCAAAATAAATGGCATCAAGAATATAAAAATGAGTATATTTAACATATCAATTTTCAAGTAAATGGCTTATTATTCATATTCATTTAAAATAATTAAATATATTAAAGCACTATTAACTAGAAAAATAGAAATATTAAATTACTTCCTATAATGTATATTATGTTAACTAAATAAATACTGCTAAATCTGGGTAAATATTGATTTCATTGTGTAAAGTGTATTTTGGTACTCTTTATTTATAAATTCTTATTTTTCTATATATATTGGATTATAAGATATTTTTGGGGTCGAAATCTATGTTTTTTCGTATTTTTTTAAGTGATTTATATAATTATTAATTAATATAGATTTTAATATAAATATGTATTTATTTTTAAGGAGTTTAAAATAGCTTAAAAAGCTAGTTTTAATTATAAATTGAAACTTTCCAAAAGATTGATAATTACCCATAAAAAATAAAAATCGGCCGATTTCAGATACTTAAATTTTATTGTAAATAAAAAAGACAAGATTATTAGTTTTAGATTCTTGTCTTTATATTTATTCATTATAAATGATTTTAAAAAAATAAATTTATCAGATTATCCAATGATTTTTCCCAAAGCAATTTTAATTAATTCGCTTGTAGATTTACTTGTATCTAAAGTTGGTAAGACTTTATTAATATCTTTATCGCTATAGCCAAGGACACTTAATGCATCATGAACTTCATCTAATACTAAATAATTTCCTGAGTATCCTTTAATATCAACTTTGCCTTTTAAATCCAAAATAATTTGCTGTGCTGATTTTGAACCAATTCCTGGAAATTTACATAGATATTTATAATCCCCGGAATTTATAGCTTGTGCAATATTTGATACAGATCCTGTTGCAAGAATTGCCATTGCACTCTTAGGTCCTATTCCATTTACACTTATAAGCTTCTCAAATAACTTTTTTTCTTCTTTATCTAAAAACCCAAAAAGTGTCAAATTATCTTCTTTAATATGAAGATGAGTATAAACTGAATAATATTCGTCTAATTTAAATGAATATGGATTTGGAGTAAATATTCTATATCCTATTTCATTTGATAATATTATTACTGAATCTTTTTGTATCTCTACAATATTTCCTTTTATAATTTCTATCATAATTTCACCTAATCAGTAAACTCAAATTGTATTTTGCCAATTCTTACCAAATCACCATTTTGGCAGCCAATACTTTTAAGTTCATCTTCTACTCCTAATTGTTTTAATTTTCTTGCGAATCTGAATACAGATTCTTGACTATTTTCATTAAAAGTTCTTAGTAATTCTTCTATCTTTGGCCCAGAAACAACATAAACTAAATTTTCATAATCTTTAGATACTTCAAATCCTTTATCAGAATCAGGAGCAAAGTTATATTCAACGACTGAATCCAAATTATCAGGAACAATGATTTTATCTTTTTCTTGATCAATTAAATCAGCTATTTTATAAATCATTTCATTTAGGCCGATTTTATTCATTGCGGAGATCTTTAAGAAGTTTGGTTCAATTTTATATGTATTTTTATATTCTGTAATGAACTTATTTACATTAGATTCAAAATTAAATGAATCAGATTTATTTATGACTATTAATTCACCTTTTTTAAGTATATTTTCATCGTATATTTTTAGTTCATTTCTAATTGATTCATAATCTTTAAATAAGCTTCCTTCTTCTTTTGATCCATCTAAAACATGAACTATAACTTTTGTCCTTTCAACGTGTTTTAAGAACTGAAATCCTAGTCCGAGCCCTTCTGATGCTCCTTCGATCAAACCAGGTAAATCAGCACAGACAAAAGATTTATCATCAGGCACTAAAACCATACCTAAATTAGGCTGTAAGGTAGTAAAATGATAAGCTGCAATTTTAGGTTTGCATTCAGAAATAACGGAAATTATAGTTGATTTTCCAACACTTGGGAAGCCCACAAGTCCAGCATCTGCGAGAACCTTTAATTCTAAGCGTATTTCTAATTCTTTTCCCGATTCACCAGGTTCAGCGAATTTAGGGGCTTTATTTCTAGAATTCGCAAACATTGCGTTTCCTCTTCCACCTCTTCCACCTTTTAAAATGATTCTTGGTTCATCTTTTTCAATTAAATCAGCAATTAAATCACCTGTTTTATTATTAAAAATCTGTGTTCCAATAGGAACATTTATTATCATATCTTCTCCAGATTTTCCTGTCATGTTTTTGATTTTGCCATTTTCGCCATCTTCAGCTGATATCTTTTTCTTATATCTTAAAGGTAATAATGTGTTTTCGTTTGTTTTTGCGATGAAGATAATTGATCCACCATTGCCTCCATTTCCGCCTGATGGACCACCTTTTTCCATATATTTCTCATGCCTAAAAGCAACAAGTCCATTGCCGCCTTTTCCTGATTGAATTTTTAGAGTAGTTTCATCAATAAACATAATTAATACCTTTATCCTAAATAATTATACTATTAAAAGTATAATTTTTAAAGTTAATAATATATGCTTTATATATTCTTATTTTGGTTTAATTTCATATGATTTTATTTAATTATAATAAAAATATAATATTTAATTAATTTTATTCATATATATCTAAAGTCCATTCTACTCTAGAGGCATTATTTAAAAAAATATACATTTGAATAGTTTCAGCTTCTATAAACACCTTCATATTTAGTTTCAGATTCTTCTTTTAGTTTCTCTATACCATTTAATGATTTAATTATATATGAATGAAAACTATATCTTTTAAAAATGTTGATTTCTACTTGATCTAAATCTGCCATTCATTTAAATGACATTTTTTCTACATTTTATTAAAAATTTATCCCATTTTTGGTAAATTTTTAAAAAGATTATTATCTTTAGTCATCATAGTCTAATGTAGTGTCTGATTATACAACAGTTTCATTATTGTTTTCATTATATATACATATATAGTGTAAATAATTTATATATAATTGTGAAAAATTCTTATTCTTAAATATAATATTTGAATTATTCATATTTTTAGACAAATATATGAGTAATTATATATATACTCCAGGATATGTGATTATAATTCTTAGTAATAAATTCAAATTTATAACATCATATATTCATCACATATATAACATATAAAATATATATAGAATATATATTATAATAACAATATATTCACATAATATTTTTTGAATTTTTTAATATTTCTATTATTAAATTATCACATAATAAAAAGCGATACTTTACAAAAGTACCGCTTAAATTAGAATTTAATATATTATTCTGGATAATAAGTAAATTCTGCACCAATAGATTCAATAGATTCTATCAAAGTATCATTAGTGCTTTCTGGTAAAGCTTTAATAGTTATCTTATAATTTTCAAAATCTTCAAATATTTCTCCAAACATCTCAAATATAGTAGGTTTTTCATCATTATTTTCAAGAATATATTCTTTTCCTGTTATTTTTTCATATGTTTCAGTATTAGAATTTTCTTTATAAAGATATGCTATATATGATTTTGCATCTTCTACTTCTTTGAAAGTAAATACATAAGAATCATTCACTTTATTATGTGATGGAGCATCTAACACTTTTGTAATTACTATTTCATTTGAAGATATAGTATTTTCATAATAACCATCTGATTTAATAGGCTCTACATAAACATTATACTTATAACCTTTAAATAATGATTTAGTAGATATTAAGATAGTATCTTCTAAAGGATCAATTATAATTTCTTTATAATATACTGATTTTTCTAACAAATTATTGATCTGTTTGATTTCTACGATATATTTATCTATATCACTTGTGACTGGAATTTCAATATAATTCAAAGTCTCATCTAATTTTATATCTTCTTCCCTTACTTTAGTTAAAACATTATATTTAAGTGATGTTTCATTATCAGTATTAAATTTAATATAATTTGTATTTTCATTAGATACTTCTATATCTATTTCGTGAATGCCAACTGAATTAAATAAATTATTTAGTGGATAAGTATATCTTATAAAATCATATTCATCTACTGTGATTGTTTTCTTGATTAGATCATTAGATGATAAATCTAAAGTATTATAGATATAATCATGTGCGTTGATTGTTACTTTATAGTTTGTTGCATCGTTCACAGAAGATATAAATAATACTGGATTATCATCTACTTTAATTATTTCATATTCAGGAGTTTCAATAGTTTTGTTGATAACTATATTGTCGATTATTCCTGTAGAATTATATACATTGTATGTATAAGCATTATTCTTAGGAATTGGAGTGATAGTGAAATGATATTTTCCTGGTACATCTAAAATATCTTTGAATTTATAAGAAACATTATTAGTAGTATTGATTTCTACAAATTTTGAATTATCAAATTCATCAATGAATTCAATTATATAACCAGTCGCATTATCAACCTTATCAAAACTTATTGTAGTATCATCCTTTGTTACATCTACAATATCACTTAAAGCTCCTATAGTAGTTTTATATTTGATATTATAGTTGATTGGTTTATATATTTTAAATTTAATATCTAAAATATTAGAATAATCAAGGAACTGACCAGATCCTGATAATGATATAGTATGTTCACCAATACTTGTTAATACTGAATTTAAATCTGTACCAGTATTTTCAGGATGTTCTATTTGTTTACCATCGACTGTAAGTCTATATGACGGATTAGTTAATGGTTGTGTAACATTTTCATAAGTTAAGATATTTAAATCAGATAAATATAGATTTTTATCATTATCATTATTAGTAGTAAGCCTATCTTCATCGAAAAATTCTGTATCGAAATATTTAGTAATTAAATGTACACCAGGATTATTTTCATCATCAACTGTTTCATCTAATAAGAATGTACTATATCCTTTAGGCAGTAAATCTGCCGCAAGTAATGCTGATCTAAATGGTTCAGGTACAGCGGATATGAATGAAGCTGGTTCAAACAATTTAAGATTCTTATTTATTGCATATCTTATGAAATATGATCTTAAGAATTTAGCACGATTATCATTGACATCATTTTCTTCTATATCATCGCCGATATATCCAAACCTATTCACAGTACCATCATTATTTAATATTTCATCATCAGTAAAGTTATACAATAATTCATAATTTAGTTTTAAAGATGCTAGATCATTTGAACTTAATACTTTCATCGAATTAAAGACATGTTTTAATTCTTCTTTTGTTATAGTTGAATTATCATAGACTGCACTCGATACATTATCACTAAATAATACTTCATTATTCTTTATATTACTCTTAACTGTATTATCATAATAAGAATTGATATTAGCGTTGCTTTCGATGGCTTTTTCAATCTTTTCAGAGATGTTCGCGTGGAATATAGTTGAATTAATTATCACATTGAAATCTTCTTCGCTCATCTCTAAAATCTTTTCACTAGTAAGATTGTTTATATCGATCTTATTAATTGCATTTATTAATTTAAAGAATTCATTTCCATCAATTTTTCTTGTTTCTTCTAATATTTCATCTTTCCTATAGATTGGAATATATAGAGTATCATCACCATCTAAAACAAATGATTGTTTTGGAAGAATGAATTTCCAATCATCACCATTTGATGCGAATTTAATAAGTTCTTTTGAAACAGAAAGCGATAATATACTAGATTCATATAATTCATTAAACTCATCTATATCATTTAAAGATTTTAATGTATTAAGAGGATCTGTTGAAATGTTCTTTAAATCGATATTTTTTAAGGCTTTAACGAAATTATTTAACTCATGGTCATTGATTATCTTAACTTCTTTTC
This sequence comes from bacterium, assembly GCA_017960565.1. Classification (GTDB taxonomy): domain Bacteria; phylum Bacillota_I; class Bacilli_A; order Izemoplasmatales; family UBA1188; genus UBA1188. Next base: position 33,103 of record JAGCYY010000009.1, on the reverse strand, counting down.
CAAGCGTTATAGAAGGATTTTCTTTGTCATATGCCGATGGAGATTCGATATCAGACATAGGAATTGCGACAGATGTAAATCCAAGACTATCGATCTTATCTAATACATAACTTGATAACGTATAAAGCAAGATTTTGCTGGATATAATCATATCTATATTAGTCTTTGCTGGATTGATTTTAGATGCATCTGAAAGTGTTCTAATCGCTCCTATAGTATCATTTTGAAGTTGAGCAAGATCGAGAGAACTTATGCCCATAACAAATGTTTTTAGGATATCATTATGAAGATCATCTTCTTTTTTGATTGTATAAATATTTTCATCGTTTTTTGCATTTTTAATCTCTTCAACATATTCAAGTGGAATTAGAACATCAAATGCCGTAGTATTCATATTTATAATGTAGTTAGAAAGTGTAGATCTAATAATATCTGATTCTAAGATAATGTCTACTTTTCTTTCAGTGCTATTTAAAGATATGAATTTTGTGAATGATTTGATTGTATCGAATTGGTTATTGCCACTACTAAATCCATTCACATCGATATATGATATAGATTCAAGAAGATTAGAAAGTTCAGAAACTTTAATATTTTTAACCCTATCAGAAAGAGTTGAATATGTTAGATTTTCTGAATCTAGTTTATAAATTACAGAATCATCTAAAGAATTTGATGGAATGATTACATTTAATCCACCCATCTCAAGATTCATAACTACACTGCTGATAGTTGAATGCAATATTTCTGATTTTAACACTACTTCTAGTTGAGATAGATGTTCACCATGTTCAATAATATTAGTTTTTCTTGTTAAATCTTTAAATGATTGGAATGCATTTGATGTAGATCCATCTTTGAAGTTATCGAAATCAAAATATCCGATTGCAGTGATGAGTTTTTTAAATTCATCTTTAGTGATCATATATTTTGTTTCAAGAGTTTTTGTTTTATAAGATGTTACTGCAGTTGATGGAATAATAACGGTATTTATCGCTTCACCTTGGAAAGCATTTTTAAGTAGAGATGTTAAAGATGCATTTAGGATATATGAGCTTGAAAGAGTATCTAAATCTTCTTCATTTAGATTAGATAGAGATTTAAATGTATCAATACCAATATTATTTAAATCCATATTACCATCAAACACTTTACTTAAAGCTTTCACAAGTCTTATAAGTTCTTGTTTAGTAATAACTTCTTTAGTCTCTAATATTTCTTGTCTATTTTCATCTAATTTTATTGTATTTACAGTAGTTGAAATGATATTATCATCAACTGTTTTTGGAATGATTATTTGTTCAATTCCATCAATAAAACCAGTGATAGTTAATGATAATATTCGAGATGATAGAGCATTATTAAGATCTTCTTCATTCATCGATAATATATTAGAAACCATTGAAATATCTAATGAATCTAAAGAACTGATATTGGTATTTTCTAATAAGACAAGTAGTGATTCAAATAATTCAACTAAAGAATCTTCTTTTAAATAATATTCATAAGTTGTAGTAGAATCTTCATTTAATAATTCAACTTTTTCAATATCATCTTCAGGAATACTAAAGAAACCATTATCTAAATTGTCTGAAGTGATGAAATTTGATATAGTGCATCTTAAAATTGAACTATCTAATAATACATTTATTCTTGATTTTAATAAAGTATCGCTTCCATCTTTATAACACCAAGATTCATATGGTTCATGGTTAATATGTGATTTTCTATCTGTACAATCACCAGATAGAGATGTGATAGCTGTGACAATACCACTATTTGATAATAGAGTATTGATATTATCAATTTGTTTTAAAGCAGCTGTCATCTTGAAGATTTCACCATAACTTAAAATATTATCATTTTCGTCTAAAACTGTATACCAAACACTATTATCATTTTCGTCCTTAGAATCGGCTCTATAAGGGACTTTTAATAATTCAATAGAATTATTTGAAAGAATGGAAATAATTGTAGGAGCGAGGATTTTAGAACTCTCAATCTTAAGTCCATCGATGTTTGTGAATCCTGCGACAAGATATGTTAAATTATTAGTTAAATCATCAAAAGATTTGCAGCCTTTTTTCTTAGCGCCAAGAAGCATATCATCGATAAGTTCAGTAAAGAGAATTAATTCATCGCCATAATTTTCTATATCATCAGATAAACTGATTTTAAAGCCATCCGTAGACATTCCTTCTACTAATTCTTCGATTAATGGTTTAAGGCAAGTGTCTTGTAAATTAGATATAAGTTTTAATTTGAATAGAGAATCTATTGTATCTCTAAATAGATCAGATACATTTCCTCTTTCAAATAATTTATTTAAAAGATTTCCTTTTTCTTCTCCTGAATCATCATTAAATTTTAAATCTACAGTTGCTAAAAAGTCACTTGTGATAATCGCATCAACTAGATTTGGAATCTTTTCTCCTATTTCTTGACTCCAGTTGATATAAGTATGGAAGATATTTTCTTCTGTTAAATATCTGCCTAAAGTTTCATTATTTTTTAATGAATCAGTTAATATCTTGACAACTATATCCATTCCTGATTGAATGAATGTCATCCTTGAAAATTTAGGAAGGATCTTGGTGTTAATTAGATTAGCAATCTCATCGAGTGTGACACCGTCTTCACCTTCAATAGCGTTTTTATATTTATTGATTACATAATCGATTTTTCCTTCGTTATTGTTGAAGTCAGCAAGATCATAAACGAGTTCCATTAAGGTACCAAAGTCTCTTGAAAGATTGATCTCTTCGCAGAATTTATCGATATATGTTTTTTCTATATCACCTTCAATATTTAAATCTCTATCAAATAATCCCATTTCAGTTACTTGGTCTTTTAAGAGATCTTTGAAGATATATGTTGAAATAACACTTGAACCAACATCAAGAATATTTAAATTTTCAGCACCTTCTTTTATCTTATTTCTTCCTTTTTCTGTCCTAGAGTTATATTCTTCTAGAGTTTCACCGGATTTTATCTTAGGCAAGAATATTTCTAAAAGTTTAGATAATTGTAGTTCTTCTTCTTCGCCTCTATTATTATTTTCATTGATAAATTCACCAAGTCCAAGATCAAATAAACCACCGACAAATTTTCCTAAAGCTTTTAAATCTTTAGTGAAATCTGTACTATAGAGCTGACGTTGGAAATCTTTATCATTTAGGAATGAGTCTTCATCTTCTGTATATTTTTCAATAATAATATTAGAACCGACTATTATACCAACCTTGAATAGTTTTACATTAGAAAGGTGAGAAAAAGCTTGTTCTACTTTTTCCGAATCAATCTTTGTAAAATCTATTGATCCATCATCATTTAAAGCTTCAGAATTATCTATTATATATAATGCACTTTGCAAGATATTATTAATATCAGTTACAAGGTTGACTTTGATATCGATTGGATCAGTAAGAAGTTCATCATCTTCAACTGTATATCTTAAATAAATGATTTCATCAAACACTTTATTTAGTATACCTTGTTTTTCATATACAGGATTACCTTCATTATCTTTTCCTATTTCTTCTTTAAAATAAACTGAATTAGCAAATTTTACAAGTTTATTTTCTTCCCACATTCTTGTGGTTAGTTTCATCATTTGAAGAGAATCATCAATCATTTCGCTTGGAGAAAAAGGTAAATCTTCTAAAATATTTTCTCCTTCATCAAGGAGTAATAATTGATATCCATTATCGGTATAAGATAATTCTATTCTATTTATATCTCCAGCACTTTCTTCAATTTGCACTGTTGAATCATTATTGTTATCTTGCAATAGTTCTTGTGTTTGCCCATTATAAGCAATAAGTGAGAATAATCCACTCATTCCGACCATTATAACGAAAGATCTAGTAAGACCATTGATAGCCCCAAGAAGTCCTCCGAGGAAACTTTCATGATGAATCTTTCTAAATTCTTTTCTTCCTTTAAAGAATATGTTGAATATAGTAAGTCTTAATAATAATCTTACAATTGGAGAAATTATTAAGAAATATAATATTGCCCAAATAATTTTTATTGCATATCTCACTAAAGAATCTACTAATGCAATAAAATATGGAGCATTTAGGGCTACATCTTCACTCATTTCTTGAAGATAGTAAGCTTGTAAACTATGACTTAGATCTTTAAATGTGATTGTTGTATCAGAACTTGCTCCAGTTAGCCAGCCTTCTATCGCTTTTGGAAGTCCAAAAAGATTTGCATTGAACAATAAATCAGCAATCTTATTTAATGTTAAGATAAATATTAGAAGCATTGCGACTCTCATAATAAGTCTCCAAAGAGCTCTTCTAAAACCTCTTACAAGTCCCAATATAAAATCAAATATAATTGGAATAAGTATTACGATATATAAGCCTAATTGTAGGATAAATTCACGTGCTTCTAAGAATTCTAATACCTTATCCATATTAGTCCCTCCTCTTCTTTTTAAAATTAGTTAGTATTTGTTTCCATTCATCTTTATTAAATGAATCTCTAGGAACCAAATAGAATGTTTTTGTTAGATCATAAATTTTAAAAATATAAAAACTTTTTAATCTTTGATATTTGATTCTTTTGTATTCATATTCATAAGAATTTTCAATGAAATAAATATTTAATTTTTCTTTAAATTCTATTTCATATTCTATATCATAAATATATTCTTTTTCTGTTTGATTTTTAACTTTCTTGTAGATATTTATCATTAAGAAAATGAATAAAAATGTGAATATCAAGATAGAGATAGAAAATACATAATCTTTATCAATTAAAAAATAGATAAATCCAGATGTTCCAATTAAGAATATAAGAATTATGACCCACAATAATTTCTTTATAATGAATTCTTTATAATATTTTAGAAGAACATCTTTAGTGATTGTAACTTGAGTTTTCATAAGATATTCTCTTTATTTTCTAGATATTCTACAGTTATATCTAAGAGCTTATTATTGAAATCAATTTCAACTTTATAGAACAGATTCTCATTCATTGATTTTCTATAATTCTCAATATTGATTAAGATTTGTTCCTTTGTTAGAGTTTGTTCGTTGTATTTAATTAAATCTTGATCTACTGAAAGAATTGGGTCATTTTTGTTAGATTTATTAAATAATTTTTGATTTTCTTTGAGATTTATTATCCATTTATATTCTTTATTAGTTATTAGATTTGAAAATAATAATAAAGCATAATTTGTGTTTCTATAGATGTAAGGGTAATAATTAATATAGTTATCTACTTCTTTAATTTCACTAAATGGATCAGATTCATTATTTAACACTCTTTTCATAGTTCTAAGAAGAATGAAAGGGTATCCGATTGATACTTTATATGGAATAGGTTTATTGCTGTTTTTGAATATATCATCATCAAAATCATTGATATTTTGGATAATGTTCATTTGTTCTTGCATTTTTAATTGATTAAATATCGCTTTTCTCATAAATGGATATCTATTCATGAGTTTAATATTTAATGCATCATTGTAGACATTTTTGATGTTTAGCGGTATTCCATTTGAGAAAAATAAATAGATATTTATATATGCAAATGTTAAATAGAATAGATAAAATTTATCATAAACAAACAATTCTAATAAAAAGGATGATAAAGATCCAACAAACAATAATAGATTTATTGTAGATCCACCATATAGGTACATTTTATAATTCATAAGTCTTTCATCTTTATCATATGATAATAAACATTGGCCTAGAATAATAGGGTTAACGAATTTAAATTTGAATCTATTATTTGTTTTTTCAAGTTTTAAAAATAAAATTTGATAGGAGATGAATTTATATCCACATAAAAGCCCAAATATTAAATGGCCAGTTTCATGAGCTATAATCGAAATAATAAAACTTAAAAATAAATATAATAAAAATTTAAATATATAAAAAACTTGATTATCTCTATAGCCAAAATAAAATGTAATAAAAGAAACTAAAAAAAGCAAAATTATGCTTATTATCGATATAAATCTATTAAGTTTATTGGTGTTAAGATAAGCTTCATTCATAATAAATTTCTATTTTAATTTTATTATAAATAGAAAAAAATTGCTAGAAAATTGTTTCGTTAAAATATATAAAGAAATAAAAAAATCACAAATTTGTGATTTTTTTAGTTATTATTACATTTGAGCTGGGTATACTGATACTTGTTTACCTGTTCTACCAACACGTTCATATTTAACTACTCCAGACACTTTAGCAAATAATGTATCATCTCCACCTTTGCCAACGTTATTTCCTGGTTTTACTTTAGTTCCTCTTTGACGATAAATGATAGAACCTGCATTACAGTATTGTCCATCTCCTAATTTAGCGCCTAGTCTACGACCAGCTGAATCTCTACCATTTTTTGTAGAGCCGACACCTTTGTGAGAGGCTAAGCAAATTAGGCTTTTTAAATTAAATAACATTTGTTTATCCTCCTTTGATTAGTTAATAGATTTTACGACTAATTTTGTGTAGGCTTGTCTGTGGCCTCTTGTTTTATGGAATTGTTTCTTAGGTTCATATCTTACTACTAAAATCTTTTTGCCTCTACCTTGTTTTACAACGTCACAAATAACTTTTGCGCCATCAAGATAAGGATTACCAATTTTAACTTCATCAGATGCAACCATTAAAACTTTGTCGAATGTGTATTCTTGACCTGCTTCAACATCTAATTTTTCAACATAGATTTCTTGGCCTACTTCACATTTAACTTGTTTTCCACCAGTTTCAACTACTGCGTACATGTTCTCCTCCTATATACCTTTTCGATAGACTCGCCTTTGAGGTACTATTTTAATAGATTTAAGACCTCTTTAGTGCGGTTGCGAACTTCACACGCGTTATATTTTACATCATATAGGATATAATTTCAAGTTATATTTTTCAGGAAAAATGAATTTTTAAAATTTATTTTAATTTATGCGGTTCTAGAGAATATTTCATAGAATAATAATATTCATCTGTAAATATTAATGAATCATATAGTGATATCTGAAATTCATTAAGTTTATTTTCTAATCTTTTAACTGTCTTGATATCTTCTAATGAAGGATTTATATCACCACTTGGATGATTATGGCTAATTATGATATAGACTGCATTAAGTTTTATCGCTCTTTTTAAGATATCTTTAATATCAAAATAAACAGAGTTAATTGATGTTGAGTTGATTGTCTGTTTAGATATGATTTTAAGAGATGCATTTAAATAGATGATAATTATTTTTTCAGTATTTTCATTAATAAAATCATCTTTTAAATAATTTATTTCATCATTTATTGTTTTAAGTGATCTACATTCAATATATTGTTTTCTTATGCGAGTGCCGAGTTCAAGAGCTGATACAATTGTCATAGCTTTAGCTTTACCGATTCCTGTGAAAGTCATCAGTTCTTCATATGAATAATCTGTAAGAGATTTTAAAGAACTTATTTCTCTTAATATTCTTTCTGAAAGTTCTAATACTTTTTCATTTTTAGAACCAGTTTTAATTAAGATTGCGAGCAATTCTTTATCTTCTAATGCATGTATTCCATTCTTCTCTAGTTTTTCTCGTGGTCCATATTCAAGTTTCAATTTATCACCTCGATAAATATATACTTTTCATAACCTAGAATGAATAAAAAAAGCTGATAGAAACTATCAAAGTTTCTTAACAGCTCTTTTAAATTATTCAGTTCTAAGTGCTATAACTGGATCGCATTTAGCTGCATAACTAGATGGAATTAGTCCCGATATTACCGATAATAGGAAACTGATTATTACTAGTGCAATTCCACCTACAACTGGAAGAACCGCAACATTTTCAATTCCCGCAAGATAATTTACTAGCATTGATATTGGAATATTTAATATAACTGTAATAGCGATACCAATCAATCCAGAAATTAAGCCAGTGATAAATGTTTCAGCGTTAAAGATATTTTTAACATCGCTCTTGGATGCACCCATTGCACGAAGAATACCGATTTCTTTTGTCCTCTCGATAACGCTAATATATGTGATAATTGCGATCATTATTGAGGAAACTACCAAAGATATTGATACAAAGGCTATTAAGACATAAGTTATAGCGTTTATTATTGTGGTCACACTTCCCATAATTGATGATAGATAATCATTATAAGTGATTCTTTTTTCATCTAATTCTTCTTTAGTATCATCTGGATAGATTTCTTTTAATCTACTGTTGTAATCTGTAATAAAGTCGACAATCTTATCTTTATCTTCAAATGAATATGGATAGATATTGATAGTAGACGGATTGTTTTTGTCGACTTGACCATAGTAATTAGTTAACAAAAGAGGTGTCATAGTATCGCTTGTTAATTGATCGATTTCAGCTTGAGAAAGAGGAAATTGATCTTTATTATCACCCATAGAGTTTCTCATGAATGTGAGTGTGTTTCTAATCTGTTCCCAAGTCTTACCTTTGATATGGAATTGTGTGTCAATTCCTAGAATATCATAAATATATGAATCGTAATTTTCTTCTTGTACTTTTACGATATCAGAATTATTGTTTATATCGATAATTTTATTTATTAAGGCATTCGAATAGCCGATTGTTCCATTTATTGAATGACTTTTAGAATTTGGATTAGGTCTAACAACACAGGCAACTTTTACTTTGATAATATCTTCATTTTCGTCATTTAGTAATGCTGTCATTTTTTCGGAATTATCTTTGATATTAGTAAATGTTTGAATTTCACCATCTGAAACTTCATCTTTTTCATAATATGATGAATTTGGCACTATATAATATTCAAGACCAAGTAGGTCTTCATATGAAAATTCATATGAATATAAAGTTTTAGGATCAGGATTATTATCTGGATTAGTGACATATTTAAATAGTGCAGATATATATCTATCACCATTGTCGTTGTTTACAAGGCCTGTTGAATATGCTGAAAAATCAGAGATTTTGTTGTTTTCATCGACAACATATATTAAATCTAGAGAATCATTAGATGGCCATTCACCAGCTAAAAGATCATATTGTTCTTTGAGAGTATTTTTATCATCAAATACTTTATCCCATGTATCCATATTAGACATCAGTTGTTCGATTCTATCAGATGTGAATTGTGGATACATGATATATAATGGTTCACCCGTATCAGGATCTAGTCTTGGAAGAGTGAATGGTCTTATTTTTCTAGCTTCAAAATCACCGTTTTCATTTATATAATTTGCATCATAAACATTGATATCTACATTGTATTTATAATCTATTTGAAGAATATAATTTTCATCAGCAAGTTTCTTTTCTTCAATATAGTTTTTGAATGCTTTTAAATCGTTTTGTTTAGAATTGTTCGCAAGATTTCTTAATAGATCAACTAATACATATCTTGGAACAACTGTATTGTTTTCTAAATTAGAATTATCTGATGTATCTTCTTCCATGTTTTGTGCTACATAGCTTGCGAAAAGAGCTGTGATATCGACATTATTTCTTGTCAAAGTTATTGGATATTGGGATAATGTGCTTCTTTCTACATCTTTTACATAGGTATTGAATCCATTGGATACTGATAAGATTAAGGCAATACCGATGATACCTATACTTCCGGCAAAACATGTAAGAATGGTTCTTCCTAGTTTTGATTTAAGGTTAGAAAGCGAAAGTTTTAGAGCGGTTGTAAATGGCATTCCAACTTTCTTGATTTTGCCTTTTTTGTTTTGATATTTAAGATTAGCTTCTTTTTCGTTTTGTCGAGCTTTTTCAATCTCATCTTCAGTTGGTACAAAGGGGTTTGAATCATCAACTATTTCACCATCTTTAAGTTTTATTATTCTTGTAGAATATTTATTTGCGAGTTCTTCATTATGGGTAACCATACATACGAGACATTCTTTAGATAATTCTTTTAAAATATCTAATACTTGAATAGATGTTTTAGAATCAAGAGCTCCTGTTGGCTCATCCGCAAGTAATACTGAAGGTTTATTTACGATAGCACGAGCGATCGCAACTCTTTGCATCTGACCTCCTGATAATTGTCTTGGGAATTTATGAATTTCGCTTTTTAAACCAACTTTTGTAAGAGCTTCAATTGCGAGATCTTTTCTTTTTTTCTTGTCGATATTCGCGATAGTTAGTGCTATTTCTACATTAGATAAGATATTTTGATGAGGAATAAGATTATATGATTGAAAAACAAAACCAACTTTGTGGTTTCTATACATATCCCAATCTTTGTCTTTATAATCCTTTGTGCTTCTTCCATCTATTAAAAGATCGCCTTCTGTATATCTATCAAGACCACCAATAATATTTAAAGTTGTAGTTTTGCCACAACCTGATGGACCAAGTATTGATACAAATTCAGAATCTCTTAAAGTCATTGAGATGCCTTTTAAAGCGTGAACTGGGTTATTTGATAATTGATATACTTTTTTGATGTTTCTAAGTTCTAGCATTTTATTCCCCCTTTAATAAATATTTCCTTGCATATGATATGAAATATAAAGATCCACAGATAAGAACACAGGTTTTATTATCTATATATGAAAATGCTTTTTCTAAAGCATTTATCGGATTTATAATAGATATCTTATCACTAATTTGTGATAAATTCATGAGATAATTTGCATTTTCACATCTACTATATTCAATTTCAGTGAAAATAATTTTTTTCGCGAATGAATCTAGAATTTCAATCATTTTATCTGTTTCTTTATCATGCATTGCAGTAAAAACTACAACAACATCTTTTGCAGTATAAGCATTTATTGTTTTCTTTAGTGCTTCAAGTCCTTCTCTATTATGTGCACCATCTAGGATGATATCTTCTTTAATTATCTCAAATCTACCAGGCCAATGAATGTTTAATAAACCTTTTCTTATAGTTTCATCTAGTATATTAAAATTATATGTTTCATTTAAAATATGTATTGTTTCTATGACTAAAGACATATTTTTAGCTTGATGAAAACCTATAAGGCTAGTTTCATATTTTATGCCTTTATAGGTAAAGAGTGTCGAATTATTTTTAATTCTAACATTTTTAAGATTTCTTACTAAATAAAGAGGTGATTCATAAGCAAAAGAAAATTCTTTGATTATAGGCATCAATTCTTCTCTATCGATTGCGGTTATGAAAGGTATTCTATATTTCATAATACCTAGTTTTTCTTTTAAGATCTTTTTATAGGTATTACCTAATTCTTTCATATGATCTTTTTGAATATTTGTGACTATAGATAGAAGAGGAGTCACAACATTAGTTGCATCTAATCTTCCACCAAGACCAACTTCAATCACGGCAATATCAACATTTTCTTCATTAAAATAGATAAAAGATATGATAGTAATAATTTCAAAAAAAGAAAGAGGCTTATGAGTTTTACTAAAGAAAATATTAAAATCATACATCATATTCAATAATTCTAACAATTTATCATCAGGAATATATTCATCATTTATAGATATTCTTTCATTGAATTTCACGACAAAAGGTGAGACATAAAGTCCCACTTTTAGTCCATGAAATTTTAATATGTTTTTAAGGGCGACTGATGTTGAACCTTTACCATTTGTACCACCAACATGAATAACTTTAAAGTTTTTATGAGGGTTATTGAAATAAAGAAGTGCATCAGCCATATCTTCTAAGTCAAATCTTTTAGAGAATTTCTTTTGACTTGTGACCCATAAAATTGCCTCATCTAATGAATTAAACATTTTCTATTTTTTTAAGTTCATCTATAAGATGTTTTTTAGTTTCTTGATATTTTAATAATTTATCTTTTTCTAGTTTGATTTTAACTTCTGGTGCTTTATTTAAGAAATTTTCATTAGAAAGAATATTATTAGATCTTTCAAGTTCTTTATCGATATCTTCGAGTTTCTTTAATAAATCATTCTTAAGTTCAATTGTATCAACTAGATGTGACATTGGAATATATGCTTTATATGAATCAGAAATAATCGATACTGCATCAGTAATATTTATTTTACATTTAGTGATTGAAAGAGGTGATGGATTTAAGAATTTAATTAGATATTCTTTAGATTCCATAATAAAATCATATGTTTTGTCATTTAGTGCTTGAATTAAGAGTTCAATTGGTTTTGAAAGAGATACACCATTTTCATTTCTAATTACTCTTACACGTTTAATAAGATCAATTACTAGATCCATTGATTTTTTATCATCATTATAGATATGCTCATCAACTATCGGATAAGATTGAATTGAGATACTTAATTCTTTTGGATATATCTTAAGATATATATCTTCAGTGATAAATGGAGTAAATGGATGTAAGAGTTTTAGAATTGTAACTAATACTTTGAGTAATACTTTTTTAGTTTCAAGTCTCGAAGGATTGATTTTTGAAAGTTCAAGATAGATAGATGCAAAATCATCATAAACAAAATTGTAGATATATCTACTTGCTTCACCAAATTCATATCTATCCATAAAATAATTAACTTTTTCAATAACTTCATTGAGTTTAGTTAAAACCCATTTATCGAGAGTGTTTAAGTCAGTTGGTTTTAAATTAATATCATATGGGTCTATATCACCAATTGTATTTAAACAATATCTAGAAATATTCCAAATTTTATTTAGATAATTCCAACAAGATTTAACTTTTTCTTCTTCATATTTTAAATCTAAGCCCATAGTTACAGATGTCGTTAAGAAGTATCTAACAGTATCACATCCATATTTTTCAATTTCTTTTATAGGATCAACACCATTTCCGAGCGATTTGCTCATCTTTCTCCCTTTTGCATCTCTCACAAGTCCATGAATAACAACATCTTTAAATGGATCTTGACCTGTAAATTCTAAAGAGTCAAAGATCATTCTAGATACCCAGAAGAAAATAATATCATATCCAGTCACAAGTGTATCAGTTGGGAATCTTCTTTGATATAATTCAGAATTATCAAGATAATCAAGTGTAGAAAAAGGCCATAATGCACTTGAAAACCAAGTATCAAGAACATCTTCATCTTGAATCCAACCTTGACCTTCTGGCTTTTCACCAACATAGATTTCGGATCCTCTATAATATACAGGAATTCTATGTCCCCACCAAAGCTGACGAGATATGCACCAATCTTCACAATTTTCCATCCAAGCTTCCCATGTCTTTCTAAATCTTTCTGGATAGAAATTAACTTTAGATTTCTTTAATGCTTGTTTCGCAAGTGGTTTCATTTTTACAAACCATTGTTCAGAAAGCATTGGTTCAACCATCGAACCTGTGCGTTCTGAATAACCAACAGCGTGAACTATTTCTTCTTTCTTTAATAAATAGCCATTTTCATCAAGATCTTTTACGAGTTGTTCGCGAGCTATAAATCTATCTAAACCTTTATATTTTCCACCAAGTTCAGTAACTTGACCCTTTTTATCTATGGCAATTGGCATTTTTAATTTATGTCTTTTACCTACTTCATAGTCATTAGGATCATGTGCAGGAGTAACTTTTACAGCACCTGTACCAAATTTCATATCTACATAACTATCTTCAATTACAGGAATAATTGTGTCTGTAGCAGGGATTCTTACGTGTTTACCGATAGCATTCTTATATCTTTTATCTTTAGGATTAACCATTACTGCAGTATCCGCAAACATAGTTTCTGGACGAGTTGTCGCAACTGTGATTGATCCTTTCCTATCTATATAAGGATATTTTATATAATAAAGATATGCTTTAGTGTCTTCATGAATAATTTCAATATTAGAAAGAGCTGTTTCAGCTTCTGTATCCCAACTGATAATTCTTTTTCCATGATATATCAAACCTTTGTCATAAAGAGTTTTAAAAACATATATAACCGTTTTATTTAATTTTTCATCTAATGTGAATCTTTCATGTTTATAATCAAGTGATAAACCAAGTGAGGCCCATTGATCTCTTATCACTTTAGCGTATTCATATTTCCATTCCCAGGCAACTTCTAAGAATTTTTCACGGCCAATATCATATCTTGATATACCTTGATCTTTTAGTTTTTTATCAACTTTAGCTTGGGTTGCGATTCCTGCATGATCCATTCCTGGAAGATACATGCAATCATATCCTTGCATTCTTTTTCTTCTTATGATTATATCTTGCAAACTAAAATCATAGGCATGACCTATATGAAGAATACCAGTGACATTTGGTGGGGGAATTACAATTGTGAATGGATCTCTTGATTTATCTCCAGATTTAAAGAGATCTTTTTTTAGCCATTCTTGATATTTTCCTTTTTCTACTTCTAAATGGTCGTATTTTGGTTTTAAATCTATCATATAAAACTCCTTTTTTTGATTATATTAAATAAAAAGTCCTCAAAAACAATTATGTTTTTAAGGACGAAAAATTCCGCGGTACCACCTTAATTCATAAATACTAAGTATTTATGCAACTTTAATAAAACTAACGTATTTAAACGTGTCTAACTACTATTATTTCATTAGACATTCTCCCCAACTACTTCAATAGGATCTATTTTTGTAGATTCCACCATCCTACATTCTCTATAAATAGATTAATCTATTTACTCCTTTGGTTCACAGAATATATCTATATTATATATTGAATAGATTATTTGTCAAGAAAATAAAAGATTAGTTTCTAAAGAATTTAAAACTTTATCGATATTTTCTTTGGTATATGAACTATAAGGGATAATTAATTCTTTATTTACAGATAATTCTTTACTTATTATATCAACACGTTTTCTAATGTCATTTCTTTTAAGTTTATCAATTTTAGAAAGAATTATGATGAATGGTATCGAACGATGTTTTAAATATTCAATCATCTCTTTATCATCATTAGTAAGAGTTCTAGAATCAATAATAGAGATAAAACCTTTTAATTCTTTTCTTTTTTCTACGTATAGGTTAGTACTTTCTGAAAAATTATAGAGAATATCTTTTTCTCTTGAAGCATAGCCATAACCAGGCATATCGACAAAATAGAAACTATTGTTAATCAGATAAAAGTTAAGAGTTATTGTCTTGCCTGGCGTTTTTGAAGTACGAGCGAGTTTATTATTATTGCATATAGAATTGATAAATGAGCTTTTACCAACATTAGATCTACCTGTAAGGGCAATCTCAAATAAACCTTCTTTAGGCATTTCTTCTAATTTCATAATTGTTTTATAAAATATCGCATTTTTAATTTCCATATACATACTCCTCAAAAATTATTAGTTATGCTTAACAAAATATATTTAATTCAGGAAATATTTATATTAAATTATTAATATTATATTTACATTTTACCCCTTAATCAATATAAATTCTTGGATAAAATCGTAATTAATAATATGAATATTATTCAAGCTCAAATTTACCTGTATATAATTGATAATACATTCCTTTTAATTCAATCAAAGATTTGTGTTCACCACGTTCTATAATTCTACCATGTCTCATTACCATAATTGCATTTGCGCTCTGGATTGTTGAGAGTCTGTGAGCTATTACAAACACGGTTCTATTTTCCATTAGTTTATCCATTCCTTTTTGAACGATTTGTTCAGTACGAGTGTCGATTGATGAAGTTGCTTCATCTAGTATCAATACTGGAAAATCAGCAATTGCCGCTCTTGCGATTGCGATGAGTTGTCTTTGGCCTTGTGATAAATTTTCACCAGCTCTAACAAGTATTGTATCATAGCCATTAGGCATCATTCTTATGAAACTATCAGCATTAGCAACCTTGGCAGCTTCTATTACTTCTTCATCGGTTGCATCTTCTTTTCCAAGTTTTATATTATCTTTTATGGTTCCAGTAAAGAGATTTGTTTCTTGAAGAACTAAACCTAATGATTTTCTAAGATCACTTTTCTTAATTTTATTGATATTAATACCATCATAACGTATTTTGCCATCTTCGATATCATAGAATCTATTGATGAGATTTGTGATTGTGGTCTTTCCTGCACCAGTTTCACCAACAAGAGCGATTTTTTGGCCAGGTTTAGCATAGATATTGATATCATATAAGATTTGTTTCTCTTTAACATAAGAGAAATCTACATCTTTTAATACAATCTCACCACAAAGTGGTGTATATGTTAAAGTTCCATCTTCATGAGGATGTTTCCATGCCCAGTTATGATTATTCTCATCTGTTTCAATTATGTTACCATTAGCATCTTTGTTATAGTTAACCAATGTAACATATCCGTCATCAACTTCGTGTTCTTGAGTCATAAGATCAATGATTCTCATACTTCCGGCAGAAGCTTGAGCTACAGAAGTTAATTGTTGAGCAAATCTGGCAATTGGATTTGCAAAATTATTTAAGAATGTTAAGAAAGTTATCAATAATCCAATTGTATAATTGCCATTTAAGACAAATGCTGCACCAATTATAGTTATAATTACATATTCAATTCTGATTAAATTGCCATTTAGTGGTGCAATTACATTACCGATCATATTGCCTTTGAGTTCTTCTTGTCTATATTCTTCAATAATAGTTTCAAATTCACTCATTGCTGTATCTTGATGGTTGAATACTTGTACAACTCTTGTACCTTCCATCATTTCTTCAACATAACCATTTAATCTACCAAGTAGTTTTTGTCTTAAAATAAAGTGTTTTGTACTTCTTTTTAATAATTGAGTAGATAAGAGCATTATTAATCCAAGAATAACAATAGTGATAATTGTGAGTAGCCAATTATTTATGAGCATCATTATGAATAGAGCAAATACCGATGTCACAACACTAATTAAATTTGGAATTGTTTGGGTTATAAAGTTATCTAGAGTATCAACATCGTTTGTGTATCTACTCATAATATCACCATATTTATTTTGATCGAAGAATCTAATTGGCAAATATTCCATATTGTTAAACATCGCATTTCTAACTTTTCTTAAAGTATTTTGGCCAAGCTTAACAATTATTTGGCCTCTTATGACAATTAATATAAGTTCTACTGCTAAGAATGAACCCCAAACTGTCACAAGACTTATTAGAGCGCTCATTGCATTTTCATCATGCGATTCAAAAAGTGGTACTACTTCATCATATAACCTTTGAGTAAAACTCATCGCTATAGCACCAGCTAAAGCTGATAATAAGGTGAAGGTAAGAACTAAAATAGTTCTTATTTCATTGCCTTTCCACATGAGTTTTATAGTATCAATTAATGATTTAAAATTGATTTTTTGAGGAGTTTTAGTTCCTGAAAGTTTTGCATTACCTCTCATTTTACTTCACCTCCTTGTTTTGTGAATAATATACTTCTTGATAAGCTTTAGATGTTTTCATAAGATTATCATGATTACCAAGACCGATGATTTCACCATTATCGATAATCACTATCTTATCCGCATCCATAACTGATGCGCATCTTTGTGCAACTATTATCTTTGTGATATCTTTACGATATTCTTTTAGTCCATCACGAATAAGTTTATCTGTTTTAGTATCTACAGCGCTCATAGAGTCGTCTAAAATCAATATTTTAGGATTCTTTAGAATCGCTCGTGCGATACATAATCTTTGTTTCTGACCTCCTGAAACATTAGATCCACCTTGTTCAATATAAGTATTATATTTATCAGGGAATTGTTCGATAAATGAATCAGCTTGAGCGATTTTAGATGCTTCTATACATTCTGTGTCAGTTGCATCTTTATTTCCCCATCTTAAGTTATCTAAGATAGTTCCGCTAAATAATACGTTCTTTTGAAGAACGACTGATACAGCGTCTCTTAAGACCTTTAAATCATATTCTTTGACATCATATCCACCGACTTTAACTGTACCACTTGAAAGATCATATAATCTTGCGATTACAGATATTAAAGTTGTTTTTGAGGAACCAGTTGTACCGAGGATACCGATTGTTTCACCTGAATTAATCTTAAGATTAATATTGTTTAAAACATATTTTTCACTTGATTCATTATATTTGAAATATGCATTATGAAATTCAATAGATCCATCTTTAACTTCCATAATAGGATCATTAGGGTTTGTGATAGTTGGTTTTTCATGCAGTACTTCATATACTCTATCTCTTGATGGTTTACTAATTATAAATAAAGAGAATACCATTGACATCATCATGAGATTGATTAAGATTTGGAATGAATAAGTGATTAATTCATATAATTCACCTGATGTTAAATCACCTGTTCCTGTCATTTGTGAACCGATAACCGCTATAAATATTAAAACAGTATACATAGAAATCATCATCACAGGTTCATTTAAATTTACAATCTTTTGTGCAAATGTGAATTCTTTATAAATATCTTTACTTACTGCTTCAAATTTATTGATTTCAGCTTTTTCTTTTGTGAATGATTTAACTACTCTTATTCCACGAACATTTTCTTCAACAACTTCGTTTAATTTATCAATTTTCTTGATACCTTTAGAAAAATGAGGATGCGCAGTTAAGAATATGATAATAAGTCCTAATAGAATAAATGGTACAGCGATGAAGAATATCATAGATAAATCGCCTGATACTCTACTTGCCTTGATTATTGCATATATAAATAAGGCAGGAGATCTAAACAACATTCTTATACTCATCGCAAATGAGAGTTGAATCCAGTTAGAATCAGTTGTCATTCTTGTGATTAAACTTGATGTTGAATATTTGTCGATATTCGCAAAGGAGAATGATTCAATTTTTCTAAATAGATCAGTTTTTAGATTCTTCGCAAAACCACTTGAAGCAATTGCGGCTGTGATGCCACCGATCATGCCACTTAAAAGAGAGGCAAAGGAAAAACCTAATAATATTAATCCATATTTTAAGATTTCCATAAGTTCAAGAGCTTCAGCAGATGTATATCTAAGATAGTTTATTAAATTACCGATTTGATCTGGAATTTGTAGTTCTAAGACAGCTTCTCCAACCATAAATATTGGACATAGAACTGCATATATCCAGTATTTACCGGCATATTTATATAAAGAAAATATCTTTTTCATTGATTGGTACCTTCTTTCATATTATCTATCATTTTTGTAAGAACTTTAAGCATGGTTGATAAGTCATCATCTGAAATATTAGAGGTGAGTTTATTCTCACATCTATTAATATTATTTCTAATAATTTTATATTGATTAATGCCTTTTTCTGTTAAAACAAGTTCTTTTTTTCTTTTATCTTCTAGACTTTCAAGTCTTTCTATAATCCCATCTTTTTCTAGATTAGTTATCAAAGATGAAATAGATGATCTTCTCTGACCAAAAACATTTTCTAGTTCACTCTGATTGACTTTATTCCCCATCTTATGAATATATGAAATTATGAAACACTGTCCACCAGAAAGATCTAGGGAGTTAGCTCTTAGGCCTTGTTCGATCATACAGGATATTTTCTTAAGATAATGAACTAATTCATTCTTCATAATTTTTCTCCTTTTTCAACATTTACAATTCTATATTTAATATATATTAAAGTCAACAAAAAAATGTTAGAAATCTAACATAATTTATATTTTTTCAATTAAATGATTAAATTTATATATAAATTAGGTAATAATTTGATAATTTAAGAAAATAGACTTATAATAATTATATAAAATTATTTTAAAGGTAAGGTTTAATTATGGATGCAAATAGACTTGAAAATATCGATAAAAATATGACACCAGATGATATTCGATTACTTGATATATATTTTCAATCAATCAGATTTAATCAAGTTCGATCTCCACAAGGAAATATCAAGCTTGATATCAAACACAAATTTGAAATCGCAAAATCAAACGATAAAAAGAATCTTAAACTAACAATGACAACATTTATTCAATCTGAAGACATCAGAATCGATATGGAACTAAAAAGTGTTGCCGTATTTAGAGTATTAGACAATACTGAAATAAATCCAACTTTCCCACAAATTATGGTTAACACATTATTCCCATATGTTAGATCACAGGTATCATTATTGACTACTCAACCTGGTTTAGTACCTATTATGCTTCCACTTATTACTCCAAAAATTGATATGAAAATTGAAGAAACTGTCTTCGCATAAAATTAGTTAAGAACTTAGAATAATAAAAGAATTGTGGACAAATAAATCCACAATTCTTTTATTATTTATTATTCCCATTCAATAGTTGCGGTAGGTTTATTTGTAATATCGTATAATACTCTATTAACACCTTTTACTTCACTTAAGATTCTATCTCTAATCTTAAATAATATTTCATATGGGATTTCTTCTACAGTTGCGCTGACAGCATCTCTTGTATTGACAGCTCTAATGATAACTGGCCATTCAAATGTTCGCATTCCATCAGTGATACCTGTAGATTTTAAATCAGGAACGATTGTAAAATATTGCCATACTTTACCTTCTAGATTCGCTTTTTTGAATTCATCTCTTAAAATATAATCAGATTCTCTTAATGCTTCAAGTCTATCTCTTGTGATAGCACCAAGACATCTTACGCCAAGACCTGGACCTGGGAATGGCTGACGATAAACCATTGAATCTGGAAGTCCAAGTTCTTTACCAACAATTCTTACTTCATCTTTATATAAGAATTTAACTGGTTCAACAAGCTCAAATCCGAGTTCTTCTGGAAGTCCGCCAACATTGTGATGAGCTTTAACACCTTTACTTTCAAGGATATCTGGATAGATAGTTCCCTGCCCTAAGAAAGAAATATCATTAAGCTTTTGAGATTCTTCTTTAAATACATCAATAAAGATTTTACCGATTGTTTTGCGTTTATCTTCTGGATCAGAGATTCCTTTTAAATTATCTAAGAATCTATCTACCGCATCAACATAGATTAATGTTGCGCCAAGTTGTTCCTTAAATACACTGATAACTTGTTCGCTTTCACCTTTTCTAAGTAGTCCATGGTTTACATGCACACAGACAAGGTTTTTACCTATAGCTTTTATTAATAATGCAGCACAAACACTGGAATCTACACCACCTGATAGAGCTAATAATACTTTTTTATTACCTACTTGTTTCTTGATTGAGGCAACTTCATTTTCGATGTATGCTTTTGCTTGAGCACTTGTTTCAATTCTTTTTAAAGATTCTGGTCTAACATCATTCATATTTATATTCCCCTTTTTTATTACTTTTTTATTTTAACATTAAAAATTAGATATTATTTATCTTTTTTTTAAAAAATAGCGAGAGTTTTACCCTCACTAATAATTATTCATAATGATTATCGACATATTCAATGAAAACATCTCGCATAATATCATCAAGTGTTGTAAATTCATTGTTTATACAATACGTTTTAACACTTTGATTATTTTTATTTGCAACATAATTAATAGTAACGAGTTTATAGACTTTGTCTTCATCAACTGTAGATAAATCAAATGATTCATTATAATAAATATCTTTTAATGTATTAAAATATAAATTTAAATTTAATCCAGTCATTTCTAATATACATATGTTGTTATCAAAGGGGTATATTTCGAATAAATCTGAAGTTCTAACTTCTTCAGAATGCAGTGTATCTCTTACACCACCCATATTTAAAATACAAACATCTGATTCATATAAATCGAGTAGGGCATCTATTGCTAGATCAGCAACTTCTTTTTTTGTATCATAATCTAAAACATTGATATGCATTAATACTTTATTTCCTTTATCTATGATAGTTTGATAATTAGTTCTTATCATATCATCTAATTCAGGAATAGTATTATTCACAAATTCATAATAATAATTTAAATTATAGTGACAGATTGTAGCATTGTTTGGATTTTTATCATTATCAAGATTAATTCTGATAGTACCGATATCACCATTTTTTGTATATGATTGAACATATGGAATATTATAATTATCATATTCACGATTATAATATCCGTCTAAAGATTGATGAGTATGTCCAAAGAAAATTGCATCGATTCTTTCATCAGCGCTGAATGTTCTTATTCTTTCATATTCTGGATCATAATCATGAATAGAAAGACAAACTATGTTGCAGCCAAGGCCTCTTAGTTCTTTAGCATATTCTTTTATGTATTCATCTGGAGTATCAAAATAATAATCTTGAAGGCTATCTGTGGATATAGAGCTTTCAAGTGTACCACCGATTGCACCAATTATACCAACTTTAACATCTCCATAATTAATGATTGTGTAAGCTTTTACCCAATCAGGTCTTGATTCAGTATTCTTATCTTTTAGATTACAACATAAAATTGGAAAATTTGCTTCTCCGTTAGTTTCATCTCCATCAAAATAAACAGCAATTTTATCTAATGTCCAATCAAATTCATGATTTCCCATTACCATAAAATCAAAATCTAAAATATTTAGAGCATCTATGAAGCACTTACCATAAGTCATTCTTGATACATATGTTCCTTGAAATAAATCACCATTTACAATTTTAATATATGGAAGGCCGTCTTCTTCCTCTAAATATTTTATTGTAGAACCAACTTCACTTAATCCCATCTTACCATTTTCAAAAACGAGTTGTCCGTGTGTGTCATTAATTTCAACAAAATTTACATGATCAACTGGATTAGTAATTGTTTTATCATTTGTTTTAGTTGATGTAGATATATTTGAATCGATTTTTGAAGTGGTCGATATATCATCTAAATTGTGAGTTTTTGTAGTGCTATTTTTAAATAATGAGCAGGAACTAAGCATTATTACTGATAATAATAAAGCTAAAATTAATATTTTTTTCATGATTTATGTTTTCCTTTTTATAGTATCATTTTTAGATTAAAAAAACATCTTGATAAGATGTCTTGTTTAATATAATGGCGATCTGGGAGGGATTCGAACCCCCGACCCACGGCTTAGAAGGCCGTTGCTCTATCCTGCTGAGCTACCAGATCACGCATTAATATTTTAACACAAGATATTTTATTGTCAATTTATAATTTTTAATTTAATCGTGGAGCATTGCTCTTTTAACCGCAAGATGCCAACCATGGATTTTTTTAGTTCTTTCTACATCATCCATCTGTGGAAAAAAGTATCTTTCTATTTCTTTATTTTTAGAAATATCATCTATATCTTTCCAATATCCTGTCTTTATTCCAGCAAGATATGCAGCACCAAGTGCTGTAACTTCTATAACTTTAGGACGTTTAACTTCAGCTTTAAGAATATTTGATTCAAATTGCATTAAGAAATCATTCTTAGATACACCACCATCAACACAGAGTGTTCTAATATCAATACCAAGATCATTTTCCATAGCTTTTAAAACATCATAGACTTGATATGCAATTCCTTCAAGTGCCGCTCTTACGAATTGTTCTTTGGTTGTGCCGCGTGTTAGCCCTGTAATTATACCTCTTGCATCGCCATCCCAATAAGGCGCTCCAAGACCTGTAAATGCTGGCACAAAATATACACCATCAGTATCACAAACTTTATTCGCAAGCTTTTCTGTATCAGTTGGATTATTTATTAATCTCATCTCGTCTATTAACCATTTAACAGTTGCACCACCGATAAAAACTGATCCTTCAAGCACATAATTCGGTTTATCGTCAAGCGATGCTGCTAGAGTTGTTAAAAGGCCATGAGATGATTTAATTGGTTTATTTCCTGTATTCATAAGAAGGAAACAACCTGTTCCAAATGTATTTTTACAATCGCCATTATTTATACAGAGTTGTCCAAAAAGAGATGATTGTTGATCACCAACTATTCCTGTAATAGGTACTTTTTTGCCAAGAAGGCTTGTATCAGTGTATCCATATTCATAACTTGATGGATGGACAGTTGGGAGGATAGAAGATGGGATATTAAATAATTTTAATAAATCATTATCCCATGTAAGTGTATGAATATTAAAAAGAAGTGTTCTAGATGCATTTGTGTAATCTGTCTTATGTACTTTTCTTCCTGTTAGATGCCAAAGAAGATATGTATCAACTGTGCCAAATAAGACTTCACCTTTTTGAGCTTTTTCATAGACTCCTTGAACATTATCTAATATCCATTTAATTTTAGTTGCTGAAAAGTATGGATCTAGTCTTAGTCCAGTTTTTTCATATACCATATCATCTAAAGAAGGATCTTTTTCTAATAATTTTTTGACATAATCTTCTGTACGTCTACATTGCCATACAATCGCATTATAAAGAGGTTTACCAGTTTTCTTATCCCAAAGAATAGTTGTTTCTCTTTGATTTGTAATACCTATTGAATCGATATTATCGATAGTTATGCCAGCACGAATAATAGCTTGCTGAATACTGGCAAGCTCACTTGATAATATTTCAGTTGGATCATGTTCTACATAACCTGGTTTTGGATAGATTTGTTTGAATTCTTGTTGACCAATACCAATAATTTCCCCTTTTTTGTCGAAAACAATGGCTCTGCTAGATGTTGTGCCTTGGTCTATAGATAAAATATATTTTTCTTTCATATAAAGATTATTCCTTATCTACATTTCTTGTCGCAATAAAATCAACACCAGTGTCTAAAATATTTTTAATGACAATATCACCAATTTTTACTGGTGCAGATAAAACTAAATTTTTTAATAATTTTAAAGATTCAAAGATTAGAGCTTTTGGAATTGCTTCTTTTGTTTTGACACTAACGACATTTTCTTTTCCATTTATTACTTTAACACTTGATGTAACCATTCTTTTAGGATTCAATACTTCATCAATTCCATATTTTTCTCCTCTTTTACAAGTGTTACCAGTAACTTTGATGTTTGATAAATCACTATCATCTACTTTTAAATTACATCCAAGAGGGCAGTTTATACAGATAAATTCTCTCATTCTTCTATACTCCTTAAATATACTTTAATCGTATTAGCATTTCTTAATTTTAGAACTTGATCAGGTTTTAAATCTAATTTTTCCATTTCACCTGGTGCAACAACTGGTCTTAATCTAGAATAGATTATTTCATCATCACATTTAACTTCAAGTTTAACTTTTTTGTATACATTCCCAACTCTTAGTTTTAAAGTTAATGGAATATTATCATTATTTTTAATTATCAATTCTGGAACCGTGTATCTAACACCATTTTCACAGATTATTTCAGTTTTAGAATAATTATTTATATCTTTATTATTTATATATTCATATGCTTTAATTCCAGCTTCTTTTGCTTCTTCACAGACATAATCAACTAAATCATGAACATGAAGAACATTACCACATTCAAAAATACCTTCTATATTAGTCATAAGGTTATCATCTACTATTGCTCCTCTTGTAATACGAGATAGATTGACATCAGCACCTCTTGCAAGTTCATTTTCAGGAAGAAGTCCAACAGATAAAAGGAGTGTATCACATTTGATTTCTTGTTTAGTTTCAAGTTTAGGATTTAGTTTTTCATCAACTTCTGCGATTACGACACTTTCTACTCTATTTTTGCCTTTAATATCTATTACAGTATGACTAAATAGTAGTGGTATATTAAAATCATTTAAGCATTGAACAATATTCCTATTTAAGCCTGATGAATAAGGCATTAGTTCTATTACAGCTTTTACTTTAGCGCCTTCAAAAATCATTCGTCTTGCCATAATTAAACCAATATCGCCTGAACCTAGTATTACAACTTCCTTTCCAGGCATATAGCCATCGATATTTACTAATTTTTGTGCTGTACCAGCTGAATAGATACCACTCGCTCTTGATCCAGCAATATTTATAGCACCTCTAGGTCTTTCTCGACATCCACAAGAAAGTATTATCGCTTTAGCTTCTATATTATATAAGCCGGAAGTTGATAATGCTTTAATATGTTTATCATTTGTAATATTGATTACTGTAGTATCTAATAAATATTTGATATTTCTTTTATTTACCTCATCGATAAATCTTTGAGCATACTCAGGACCTGTAAGTTCTTCATTAAAGGTATGAAGACCAAAGCCATTGTGAATACATTGATTTAATATTCCGCCAAGTTTAGATTCTCTTTCAAGAATGATTATATCTGTTTCACCCATATCATAGGCACTAATTGCAGCTGCAAGACCGGCAGGACCACCACCAACTATAACTAAATTATGTTTTTCCATCATTCTTTAATCCTTCCTTCTAATAAGACGGAACCATTTCCTTTCTTAGTTATATTTTCTAAATCTAATCCTAGTTCTTGACTTAATATTTCAAGAATCTTAGGTGTGCAGAAACCCATCTGACATCTACCCATGCCAGCTCTTACACGTCTTTTAATACCATCTAAATCTTTTGCGCCCGGATTACGTCTTATTGCTTCTTTAATTTCTCCTTCGCTCACAACTTCACATCTGCATATTATATGACCATAATCTTTATTTTCTTTTATTAATAAAGATAAGTCTTTATCATTCATATTTCTAACATGTTTAATCGCAGATCTTTTAGCTATAAAGTTTTCATTTTTAGAAAGTTTTAAATAATCAGCTATTTCTTTAGCAGCATATTCTGCGATGGCAGGAGATGATGCAAGACCTGGTGATTCTATGCCAATTAGATTATATAATCCTTTGACATCACTTGAAAATCCTATCGTAAAATCATCATCTATAGAATGCGCCCTTATACCACTAAATTGTGTTATAATACCACCTTTTGGAAGACTTGGTACTGTGAGCAAGGCTTTAGCCCATACTTCATTTAATCCTTCATAAGTTGTATCGGTATCTGATTTATCAATAATATCTAGAGCACTTGGACCTACTAAAATATTAGAATGAGTTGTAGGGGCAACAAGTATTCCTTTTCCCATTTTTGTTGGGAGTTGGAATAATGTAGTAGATGTAATATATGAATATTCTTTGTCTAATAGACAATATTCTCCTTTTCTTGGAACAATTTTATATTTAATATTTGATATTTTATTGTTTAATTCATCCGAATACACACCACTTGCGTTTATTACTACTTTAGATTCATAATGAGTTCCATCTTTGCATAGAACTTTTAAATGATCCTTATTTGTTTTTATATCGACTATTTCTTTTAAAAATTCAAATTTAACATTGTTTGTTGAAGCATTTTCAGAAATGGCAATACACATCTCATAAGGAGACACTATTCCTGAATCTTTAGCATATAGAGCATATTTTACTTCTTTTGAAACATTTGGTTCAATTTTTCTTACTTCATCGCCACTGATTATTGATAAATTATCTACGCCATTTGATCTACCTTTATTAAGTAAATCTTCAAGAGGTGTTTTATCATCATCAAAAGATAAGACAAAAGCACCATTTTTCTTATATGGGAATTCAAGTTCAGATGCTAATTTTTCAAACATTTTAGCGCCTTTAACATTAAATTTAGCTTTTAATGTGCCAACTTTTGCATCAAACCCAGCATGTACTATTCCAGAATTTGCTTTTGTGGTGCCACATGAAACATCATTCTCTTTTTCAAGAACTAGAAAATTTCCTTTATATTTAGATAATTCTCTTGCGATAGAGGATCCGATAATTCCTGATCCAATAATTATACAATCATACATATTTTTGTTTCTCTTTTTATTTATTATTTTCAATGAAATTATATACTTCGATTGGAACTAATTTTTTATAATCTTTAGAATTATAAGATATTAGTTCTCTTACTATCGATGAGGAAATATGTGATTCATCAATATTTGTCATCACTAGCACTGTTTCAATTGAATTATCTAATGCTTGATTGACGTTATTGAATTCAAATTCAAATTCAAAATCAGCACTTGATCTTAAGCCTCTTAGTATAAAAGATGCATTATATTTTTTACAAGCTTCAATTGTTAAACAATTCTCTTTAACAACTTCAACGTTTTTAAATTTCTTTAAGGCTTCACTTATCATCTTTACTCTATCAGTGTCTTTAAACATCGCTTTTTTAGATGAATTTACTAAGACACAAACATAAAGTTTATCGAATATCTTAGCTCCTTTTTCAATAACTCCTAAATGTCCAAGAGTAATTGGATCAAAAGATCCTGGGTATAATCCTATTTTCATATTTTTTCACCTCTATATACTAAGAATACAAAACGACTGGCAGCTCCAGTTTTTTCTTTTATAAATTCAAAACCTTCTGGAATATAATTCAATTCTTTTGGCATTTCTATTAATAACTGAGCATTTTCTTTAAACATATTTTTCTTTAACATAAATTTTAAAATATCTTTAACTTCATTAAATATCCTATATGGTGGATCTAGCATCACAAGATCGAATCGAATGTTTTGATATTTAACTAAAAAGTTGCGATAATCACCATGAAAAATGGTGGCATTATCAATATTAAGAGATTTAATGTTGTGTTTTAATATTTCAAATGTTTGATCATTTATTTCAGAAAAATAACCATAATCCATTCCTCTAGATAGTGCTTCTATACCAAGAGAACCTGTTCCACTGAATAGATCTAATACGATACCGCCATCAAAGAATTGACCTAATGTATTAAATATCATTTCTTTATTCATATCGGTTGTAGGTCTTGTATAATCATTTGATATTTCTTTTAAAATTCTATGCTTATATTTGCCAGCTATAACTCTCATGTTTAACAATTTCCTAATTAAATTATATTATTAGACAAAATCTAAAATATCTAAATATATTTTAATATATTTCCCAAAAAATAACAATTTTTATATCTCTATTATATTCTCTCTTAGGATTAGAATTTACATTTTTTCATCTTTTTTTAATTTTTCAAAGAATTATATTATAATTTAGTTGTATCATTTAACTGGAGGTATTTTATGTTTGGACATAGACCGGACGGAAAACTTGTAAAAACTCACAGCGGATTATATTTATTAATCCCACATATTATGGCTCATAGACATGATTCAATGAATATGGCTGAATTTAATGTAGAACTCGATCTACTTGATGACTTCATCAAAGAACAAAAAAATGAAACAGGTGAAGTTTTCTCATATTTAGAAATCTTAATCGCAGCTATTGTTAGAACTATATATTTAAGACCTGAATTAAATAGATTTGTCGTAAACAAGAGAATATATGAAAGAGATTTTATCTTCTATTCAATGGCAATTCAGAAATCTCTCAAAAGTAATATTTCTAACGAAACTACTCTAAAATTTAAACTTGAAGGTAACGAAAGTATCACATCTATCAAAAGAGTTTTTGAAGAAAACGTTAAACAAGCTAAAAGCTCTATTAATGATGTCGATAAACTTACTACTACTCTTGCGAAAATCCCTCATTTCATTATGAGAATCGTCGTTGATCTATTAAAATTATTAGATAGATATGGACTTTTACCTATGAGTATCATCGATGCACAACCATTCCATACTACTTTCTTTATCACAGATTTAAGAAGCGTTAAATGCGAATCAATCTATCACCATGTATATGATTTTGGTACTACAGGACTCTTCTTCTCTACTGGTCCTGAAAAACTCGAACCATATCAAGACAAAGATGGAAATATCAAATATAAGAGAGTAATGCCTGTAAAATTCGTATCTGATGAAAGATTCTGCGATGGTTTCTATTTTGCAACTTCTCTTAGAATGTTACAAAAGATATTAAGAAATCCTAAAGTATTATTAAATGATCTTGAACTTAGAAAACGTACTCCTGAAGAACAAAAACGTCACGATAAATTAATTAAGAGAGATATTAAACGTCGTGAAAAGATGGATAAAAAATTAGCAAAAACTAACGAAAAAGCTCGTAAGAAAAACGCAAAAAAAGATAAAAATCAAGAAGAATAATTCATAAAAAATATGACAGAAATATATCTGTCATATTTTTTATTTTAATTCATCTAAAAAACTTATACCTATTTTAGGCTTATCTATATTAAAATTATCCGCAATTGTCGCACCAATATCAGAAAAAGTATCTCTAGTTCCTAAATTACCACTATTTTTCATATTTTTAGAATATACAAGTAGTGGGACATATTCTCTTGTATGATCAGTACCAATCCAGGTTGGATCATTTCCATGATCTGCGGTTATTATTAATAAATCATTTTTCTTTAATTCTTTTAATAAAATTCCAAGATCATTATCAAATTCAATTAAAGAATTATAATATCCTATTGTATCTCTCCTATGTCCAAAAAGGGCATCAAAATCAACTAGATTTATAAAACATAAACCTTTAAAATCTTGATTTTTGATGATATCAATCGTTTTCATCATTCCATCATGATTTGAATCGATGTGATTGCCTTCACTTATTCCTGATTTATTGAATATATCGCTTATTTTACCAACGCTTATTACTTTATAATTATTATCATATAATTCATTTAAAACAGTTCTTTCAGTTGGACTTAAAGCATAATCATGTCTATTTGTCGTCCTTTTATAAGTTCCATCTTCAAGTTTTATATATGGTCTTGCGATTACTCTTCCTACACGCCATTCATCTTTAAGTGTTAGATCTCTAGCAATTATACAATATCTATAAAGTTCATTTAGTGGTATATCGTTTTCATTTGCGGCAATTTGGAGTACAGAATCAGCGCTTGTATAAACAATAAGTGCACCAGTTTCTTCTTGTATTAGGCCTAATTCTTTGATAATCTCGGTACCGGATGCAGCAATATTACCAATGATTTTTCTTTCTGTTTTCTTTTCAAGTTCAGCTATTAATTCTTTTGGAAAACCAGTATCTGTGAAAGTTACAAATGGTTTAGTAGTCTTAATTCCCATAATTTCCCAGTGACCAGTCATTGTGTCTTTACCATTAGATAATTCTTGCATTTTACCATAATAGCCTTTTGTCTTAAGGTTATTAGATACACCTCTAATATTTTCTATTTTTCCATAGCCTAAAGATTCCATATTAGGAAGTTTTATTCCATAATCTTTACTTTCTGCGATATGGCAGATAGTGTTTGCACCATCATCACCATATTTATAACTATCAGGACAAGTTCCAATTCCGACAGAATCTATTACTATTACAAATATTCTTTTATATTTTTTCATACAACTATTCCTTATTTTCTATTTCATCATATTTATCAAATATAGTTTTTTTAGATACATGTGTATAAAATTCTGTAGTAGATATGTCTTCGTGACCTAGAAGTTCTTTCACAGCCATAATATCAGCACCACCTTCTAATAGGTGAGTTGCGAAAGTATGTCTTAATGTGTGAGGTGATATTTCTTTTTGAATGCCAGCTTTGAGACCTAATTCTTTTATTAATTTGAAGACACCAACACGAGATATTCTTTCACCATTCCTATTAATAAAAAGGGCATCCATATCTTTAATTTTTGGATTTATTAATACGCGATACGTTAGAACATAAGCTTGTAGTGCTTTAATAGATTCTTGATTAAGAGGAACAATTCTTTCTTTAGAACCCTTACCAAAAACATTAATTAATTTATTATTTAGATGTATATCACCAATATTTAAATTGATTAATTCAGATATTCTCAAACCTGATCCGTATAGGAGTTCCATCATGCAATAGTTTCTATAATCGAGTGGTTTATCACCTTTAGATGCCTCTATTAAAGCATTTACTTCATTAATTGTTAGAACTACTGGAAGACGTTTTTCCATTTTTGGAGATTTAACTCTTGTTATCTGTTCATTAGAGATACGTTCTTCTTTATATAAATAATCAATAAAAGAATTTATAGCTGATAATTTTCTTCTCTCACTAGATTTTTTTAAATGAGCTCTTACTAATTTATCTAGATATCTTTTTAGATATTCTCCTTCTATATCTTTTGGTTTAGTCACATTATATTGTTTTTCTAAAAATTCAATATAATCAAGAATATCTCTATTATATGCTTCTATTGTATTTTTGCTTAGATTCTTATTTACTTTTAAATAATATATATATTCTTTTAAAGCTCTTTTCATACAAATTCCTCAAATACAATATTTCCGAGTATTAGTCCTTTTTCTGTAAATCTTAAATTATCCTTCTTTAATTCTAATAATCCATTTTCTATATGCTTTTTTAAATTAAATTTAATTATTGGATCTATCTTATATTCATCTTTATATTTTTTAATTGATATTCCACTTCTTTTTCTAAGCCCAAGAAGAAAATATTCTTTTTCTTTATCAAAATCATAATATTCTTTGATATCATCAAAATTATCACAATCTAAATAATCTTTTAATATATTTGTGTTCATATATCTTTTATTATTTATTTGGGAATGAGATGATAAACCTATTCCTATATATTCATCTAAATTCCAATATGATAAATTATGAATAGATTCATACCCTTTTAAGCTATAATTAGATATTTCATATCTATGATAGCCATTTTTTTCTAATCTATTTCTTATTAAATTATAGAATTTAATACTTAAATCTTCACTAATTAGTTCGACTTTATTCATTTTTATGTCATAACTTAATTTTGTCTTATCCTCTATTATTAAATCATAATAAGAAATATGTGTTGGATGAAGATTTAAAAGATAATCAAGTGTCTTATTAATAGATTCTATAGTTTCATATGGGAGTGAATATATTAAATCAAGGTTGATATTATAAATACCACATGAATTTAGTTCATTCATTATATTTTTTATTGATTCATATGTTTCTTCTTTTCTATTGATATATTTTAAAGTATCACTATTAAAAGATTCTATTCCTATAGATATTCTATTTACATTATATTTTTTATAGATATTTTTATATTTTAAGACAGAACTTGTTGTTGATTCGATTGTAAATTCTTTAAGATTAGATAAATCAAATGATTCATTTATTTTAATTAATATATTTTCTAAATATGGAAAATGTGTTGGTGTTCCACCACCTATATATATTGTCTCAAGCGAAAAAGATAGATTTTTTATAGAATCTATTTCTTCTATTAATTTTTTCTTATATTTTTCCATTGTTTGGATGCTTGATACTCTCTTTTGAAAGTCGCAGTATGAACATATACTTTCACAAAATGGAATATGGATATAGAGGTGTTTTATCATAATAATATTCTAGTTTAATTATATTACTTTGGTTAACATAACACAACATTTATATATTTTATTTATAAAATAATATGTCAATAACTTTCGATAATGTCCCAAAAAATATTGTTTATTAGCGAAGAATTTTGTTAGTTCTTCGCTAATTTTATTTTGGGACATTATGAATAAATTATATCGTTTATTTGCCCCTCTGTTAGATTCATAGTTTTTA
>JAGCYY010000008.1 GCA_017960565.1 bacterium | reverse complement strand
ATCACTAAGATGAAATAATTATAATCAGGCGAATGAAGGTCGCCGCGACCCCCATGGGGGTCAAGGATACCCATCAACTATGGATACCTTGTTAAAAAAATTATGATATTCTAAATATCAAAATATATTATATAAGGAGGTAATCTTATATGTTTGAAAGAAGAGATCTTAAAAAGAAAAAGATCGACAAAAATCCCTCAAATTTATCTTTAGAGGAAAAACGTAAACTTGAATTTGAAGGAGCTAAAAAAGAACTTGAATACATGAAAAAAGAACTAGATAATAATCCAGAAGCCAAAGAAATGTTAAAAACTCTTGGTGAAATTTTTAAAGGTATAAAATCTTCAGAAACGGATGAGAAAGAAGATACAAATATCTTAAATCAATTTGGTAAAATTAGTGGCGCATCAGCTGAACAAATTAGTCAAGATTATAATAGTGTCCTAGATAAAATTAGAAATATCGAAAAATACGAAAAAAAGTATGTTGTAAATTATGAACCTAAAGATTATGAATTTGATTTTGATCCTAAAATCATATCATATTTAATAAGCCTTGATGGAGCTGGATATAAAGATTATAGAAATTCAGGCACAATAGATGAAAAAACCAATCCTACAAGCGTTAAACAATGGACCAACCTAAACAATCCATTTTTAAAAAACGAAACTTTAAAAAGATTCTATTATAAATATTTTGAGATAGATGAAGAAGATGAAAAAAGAATCAATTTTATAGAGGAGGTAGTCTAAATGAAGAGTAAATCTCATATATTTATGGCAAATATCCTTAGAGAAAAGATTCTAGCTTGTGATGGAAGGATATCTATAGATTATAAATCATATGAAATTCCTGATGATTTTATTATCGCTCTTAAAAATCATCCACAGGAATATAGAGCTGGTGCTGTCGGACCAGATTTCTTTCCAGATATGTTGTTTGGGCAGACTCAAATGCATCCAAAAAACTCTGGCATTTGGCTTAAAAGAATGAGAGATGTCTTATCAAGATATCCTAAAACATCTAGTGACTATTATCCTGCACTAGCATTTTATTTAGGTTATATCACGCATTATGCAACCGATTTATTTGGACATGAAGATGTAAATTATTATGCTGGTGGTTTCTTTCCAAGTATTTCTGATCTCATCGTTGAGTTAATCAAAGTCGGCGAATCAGAAAAAGGTAAAAAAGATCTGAGTATTATTTTAAGACATATGATGATTGAAACATATATGGATATGAAAGTACCAAAGACAGAAAACCTCGAAATAGAAGTGCCTCTCGATTTCATCAAGAAATGTTTTGGTAGTTTAGAAGCATATATGTTTATGGTAGAGAATGGTTCAGCTGAAACTAAACTCACATCATTCAATGTCCTACCACAAATGATTAAGAATTACTATAAAGCAACTTATACTTCAAATACCATAAGAGGAATCGAAAAAAGAGAAGAATATATCAATGCTTGGCTAAATATCTGGAGCACATTTGCCAAATTAGATGTTAGATATGGACTAAATGAAGCATATGAAGAATGTAAAGACCAAATAATTCATCTTCTCACAAATTATGCTTTAAGTTTTGCGGATCTTGAAGGTGCAGGAGATGCAGTTCAAACTGTGATGAACATCTTTGGTCTTGCCGCACAGACAATTGCGGATG
The DNA here is from genome assembly GCA_017960565.1 of bacterium. Lineage (GTDB taxonomy): Bacteria > Bacillota_I > Bacilli_A > Izemoplasmatales > UBA1188 > UBA1188. The sequence continues at coordinate 56,866 of JAGCYY010000008.1, read as the reverse complement.
TATTAACTCTTGGTTTAAATCGTTTATTTACCAGTGTGGCTGATAGAATTGGTGAATTAATAAAAGAAAGAATCGTAGGTTTTCTTCTTAAAGGTATTGTCATATCACTCGGTGGAGGTAAGAACGATATTAAGAATCTCAATGCTGAGAAACAATATATCAGAAATCTATTTAAGGATCCAAAACTAATCTTAAATGCAGATAGATATTGTGAAAAACAAAACGCTAAAGTTAGAGAAATTTTTACTAAAGATAAAGACTTTAACGCCTTCGCTAGAAGCAAAGGCAAATATAGGGCATACAATGTGAAATTCACAGATTATCTCGATTATAAATGGGGTAATTACGGTAAATCTACGAACATTGATAACCAAGATTATAAAGAATTTAAAAGATGTCTAAAGATGGGCCTTTTATGTATGCTTGGTGCCAATAATCTAAATAAACTATTCACACTAAAAACCAATAATTTAGATTATACATTTGAAGGCACAGATTATAAACATGGAACATATAGTGTAAGAACCACTATCGTTATGCAAGGAAATATGTATGCCGATACTAGTGATGATGTATATTTAGAAATTGGTGATGGAAGAGAATCATATCGTTTCTTATTAGATCATGGTGGAAAGAATGATTTTAAGAGTGGCAGTGTCTATAATTATGATATTTATCTGCCAGAATTTATTCCATATTCATCAATTAAATCTGTCTCTATCGTAAAATTTGGAACAAATGATGCTGATTTTAAAGCAGTATATGTTACTGATAGATCTACTGGTAAATTGATTGCGAGAAGTAATTCGTTCTCTCTCACAAATAAAGTTCAATATAAAGATTTAAGAATAAGTGACAATCTTTTAAGAAAAGATACTAGTGATTTTGATCATCTTGCTGGAATATATATGGTGTATTTTGGGAATGATACTCTACTTGAAAAAGAATTAACTTTAAAATTATATACTAAATCTGGATACGAAAATTCTTGGACTCATTCATTTTATCGAATCAATGAAGGATATGATATAAAATATTTCCCATTGTTTTCAAGTTTTAATGATATCAAGAAAATTGAATATACTCTAGATTCTAGAAAGACACTTGATCATGTATATCTTTTTGAAGGGACATCTTTTAGATGTATATCTTATATAGATGAATTAAAGAAAGATGATAAACCACATGATATAACATTAAAGAAAATAAACTTTAAAGGAATATCTAACGGCTGGTATACTAGAGATTTAGGCGTAATAGTTAAAACATCAGAAAATCTATTTTCTGGAACCGATGATAATATTCGCTTATGGATCACATTTAAGAATGATAAACCAGATTATATTGATTTTGATAAAGGCAAAGACTATAATGCTAATGAAACTGGAAATATTGAATTCTTCTACAAGAAGCTTAAATCCGATATCAACGTTCAAGATATTGAAAAATTTTCTATCATTAAAGAAGGAAAATATACTGATTACTGGACAATAGATTTTATCGCACTAGTAGATCTTAATTCCTGTACGCCACTATTTGTTCAAAGATTCGCAGGCCCAACAGTAATGGAAGCGCGTTCATCTATCGACATCAATGATGGCTTCTGGAAGAAAACAATTGAAATAAGATATTAAAATATTTGAGGTGCTTATGAAAAAAATACTATTATTAATCACAATATTATTATCAGTCTTTTTTATCTCGGCTTGCAAAAATGTTCAAAATCTCGATAATGCTTCAATAGAACATGATTTAGAATTTGGTGGTATCTATATAAAATCATCAATAGATAATTTTAATAATCTAGGATATGATTTTGGCGATAGTGTAGATATATCATTCTCTAATGGTTACACCTTAGATGATATCCCATATTTTAGTGGTTATTATGTCCCTGCTGGTGATTATTTGTTAGTAGGCTATCCAGGGCATGATTATATAGAAGTTCAAATAAATTGCGGTGATGATACTTGGATAATTGCTGAATTAGAAGATAGCGATACAGCATCAATATCTTTAAACAAAAAGAAGAAATATCTAGATATTCAAAATGCATTAAATATTAAATATTATGATGAAAGAAATAAATATGAAACAGATATTGAATTCGCTAATTTTAGAAATATAGCTGTTGGAAATATCAAAGAGAATACACTATATCGTTCAGCATCACCATGTGACAATAAACATAAACGAGCAAGTTATGTAGATAGTCTAATGTCAGAATATAATATTATGTATATGTTAAATCTGGCAGATACAAAAGAAAAGATCGATGAATTTATTGCTAAAGAAGATTTCAATTCACCATATTTCTTATCTTTATATCAAGAAAACAACTATTCTCTTTTAACCTTAAATATGAATTATAAATCTAAAGATTTTCAGAATAAGGTATGTCGTGGTTTAAAAGATATAATTGATAATGATGGACCATATCTTATTCATTGTCTTGAAGGTAAAGATAGAACTGGATTCGTGTGTATTCTCCTTGAGGCACTTCTTGGTGCAACATATAATGAAATTGTTGATGATTATATGACCACATATTATAACTATTATAAAATCGATAAAAGAAGTGAAAAATATGATATCATCAAAAACATGAATATGGATGAGATGCTTAGGTTTATTACAAATGATGAAAACACACCATTAAATGAAATAGATTTAGTTGCTTCAGCAAAATCATATCTCTTAAATGGTGGAATGTCTAATGATGAAATTAATTCTTTAATTAATAAATTATCAAAATAATGAATCATATGAAAATAAAACAATAAATACCCATATCTAGTAATTAAAAAAGAGGATGTCTTCATCCTCTATTTTGTCTTGCTTCATATTTTTTTCTTTCTTGAGTATTAAGAATTCTTTTTCTCATTCTATAAGTAGAAGGAGTAATTTCTAATAACTCATCTTGATTGATATAATCAAGACATTGTTCTAAAGTCATTCTTCTTGGAGCCTTAAGCACGACAGTTTGATCTTTAGAAGCACTTCTTTGATTAGTTTTTTCTTTTTCTTTTACTACAGTTACTTCAAGATCGCTAGTATATCTATTTTCACCAACAATCATGCCTTCGTATACAGGAACGCCGGGAGAAATAAACATAATGCCTCTTTCTTCAGTATGTTCAAGGGCGTAGGGTGTTGCATTTCCTGTCTCAGTTGCGACTAATACACCCATCTTTCTTTCACCGACATTGACGTTGATGATAGGTCTATATTCTTTATATGCATGGTTGATAATGCCATAGCCATGTGTCTGTGAAAGGAATGTGTTCATGAACCCAAGTAAACCTCTTGATGGAATAACATATTCAATTCTAACTTGATTTTCATGATATGTCATTTTGATAAGTTCAGCTTGTCTATTCATCATTAGATCTATTACAGAACCTAGATAGATTTCAGGAATATCGATTTGAACATCTTCAAAAGGTTCCATTTTGACTCCATCAACTTCTCTAATAATTACTTGAGGTTTAGATACTTGAAGTTCAAAACCTTCTCTTCTCATATTCTCAATAAGTATTGAAAGATGTAGTTCGCCTCTACCAGAAACCATAAACGATTCAGTAGAAGGAATTTTTGAAACTTTTAGTGACACATCTTTTTCAGCTTCTTTCATAAGTCTTTCTTCAATCTTAGTACAAGTTAGAAGCTTTCCATCTCTTCCAGAAAACGGGCTTGAATTGACACCGAATGTCATTTCAAGAGTAGGTGGGTCGATTCTAAGAAGTGGAAGTGCAACCACTTCTTTAGGACTACAAATAGTTTCACCGACAAAAATATCTGGTATACCGGCAATAGCGCATATATCACCAGCTTTAGCGCATTCAACCTCAACTCTATTTAAACCAAAATATCCAAATATTTTTTGAATTCGATATTGTTTAACTTGCCCATTTATTCTAGATAAGCTAACAGTTTCACCGACCCTTATCTCACCTCTTTTCACAAGACCAATACCAATTCTTCCAACATAATCGTTATAATCTAATAGTGCTGGTTGCATAAGGAAAGGGCCATCTACAGTTACTCTTGGTTCTGGAATCTCTTCAATAATCGTATTTAAAATAGGATCCATGCCAAGCACTTGGCTTTCTTGATCATCATCATATGATGATGTACCACGCAGTGCAGAAGCATATAAAACTTTATAATCTAATAAACTGTCATCAGCACCAAGCTCAATAAATAGGTTTAATGTTTCATCTAAAACTCTCTTAGTATCAGCATTTTCTCTATCAACCTTATTCATAACTACGATAGGTTTAACTTTCATTTCGAGTGCTTTCTTTAAGACAAATCTTGTTTGAGGCATGACACCTTCATAAGCATCTACAACAAGAAGCACTCCATCAACCATGTTCATGATTCTTTCAACTTCGCCACCAAAATCTGCATGACCTGGAGTGTCAAGTATATTGATTCTATATCCTTTATAATCAAGTGCAGTAGTCTTCGCAAGAATAGTGATTCCTCTTTCTCTTTCAAGATCGTTAGAATCAAGCGCTCTATCTATTATCTTCTCATTAGTTCTAAATGTATGAGATGATATTAATAATTGATTTACTAATGTAGTTTTGCCATGATCAACATGGGCTATTATCGCAATATTTCTTATATTCATATTTTCACCAACTTCTATATTATAAAATAAAATATTTATTTTAAAACAAATTTTTTCTTGTAAACGTTTTCAATTTGAATAGGTAGTGATAATATTCCTACTATAACTTGATTTATATCGGTTTATCCGATATAATATTCACAGTTATATATTTTAAATATCATCATCAAAATTGAGGCATAATTTATGAAAAAACTTAGTAGTAGAGGAATAGAAATAATTGGAATATTTGGCACAATAATAGTAATATTAGCGATGATTCTTGTGACTATAATATCTGGTTTTAGTGCCAGTAGAAATGCTGAAAATGCTGCAAGAGAAGTAAGTTTATTATTTTTAGATGAATTAACATCTCGTCGTGAACAAGTTGTAAGCCAAAACATCAAAGGTAAAATCAACGATATCGACATACAAATATCCCTTATGGATAAAGATGTCGTTCTTTTGAATGAAGATGAACTTCATAAATTTCAAACAAAGATGAAACAAACATTCCAGTTAGAAAAATTTGCCTTCGTCGATGAAGATGGAAATATCTATACAGCTATTCCAACAGAAAATACTATCGATGACTATGCGTTTGATTATCAAACTATTTCTGAACCTGAAGTATCTATATTCAATTTAAATACAAAAGATAAAAAAGTAGTAATCGCTGAAAAAATAGATCCTAGCCTAGATTTTCTCGATACTAAACTTGTTGCATGTTTTATGGAAATAGATATGTCTGTCATGCTGACAGGTGTTCAGATGGGCGCAGGTAAATCTGGTTCAACATTTTCAAATATTTACACCAAAGATGGAATTGCATTAAGCAATACCGTTCTTGGCGGTCTTGCGGTTGAAGATAATCTAATCGATGCCCTAAAGACTGCTGAATATGATCAAGGTGTATCATACGAAAAAGTCATCGATGATTTTATGAATGGAAGAGGAGGAACTATATCTTTCACTTATAATGGCATTAGAGAGACTTTAAGCTATGAACCTATAAGTGGTACAGATTGGTTCTTAACTTATCTTATTCGTGAAAGTTTAGTTACTGAAGAAGTAAAATCAGTATCATCAAGAATCATACTATGGAGCATTCTAACAACTTCTCTAACGACAATCATTCTAATAAGCATGTTTGTGTTTATTATTTATGAATTAAATAAGAATTCTAAAATCTTATTAGAAAAAGAATCTATCGCAACCGAAACAAGAGTTAAAGAAGAAGAATTAAATAGAAGAATTGAACTTCAAAATCAACTTTTAGAACAAGAAAAAGATCGAACTCAACAATCAAGAATGATCAAAGCATTATCCAAAGACTACTATAGTGTTTATTATATCGATCTTAAGAGTGATAGTGGTGTCTGTTATCAGGCGCATGAAGATATTGAGGATGGACTTAATGTCGGTGATAATTTTAAATATCTAGAATCTTTTAAAGCTTATGCAGAAAAATATGTCGATAATAGATATCTAGATGATTTCTTAAACTTCATCCAAATTGAAAATATCAGAAATGAACTTCATACTAAGAAAGTTATATCTTTTAGATATATAGTTAATAGACATGATCATGAATCATATGAGATGGTGAAATATGCAAGAGTATCGGAAGATGAAAATGATATAAATGCTGTCGGTGCATGTTTTACTAACGTTGATGAAGAAACAAGAGCTTCTATCGCTCAAAATGAAATATTAAGTTCAGCATTACAGTCAGCAGAACAAGCCAGCAAAGCTAAAACAGTGTTCTTATCTAATATGAGCCATGAGATAAGAACACCAATGAATGCTATAATAGGTTTAAGCAATATCGCCCTCAATGATCCTGATATCTCATCAAAGACAAGAAATCATTTAGAAAAGATAGATGCTTCTGCAGAACACCTATTAAGTCTTATAAACGATATATTAGATATGTCTAGAATAGAATCAGGAAGACTGATACTGAGGAATGAAGATTTCTCTTTCGCAAGATTAATAGAACAAATCAATTCAATGTTCAGTGGACAATGTCAAGAAAAAGGTATCGATTATCATTGCATAATCGATAGTGAGATATCTGATTATTATAATGGTGATAATACAAAACTTAAACAAATATTAATTAATCTCATTGGTAACGCAGTTAAATTCACCGATAAAGATGGCAAAGTATCACTTTCTATCAAGAAAAAAGCTGAAATTGATAATAAAGAAACATTAGAAATAGTTGTAGAAGATACAGGTGTTGGTATAAGTGAAGAATTCTTACCACAAATATTTGAAACCTTCACTCAAGAAAATCCAACATCTACCAATAAATATGGTTCATCAGGACTAGGTCTTGCGATCACTAAAAACATCGTTGAAATGATGAATGGTGATATTAGAGTTGAAAGCAAAAAGAATGAAGGAACCAAATTTACTGTCACTATAACACTTTCTAAAACACAATCAAATAAAGTCTTACAAGATTATAGAAAGAGCATAAAAGGTGTAAATGCTTTGATCGTCGATGACGATACTTTAGCTCTTGAACATGCAACACTCATCTTAAATAAAATAGGTATCAAATCAGAAACTGCATCTTCCGGAATGGAAGGAATTAAGAAAGTTGAACAAAAACTAAAAGAAAATAACCCATATAAATTAATATTAGTAGACTGGAAGATGCCAGAAATGGATGGTGTTGAAACATCAAAATCAATAAGAAAGATTGTCGGAAGCGATTCAACAATCATCATGCTTACAGCATATAAATGGGATGATGTTATAGATGATGCTCAACTTGCAGGTATTGATAGTTTTATCGCAAAACCATTATTCGCAAATTCATTGATAGAAGAATTTGAAAATGCTCTAGTTAGAAAAGATTTAAAAAATGATTCAATAGATACTATCTTATCAGATAAGAAGATATTATTAGTTGAAGATATGGAAATCAATGCTGTAATCATAAAAGCGATTCTTGAGATGCAAAATGTTAAAGTTGAATGGGCAGAAAACGGTAAAATTGCAGTCGATATGTTTAAATCTCATGATGAATATTATTATGATGCCATCTTGATGGATATGAAGATGCCTGTCATGGACGGACTCGAGGCAACAAGACTTATTAGAAGCTTAGACAAGAAAGATTCTAAATCTATCCCAATTATAGCCCTTACTGCAAGTGCTTTCGATGAAGATGTTCAAAGAAGTATTCAAGCAGGTCTAAATTCGCATCTCACAAAACCAATTCAACCATATCTTTTATTTGAAACACTAAAACAATACATAAAAATAAGAAACTAGAAAATGTTAGGTGCAATTATTGGAGATATCATCGGATACTAGTCCTTATAATTCATATGGTAATGGTGCTCGAATGCGTGTATCACCTTGTGCATATGTTGCAAAAAGTCTTGAAGAAGCAAAAGAATTATCATATAAAGTTACTAAAGTAACTCATAATCATGAAGAAGGTATAAAAGGAGCAGAGGCAACCACAGTCGCAATATACCTTGCTAAAAATGGGCATTCTAAAGAAGAAATAAGAGATTATATTGATAAAAACTACTATAAACTAGATTTTACTTTAGATGAAATAAGACCTTCTTATAGATTTAATGAAACTTGTCAAGGAACAGTTAATGTTCTAATAGAAGCATTCACTGAATCATGCTCTTTTGAAGATGCGATTAGAAATACAATCTCAATTGGCGGTGATAGTGATATGGTTGCGGCTATCGCTGGTTCAATTGCTGAAGCATATTATGGTATAAGAAATGGCTTTATAACACAAGTGCTTAAATATTTAGATGATAATCTAATTAAAATCATCAAAAATTTCAAAAAGAAATTTAAGTTATAATCATATATAAAAATATATAATATATGCAAACGTTTCCACACTTATATATCTTTAAATAATATAATATTTTAAATAATTTATGAATAATTCATAAACTTTTATAAAATAAAATATTTTATTCATTGACTTTAAACTATTATTTGTAGTAAACTATTTTTGCGTTAATATTAAAATATTATATTTTTAAATCAGATTTAGGAGATTTTATGTACAGTTATTTAGAAAATCAAAAATTCGTAAATAAAACTTTAAGATGGGGTCAGGATCTAGCGCTCTCAATTGAAAAAAAACTTGAAGAAAAGAATATCAAAGCTGAAGTAGATGTTGTTGATGAAACAATCATTTTAATGAATGAAAGCTTAAATCAATCTGAATTCCCATATATTATAAAAGTATTCACAACCGATAAATTCACAGAAGAAAACTTAAACCAAGTTAAAGAATCTATTAATGAAGCATTCAATGATTTAGAATTAAAACCTATTGAAGATTTCGCTTTATCATTCAAAACTAAAAGAATGCATTGGTTAAAAGAACCTTCAAATAGTTTCACATTTGAATTCTTCATCATCACTGAAAATAATGGCAATTATTCAAGAGTTGCTTTAAAGAAAAACACTCTAGTAGAACTTCCAATGATGAAAAAAGAAGACCTCGATAAAAAAGAAGGCAAACTCAAAGGCACAAGAATGAATGAAGAAGAAAAGAATAAAAAAGATAAAGATTATCAGTCTAATCGTATGTGGGAAGTTGTCACAACTAGTTATTTAAACAAACTCAATATGTACGAAAAAAGAGGAGATAAAAATCACCCTTCATTCGTTTGCTTCATCGAATCTATTAATGAAGTATATTATAGAAACTATGAACAATAATATTTATATAAATATATATATAAAGAATAATAAAAAGGACTGAAATAAATCATGGAAACTAAACACGACAAATTTCAAAGACTTGCAGAAGCCAGAATGAACAACTGCTTAAAACAAATAGAATTATTAAAAAATCTATCTAATAAAAGCGCTTATGAATATGAAGATGATGAAATCAAAAGAATGATCTCAACTTTAAAAAGCGCCATAAAAGAATTAGAAAGCACTTATTTTGATACAAAATCTACAAAAAAGTTTCAATTATAAGCACTAAATTTTTAGGTGCAACAATCACTATTTTTCTTAAATTTTTACAAAATTAAAAAAAATAAAAAATTTCTAAAAAAAATTGTTGCATCCAAAAAAAATATATGTTATATTATTTTCGGTAAAACCATTGAAAAGTGGTGGCACAAAGCTATAGGGCCTCAAATGGCAGCCAGTTGCGAATGTATAAATTGCAAAATTGGTTGGTATTTGAGGCCTTTTAGTTGTCTAAAAACTTGAATATCAACAAACGAGAGGAGAATAAACTAGTAGGAGGACTTTTATTGAGATTTGGTATAATTGAAAAGTTTCATCGAATATTTACAGCAAGAAATGTTGTAACTAAAGGACTTGCAGTTGTATCTGCGATCCTGGCAATAATTATTGTCCTTACTTATTATGGTAGCAGAGTCGGCGGATTTGTAATCGAAGTTGATGGTGTATACAATGCATCAATAGCTCTATCAGTCGATGAAAAATTCAATGACCCAACAACACTAAACCTTTCAGAAGTGACTACCACTGAAAGACTCGTAGTAGATTCTCTCCCTCAAAACAATGATGCAAGTTTCTCTTATATTCCATCAAATATAACAGATGGTATAGGAGCAAAAAACGATACTGATGACTTTAGATATCTAGCCTATTCATTTGTGCTCATCAACACAGGAACACTCACAATAGACTATGAACTAGAATTCAGCCTCGTTAGAACAACCAAAAACCTTGATGATATTCTAAGAGTAATGATTATCAAAGATGATGTCCTTGATCCAAACTTTACAAATCTAGAATACACAAGTGAAAGCCCATTCGAGCAAAGTAATCAAGTTGTCTATGCTAAAAAAAGCACTCATCCAGAAACATTCGGACAACCTGAACCAGTTCTCGGTGGTAAAGAAAATGATTACAGAGGTGAAACATATCCGTTCATCGAAGATCAAGGATCAGTAATCATTCGTGAAGAGTTCAATAACCTACAAGCAGGCAGTTATCACAAATACACAATAGTAATGTGGATCGATGGCTGGGACCAAGAACAAACAAATGATATGTTCGGTGCTGCAGTACAAACTGAACTAAACTTCAAGATTCTAAGAGAAAGAAATTTCTAAAACTAACAAAAACAAAAAAATAAAAATATAAAAAAAATACTAAGGAGAAAATTATGAAAAAATCACTAACAAGAAAATTATTATTAGCAGTTATTACATTAGGTATAGCTGTAATCGCAACAGTTGGTTCAACTTATGCATGGTTCTCAATGAACACAACAGTAGAAGCTACAGGCATGCAACTCACTGCAGTTACTCCAGTAAACGTAGTTATCTCTAAAGATGATACAACATATGGCCCTGCTGTAGAATTCGAAAGTAGTGTAAGAGAATTATATCCTGTATCTACAGTAAATGGCAATATCAATAGCAATGGCTCATTCACATTCTATGCTGTTAAAGAAGGACAAGTTATTGGTTCAAATGGTGAAGGTGGTCTATCATCAACTACAACTGAATTCCAATCAAGCGCTATTACAGCTGAAACAGTAGCTAATCATAATTATGTAATCGCAGAAGACATCTATTTAAAAACTACTGGTGGTAAAGTTGCTTTAACATTATCAGAAATTCAACTTGGTAACACTGAATTATTAGATCCAGTTACAAGTGATGGTATTCCTAGTTCAGCTAATGCTGGTACTAACAAATTAGCAGATGCTATCTATGTTGCTCTTTGCACAAAGAACGGCGTATTCATTTATCAAGCTGGTAATCAAGAAGCTGTATCAGGTGTTTCTGAAGTTGTAACATCTGATGGCAAATATGTACATGGCAGCTTAGAAGCTTACAGTTTCTCTACAGTTAATGTTACTCCAATTTTTGATACTGTTACTAACCCTAATACTGATGCCCCTGCAGGTCTAGAGCTTGGAACAACTGGTGAAAAAGTAACTGTTCTAGTATGGCTCGAAGGTGAAGATCCAGATTGCCTTAACGCTATTGGTGGACTTGGATTATCAATCGGTCTAAAATTCGCTTACGTTGAAAGTTCTTACGAAGCTGAATAATATTAAAACAAAGTTTTAAAGGAACTAAGCAATGAAAAAATTTAATAGAAAGATATTAATTGCAGTACTAGCATTGCTTGTTTCCGTTTCATCGGTTCTTGGAGCATCATATGCATGGTTCTCTATGAATACACAAGTAAAGCTAGCTTCTGTAGATGTAATAGCTACTGCTCCTTCAAATATGTTAATATCAAAAGATGCTGTTAATTGGGGTAGCGCTATAGTGTCAGATGTAGATGTTGTTGGCGGTTTTTCACCAGTATCAACTACAGATGGAAGAAATTTCTTCGCACTTGCTGATACAACAAATCTTTATACTCTAGGTGGCCGTGTCAATGAAGATGGATTATCAATTGACAAAAACGGAGTTATAAAAGGTAGCAGTGCTGTAGCATTCGAAGCTGTTGAACAGTTAGATGTATCAAATCACTACTATGCATGTTTCCCACTATATATAAAAGCAACAGAAGGTTCTAATGCAACTCAAGATTTTAAGATCTTTTTAGATAAATTTACTGTTACTTCAAATGATCCAAATTTGAATATAGAAAAAACAATTCGTATTTCTATAACAGAAGTTGCAACAAGAAGTCAAACAGTTGATGTACATATGGTTGGAAGCGATGCAGTTGTTACAAGTTCAGCAACCGTTGCACAAAGCGCCGTTGGTACACATATCTATACAACAGATAGTTCAGCCGTAAAACCAATTTCTGCAGTTGATGGTAATGGTATTCCAACTCTATCTGGAACAGATCCAGCTTTAACATTACCTGATACAACACATCATTGTTTTACATTAGATTATACTGGCCATGAGTATACAGCAATTATTGTTCGTATATGGCTCGAAGGACAACACCCTGAATGCGTTAATGCAATTCAAGATAAAACTGTAAGTGTTGCCCTAGGTTGGAAAGTCGGCGGTCTAAGCTAATAAGATTAACTAGATTAAAAAAACTCTCGCTTTTAGTGGGAGTTTTTAATTAAAAGGGTATTTTATGGAAAATGATATTTTAGACGAAAAGATATATAGTATAAAGAAAAGTATATATACATCTTTCTCTAAAATCGATGCTGCATTTATAGCTTATATCCTAATGATTGTTTTGGTTTGTCAGCCATTATTTAGTCTTTTCTTTGACGCTTCTACAAGTAGTCAAATTGTTGCGCTATATTTTGGAAAGGCAACTTTGATAAGATTAATTGGTTTATTAGGATTTATTAATGCATTCTTCGATTACTATTGTAAAAGATTTATATATAGGAAGAAGTATTGGGATAAGACTTTCCTAAAAAATGCTTGGACTGGTCTTCTTGCAATTCTTTTGATTATCTCATTCCTGTCTGCTTTATTCTCCGCAAGAAAGTATACAGCATTTTTTGGAGATGCATATAGATACGAAGGATTCTTTTCTTATATTGCTTACGCTGGAATATTTGCGTCTGCATCACTTGTAACCAATGAAAAGAGAAGAAAAAGTCTTTTGATAATATTTGTATCAATTTCACTCACTGTGGGAATTGCTACTATTCTTAAGGAACTTGCAGGTTTTTCATTCCTAATGAATAGCGGTGGAAGAATAATGGCATGGAGCGGTACATTCATTAACCCTAATCATTATGGGTATTATATATGCGTTTCTATGTCCGTTGCATTGGGATTATACCAAGAATCTAGGACGTGGAAGGGAAAAGTTGTGTATGGGATAATGTTCTTAACTAATACGTTTGTTCTTGCAAAGAATACTTCGTATGGTCCATTCCTCGCAATATTATTTGGCTTTATCCTATATGCTGTACTTTATATAATTAGAAATGGTTTTAAAGAATCATGGTATCTATTAGTTTTATTTGCGCTGTTTATTGGTTTGAGTTTTTTAGTGAATAATAAACTCGCAAACGATATTACTAAAACATTCTTTGAATTCTTGAACATTAGTTCAAGTATTGGAGAAGGTATTGGTTCAGGAGACATTGATTCAGCAACAGATGGTATAAATGGTGGATCTGGAAGGTTTGTTCTCTGGAAGGCTGCAGTTAAGATAATGCTTAAATATCCAATCTTTGGATGCGGTCCCGAAAATATCCAATATATTATTCATAATTATGGTGCATCACCATTAACAATTCCTCATAATGAGATTCTCCATATTGGCGCAAATATGGGTATTCCTGCAATGTTAGTTTACGTTACTGCGATAATCTGGTTTGGAGTAGTTGCTATTAAGAATATTAAAAAACTTTCGAATACTGCACTAATTGCTGGCTGTGCTGTTGCAACTTACCTCGCATCATCACTCGTTGGCGTGCCAATGACAATCACTACATGTTTCCTCTTCTTAACTCTTGGACTACTAAATTCTTGGTTTAAAGAAAAGAATCAAGAAGATCTCACAAAAGAACTACTAGAATCAATTGATTTAGGCGATCTAAAGAATGATGAAGTAGTTTCTAAAGAAGAGCCTCAAGAAGAAGCAAAAGAAGAAACACTAGCTGAAACAATTTAATAGATTATAGGCAAAACTAGTGAAAACTAGTGACGCAAAGCTATAGGGTCTATAAAGACAGCCAGTTGCAAATAATATATAATTGCTGGCTGTCTTTTATTTATACGTATTATAAATACGTATGCATAAAACATCAATATTCACATAATATTCACATCTTGTCAAAAAACCAATTATTAATTAAAAAATATAATATTTTTAAATTAATGTTTCAAGATGAACAAAAATGAATTAAAATATAGGTAAAAATCGTAAAAAAATGATTAATTTTTATCTATTATGATATTTTATAAATAAAATATTATATTTTTAATGACAAAACTACACAGTTTGTATTATAATTAGAAAGACAAGAAAGGAAATTAATAAGACATCTTATTAATATGGGAGTATCTATGGAAAAAACTAAAACCAAGAAAGTCTTAAAAATCATAGGCGACGTACTATTCTTCGTCGTTATCGCATTAATATTATTCATTGCAGTAATGAACCTTAGATCTAAGAAAAATAATGGTATTCCAAACATCTTTGGTACAGCTTACGTAGAAGTATTATCAGGATCAATGGATGGCGATAAACCAGATAGCTTTGCTGAAGGAGATCTCGTAATTGCAAAAATTGTCAATGATAAAAATAGAGAAGAAGTTATTAGAAATCTTAAAGTTGGCGACATTGTAACTTACATTGATTACACAATAGTTAAAGAAGGAATGATTATTTCCCACAGAATCACATCAATTGCTAACCCAATCGAAGAAGGCGATCCATTCCATTTCCCAACTTATGTTGTTCAAGGTGATAATCTAGATTATGGTTATGGTGCTACAAACGTTCCTGCTTCAAGAATTTTAGCCGTTTATAAATCTCATGTAAAAGGTCTTGGAAATGTGCTTGGTTGGTTTGGAACTCCTGCTGGATTCTTTGTAATAGTAGTTTTACCATGTATCCTATTTCTAATCTTTGAAGTATACAAATTTATTAGGGTATTAATTGAATACCAAAATGAAAAAAATAAAAAGAATGATAGCGAAAGCGAACGCGAAAGAAATATTAACTTGACAAGAGAAACTTTAAATGAACTAGTTAAATCTGGCATTTTAACCCAAGAACAAGCAGATCAAAAACTAAACGAATACATTCAAGGCTTAGAATCAAAACAAGATGAGGCCGTAGAGCAAGCCTAAATAAATTAAGATAGATTATAACATTAGGGCTTGTAAAGGCACCAAATACGAAAACCTTAAAAGCACTTTTGTAAAAAAGTGCTTTTATATTTTAAAAAAGGAGGAATACCTTTCATGTTAGAAGGATTTAGAGAATTTACCGAATATTTTATGGCATTCGTAGAAAATCTATGGAAACAATTTAAAAATTTCTGGATTGACTTATACGAATTAAATAAAGCCTTATTCGTAACTAATACAGTTGATAATTTTAAATTAATAGGAGACCATGCCAACAGTTTCAATGCTTGGAGCTGGATCTTGTTTGTCTTAATAGATGGTCTAGTTCTCCTATTCTTTGCGCTTCTCGTAATAAAGATTATTCAACTTCTTTCAAGATGGTTAAAATTCCGTAAGAAAGAAGTAAACAAAGAAGATTTATTATTTGAAATCGCAAAACTTAAAAGAGAAATGCAAAAGATGATCAAAGAAAAAGATAGAATATTAGCTCTTCAAGTTGGCGGTTTCCGTGGAGACGATCAATTAGACTATACTCCATCTTTAGTAAATGAAAATGATCTCTTATCACCTGGCGAATCTCATGGACAAGTTCAATATGATTCTTTAGGTTCTTCTCCACAGTATCAAGCTCAAGTTGGTTCTGCAGCTGTTCAAACATCTACACAAACAGGTGATAAACCAATTGATACTGGAAATAGGTTTGCTAAACTCGAACTTGTTGATAATAAATATAAAGATGGTAATTTCGTAGTTACAATGAATACTCAAGATATGATTGGTCTTCCTGAAATTGTCAATAGATTTGTCAATTTCGCAGCTAGTCAACATCGTCTTTATTATTCAAAGAAAGTTATATCTAAATTCATCGCTGGTCTTGCAACATCTAAAATTATAATTTTAGAAGGTATATCAGGTACCGGTAAAACATCACTTCCATATTGCTTCAGTAGATTTGTTAGAAACCAAGCAACTATCGTATCAGTTCAACCATCTTGGAGAGATAGAACTGAAATCTTAGGTTATTTAAACGAATTCACTAAGAAATTTAATGAAACTGACTTCTTAAAAGCTTTATACGAAGTATCTTATAGAGAAGATGTAAATTTAATCGTACTTGACGAGCTTAACCTTGCCCGTATCGAATATTATTTTGCTGAATTTTTATCAGTCATGGAAATGCCAGATAAGAGTGAATGGAAGATCGACCTTGTTCCAACTCAACTTCCATCTGATCCAAAACATTTAGATCAAGGTAAACTCTTAATACCTCAAAACTGTTGGTATATTGGTACTGCTAACCGTGATGACTCAACATTCACAATCACAGATAAAGTTTACGATAGAGCTGTAACCCTCTATCTAAACGAAAGAGCACAATTCTTCGATGCTCCATTCACAGATTCTATCAATATATCTTTCAACTATCTAGAAAATCTTTTCCAAGATGCTGCTGAAAAATACCCATTATCTCTTAAATCAATCAAAAATATCGATCAAATCGATATCTTCATCCAAGATAATTTCAAAGTTGCCTTTGGTAACCGTATCTTAAAACAAATCAAATTATTCGTTCCTGTTTATGTTGCCTGTGGTAACACTGAAACAGAAGCATTAGATTTCATGATTTCATCTAAAATCTTCAAGAAATTTGAAGCATTGAACCTTCCGTTCTTAAGAAAAGAATTAGAAGGTCTAATCGATCTAATCCAAAAATTATTTGGTAAAGAAGCATTCCCAGAATCAGTTGCATATCTAAAAGATTTACTAAAGATGTCATCATAATTACCCATTAAATACTTTATAGAAAGGAATAATTAACTTATGCCTAGAGCTCCTAAAGAAAACTATGAGAAAAAGTTTTATAAGAAAATATTAAAAGCAATAGATAGAGAAGATAAGAATGCTTTCTATAAAGAATTCAACAACGCTATCAAAAGCGGTAATATGGTAGTTAGCCAAAAACGTAGTAAAGGTCAACTATCATTCGATTCAACTTGGGTAGAAGTTCTCACAAAATATATGAATAACCTAGAAAACATCGTTAGAAATCCTAGGTTATATATGATGGCAGAAGAAAATGTAATGCCAATTCAAGCTGCCAAAAAAATCAATGCTAGAAGTGTTCAGCACTTATCATCTCACGTTCAAAACGTTCAAGAAATCAGAAAAGATGGAACAATAGTTCCATCAAAGATCCTATCAATCACTTATGAAGATACTCTCAATATCTATGAAAATAGATTCATAATGACATTGATCACAAAACTCGCTGCCTTTGTAGAAGTTCGTTATAAACAAGTAATGGATTTCAATGGTGCATTTCAAATCGATGACCTACGTGTTAAAGACACATTTAAATGGCGTAATTACGATGTAGATGCTGAAATTAATTTAAAAGTTAAGGAACAGATTGAAGATGCTGAATCTAAAAAGAATCTTGCTATTCTCGATCAGATTGCTCTTCTTAGAAGCTATCTAAAAGGTTTCATGGGCAGTGCTTTCTTCACAGCTATGAAACAAGCTGGCGCAAGACCTGTAGTTCCACCAATTTTAAGAACTAACATCATCGTTAAATCAGTCGATTATTCATCTTGTTTAAAACTTTGGCAGTTCTTAGATAGTTATCGTGAACTCGGTGTAGAAGTAGGAATTCTTGATACTGATATAAGTTATGATGAAGATTTCTTAAATGATTTATCAGATATGGTAATGTTCAATTATTCACTCCTTTCTATGAACCAAAAAGATAGAAGTGAAACATATGATCTCTTACCATATAAATATAGAAGATATAAACCACCAAAAGTTGATTCACCGCTACTAAAAGTTTCAGAATTAACCAATCTTCCTGATGGTGAAATCGATATGCAAAATGAACCAACTATTTCTGAATATTGGTATCAAAGAATTAAAACAAATTATAAATCTCAATTCACAAAAGAAGTTAACTCGGGTATTTCTTACAACAGATCATTCCTAAACATCTATAAAAATATGCTCAGGATTGAGGCTGAAACCCAAAAAGATATTTTAGATGGTATGTATGCAAGACTAAAAGCACAATACCCAAAAAGGATATCATACAAAGCCAGAAAACAATATTTATTAAAGGTTAGAGCGATCTATAAGTCTTTAATTACGCTCAAAAATCAAGAATTAAATAAATTCAAAGAGAAATTATTTAAAACAGAATCAGAGCTTAGAAAATACGAAAAGAAGACTACTAAACCAAAAGATATTGATAATACAAACATAGAATCAAATGAATAATAATATTAATGAAGTCAAAAAAGATGACAGTAAGGCAAAAAGAATCATAAAGCTTATTGGTAAAATCATTACCTATCTCTTTATATTACTAATTGTTTATGTAGTATTAAAAGTTGTGGTAGGATTTGCGACAAAAACTCCACCAAAGATCTTTAATCATTACACTTTCACTGTCATGACTCCATCTATGGAACCAGATATCTTAGTAGATGATATTGTGTTTGTAAGAAGCACCACCATCGACAAAGTAAAAGATGGTGATGTAATATCATTTATCTGCACTGATATATCAATGGAAGTTTATGGTCAAACAATCGTTCATAAAGCAATAAAAATAGAAAACAATAATGGTTCTATTGAAATCACGACAAAAGGAATAAACAATCCACTTGCTGATAATGAAAAAGTCACTAAAATAAACTTTATAGGTATAGTCGATGCTAAAAGTACAATGCTTGGTAAAGTCTATAAATCTTTAATTAGTGCTTATGCAATTATTTATGTATTTGGCCTAATCGTTATTTTAAAAATTACCCAAGATGCCATAAAGAAAATCAAAGAAGTTAAAAAAGAGAAAGAAAATAATCTCTTAAAAGAACAAATCAAGAAAAATATAATCGATTCTATCAACCAAGAAAACTATGAAAAGAAGTAGCTTAATCATCTTCATCTTAATATCTGTCATCTTCACTGCTGTAGTATCAGTTGTGTATTTTTTAAACATCAGTGGAATAATCGACAGAAAAGCTAAAGGAAGAATATATGAAGAAACTACTGAAACAGTTGCATATTTAAATTCTTATACAAAAAGAATGTATGATGATATAGAAGCTTATATCGTTCTTCACGATGGTGAAACAAAAGATGAAATCATCAATAATCTTGCAAACATTTATGATTATGAATCACAAGGTATTCTCTTCTTTGGTTATTATGAAAAAGATTCTGATGATGAAATCACATTCGGCAATGTCAAAGGAACTAAAGATATAGCTGAGACAATCGATACAAGTGTCATCGGATTTAGAAATGGTTTTATAAGAGATGATAATGGTAGATTCCTTGGAAATGATGAAGAAAAGAAAAAATTATCAATTGTAAGCCTTGATTATATTTTTAGATGTGGTGATTTAAAATACAACATCGTATTCTATAATTTTGGTTCAATCTTTATAGCTCAAGATTTTTCAAGATTCGTAAATATGCTTTCAGCATCTTACAATGAAGATGAATTTAAATACGTTATATGTTCTGGAAAGAATGGCTGGATATATGTAAATACTTACAATAGTGAAGCAACTTTCCAAGGCTTATTTAGACAAGATATGCCAGAAGATATCAAAGGTTTCTTAGATGATTTTCATGAAAGAGATCCTGAAACTCATATTCAGCTTGTCCTAATGAGCGATACTATTAAAAACTATCTTATCACATCCAAAAATATGCTGAGAGAATATAACGAAGAAGATCTATATCTCTTAGTCTTTGTAGAAGCATCTTTCTTAAATACTTTCACAAGAGATATGATTATCGCAACTTTAATCTATATTGCTTTCTTCGTTGTCTTAATATTGATTCTTACAATCGGATTATATATTCTAAGAATGAATGTTAAAGACTTAGTTATTCCACTATCAAACGATAATTTCCATCTTTTAATAGTCACAAAAGACGGAAAGATTCTCGCTAAAAACCAAAGATTTATGAACTCCATATTCAATGTTCATAGCTTATTAAAAGCGAGTCTTATGGAGACAGACAATGTCACAAAAGAAACTATAGGAACACTCCTTGAATATAGTTCAACACTCACAATGAGAAAATCTCCAGATGGAACTGATAAAGATCAATATTTAAGATTTGTCATTGTCAAATCAATAAATAGATATGAATTAATAGGTTATGACGGAGATACAAAGCCAATCAATATCACAAGATTGTCATCTATCGGTGTAAATATCGATGATACATTCCAAGACGATGTATATAATGCTTTAAATAGAAAAGCTCTATTCAGAAGAATAAGTGAATTATCAGTAGATAATGAAAGACGTATAAAAGACACTTATCTGTTCTATTGTGGAATCAAAAACAGACCAGAGATAACTAAATTATATGGTTCTCGTACAAATGAAAAGATCAATGAGACATTGATTGAGGTATTAAAAGAACATATCAATGGAAATGAGGTATATTGTGTTCACGGCGAATTCTTCGCATTCTTCTTAAAATTAAAAGATAACTTCAATGATCTTAAAAAACATATAGATGATATCAATGTAATCACTAAAAAACCATTTGTTGTTTATTCAGATAACATCATGGCTGATGTAAGATTTGGTGTATATCCATTCTCGCTATATGATCCACTCTCAGGTAACAATCCAAAAGTTATCCTTGATAAAGTAATTATCGCTTATGAAAAAGCCCTAGAAGGAAAAGATTCTCTTTATTATCTATTTGATAATAACTCTGAATCGATTCTCGCTAAAGACTTACAGATTGCTGATGACCTTAGAAAAGCGTTAGATGAAGATGAATTTGTGACATTTTATCAACCTGTTTATAACCTCACAGAAAATAGAGTATCAGGTTTCGAATGTCTTCTCCGTTGGAACAATCCTAAATATCTTTATGAATCGCCTTTCGAATATATCAAAGTCGCTGAAAGAAGTGGTTTCATTCAAGATATCGGTCTTTTAACATTTAGAAAAACATTTGAACTTATGAAATCACTGGGTAGAGACGATATAAGAATAAGTGTTAACGTCTCACCAGCTCAAATGTTACAACCAGGATTTACTAATAGTTTTGT
Source organism: bacterium (assembly GCA_017960565.1). Taxonomy (GTDB): domain Bacteria; phylum Bacillota_I; class Bacilli_A; order Izemoplasmatales; family UBA1188; genus UBA1188. The sequence continues at coordinate 35,412 of JAGCYY010000008.1, read as the reverse complement.
AAAACTATATGAAGAATATGGTATCGACTACAATCAAGTTGCAATCGAAATTACCGAAACATTCTTAATTGAATCAATGTCTGAGGTAATCGATATCTTAACATACATAAGATCGTTCGGTATTAAAGTATACCTCGATGACTTCGGTACTGGTTATTCAAGCTTACAATACCTCGCAGAACTTCCAATCGACGTCTTAAAAATCGACCTTGGATTTACAAGACAAATTAGAACTAACCAAGGTATTAGAACTATTATTTCACACATCGTTGGTATCGCAAACGAATTAAATCTCGCAGTTGTTGCGGAAGGTGTTGAAGATGATTTTCAATTAGATTTCTTGGAAAAGAAACAATGTCAATATATCCAAGGATATTATTTCTCTAAACCTGTTCCATATGATCAGGTAAAAGAAACATTAAATATAAAAAGGAGGCCTAAACAACAATGATAACTTTAATATCTAATATAGTTAACTTTTTAGCTTCAGAAGGTTTCAATGAAGTTTTCACAATTGTGATTGTCCTTCTTATGGTTGGACTTGGAATTCTTTTATTCTTTTCAATAAGAAAAGAAGCAAAGAGAGTATCACTTGAACGTGAACAGCCAAAGACTCAATATGGTCTAATGAGCAGACGTAATCTAGAATCTAATCTAGATGAATTTATAAGAGTATATCATCTTTCTAAAGAAGCAACCGTCATGATCTTTGAATTCACAAATGCTCAAGAGATCTCTGATTCTTTTGGAAAGAATGTTGAAATGCAGCTCAAAGATAGAGCTATCCAAAACATTATCAAGACTCTTCCAAAAAATGCCTTATTCTCTGAATATAAACCAGAAAATGACTCTTATATCATACTTCTTAGAGGCAATTTCTCAAGAGAATCTCTCTTCCAATTTACTGAACATTTAATCGATGTTATAGAAACACCAATTCAAATTCCTCATATGGAAATTCAAACAGCTTATAACTGTTATCTCGGTATGGCATTTTATCCTACACAAGGTATAACTAGTGCTGACTTAATCGCTAAAGCTGATCTTGCACTCTATATGAATGTTAAAACACCAAATAAGAGATATTCTGTATATTCTCAAGCATTTGAAGAAAACGAAAAAGAAAATCTTGTTTACTATAACGAAGTTAGATCAGCCATCAAAAACAAAGAATTCACTCTTTATTATCAACCACTTGTCGATTATAACGAAAAGAAGATCGTTGGTTTTGAAGCACTCATCCGTTGGCAGCATCCAACTCTTGGTGTCTTATCTCCAAATAAATTCTTATCAGTACTCGATAATACTGGTGATATCCTCTGGGTTGGTAAATGGAGTATGTCAACTATCTGTGAATTCTATAATGAGAATCAAGATATTTTCAAAGTTGGTGATATATTCTTCTCTGTGAACTTATCAATCAAACAACTCTTAAGTGAAACAATCGTCAGTGACTTCACATCTATTTTAAATAGATATCACGTTCCTGCAAACGCTATTATGCTTGAAATTGAAGAATATGCCCTCTATGAGAAGTTCCAAACAATCTCAGAGACAATTAAAGCTCTTCATAAAAAAGGCTTTAGAATCGCAATAGACCACTTTGGACTTGACTCTAAAAACATCATGAAACTTCAAGAATTTGATTTCTCAATGATCAAACTCATGAGTAGTGACATCTTAGAAGTTACTGAATCATTCGTTGAAAAGAAGATGTATGATGTCTTAGTTGATACATGTAAAGAAAAGAATATCAAGATCTGTTCACTTAAGATTGAAAATAAAGAAACAGTCGATTCTTTAATAAATGCTAAAGTTGAATATTTCCAAGGTTATTATGTATCAGCTCCAAATTCACGTGAAGCAACAATTGAATTCGCAAAAAGTGATGAATGGAAAAATAAGTAATGCGTTATATTTATATAACGCTTTATTTAAATAAGGTGAAATCTTATGTGTGACAATTATATATCACAAATATTATTAAATAATCAAGATAAAGAATATCGCGATTTTACTATTAAACTTTCCCCAGACTTAACTAATTATAAATTAATAGGAGTTAGAATTCCTATCTTAAGAAAGATATCAAAAACACTTGAAAATTATGATAAATTAAATAATTTTCTAGATGATCTTCCTCATAAATATTTTGAAGAAACTCTTCTTCATAGGTATATAATTGAAAATATAAAAGATTATGATTTATTCATTAAAAGGCTAGATCAGTTAGTCCCATATCTTTCGTCTTGGGCCTTGACTGATGGCTTTAAATCTAAAGCTATAAATAATAAAAATAAATCTATATATCTACTAAAGATATATGAATATATTGATTCTAATATGCCATATGTAAAAAGATTTGGAATTGGACAGCTTATGGCATATCTTAAAGATGATTTTAATGAAGATTATCTCAATAAAGTTTTTGATATTCAAACTAACAATTTTTATTATTTAGAAATGATGATAAGCTGGTTCTATTCTGTCTCATTCTGTCATCATTTTAATGAAACACTAAAATATTTTAATAATCATCATTTTAATGATTTTATTCACAATAAGACAATACAAAAGTGTCTAGAATCATATAGAATAACTGATGAACAAAAAGAAATACTAAGAAATCTTAAAAGAAAGTAGATATGAAATTAATAGGCGTAATTGATACACAAGATTATGAATTTAATAGTGATGTTATAGATAGAGGCGCAGTGAGATGCGTTTCTATTTCACGTGGCAAAATTTTATTATTAAAAACAAATAAGAATTATTATGTATTTCCTGGTGGACATTATGATTTAAGTGACAATAATGATGATATTAAATGTTTAGAAAGAGAAACAGTAGAAGAAACAGGATATTTCATAAATAATAAAACGGTAAAAGAGATGGGTCTCATCATTGTCATTGAAAAAGATAAAGTTAATTCATCTATAATTAACACTAGAAATTATTATTATTTCGCAGATCTTGTAAGAGGCAAGAAAGCTAGTCACTTTCATAAAGATTATGAAATTGAGCTAGGATATGAACCTGTCTTTATCTCTATAAAAGAAGCATATAATCAAAATTTATGTCTCTTAGATGAAATCAATGAAACATTCTTATCTCGTGATACTTTCGCGCTTAAATATCTCATTGATAATCCTAAATATTATCGAAACAATAAAAAATGAGATGTCTCATTTTTTATTTGTACAAAATTAGATAATTTAATGATATATTATTTATTGTTTAGGAATATATATTATGGAAAATATAACTCTTGATAATATTTCAGAAATCGATATAGGACTTAGAATCGGCACAAATTTACTGCGCGCTGGAGCGGAAATTAAGAGGGTTGAACAAACAATAACCTACATACTTTCTAGCTATGGTGCTGTAAATGTCGATGTTTTTTGCATACCATCATTAATTTTATTATCTGTCGAATTCAATGGTGATAGACGTACTACAAGGATCGAAAGAAATAAGATAATCAATATCGATCTTTATAGAATTGAAAAATTTAATAGCTTATCTCGTTATATTGCGCTTGAAAAACCAAGTTTAGATGTTGTATATGAAGAAATATTAAAGATTGAATCTAAAAAAGATTATAGTTTTATAATTTTATTATTTGGCGCTTTATTTTCATCATTTGGTTTTTCTCTACTTTTTGGTGGTTCATTTTTAGATGGTTTAGCGGCAGGAATTGTCGGAATTATTATTTATGCCTTAAACCAAATCAAACTAAAGGAACAATATGCGACTGTCCATACATTGTTTTGTTCGCTCGTTGGGGGACTGCTTTGTGTTCTTATGACATATATAAAACTTGCGAATAACTTAAGCGCTGTCATGACAGGAGCGATAATGATCTTAATTCCAGGACTTATGATATCGACATCGATTAGAGATATCATAATCGATGATATTTTAAGTGGCAGCTTAAGATTTCTTCAATCCATCTTCATCTCTTTAGCTATCGCTGCTGGATTCTCAATTTGGACAAGAATTTATGGCGGTGATATAGCACTATCAATGAATGATACTCTCTATATCCCAATTATTGGTGCTTTAGTTGGTACATTTGGTTTTTCACTTCTTTTTAATTCTAAATATAAAAGACTTCCGATTGTGATAATAGGTGGCCTAATCACATTTACACTATATATTATCTTATTAAAGATAGCAGGTCTTAATCCTTTCTTTTCTAATTTAATTAGTGCATTCACAGCTGGACTTTTAAGCGAAGTACTCGCAAGGCTTTTAAAAGCCCCTACAACATCTTTTATGTTACCATCCCTCATTCCACTTGTACCAGGTGCATCGCTATTCTTTACAATGTATTATCTTGTGAATGGAGATCTTGGAAATTTTATTTCAACTCTTATGACTACACTCCTTGTGATACTCGCAATTGCGCTTGGTATAGTTGTATCTGGAGTATTATTTAGTTTAATTTTGAAGAAAAACAATAATAAATAATGAGAAATATGTGTTATTTCCCATTATTTTTTTATTTAGCAATATTTTATATGATAAAATATTAATTAGATTATGAAAAAGGTTTTATTTAGTTTATTTTTATTGTTTATATTTATTTTTATGACATCATGTGAAAAAAGAAATGATGTAATTTATATTGAGGAAATTAAACCAACCTGTATTGAAAATGGAGTAGAAGGCTATTATTATAATAAAATTAATGGTAAAACATATAAAGATTTGGAATGTAGATATGAAATAGAAGCTTTAAAATCTATTCCAGCTCTTGGCCATGATATATCAACAGAATTTTACAGTGATTCTGTAGGACATTTTCATAAATGCAATCGTTGTTTGATGATTTTAGATTATGAAAAACATATGACTACTTCAAGCGACTATATTAGATTTTCTAAATGTGATATATGCGAAACTACATTTGAAAATAAAACAGAAATAGATTTTTTAGATACATTAAAATATGATTATACAATAGAAGACGCTAATAAATTTAGAAATATTTATGAGAATGCTATGAAAATATTTGAAGAAACTAATGTATCAGATGAAAAATTAGGATTCAATTTTGATTTTTTGAATAATGCTTTAGATGAACTTGATAAAATGGAAGATTATTTGAACATCAACTCATTCGCAGCCGAACTTAGATTTTATCTATATAATACAAGCGAATGGAGTGATGCTTATATAAATATGAGAAATATTTATAATGAATATTGTCTAGATTATAATAGATTATTATTGAATGTTGTTAAGGGAGAATATCGAGAATTATATAAAGAAAATAAAGAAGTTAGTGATGAATATATTGATAATTTAATAACTAATCTTGAAGGTTATAGCAATGAAAGATTAGATACGATAAATATGAGAATCAATGAACTTGAATATAATCTATATTATGGAAATCTAAGTTATAAAGAATATGAAAAAGCTTTTAATGAATTAAGAGATATTAGAAACGAAAAAGCAAATATCTTTAATTTCGATAATTATTATGAATATGCTTATAAAAAAATATATAACAGATCTTATTCAACTTCGATGATAAAAGATCTAAGGAATTATCTAAAAGATTATTTTATAGATATATTAAGATCTATTACAAATAGATTTATGGTTGTAGATCAAAGAATGACTCTTGAACAAAAATCTATCGCTGATACCATAAACAATTCTAAATTTTTTGAAAGTGAATATTTAAGAGATATTGTCGCTGATTATTTTTCTCTTATGATCGATGAAGATAATGATATCGATTTTTATAATAAAATTAATGAAGCATTTAAGGATGGAAGAGTGATGACAGGAACAAATAGAAGAGCTTTTACTGCGCTTCTTCCTGAACTTGATAATCTTAAAATGATGTATTTTGGAAATAGTGGAAGTTATTCATTAGTTAGTTCTTTTATACATGAATCAGGACATTTTATGTTTATGAGAGATGATATAACTGATTATGATTTTTTAGAAACTCATTCTCAGTCTAATGAAGAGATGTTTATGGCATATTTAGATACTATCTTTAATGATGCTGATCAAGATATATTTGACTATGTACTTTTCTATCATTTTATGGATAATTTCAATACGATATTTTCAACTTTAATCTCAGATGAGATAGAAGAAGCTTTATATCTCAATTATTATCATGATGATAATGTCGATACTAAAAAATTTGAAGATGGTATAACATATAGTGAGCTTGAAGACTTAACATTTGCTATATGCTCAAAATACGGTTTAAATTATAAAATATATACTGGATATTCTAATTCATATTATGCAAATAGAAGCTGTTATGAGGTGTCATATGCTGTATCTCTTATTCCTTGTATAGCCCTATTTTGTGATGCTGAAATGAATTCATTTAGTACTGCAAAAGATAATTTCTTTAAAACATATCTATATGCTTTTGATGAAGAATTTATAAATTCAAGCACAGAAATTACATATCTTGATATTTTATCATATGCGAATTATTATAGTCCTTTTAATGAAAATACATATGTATTTATTAAAAATTATTTTAGTGAGAGTATGAAATAATATGCAGATTGATGGAAAAACATATGAACAAATAATCGAATATTTTAAAAAAGATAATGAGGGATTTAGAGGACTAGCATTAAATCCTAGTTTTGATATGAATAAAGATATTATTCCAAATGTTTTAAATAGATTAAAGATGCTTGGGTTTCCTATGCCAAAAAGAATGCCTTCATCTATTAGAGAATGTTTATTTATTGATATATTAAAAAAGAAAATAGATGTTGGACAATTTGATAATTTTGGAATTAGGATATATTCAATATGTTCATTTGAACTATTAGATAAAATTTTAGATTATTTTTATAATTGAAAATTTTGTATATATAAAAAAGTGAAAATCATTTCACTTTTTTGTTGCTATATAAATATATAATTTACATTTGTTATCACTTTTTTAGGGCATTTAAATCTTTCAAAAATGACATCTTATTCAAAATATATTTTTAATAATTTATAAAAAAATACAATATGTAAAAATATGTTGAGAATAATTATTTAAGAAAACAAATTTTAAATAACCATAAGAATATGAAGCAATAAATTTTCAATCTAAAGACAATAAATTGCTTCCAAAACTTTTAGGACTTAAAAATAGTGACCATTTTCAAATAGCAATTTAGATAAATAACAATAATAAAATCAAAATGATTGATTATCTAAATTATTTATAATCGTTATCGCCTTTTAGAGCGTATACATCGATGTCTTTATATTTAGATGTGACATTTTTAATGATTTCTTTAATTTTATTATTATAGTTATCTTTAATCGCAGATATTTCAAATGAATATGATGATCTAATTGTTTTTAGAATACGTTTAAGTGTTCTGATAGATTCAAGTTCATCATTTTTAAGTTCATTTAATACAGTACTATATGAATCTTTAATTTTTATACATTCATTCATAGTTTCTTTTGATTTAAAAATAGTATCTTTATTTATAAGATTTATTTCTTCATCAAAACGTTTTTGTTCTAAATCTTTTTTGCTAAAGAAATCGTCGGTGTTGTTTTTTAGAAGCTCTTCATATTTTTTATTTTCTTCTGATAATGAGTATTTTAAAGATTCATTTATTAAATTATCATTATATTCATCGCTTATAGAAGTTCTTTCAATGATTTCAATTTCATTTTTATATGCATTATATAATTCATTATGTTTTGCAATATGTTCTTTATCTAATAAATTATATTCTTTATAATAATAATCTAAATTATATTGTTCATTATAAGTTCTTAGGAGTTCTATATATTCATCTGATTCGTCATTTAGCTTTGATTCAATCTTTTGTCTTTCCACCTTATAGATTAATTCATAGTCATCTAAAACTAGTTTAAAGTCAATTTTGGTTGTTTCAAGGGATTTTAGAAGATTATCAAAACTCTCGTGTGATTTTTCGATTGATCTAAGTGCATCTTTTAAAGATTCATCTCGAATTATTTGAGCATCATTTATTAGTTCTACAGTAACTTTATCAAGTGTTTCAATATTTAAAGTATTCTCATAAATGTTTGGATCATGCTTAAGCATAATATTTAATTTTTTAGTGATATTATCATATTTTTCGACGATTGATATGAGTTTTTGTTCATTTTGAGATTTATAATATTCTTCATCTTGATCATCAAATGTTTTGTTTTTAAGATAAGATATTTCTGTTTCTAAATTTTTAAGTTCTGAATCTCTTAAGAAATTGATTTCTTTGATATCATCAAGATATATAGAAATAACTTTAGACATTTGATGATTTGCCTGTGCTTTAGAAGAAGATCTAATGTCTTCTAAGATATCAACTCTAAGTTTATATTCATGTACTGTAGTCTCAAGAAGAGAATCGGCTATTAAAAGTCTATGATTCAAAAGCGATAATGCATATTTATAATTAGATAGATTCAAGAGTTCATGTCTTGATTTATATCTCATCATAAGTTCTTTTTGAGTCTCATAGATTGTATCAAGAGATACTAACATGGAATCATATTTAGTGATGATTGAATTGAGCTTGTTTTTGGCATCTAAAGTATTCATATCATAGTTTTGGTTATATAATTCATATGCCAGTTTTATGACAAATTTCTTAGTAAAATAATATCTATTATATCTATTATCATTAACTTTATAATTCAATAGAGAAATAATTAATTTATCTCCTTTAATTAGTTTTTCTGTTAATAATCTATTAGATTTATCTTTATAGTTTAATTTAATAATTTCTAGATTTAGATCTTTTTTGAGCTCATAAATAGAGTTAGATAATTCATAGTTTAATGCAAACGTTATAAGGTTTTTATGATGTTCAAAAAGCTTATAAATCTTTTCAAAAGAAGAAATAACTTTAATTTCGTTAATAGAATATTCAAAATATTTATCAATTTTTTCAATGATAGCTTTTCTTTCCGAATTGAAGATAGAAAGATTCATCTCTTCCGTATTTAAAATCGATTCTAAATATCCAGCTTCACTGTTATCTACTAATAGATAATATTCAAGAAGTCTATTAGCTTTCAATTTTTCACTTGTGAGAAGATATTCTTTTTCCAATTCTTTTTCTTTTTCTTTATATTCATTATAAATATCTAAAAACATCTCTTTATAGATGCTTGTGACAGTTTTAGTGAATTCATCGATAGAAATAGTAGTAGAAATATCGGCTATAATTTTTGATAATTTATCTTTTTTTTCATTTGGATTTTCAATTAGTAAAATATCGATGATTTTTTTCTTAGATATTTCAAAATTATAACTTTCTTTAAATATTTGAAGAAGATTTAATTCAATATGAAGAATAAATTTATTTGCTTTATCATTGAATTCATCAAATAATCTATTTCGTCTTTGAATATAATCATTAAATAATATCTCTGAAGCACCTATTAGTGCTTTATCGATATTTTTTCTTAAATCTGTATTTGATAAGAATTCTTCATATCTTGGAAGAATCGATATTAAACTGTTTTCTTTGTCTTTGTATTCATTGTCAATTTTAATCATCTCTTCATGATGGTTATCAAAGAGGTTTAGATATATTTTTGATAATTTCTTGATATCTTTTTCGATGTCTCGAAAATATTCAGAATACATCTTTTGATATTTGATTAAAATTTCATGATATTTGAATAATGAATTATAGATGATATTGATGATATTGTTAAAAAAATTATTGGTTTCGTTTTTTGTTGATACAAAAATATTAGTGATAGATTTGATGAGTTCGATTTTTTCATTTGTATAAGAATCAAATAAAAGAAGAAGATCATCGATATTATCGATATGATAATTTAGAAGCTGATCTTTATAAGATGAAAGAGTAGTATAATATTTGGCTTTAATCTTAGCTTTTTCATCGATTTTATTCCATTCTTCATTATCGATTATTTCACTATTTTTCTTGATGGCATTTTTGAGTTTGTCTAAAGAATCCTTTACTAATGTATAGGATTTGATAGTACTATTCTCGATTTCTGTCTCGATATCTGTAATATCTTTTGATAATTTTAGAACATTATCTTTTTCTAGATTAGATCTAGATAGAAGCAGTTCTAATGTCTTATCAATTTCTTTATTTATGTTTGCCATAGATTATATTATATTTTCTAATTCCTTATCTAATTCATCTATAAATTTATCTAGTGATTTAATAGCATTTTCAGTATATGAAGAAGTGTTTTCGTGCGCTTTATTTATTAAATTATCACTTAATGATTCACTATTTTCAATAAAGGTATGAATAGGTTTTTCAATTTCATCAAATTCTTTATATGAATCATCTTTTATCTTATTATATTTATCAGTAAATTCAATAACTTTATCTAATATTTTATTTTCATTTGAAGATATGATTGAGGATCTCATTTTTGCATATGATTCTTTGAAAGAAGAAGCATCTTTTCTTAGATTCTTGATATATTCATCTCTATATGCAAGTTTAGAATTTATGAGATCTATCAAATCTTTTTCATTCTTTAGTTTGATAGATTGAATTTCTTGATAATATTCGATTGCTTTATTTGAAAGTTCAATTCTATAATTTGCATTATCTACATCAATTTCTTTATTAGTGTTGTTGAAATGAATATTTTTTTCTTGAATATCAGTCGAGAGTATTTCAATCATCTCATTAGCATCATCTATTTGAATCTTATTAGATTCATATAGATTGTTAATGGTGAGATTGTATGAATCTCTAACACTTCTATATGATTCAAAGATTTTTTTAGAGATTGCGTCATTCATTTCATTATTGTATCTTAGAGCTGTTTCTTTGAAATTTGTGAGCTCATTATATCTTTCTTGATAATCTTTCTTTATAGAATCCATTGAAGATAAATATTGTTTTTTGAAATTGGCTATATCGTTTTCATAAACTTCCTTAACTTTATCTTGAGCAATATCAATTTCATCTAATTCATTTAGATATGGAGTAGATTTAATAGTGTTTTCAATCACAATACTTGCGAATTTTTCTTTTAATTCTCTATCTTTATTTTCTAAAATCTCTTTTAATTGAGCATCACTATATGGTTTAACTTTGTCTAGTAAATTTAAAGATTCTTTTTTAAAGTTATCTATTTCATTTGATATATATTTATTAATCTTGTTTTGGTATTTAGTTAATTTAGTATCAAATGATGATTCAATAATGAGTGATACTTTTTTATTTATATAATTCATAGATAATTCTTTATTCATCTTGATTTTTTTTATATTTTTATAATCAAATGAAGACAAAGAAGAATTAAGTTCAGAAATCATATCTTTAGTTATAGATAATTCATTTTTGATGAATTTATCGATATTATTTTTGAAATCATCTATATCATTTAAGATAGATTCATATGAATCAATAAATAAAGAAGAATATTTATCTAAGACAATATCAATAGATTTTAAACATTCTTTATAATTTAATTTATCAATATCATTTTGATTTTTTATTGATATCTTTTCTTTATTGTTTTCTTTTTTAAGTGCTTTAAGTTTATCTCCAGCAATTTTTTTGTTGTTTATTAAAGCTGGATACACAGCTTTTTTAAGTTCGATAGTAGTTTCTTTTAATTTTTTAGTTTTTTCTTCAAAATTATTTCTTTCGATTTCTAAGACATTATTCAAATAACGAATCCTTGAATTCGTTTCATTATCCAATTGTTCCATATGTTTCTCATAATCGATATGAGATGAATCAAAGACATTTTTCTTTCCTGAAAAATCGAGAAGAGTGAGCTCAATAATTCTCTCAAGAGCTATTCTTGATTCCATATCGATAATCTTAGGATCTTCTTTATTGATTATATCGATAACTTTTTCGATATTTTCAAGTCTGGTGTAGGCTATCATATAATCGCATCTTAAGATATCAATCTCTTTTCTAAAATCTAATAGATAAATTTTATTGTCTAATTCGTGTTTTAGGATGCTTTTATCGATTTTAAAATCATGTTCGATTAAGTCTAATTCAGCACGTTTATCAAGAATTATTTGTGTTTGTTTCTTAGTTTCTTCAATCTCTTTAATACCGATATCATATTCAATCGTATAGATATTTAGATAATCATTGAGAGTTAATAATTCTCTTTTTAGTTCTAATAATTTAATTTTTAGAATGCTTTCGTTTGTGAGTATTTCAAATGCAAGAGTATCAACTTCTTTATTTTCTTCTAAAAGATTAATTAGAAAATCACGATATCTAATTAAAGTTTCTTCACGTTTTTTAAGTTCAAGATAGCTAAATCTTTTATTGAGAAATTCTAAAGTATTTATCGATTCATTCAAATCTTCCTTATATAAACTTATAGTAGATAATAAATCTGAAAGAAGAAGTTTTAAAGACGAAAGAAGATTTAAGACTGTGTTTGTGTTCGTGTTAATAGTGCTTGAATAAGAAGAATATAGTGAATTATTGAGCTTTTCTAAAGCTTTTTTAAATTCATTGATATTATTTTTTTCTTTTTCTAGTAAATCTAGGCTAATCGATGATGAAACGACAATTCTATCTTTTTTCTTATTTATAGCATCTAAAATAGCGTTTTTCTTATTGTCATCTTCTATATTGTTTATTTCAAAATAGGAGTTGACACTACTTATATCATGATTTATAGTTTCAAATCTTTCTTTTATATCATCTTTTATAGTGAAATAATCGCTAGATAATATGTCAATACGTTTGCTTAATTCGCGAGAAATTTTATCAATTGTATCTTTTATGGATTGATAATTATCAATTAATAAAGAAGTCTCTTTAACTTTATCGATTTCATTATCGATTATCTCAAGATAAGAATTTATAACATTATCATTGATATTTAAATCTCTATCGATTTCAATCTTCAGCAAGTCTTTTTGTAATGAATCACATTTATTTAAAAAATAAATAGTTTTATTAAGCTCTTTGATATGATTATCGACATTGATATAAAATTCATTGTTAGATAATAATTTTTCTTTAGCATCCATAATGATATTTGTGTGCTTCTCATATTCACTATCGATTGTCTTATTTATATCTCTTATATTTGCCTGTGAGTCTTTCTTTCTCTCATAAAAAACAATAAGTAAATCTCTTTTTAATGCTTGAATGATATTTTTTTCTTGATCGATTATATCTAAGAGTTTCTCGCGGTTTCTAATATATTCATTTTCGAGTCTAGCAAGAGAAAAATTATAATCTTCATTGATTTCTTGAAATTCATCAAAATATTTAGAGAGAATATCTTCTTTAACTTTGTCGTAAAGAGTTAAGTTGCTTTCATAATGTTCATAGATGAGTCTTATGTCTTCATTCTTTTTGTCCTTAAGTAAAACAACCTCTTTTTCAAGGTCTTCGATGATTTTCTTAAAATATTTTTGAATTCTTGACTCATCATAATTCAATGATTCGAGAAAAGATTTATAATTCAAATTGTGTAAATCTGGCATTAAAATATTCCTCAAAACTATTATATCATAGTAAAAAATTATCACAACAAAAACCAAGGAATAATTTTGTATTCCAAACTAAAGTTTGTATGATATAATTTACTAGGTATAGAAAATAAAATTAGGAGGAAATATGGCTGCATTACAAAAGAAGGCTAGAGCTCAAATCGTTGAAATTTGTAGAAAATACAAAGATGAGCCAACACCACTAATGGTAATTCTTTCTGAAATTCAAAATGAATATGGTTATATTCCACTAGAAGTTCAAGAAGTAGTATCAGAAGAAACAGGCATTCCTGTTGCTGAAATCTATGGTGTTGTAACATTCTATAGTTTCTTCTCGCTCAAACCAAAAGGAAAATACGTCATTGGCGTATGTTTAGGAACTGCCTGTTACGTAAAAGGATCACAAAACGTAATTGATAAGTTCTCAGAAATTCTTAAAATCAAACCTGGTGAAACTACTGATGATGGACTCTTCACTATCAGTGCCTTAAGATGTATCGGTGCTTGTTCGCTTGCACCAGCTGCATCAATCAATGGTAAAGTTTATCCAAAACTTACAGTTGATAAGGTTCAAGGAATCATCAATGAATATCTAGCGAAGGAGGGAAGAATCTAATGGATAAAATCAAATCATTAGAAGCTTTAGAAAAAGCCATAAACGAAAATACTTCAAAACTCGCTAGCAAGTACGATGGAAAAGATGGCATTCGCACAATTGCGATGTGTACAGATACTGGCTGTGAAGCTACACACGCTCTTGAAGTATATAGTGAATTTGAAAAATTAATCAAAGAGAATAAACTTGAAAAGAAAGTTAGACTAGCGCACGTTGGTTGTTTCGGTCTATGTTCTCAAGGCCCATTCGTTAAGATTTACCCAGAGGAAACTTTATATAGATTAGTAAAAGTATCTGATGTTGAAAAGATTATCAAACAAGATATCATCGGTGGTGAAATCGTTGATGAATTACTATATGAAGATTTAGTAACTCATGAAAAAATAAAAAAATTAGAAGATATTCCTTTCTATAAAAAACAAGTTAAGATTGCACTTCATGGTTGTGGTGTAATCAATCAAGAATCTTTAGAAGAATCACTCGGTTGTGATGGCTTCAAAGGATTAAAGAAAGCTTTATCAATGACTCCACAAGAAGTTATCGATGAAGTTTTAGAATCTGGCCTTAGAGGAAGAGGCGGAGGAGGATTCCCTACAGGACGTAAGTGGCAATTCGCAAGAAACTCTATTTCTGATAAAAAATATGTAATCTGTAATGGCGACGAAGGCGATCCAGGTGCATTCATGGATAGATCAGTCCTTGAAGGAAATGCATTTGAAGTTATCGAAGGTATGATGATTGCTGGTTATGCAATCGGTGCACAAAATGGTTATTTCTATGTAAGAGCTGAATATCCAAAAGCTGTAGAAAGACTTAAAAACGCTATTAACCTCATGACTGAAGCAGGACTACTTGGAGATAATATCCTCGGTACTGATTTCTCATTTAGGGCTCATATTAGACTTGGTGCTGGCGCTTTCGTTTGTGGCGAAGAGACAGCTCTCATCAATTCAATTCAAGGTATGAGAGGTATGCCAAGACCTAGACCTCCATTCCCAGCTGTAAAAGGGCTTTGGAATGAACCTTCAATCGTAAACAACGTTGAAACACTCGCAAATATCCCTTGGATTTTAAGAAATGGTGCTAAAGAATTCACAAAATATGGTACAGAAAAATCTAAAGGTACTAAAGTATTTGCCCTAGGTGGAAAAGTTGAAAATGTTGGTTTAGTAGAAGTACCAATGGGTGTTACTTTAAGAGAACTCGTATATGATATCGGTGGTGGTATCCCTAATGGAAAGAAATTTAAAGCAATCCAAACTGGTGGTCCATCAGGTGGATGTTTAACTGAAAAAGATTTAGATGTGCCAATCGACTATGATACACTAGTTGCCAAAGGATCTATGATGGGATCTGGTGGTGCAATAGTCATGGATGAAGATAACTGTATGGTTGACGTTGCTAAATTCTATATGGAATTTATCTGCGATGAATCATGTGGTAAATGTACTCCATGTAGAATCGGTACTAAGAGAGTTCTAGAAACATTAAATAAGATTGTTGATGGAAAAGGCGAAATGGAAGATTTAGAAGCTCTAAACGACCTCGCTCAAGCAATGAACAGTGGTGCACTTTGTGCTCTAGGTCAAACTGCAGCTAACCCAGTATTATCAACAATGGCTAATTTTATGGATGAATATATTGCACATATCAAAGATAAGAAGTGTCCAGCACACGTTTGTAAGAATTTAATGCAATATTATATCGACCCAGCTTTATGTAAGAAATGTTCTAAATGTGCTAGAGGTTGCCCAGTTCAATGTATCTCTGGTGTTCCTGGAAAAGAACCTTATGTAATTGATCAATCTAAATGTATCAAGTGTGGTGCATGTTATAGTGCATGTCCATTTGGTGCAATATCTAAACGTTAGGAGGAATAAGACATGGAAGAAAAGAAAATGGTAAACATCAAAATAGAAGGTCATCCATATCAAGTTGAAGCCGGCCTTACAATCCTCGAAGCTGCCAAAGTATGTGGTTATGAAATTCCATCTCTTTGTGCATTCAATCATGGCGAATGCTCACTCGCATCTTGCCGTGTTTGCTTAGTTGAAGCAACAGGTGCAAGAGGCCTTGTTGCATCTTGCGTATATCCAGTTTCAGAAGGGATGGAAATCAAAATCTCATCTCCAAAAGCAACTAAAGCAAGAAGAACATCTGTAGAACTATTACTTTCAAACCACAATATGAACTGCCAACAATGCGTTAAGAATGGCCACTGTGAATTATTACATGTTGCGAATATCACTGGCGCAAGAGAAGGCGTATATCAAGGTGTTAAAACTGAAACAACTTTAGATATTTTAGGTCCTGGTATTATGAGAGATACATCTAAATGTATCCTTTGTGGCAGATGTATTGAAAGATGCAAGAAAGCTCAAGGCATCGGTATTTTAGGATTTGAAAAACGTGGATTCAATACAATAGTTGCTCCTGCAGGAAATAGATCATTCGCAACATCACCATGTTTACAATGTGGTCAATGTACACTCGTATGTCCAACAGGTGCTCTCACAGAAATGTCTGAAATTCCACAAATCGATAAAGCAATGGCTGAAGGCAAATACGTTATCGTTCAAACTGCACCAGCTGTAAGAAGCGCAATTGCTGAAGAATTTGGTGAAAAGATCGGTACTTGTGGTACTGGCAAGATGGTTGCAGCACTTCATAGACTTGGTTTCTATCGTGTTTATGACACTAACTTTGGTGCTGACCTTACAATCATGGAAGAAGGATATGAACTTATCCATAGACTCACAAATAAAGGTACATTACCACAAATCACATCTTGTTCACCTGGTTGGATCAACTATTTAGAATATTATTATCCTGATTTAATTCCAAATGTTTCTACATGCAAGAGCCCTCATGAAATGATGGGTGCTGTAATTAAGACATATTGGGCTGAGAAAAAAGGTATCGATCCAAAAGATATCTTCGTTGTATCAGTAATGCCTTGTACAGCTAAAAAGACTGAAGAAATAAGACCTCAAAATGGTCATGATGGATTAAGAGATGTCGATGCTGTCTTAACAACTAGAGAACTTGCTAGATTAATCAAACGTTCTGGCATTAATTGGTCTAAACTTCCAGAAGAAGAATTCGATCCAGATTTACTCGGAGATTACACTGGTGCTGCCGTAATATTTGGTGTAACTGGTGGTGTTATGGAAGCTGCACTTCGTACAGCTCATAAAGTATTAACTGGTAAAGAAGCTAACCCTGTAACATTCACTGATGTTAGAGGATTAGAAGGTGTTAAAGAAGCAACTCTCAACCTTAATGGTACAGAATTAAAAGTTGCTGTAACATCTGGAATGAAAAATGCAAAAGTGTTATTAGATGAAATTAGAGCTGGCAAGAGCGAATATGCATTCATCGAAATCATGTGCTGTCCTGGCGGATGTATAAATGGTGGTGGTCAACCTTATGTTAAACCTTGTTTCCTACCTAATGAAGATGACAACATCTTAGATACATATCGTGAAAAGAGAGCTAAAGTTCTCTATGATGAAGATGAAAGATTGCCAATTCGTCAATCTCACAATAACCCTCAAATTCAAGAATTATATAAGAATTATTTTGGTGAACCTCTATCTGAAAGAAGTGAAGAATTACTCCACACAAGCTATAATGCTGATAGAGTAAGATTCCCTGAAAATTAATTATAAAACCACTAAAACCTGCCTACAATTAATTCGGCAGGTTTTTTAATAATTTCTAATTATAATCTAGATTATCTATGTTATAATTAGAAAAGGAGGAGGATTCATATGAGTACAACATCTGAACTTAAAAATTATCGAGAAAAGCTTGAAGAAGAACAATTTTTAAGACCTCAATATCTAAAAGAATACGTCGGTCAGGAACAAATCAAAGAAATGTTAGAGGTTTCAATCAAAGCCGCTAAACAAAGAAAAGAACCTATAGACCACGTTCTCTTATATGGTCCTCAAGGCTTAGGAAAGACTACTTTAGCGCAAGTAATTGCCAATGAAATGGGCGCAAATATCACAGTTATTTCTGGTCCTGCAATCGAAAAAACTGGAGATTTAGCCGCAATTCTTTCTCAACTTCAGCCATATGACTGTTTATTTATCGATGAAATTCACAGACTTCCAAAAGTTGTTAGTGAGACATTATATAGCGCTATGGAAGATTTTGTGATAGATATCGTAATCGGTAGAGATTCTGATGCTAAAACAATAAGATTAGACCTTCCACCATTCACACTTATTGGTGCAACTACAGCTTATGGAATGCTTACAGGTCCACTTCGTGATCGTTTTGGTCTCACATATAAACTCGATTTTTATAGTGAAAATGAATTAAAACTCATCTGTGAAAGAACCGCAAGAATCTATGGTAATAAGATCGATGAAAATAGCACTATTGAAGTCGCAAGAAGAAGCCGTGGTACTCCTCGTATCACAAATCGTATTTTTAAACGTATCAGAGATTATGCAGATGTCTACAACAATGGTACTGTGACACTAGATATCACTCTTAAGACATTAAAGAGTCTAAATATCGATGAAAATGGCTTAGATGATAGAGACAGAGATTATCTCATAACTCTCATGGATCATTTCCGTGGAGGGCCAGTTGGTGTTGATAATCTTGCATCAGCTCTTTCTGAAGATAGAATAACTTTAGAAAATGTTTATGAACCATATCTAATAAAGAGTGGTTATATTCAAAGAACCGCAAGAGGAAGAATCGCTACTCCAAAAGCTTATAAGCACTTAAAGAAGGATATTTTCTAATGAAGACAGATGATTTTGATTATTACCTTCCTTTAGATCTTGTCGCTCAAACACCAATCACTGATAGAAGCAGTTCTAGACTTCTAATATTAGATAAGAACACGGGGGATATTAAAGAAGATAGATTTTTTAACATCTTAGAATATCTAGATAAAAATTCAGTCTTAGTTATAAACAACACTAAAGTTGTTCCTGCAAGAATAATTGGCGAAAAAGAAGACACTAAAGCTAAAATTGAACTCTTAATCTTAAAAGATCTTGGTTCAAATATTTATGAATGTCTCGCAAAACCGCAAAGAAGACTTAAAATAGGTACGAAAGTCATATTTAAAGACGGATTATTAGTTGCGATTGTTAAAGAGATCTTTGATGAAGGGATAATAAGAGTAGAATTCATATATCAAGGAATATTTTATGAAGTTTTAGATAGAATTGGGGAAGTACCTCTTCCACCATATATTCATAAAAAACTTGATAATATCGATAGATATCAAACAGTCTATTCAAAAATCAAAGGTTCGAGTGCAGCTCCAACCGCCGGACTTCATTTTACAAATGAAATCTTAACTAAAATTAGAGATGCTGGAATTGAAATTGTCGAAGTGACTCTGTCAATTGGTCTTGGGACATTTAGACCAGTACAAGTAGAAGATGTTGAAAAACATAAGATGCACACCGAATCGTATACAATATCTCCTATAAGCGCTGCGATTCTTAACCGTGCAAAACGTGAAAATAAAAAAATTGTTGCGGTAGGTACTACTAGCCTTAGAACCTTAGAAGCAAATTATCAAAAATATAATGAATTTAGGGAAGAAACAAGTGAAACATCTATATTCATCTATCCTGGATATAAATTTAAAGCAATCGATGAATTAATCACGAATTTCCATCTTCCAAAATCAACATTAATTATGTTGGTATCAGCTCTTGCATCTAAAGAAAATATAATGAATGCTTATAAATATGCAGTAGATAATAAATTTAGATTCTTCAGTTTTGGAGATTCAATGTATATCACAAATAAAATTAGAAAAATAGAGGAATAAAAAATATGAAAAAATTATTAGTTGAAACTAGCGCAAGACATGTGCATCTATCAAAAAAAGAATTCGAATATTTATTTGGTGAAGGAAAAGAACTCACTGTTAAAAAATATTTATCACAACCAGGTCAATTTGTATCAGAAGAAAAAGTTAACCTAGTAGGCCCTAAAAAATCTATAAATGGTGTATCTATTTTAGGACCATTAAGAAAAGAAGCTCAAGTTGAAATATCACTAACTGATGCGAGAACTTTAGGTGTAAATGCTCTTGTTAGAGAATCTGGCGATATTGATGGTACTTCAGGAATCACTATCACAAGTTTAGATGGTTCAAAGTCACTCACACTTGAAAAAGGTGTAATTGCTGCAAAACGTCATATTCATGCTACAGAAGAAGACGCTAAAGAAATGAACCTTACAAATGGTGAAATTGTATCAGTTAAAATTAACACAAAAGATCGTTCATTAATATTTGATGACGTAGTTGTGAGAGTTAGAAATGATTTTGCATTTTATATGCATATCGATACAGATGAATCAAATGCTGCTAATGCATCTGGCGAAGTTTACGGAGAAATAATAAAAAAATAATGCCTGCTTTATCCTTTAAAGTACTAAAAGAAGAGAAAAACACATCCGCAAGATTATCAAAACTTACCTTAAATGGTAAGACTTTTAATACGCCTATTTTTATGCCCGTAGGCACTAAAGGCGATGTTAAATGTCTTACAAATGAAGAAGTTCATGAAGTCTCAGATGATTTAATTCTTGGAAATACATATCATCTATGGCTATCTCCTGGTACTGATACACTTGATTTATTTGGTGGACTTAGAGGTTTCAATAAATGGGATGGTGCACTTCTTACAGATAGTGGTGGATATCAAGTTTTTTCTCTTTCTGATACAAGAAAGATAGAAGAAGAAGGCGTAACTTTTAAGCATTATAAAAATGGTTCAAAACTCTTTATGAGCCCTGAAATATCTATTCATATTCAAAATTCTATAGGTTCAGATATAATGATGAGCTTAGATGAATGCCCTCCTTTTGATGCTCCATATGATTATATGAAAGAATCAGTGGCCCGTACAATCAGGTGGGCAAAAAGAGGAAAAGAAGCTCATAAAAACCCTTCTACTCAAGCTTTATTTGGAATAGTTCAAGGCGGACCTTATCAAGATTTAAGAAAATATGCCATAGAAGAACTTGAAAAAATCGGTTTTGATGGATATTCTATAGGAGGCTTATCTGTCGGTGAAAGTAAAGAAGATAGACTAAAAGTCTTAAAATATCTCAAAGATATTATGCCTAAAGATAAACCAAGATATCTTATGGGAGTCGGAACTCCAGATGATATTTTAAATGGAGTCGAAAACGGTATCGATATGTTCGATTGTGTTGAACCAACGAGGATCGCTAGACACGGAGTTGCGACTACGACATATGGTAGAGTATTAATTAAAAATAAAGAATATGAGAATGATATGTCGCCACTTGACCCAACATGTGACTGCGATACATGTAAAAAATATTCAAAAGCTTACATTAGGCATTTATTTAGAGAAGAAGAAATGTTATCATATAGATTAATAAGTTATCATAATCTATATTTTCTCAAAAAATTAATGTATAATATTAGAAAATCTATTGAAAATGATGAATTCTTAGAATTCAAAAAAGATTTTCTTGAAAAATATAATTCTAAAAAATAGGAGGATTCAATATGTTTGGAGACTATGATGAATATAATGAGAGAGCCGTAATAAAAGTATTTGGTGTCGGCGGTGGCGGTTGTAACGCTGTAGATCGTATGATCGAAAATGGCGTTAGTGGCGTAGAATTTGTTTCTGTGAACACAGATTCCCAAGCCTTAAGAAACTCAAAAGCTGATACTAGAATCTTAATTGGCAAAAAGACTACAGGTGGTCTTGGTGCTGGTGCTAAACCAGAAGTAGGACGTCTTGCAGCAATTGAAAATGAAGATGAAATCAGAGAAGCATTATCGGGTGCTGATATGGTTTTCATCACTGCTGGAATGGGTGGTGGAACTGGTTCTGGTGCTGCTCCTGTCATCGCAAGAATCGCAAAAGATATGAAATGCTTGACAGTTGGTGTTGTCACAAAACCATTTAGTTTTGAAGGAAAACATCGTACTGTAGTCGCTGTTGAAGCACTTGAAGAATTCAAAAAACATGTCGATACTCTTATCGTCATCCCTAATGATAGATTACTTCAAATAACTGGTCGTCATACACCATATCTTGAAGCCTTCAGAATGGCTGATAATGTTCTTCGTCAAGGCGTACAAGGTATAACTGAAATCATTGACGTTGCCGGTGTCATAAATGTCGATTTTGCCGATATTAAGACAGTTATGTCTAATAGAGGTACAGCTCTTATGGGAATCGGCGTTGCTAAAGGTGAAACAAGAACTAGAGACGCTGCACAACTCGCAATTAAATCATCACTTCTTGAAACATCTATTAATGGTGCAACTTATGCCATTATCAATATTACATCAAGTGTACAAATGTCACTTTATGAAGTTGATGAAGTATTAAAAGAAATAAGAAATGCTTCATCTACAGAATTAAAAGTTATCTATGGTTGTGCCATAAATCCTGATTTAGGTGATGAAATAGTTGTCACTGTTATCGCAACTGGATTTGCGACAGATCCACTTCAAAATTCAAGAACACCTGAAGGTGAAATCGGTGATGAAGATGAAGAAGCATTTGACAATAT
This sequence comes from bacterium, assembly GCA_017960565.1. Lineage (GTDB taxonomy): Bacteria > Bacillota_I > Bacilli_A > Izemoplasmatales > UBA1188 > UBA1188. Next base: position 12,772 of record JAGCYY010000008.1, on the reverse strand, counting down.
GTTCGGAAAGCCTCTTTCTCGTCGTGAACAAAGAAAACAAGAAAAACTGACCAGAAAAGAAGAAAAACAAAATAGAGATTGATTTGATGAAGGTGAATCTGTACCACCTTGGCTTAGAAAATAATATGAATATATTAATTTCTAATGATGATGGTTATGATAAAGAAGGTCTAACCATATTAAAAAAAGTTCTTTCTAAATATGGTGATGTCTATGTATCTGCACCAAGCACTGAAAAAAGTGGATCATCTATTTCTTTGACATTTAGAGATATAATTCCCTATAGTGTTATCGATAACAAAACAATCAAAGTAGATGGTACCCCAGGTGATTCAATGGCACTAGGATTAAATTATTTTGAAAATATTAAATTTGATCTTTGTGTCTCTGGAATAAACAAAGGCCTAAACGAAGGAAAAGACGCATTATTTTCAGGCACAGTTGGAGCTGGAATAGTATCAAGTCTTTCAGGTATTAAAACAATCTGTTTATCTGGTGATTTTCATGAATCAAATTATGAAAAAAGAGCTGAATATATTCTCAAATATATATTTGATAATAAATTATTAGATGTAGCTCCATTCTTAAATGTTAATTTTCCAAAATCACATTATAGTTATAAAGGAAAGGGAATAAGAGTTGGTAGAATATACAATATTCCAATTGAATATACTCATCTTGTAGATAATGGCGATAAAGTCTTTTCGACAATCAAAAGAAATGGCAAAAAGAGTATATATCCAATTGATTCTGATATGTATTATTCGGATAACGGTTATTATTCAATCACACCATTTAAAGCATCATTTGAAGATGAATCAAAAATAGATTTATTAAAAAAGATAATCGAAAAATAAATTTTATGTTATATGTAAAAAAGCGTTGTAGTTTGACACTATAACGCTTTTTTATACAAAAAAATGATTTTTGAAATATTTTACACACCTAATGATTTTTTTTGTTACATATTGAATTATATTGTTTAACATATTATAATAAAAATAATATTATTTTTAAAGAAGAGGAATAGACATGAAAAATGAAGAAGAGATGAAAGCTGTAGATACCTTTGAACTAAATAGCAAATCAAATGGTAAAATTGATCTTCCAAGCCGTATTCTAAAAATTAGAATTGAAAATGATAATGATTCAATGTTTTTTAGAGTATATGGAGATGTTGCTAGTGCTGATGCAAAAATCGTTATTTCGGACCCAAATGTAGCTATTTTAATAAAAGATGGTGTAAGATCTCCTATTTTATCTAATGGAGCTTATCCACTTTATGAAGAAAAAGAAAAACATAAAAAATGTTTATTTGGTAGTAAGAAATATTTAAAAGAAAAAAAGACAATTGACTTAATTGTTTATAATCCAACTTATGCATATCATGCATACTGGGGATTATCAGAACCAATTAGGACAAGGGATACAGAAACTCATCTCCCAGTATCATTTAGATCTATTGGATATTACGACATAAAGATATCTAATGTGGAAAAATTCCATTCAAGTTTAGTAGGTTCTAATCGTTCTTTCAATATGGATAATCTATTAGATAGAATTACTCCAATCGTCTCTCAAGTAGTAAGAAATGAAATTGTAAATGTAATTAATGGTTTACATTTAAATTATATTGATGTTACTAATCATGCATTAGAAATTGCAGAAAAGATTCAACCTCTTGTATCGGAAACACTAAATGAACAATATGGATTATTTGTTCCTATTTTCATTATTGATAAATTAAATATTCCTGATGAAGAGAGAAACGCTATTGAACAAGTTCTTCATGAAGAAAGAGAAAAATATAATTTCAAGAAAGATACTAAAGAAATTGCTGATGAGATTGAAAGATTAGATGATAAAGAATGGGAACGAGAAAAATATCTCATTAATCTTAGAAGAGAAGATTACGAAAAATATCTTGAAGTTATTAAAGTTCTTGGCTATCCAAAACATCAAAAAGAAGAACCAAAGACAACAAAATCTTCTTCATATTGCCCTAAATGCGGAAATGAAGTTGAAAAAGATTCTGTTTACTGTCCAAAATGCGGTGAGCAATTAAAAGCAATAGAGAAAAAATGCCCACATTGTGGCAAAGTATTAACATCTAAAGGTAAATTCTGTCCAAGCTGTGGAAAGGAAATATAATTATGCCAATTTGCAAAAACTGTGGATCAGAATTGATGAATATTGGTACTGGATATAAATGCAAATTTTGCAGAAATACGTACTCATATTCTGATTTTGAAATAAAAAAAGTACAAGAACAACTTGATCCTACTTCAAAAATATTAAATTTGTCAGCTAGTGATGTTTATGAAAAAACTATTAATGGAGTTGCTATAATTCATGATGTTGAAAATAGTTCTACTGGAGCTGGTTTTGTTTTAACCAAAGATGGATATGTAATTACAAATTCACATGTTGTATATAATAATGAGGCTAAGAGAGCTAGCAATAATTTATATGTAGATGTTGCAAATAAAACATATAAAGCAACATCGGTTTATTGTAATCCTCCTTTTGGCGATAATGATGTTGCATTATTAAAATTAGATACAGATGATAAACTTCAAGCTTTAAAATTAGGTGATAGTGATTATCTAAAAAATGGCGAAGAAGTAGTTGCAATTGGAAATCCTAAAGGTGAAGGCATATCAATCACAAGAGGTATTGTATCTGATAGATGTAGAAAAATGAATGATGGTACATATATAATGTCTGATGTTGCAATAAATCCTGGCAATAGTGGTGGTCCTCTATTTAATGAAAAAGGAGAAGTTGTTGCTATATGTAGATCTATTAGACTTGAAGCTTTTTCTATGAGTTATTTTATTCCAATCAATCATATAAAATGCATTCTAAAAGAATGGAGAATTAATACATAATGTCAGAAATACTAATCAAATGTCCTAACTGCCATGGTGAAAATTTGATTGATTCTTCAATGAATATTTGCCATTGTAAATTTTGCAGAAAAGACTTTTACATCGGTCCAACAGAAAATGGTTTATTTGATAACGCAGTTAAACTAAGAAATCGTCTTGAATTCGATGAAGCATACACAGAACTTGAAAATATTTTAACAAATGGTAATCAAAGCGCTGAACTCTATTACCAATTTTTACTATGCGATTATGGCGTTTCATATGTTGATATTGACGATGAAAATAAGATTCGTTCTTATCCTACTTTAAATAGATTAGATAGGAAATCTATCTTTGATAAAGATGAATACAAAAAATTAGAAAAAATTCTATCTAATAACGAAGAGCAACTTAAAATCTATAAAGAAAGACTTGAAGAAATTGATAAGCTTAGAGCTGACTCTATTAAGCTTATGGAAAAACAAGAACCTTTTGATATTTTTATCTGTTATAAAAGAACTAAAAAAATCGAAGGTGAAGATTACCTCACAAAAGATAGTGAAACTGCAAGAAGACTATACGATAAATTTACAAAATGGGGATTAAAAGTTTTCTTTGCGGAAGAAACACTTCACCATGAATTTGCTGGAAAAGCTTTTGAACCTATCATTTATTCGGCATTAATGTCTTCAAAAATCTTTATTCTTGTTTGTTCTTCACCTAAAGAACCAGAAATATTATCATCGATTTGGGTAAAAAATGAATGGCAAAGATTTAAAAAGAGAGTAGAAATTGAAGGTGATGATAAAATCAGATTTGTTCCTGTTTTTGATAATGGTTTCCAACCTGAACAACTTCCAAGGCAAATTCAAAAAGCTGGATTCCAAGGTGTAGTTCTTAATGATGAATTTGATAAATCAATTGCAAATGTTATAAATTCTGTTGTTAAGAAAAAAGGTCAAAAAAGAATTGATGAAATTCTTATCAAGACAGATAACATCAATATCAATGTTGCAACAACAAACATTACTCTTAATGCTTTTAAAGGCTATCAGTTACAAAATCTAGACGTATCACAAGAAGCTCTTTATAGAATGGCACTTTCTGATATGAAGGCAGATAATAAACGTTCATATGGAAAAGCATATAAATCATTAAATGAGATAACCAAAAATAATTCGCATAACTTTAATGCAAACCTTGCTAAAATCAAATGCGATTTTGAAACTCCTTTTGATTCATCTATAGATGATTATAGTTTATATAGAGTTCTTGGATCTAAAAATTATGATAAATTTTTAAATGACTTTATCGATTTAATTTCAATTAATGATAATAATCAAGAATCAACCCAAGAAACTTTCTTTAAAATATTTAAAAATACTATAGATTATACATTCAAAATTTCTAGTTTTTCAACTTTCTCAAAAATCATTTCAGAAAATCCAAATGAAAACCCTTATCTAATTCTTTTTTCAACATTAAAAAGTAGCAAGAAAGAAACAAAACAAAAAGCTGATGCATTAAAAAGAGTTTTCTTAAATTCAATATTTAATTACAATGAAAAAAATATAAATTTTAAAGAATATGAAACATTTATAAATGATTCTATAAATAGAATTTTTGTTCCTATTTATGCATCTTTCGGAGAAGATGGTTCATATGAATTAATAAATTTATATTACACGACTCAAAAATATCTTCTTTATAAATATAAACTAAATAAATTCCTTACAAGATTGATTGATAATCTTATAGAAAGAATTCTTGAAATACATCCATATTACGATATGGCTCTTTTAATTAAGTTCTTTAGAATAAATCATTTTAATTATTCTTATCAAAAAGATATTTATATGGATGATGAAACTGACCAGCAAGATGAAGAAACAAAAGATCTGGGGAAGAATATTTCATTATATTGTGGCGAAGATTATGTTTCAATAATTAAACACTTCAATAAAATCGATATAGAAGATGAAAATATTAAAGAAGATTATTCAAATCTATATTTCATATTAGGCAAAATTTTAAAAGGTGGATATGTTTGGAAAGAAGATGAGTTTGGCCCTTTCTCTTTCGCTTATGAACAGATAATTGATTATATCAACCAAAAGCCTGAAAAAAATGAAAAAAGAAAAATACCTAAAATTGCTTTCGAAGCTGCAAAAGCTTTCTTTGAACTATTGCCTTCAAGTAAGATTAAAAATACAACATATATGAATAAACTAATTGAAATTGGTGACACATTCACAATTAATAATTATTTTGAAGAAGGAGAAGTATTCTATCAAGAAGCTCTTACATATAATGAAGATAGCTTAGATATTTTATGGAAACTTGTTAAATGTGAAATGAAATGTAAAACTAATTTTGAGATGTTTATTGTTAAGAAAAATATGCATGATTGTATTTCATTTAAAAACTTGATAGAAAAATATATCTCAAAATATCCAGAGAAAGTTAATGTTCATGAGAATTTTTATTCCTGTGTAGAAAATACTAAAAACGGAAGACAAAAAGATAAAAAAGGATATAAAAAATTATTTGGATATCTCTCTAATATGGATATTGCATCAAATAAAGTTACTCCTGTAGGTGAAATAGTAGATAATTTTAATAATGGTAATTATTATTCTATGAGTAAAGCTTTGTATTTTGATTCAAATCAAGATAAATATGGCACTCATATATTCTTCATACCATTTATATTCTCTATAATTTTCTCCTTAATATTATTTGTTTTAGGATTATTTAGAAGCGATATTCCGTATTGGATGATCCCAATAATTGGTTTAAGTTTTATTGTGTTAATGATAATTTTCTTTAATAAAAAAGCACTATTTGGGAGACATCAAACATTGGTTTCCATTGATGGATATAATACGGTTTATAAAAAAGGACGATTAGCGGCATCCGTTTATAAATTTATAATAATATTATTCTTCTTTGTATTATTTGGCGGGTTATTATTTTTTCAAACTAATTTCTATCCATTCTATTTTCTATCTTATCTCGATGACATAAAGGTTTTTAAAATTATATTTTCTATTTTATTTGCACTTTTAACAATATCATTTTTAACATTTGGCAATTTAAAAGGCGCTAAAATAAATAAAGTATCAAGCGCTTCACTTGGGGCAAGCCTTATATTATATTTCACTTCAATTTGTGCTATATTAGTATTAGGAGATGTATTTTTAAATATAGATCCAATCTATCCTGTACCATATATTTCGCCTTTTGTTTTCTCATCGCTTGGAGTTATAGTCGCTGTTACTTATATTAGATTATTTTTTAATAAAATATTATAGTTTATTAATAAAACAAATTTGATTAGAAAAGACTTATATCAATGCAAAAACCACACTATTTAAATAGTGTGGTTTTATATAAGCATTATTTATTTTATATTAAAGTTTTTAAAACTCGTTTTAGCGATATGATAAAATAAGTTTTCTTTTCCATCATTTCTTATTTTATCAATCATATTTTGAGCATTTTTACCGCTTCCTTTAGGAAGCTTATAGCCATATTCTTTTTCTAATCTATCGAATTCTAATAAGAAGAAGTATCTTGCAAGAATAGATGCAGCTGCAACCGCAATAGACTTAGATTCACCTTTCATTTCAAAACTAATATCTTTAAATCCTTCATTATTAAGATATTTAAAATATTTAAATCTATTCACAAATTCATCTAGACAGATAGCTTCATATTTAACTTCTTTGCTTAATGATTCAATATTTTGATTATGAAGTTTAGCTTTCATCTCGTTCATATTTAAAATATTATATTTATCATTGAATACTTCATTTCTAACGATATTAACTCTATATTTATAATTTTCTTTTATATATTTACCTATAGTTTTAATTTTGGCATCGTTTAGTTTTTTTGAATCTTTTACACCAATGTTTTTTAATTTTTCAGTATCATAAGCTTTCACAAATACTGCAGCACAAACAATAGGACCAAATGTATCACCTGTGCCTACTTCATCAGCTCCAATAGTATTTAAATAATCATATGGAGTATCTTCATCAAAATCAAGACTTAGCTGTTTATTATCTTTTTCTAAATAATCATAAAACATTTCAAGGTTGCTTCCTTGAAATACGACTTTACCACTTTTATAGATAGTTACACTTGCGTTTTTAAATCTAAAAAAATGACTCATATATTCATTTTTAACATCTTCCTCAAATGGTTTGAAAATTGTGCAAAATTCTTCAATTTGAGATTCATTAAATTTAACTGTTGGCATAATTTATTATAACATGTTTCTATTCCATAAAACCAAATACAGCTTAAATTTATTCATAATTTGTCATTTAATTATAAAAATGATATAATCATTTATATAAATATGTTCGAATTAAATTTGCTCGACTACCCTAAGATACTCAAAAAAGTTTCAGACTATGCATACTTAGAGGAAACAAAAAAGAATATATTATCTTTGAAGCCTTCAAGAAATAAAGACTTTATTTTATCACGACTTCATGAAGTGTATGAGATAAAGAATATTATCTATAGATTATCATCAATTGATTATATACCATTTGATCTTACTATAACTATCGACAGATTAAGAATTAAAGCTGTCTTAAATCAATCTGAGTTTATGGAAATAAATAAACTTATTTATGATGTTAATCGGACTTATAACTATTTTAATCTTGCGCCTAATGTTTCTTTAGATACAGGAAATATATCTAAATATCTTGATAAATTAATTAATCTTAAATCTGTTAAAGATCTTATGGATCAAGTATTTGATTTTGAAGGCAATATTATGGATAATGCTTCAAGCGAACTATATAGAATTAGAAAATCTATTAGAACATATGAAGCAGAATGCATAAATAAATTAAATGAAATCATTAGAAAAGACCAAGATAAACTAAGTGAAGCTATTATCACAATAAGACAGGGTCATAGAGTAATCCCTGTACTTGCCCAATATAGGTCAAAAATTAAAGGAATCGTCTTTGACGAGAGTGCATCTGGTCAAACAATCTATGTTGAACCTTACCAAATCTCTGAAATAGAAAACAAGATTACAGTTCTCAAAAACAATGAGAAACAAGAAATAGAAAAAATATTATTTGAACTTTCTAATAATGTTTCTGATTATTATGAATCTATAAAAACAGACTTAGATTTAATATATATATTCGATGACCTTTTTGCGAGAGGAGAATATGCTAAAGAAATATCTGGCGAAAAAGTTGAAATCTCTTCATATATCGATTTAATTGATGCTAGACATCCATTAATCGCTAAAGAAAAAGTTGTTCCTAACACCATAACCTTAAGAGATAGAAACACTATGATTATCACAGGTCCTAATACTGGGGGTAAAACAGTTGTCTTAAAGACATTAGGTCTTTTATCTCTCATGGTTCAATCTGGACTTTTAATCCCAGTAAAAGAAGGATCTAAAACTATCATATTCGATGGAATATATGCTGATATCGGCGATGAACAATCCATCGAACAATCTTTATCAACTTTCTCATCACATATGTCTAGAATTGTAAAAATTCTAAAGAAAGTTAAACCTAACTCTCTTGTCTTATTAGATGAACTTGGAAGTGGTACAGATCCTAAAGAAGGTGCTTCACTTGCTATTTCTATATTAGATCATTTAAGAAGTCTTAATCTTTATACAGTCTCAACAACACATTATCCTGAATTAAAATTATATGCTTATCAAAATGAAGATATCGAAAATGCTAGTGTTGAATTTGATGTAAATACCCTAAAACCAACCTATAAACTTATTATAGGTATTTCAGGTGGCAGCAATGCATTTTTAATTTCATCTAGACTTGGTTTAAATCCAGAAATTATTAAAAATGCCAAAAATAAATCTTTAGAATTTAAAGATAAAGAATCATTTCTTATCAAAAAACTTGAAAAAGATTCAATACGCGCAAGACGTTTAAAAGAAGAATATTTACGTCTTAAGACAGATTTTGAAATTGAAAAAGAAAATCATCGTGTAATGATGAAAGAAGAGAAAGAAAAAATTAATCTCAAATATGATGAAATATCTCTTGAAAAATCAAAAATACTCGAAAAGACACAAAAAGATGCGACTCTCTTATTAGATGAAATAAAATCAATCAAAAAAGATATTTTAAATAAAGAGGAAGTTAAAGATAATAAAATTGCTGAACTTCGTGGTATCACAAATAATCTTTATGATGCCCCACTTAAAAGAAAGAAAAACAATACTGACGAAATAAGTGTTGGGGATAATGTTAAATGTCTCACATATGACAAAATTGGTAAAGTAATCAAGATAGAAAAGAATAAATATATTGTTCAGCTTGGTTCAATGGTATCAAGTTTTAAAAAGAATGAAATTGAGTATATAGAAATCTATGATCCAGTTAAAGCTATCATCGATAAAAATACTCCTCATAAATCGACTTTAAAACTCGATGTATCTAGTAGATTAGATTTAAGAGGAATGAGATATGAAGAAGCTGAAGAAGCACTTATTAAATTTATTGATGATGCGATATATGCAAATCTAAATGAAGTGGAAATCGTTCATGGATTTGGAACTCTCGCCTTAAGAAATATGGTTATTAATTATTGCAAGTCAAACAAAGAAATCAAAAGATTTAGAAGTGGCGAAGAACACGAAGGTGGAAGAGGAGTCACAATTTGTTACTTTAAAGAATAAAATGATGAAATCAGGTTTTGCCTTAATAGATAAATCTATTAATATTTCAAGTCAAAAAATAGATTCTATCTTGAAAAAGAAATATAATCTAAATAAAGTAGGCCATCTTGGAACTTTAGACCCTCTTGCGAGTGGGCTTTTAGTTGTAGGAATAAATTCCGCTACTAGATATTTCAAATATTTTGAGAATCTATCTAAAAAATATATTTTAACATTAAGACTAGGCGCAACCTCAAAAACACTTGATAGAGAAGCTGAACTAGAAAACGTTATTGATGTTGATTACAGAGGCAAAGAAAATATCATTGATGAATATTTAAAATCATCAATAAAAAAATATCTGCAAACACCACCAATCTATAGCGCAATCAAAGTAAGTGGTACTCCGCTATATAAATATGCAATTAAAAATAAAGAAGTAGAAATTAAAAAAAGAGAAGTAGAAATATATGATATAAAAAGATTAAGCGATATAAGATATATTGATAATCAATCATTTGTAGACATATATCTTTATGTCTCTAAAGGTTTTTATGTTAGAAGTTTTGCGAAAGAAATAGGTGAATATTTATCTATTCCAACTCTCGCAGATGACATAAGACGAATCCAAGTAGGACCATTTAAAATAGAAGATTCAAAAAAATTAGATGATGATTTAATATTAATTAATCCTCTAGATTATTTATGTTTTAATTCAATTGATATAGATAACGATCTATATAAATCAGTTTTAAATGGACAAAGATTATCTTCTGATTTAATAAACTTTTCTAATGAATTCATTATTTTAAAATACAAAAATGAACCTATCGCTATCTACAAAAAAGATAATGAAAAAGACAATTATAAATTAGATCTCTTAATTAAAAATGAAAATCTCATATATTAGTGATTATAAAAAATTTAAAGAAATAAATAAAACATTAGTTCTTGGCTATTTTGATGGTCTCCATAAAGCTCATATGGAGCTTTTTAATAAAGCAAAAGAACTAGCAATTCAATCTCATACACCACTTTCTATTCTTACTTTCAATAAATCATATTATGAATTTAAAAACAATATAAATCTCGGCTCACTTACGACAATAAATCAAAAGATCGAATTATTTCAAGAATTTGGTTTTGATGAACTATATATCGTCGAATTAAGTCAAGAATTTATCGATCTTTCATACCAAGATTTTATTAATATATTTTTAAAAGATATGAAAAATATCATTGTCGGATTTGATTATACTTTTGGAAAAGATGGTTTAGGAAATGCAAATATTCTTTCACACACTTTATCTAACATCACAATAATATCAAAAATATCTTTTGAAAATGATATAAAAATAGGATCTGAAACAATCAAAGAATATTTAAAAAATGGAGATCTAGTTAACGCTCAAAAACTCCTTGATAGACCATATATAATAGAAGGAACAATCCATAAGAAAAACAAGAATTATTCCTTCTATACTTTAAATTATATTCCTAGGAATGGTGACTACGTTCTTGGACTTATTGACGATAATGAAATGATCATTTTTAAGGCAAAAATTAAATCAAATAAAGCTGCAAGTGAATTCTTAATTAAGACAGATAATATAGACTTTTTAAATAAAAAGTTTATATCTCACAAATATTATAAATTGTCATTCAAACAAAGAATAAGTAATAATCTTTGATTTATCATTTTATAAATGATATAATACTCTAGGTAAAAATTAGAAGGAGAATTAAAAATATGCAAATTGAAAAACTCTCAGGATCAAAAGTAAAATTCGATGTAATAATTCCTGTAGACACTTTTAAAAAGGCATTAGATGATGCTTTTGAGAAGAAAAATAAAGAAGTAGAAATTCCAGGCTTCAGAAAAGGAAAAGCTCCAAGACATGTATTTGAAGCACGTTTCGGTGTTGAATCACTTTATAACGATGCATTAAATTATGCGATTAGTGAAACATATTATGAAGCTGTAAGCGAAAATAATATCGAAGTATGTGGATATCCTAAATTTGATTTAGATGAATCTAAAATATCTCAAACTGAACCAATCACTTATACTGTTACAGTTTCTGTGAATCCAACAGTTGAACTTGGCGAATATAAGGATTTAGAAATCGAAAAAGATAAAGTTACAGTACTTGCAAAAGAAGTTGAAGAAGAAATCAGTAGAACACTAGATAGAAATTCTATGCTTGTAAAGAAAGAATCAGCTGATGATACAGTTGAAGTAGGCAATACTGTAGTATTTGATTTTGAAGGATTTAAAGATGGCGTTCCGTTCGATGGTGGTTCTGCAAAAGATTATTCACTTGAAATCGGTTCTCATCAATTCATCCCAGGCTTTGAAGAACAAATGGTTGGAATGAAAGCAAATGAAGAAAAAGATCTAAATGTAACATTCCCAGAAGATTATCAAGCTGAAGAATTAAAAGGAAAAGATGTTGTATTTCATGTGAATGTTAAAGAAATCAAATACAAAGATGTTCCAAAACTAGATGATGAATTTGTAAAAGATCAAAAGATTGAAAACGTTACAACTGTAGATGAATATAAAAAGCATATCAAAAAGACTATCGCTGATAGAAAAGAAAATGCTGCAAATGAAAAAGCTAAAAATAATCTATATATGACAGTAGTGAAGAATGCTAAATTCGAACTACCAGAAGATCTAGTTGAAGAAGAAGCTAATTATTCACTAGAAAAAGCTACTGAACAAGCAAGACAATATGGTATGGATTTAGAAACTCTTCTAAAATATACTGGTGGTCAAACAGTTGAACAATATAAAGAAACTCTAAAAACTCAAGCAACTAACACGCTATCTTTAAGATTTGTCTTAAAAGAAATTGCGAAACAAGAAGGCTTAACTGCAACTGATCAAGAACTTGAAGCTAAATATCAAGAAATTGCTGACCAATATAGACTCTCAATTGATCAAGTAAAAGATCAAGTTTCAAAGAGCGCTGCCACTGAAGAAGTGGTTACTGAAAAAGCTTATAAATTAATCGAAGAAAGCAATAAATTCACAGTAAAAGAAGATAAAACACCAAAAACTAAAAAATAATTTTAAAAAGACAACTATAAATAAATCAAGATAAATTTTTGTTTATTTTAGTTGTGTAAAAAATAGTATAAGAAAAGTAGCCTAATTTAGGCTTAAAAATTATGATCTTTGAAAATTTTATATGTTAGCTTTGTGGAGTATATT
>JAGCYY010000007.1 GCA_017960565.1 bacterium | reverse complement strand
TTCTTTTCTCTCATAATTGTTTACACCTCCTAAAAAAATAAAAAAGAACGCAAAAACATACTTTAATTATATAACAAAAGAAATTTATCAAACTAAATTCCGTAAAAATGATTAAAACGGAATAATGAAAAAGAATTGGCTACTGATAAGATATATTCATTTATTTAATTGAAAATAAACATTTCTTTTGATATAATAAAAATATCTTAAGAGAGTAGATGGCCAATAAGGTTATAGTTTCGTCAGGACAAAATCATAAAACAAATATGATTTTCGGAACTATATTAAATATCAAGACTTAAGTATGCATATTTTTTGCCATGCTTAAGACTAACCAAGCAAGTATGGACAATACTTGTTTTATTTTTATTTAAAAGGAGTACACCAATGGAAAATCAAGAAAAAAGATCTTTTGAAACATTCACAATAAACGATACAATCAATCTTTTAAATACCGATATTGAAAATGGTTTAAGTGAAGAAGAAGCTAAAAAAAGACAAGAGATATATGGAAAGAATGAACTTAAAGAAAAAGAAAAAGATTCTTGGTTCAAAATCTTTATCTCTCAACTAAAAGATCCAATGATTTATATTTTATTTGGCGCTATAGTTGTCACAATAATTGTCTCAATTTATGACACAATAAAAAATTATCAAGCAGGAAACGAATTTGATTTTCTAAGAGTAGGTGATTGGCCAGATGTAATAATCATACTCGCAGTTATCATAATCAATGCGGTCATAGGGACAGTTCAAGAACTAAAAGCTAATACTTCCTTAGAAGCGCTTAAAAAAATGTCTAGTCCAGAATCAACCGTTATAAGAGATAAGAAAAGATATAGAATCAAAGCTTCTGAACTCGTACCTGGTGACATCGTTGTTATAGAGGAAGGAGACACAATTGGTGCTGATTTAAGACTCGTTGAAGCTGTCAATCTCAAATGCGTTGAATCATCTTTGACAGGTGAATCTGTGCCTTCAGAAAAAGATGCGAATATAACTTTTACATCTACTGTTGGAATAGGCGATAGAATCAATGAAGCCTTTATGTCGACAATAGTTTCATACGGAAGAGGTAAAGGAATCGTATCAAACACCGGAATGAACACAGAAATCGGTAAAATCGCAGATGCTTTAGAAGAAGCTGATGATGAAATGACACCTCTTCAAAAAGTTCTCGCTAAATTATCTAAATTCTTAGGCGTCCTCACACTTGGAATAGTATTTATCGTGTTGATTGCTGAGATAATTTGGATATTAATAGATGGTAAAGTTCAAGTTATGGATGCATGGATAGAAGCGATTCTATCTTCAATCTCTCTTGCAGTTGCGGCTGTTCCAGAAGGCCTTTCTGCTGTAGTCACAATTGTTCTATCTATCGGTGTACAAAAGATGGTAAAAGCCAACACCATAGTTAGAAAACTACCTTCTGTTGAAACACTTGGAGCGGTATCTATAGTATGCTCAGATAAGACCGGAACTCTTACACAAAATAAGATGACCGTAGTAGAAGCATACGTAAATAATACTTATTATAAGAAAGAAAACTTCTCTAAAGATTCACCTGATAACGAACTTAAGTTTTTGGCAAGAGGTATGTCACTCTGTTCAAATGCAATAGTAGATGAAGGACTATATGGAGATCCAACCGAAATTGCACTTGTTATTATGGCAAATGAATTTGATATGCATAAAAAGAATCTTGAAGAGATGACTCCAAGAGTAGATGAACTACCATTTGATTCAGTAAGAAAAATGATGTCTACTAAACATAAAATGGAAAATGGAACAATCATCTACACCAAAGGTGCTTTAGATTCAATTCTTAGAAACACTACAAAAATCTTAGAAAATGGTATTGTTAGAAATATCACAGAAAAAGATATTGAAAATATCAATAAAGCTAACACATATTATGCTGAAAACGCTCTTCGTGCTCTCGCTCTTGCATATTCAAATAGTGATGTAATTGAAGAATCAAATCTTACATTCGTCGGTCTCGTTGCGATGATAGACCCAGCAAGAGATGAAGCAAAACCAGCTGTAACAAAATTCAAAGAAGCTGGAATCACCACAATTATGATTACTGGTGACCACATCGATACTGCTTATCAGATCGCTAAAAATCTAGGTATTGTTGAAAATAGATCTGATTGTTATACTGGGCAAGAAGTAGATACATTCACATTTGAAGAATTAAAGGAAAAAGTAAAAACTGCAAGAGTATTCGCAAGAGTATCTCCAGAAAATAAAGTTCAAATCGTTAAAGCTTTTCAAGAAAATGGCAATATTTGTGCAATGACAGGTGATGGTGTAAACGATGCTCCATCACTTAAACAAGCAAATATTGGTATTGCGATGGGCATTACTGGTACTGACGTTGCTAAAGGCGCTGCAGATATGGTACTAACTGATGATAATTTTGCATCTATTGAAAAAGCTGTAGAAGAAGGAAGAGGAATCTATTCAAACATCAAAAAAACCGTATTATTCCTCTTATCATCAAATATTGCAGAAGTTCTCGTAATGTTCTTCCTAATAGTAATTGGTCTTCCTGCACCGCTTATTGCTATTCACTTACTTTGGGTTAACCTTGTTACAGACTCTCTTCCTGCCATAGCTCTTGGTATGCAACCAAAAGATCCTGATGTAATGAGTTTAAAACCAAGAGATCCAAACGAAGGAATCTTTGCAAAAGGTGGTTTATTAATCACAATAGGTTATGGTGCAATACTTACTATTGGTGTCGTTATTGCATATTTTGTTCCAGCATGGATGAATGATGTTCATGGTCTTATGAATATCAAAAATTTCTATGAAACTACAGTTAACTCTTTTGGTGAACAATATATGCTCAATCAAGCAAGAACAATGTCATTCACCGCCCTTGCACTTGGTGAATTATTCCATATGCTTGGTATGTCCGATATCAACCATTCATTCATTCATATTTTTAAAGATAAGAACTGGATGATGGCTATTGCATTTGCTGCTGGCTTCTTATTACAATTATTTGTCATTGAAGTTCCTGCAGTAGGAAAAGTCTTCAGCACAGAAAACCTTTCAGGAATGGAATGGTTAATAACTGGAATTGTATCTATTATTCCACTTGTACTTCACGAAATAATAGTCTTAATACAAAAAATCAAAAACAAACATAAAGCATAGTCAGTAGAATAATTTCATTAATTTAAAAAAATGTACTATTTAAAACAAATTAAGAAAGGCATCATATCTGGATGCTTTTTTTGATATAATGAAGGGATTCATTATATTAATTATTTTTGCTATTTTTTGAAAATGGTATTCAGTTCATAATTCATTTTTTTTAAATTTTAAACATAAAATGATGGCAATAGCTTGTGAATTCTTAAATTAAATTCAGTTTTAAATAAAAATAGCCAAACTCTTAGACTAACTTCCGAAAATTGTTTATTAAAACGGAAGTTAGTCTTTAAATTTATAACAAAATTTTGAAAATAAAGTATAACAAAATAACGG
>JAGCYY010000006.1 GCA_017960565.1 bacterium | reverse complement strand
CATTTATGCTTTGAGGAGACTTTTTATTCTATATTATCTTCAAAATATTCGACTAGTTTTAAGTATTGTTGCATTAAATAATGCTTTTATTTGTAAAAGAAAAGCTGTTAGAAACTTTTTAGTTTCTTAACAGCCCCTTTTATTTATTTCTCATATGAGGGAATAAAAGAATATCTCTTATTGATGGGCAACCAGTGAAGAACATCACAAGCCTATCAATACCGATACCAATTCCTCCTGCGGGAGGCATACCATACTCAAGTGCATCTAAGAACGATTCATCGATATCACCAGCTTCATCGTTTCCCATTTCTCTTTCTCTCAATTCTTCTTCAAATCTCTTTTTTTGTTCGATAGGATTATTTAATTCTGTATATGCGTTTGCATACTCAGTACCACAAATATAAAACTCAAATCTTTCTACAAATCTTGGATCTTTAAGGTTTTCTTTTGTTAGTGGGGAGATTTCAATAGGATGCCCCATTAGGAATGTTGGCTGAATCAAGTCTTTCTC
Organism: bacterium; assembly: GCA_017960565.1. Taxonomy (GTDB): domain Bacteria; phylum Bacillota_I; class Bacilli_A; order Izemoplasmatales; family UBA1188; genus UBA1188. The sequence continues at coordinate 122,687 of JAGCYY010000006.1, read as the reverse complement.
ACAATATTTTTCAAATATTTCATTGATGATATGACCAACAGTAAAGTGAGGTTCAATTTTTATATCGTGTTCTTTAGCAAGATCTTTTGCTTCATCTAATGTATAATTCTTACCTTCAAAGTCAATTCCAGTTTTTTCTTTGATCAAATCACACATAGATACTCTTTTAAAAGGTTTAGATAAATCAATAACTTCACCGTTATATTCATATTCCATCTTGCCATCAAACACATTTTCTGCAATAAAACGGAAAACACCTTCAGTTAATTCCATCATAGATTCTAAATTTCCAAAAGCTTCATATAATTCTACAGAAGTAAATTCTGGGTTGTGTTTTGTGTCTACACCTTCGTTTCTAAAGATTCTACCAATCTCATATACTTTTTCCATTCCACCTACAAGAAGTTTCTTTAGAGGAATTTCAGTAGCGATTCTTAAGAACAAATCCATATCAAGCGCGTTGTGATGAGTTATAAACGGTCTTGCAGTAGCGCCGCCACGAGAAGTGTTTAATACAGGCGTTTCTACCTCAACAAACCCCTTAGAATCAAAATAATTTCTCATAGCTTTGATGATAGCCGGTCTTAAAGTGGCCACAAGCATACTATCATCATTCATCATTAAATCTAAATATCTCTTTCGGTATCTTTCTTCAGTATCAGTTAAACCATGATATTTTTCTGGAAGAGGTTTTAATGCTTTTACAAGATGGGTATATTCAGTACAAAAAACAGTAACTTCTCCTGTTTGTGTTACCATAACCCTTCCTTTTACACCGCATATATCACCAACATCAGCCATTTTAAATAATGTATATGCTTCTTCACCAACATTATCTATTCTTATATAAACTTGGAGAAGGCCTTCTTTGTCTTTAATAGTAAAAAAGCTTGCCTTACCCATCTTACGGATAAACATAATTCTTCCAGCGACAGATACTTGAACATTTAATTCTTCCAGTTCTTCGTGTGTTTTTCCTTTGTAGGCCTCTTTTATTTCTTTACTATGATGTGTCTGTGGGAATTTATGTCCATAAGGATCTATTCCCATCTCAATAAGTTTTTCTAATTTGGCTCTTCTAGCTAATTCTTGATCTGAGTATTGTTGTTCCATACCCGTACCTCCAACATACTAATTATTATATCTTAAAAATGTTAATATTTTCAAACAAAAAAGGGATTAACCCTTTTTATATATTATTTTTCTTGATTTATTTGTTTCTCTTTTATATCTATATTTAAAACAATAAACAAAGATACTATTGCAAGGCCTAGTATAATTCCCGCAATTATATCGGTAACCCAATGAACCCCTGACAACAATCTAAACACAATCAGCACAATCATAAATAGAGAAGCAGCAATCAAAGAACCCCATTTTAAATATTTGTTAGAAATTCTTTTTAATATCTCAAATAAAAGTGTACCAACTGCGACAACCGCAAGAAGGGTGTGAGAAGAAGGAAAAGAAGCCTCCATTGGTTCATCAACGATAATTGGTCTTACATTCACAACCACAATCTCAAAGAAAACATAGAATACCATAGTTAACACATAAATCGCTCCAAGAAGAAGTAAATCAGTATCAACTTTGAAGAAACCTTTTCTTTTAATTAACTGTATTACCCCAACAACTAGGAAGAACCCAATTATTAAAAAAGATAAATATCCTAAATATTTTGAAACATTATAGAATGTGTTGTTGATAAGTTTGTGTGATTCATAGAAACCTTTATTGATAAATGTTAATCCTATGTTCGTAGAATTTTCACCTATTACAGAAACATCAACAGTCTTAACAAGAACTATAAACACAACAAACACAAGCAGCAAAACAAGAGGTATAAAATATAATTTTTTATAATTATTCATTTTTTTCATCCCTTTCTATAATAGATTTTGCAGCGTTATAACCCGCTTTCATAGCCGAAACAATAGTGAGTGCTCCAGTAACATTATCCCCACCAGCATATACTCTATCTATTGATGTCATATTATTTTCATCAACAATTATCCCTTTCCATTTATCGACATCTAAACCATCAAATATAATCTCATTAGAATATCCGAGCGCAAGAACAACAGTATCAGCTTTTAGATATATATGTGCATCGTTTGATTCTATTGGTCGTCTTCTTCCTGATTCATCAGGATCAGATAAGACCATTTTCGCACATTCAACCATATCTATTTTACTATCACCAATGAATCTTACAGGATTAGTTAAAGGCATAAAATTTATATTTTCAGCCTTGGTTTCATCTAATTCAGCTTTGCAAGCTGGCATTTCGTTTTCAGTTCTGCGATAAACTATTGTCACATCTTTAGTGTCTTTTAATCTTGTTGCGCACCTAGCAGCATCCATAGCGACATTTCCACCACCAACAACTATGATATGTTCCCCATATCCACTTATATTTTTATGGTAATTTTCATCACATCTACTAAGATTAATATGCTTTAAGAATTCATCAGCATACACTATTCCCTTTAGATCTAATCCAGGAACATTCATTTTGTTTGGATTCTTTACACCTGTCGCAAGAAAAACATATGAATATTTTTCTAAAGCTTCATCAAAAGTTATGTCTTTACCAAAAACAGTATTTAATTTAAATTCACAACCTAGATATTTAAGACTATCTATTATTTTATCTAAGGATTCATTATCAAATCTAAAAGAAGGAATACCGGTTTTTAAAACACCACCAAGGTAATTTTCTTTTTCAACAACTGTTACAGAATATCCATTCTTTAACATATGATACGAAAAAGAGATTCCCGCAGGCCCACTTCCCACAACTAAAACATCCTTATTATTTTTGACTTTGGCTATGTTTCTATCTAGCCCATTTTCAACAGCCCATTCGCCGACAAATCTTTCAATTTTACCAATAGAGACAGGCTTACCAAGCTTCATCTTAATACAATGACCTTGGCATTGCTTCTCATGAGGGCATAATGCCCCACAGATTTGTGGAAGCAAAGATTTCTCGCTGATTATTTTATAAGCATTTAAAAAATTTCCCATTTTAACTTCTTTGATGAATGCAGGAATATTGTTTTGGATTGGGCAACCTAAAACACAGCTTGGTTTTGGGCAATTAAGGCAAGCTTGAGCTTCTATTAAAACATCTTTTTCTGATAAATTTTTGTTAAGCAATTTAAAATCCATTTTTCACGCTCATCAATTATTCTTATTATTCTATTATACATATAAAAATGTATAAAAACACAAAAATTAGAAAAATAAAGAAAAATCACAAAAAATAATTTTAAAATACCCCATCTAAAACAAAATAAAGTTGACTTATAAAGATTTATTCTTTATAATAAATAAGCGTGGTTTTCTAAAAAGGAGGCACTTATTATGAGTCAAACATATCAACCAAGTAAAATCAAAAGAGTTAGAACACATGGTTTCCGTGCAAGAATGTCTTCAGTAGGCGGAAGAAGAGTTTTATCTAAAAGAAGATCAAAAGGCCGCAAAACTTTAACAGTTTAATAATAAAAACAACCAACTTAAAACAAAAATATATTGTACTTGAAAACACCTGAAAATATATTTTAATTATTTTTAAGTGTTTTTATTTTTGCTTTTTAAAGAATGAAGAAACAATTTAGAATCAAAAAAACAGAAGAAATAGAACTTGTTCTGAAGGAAAGAAAAGTGGTCGGTGGAAAACACTTTGTTATATATAAAAAAGAAAACCATGAAAACACCCACTTTCGTTATGCTTTAAGCGTACCAAAAAAATTTGGTGATGCTGTACTAAGAAACAAGATGAAAAGACGAATCAGAGCTATTGTTAGATCATATAATCTAATCAATGAAATTGATTTTTTTGTCATAGCTAAAGCATCTTCAAACACCTTATCTTTTAAAGAAATAAAAGAAGAACTAGACTATTTATTCAAAAAAGCACAATTATTGGAGGAAAAAAATGATTAAGAAATCAAGATTTCTTTTTATAGCATTATTATTCGCTTTTGTTCTATTATTGTCAGGATGCGCCCAACAAGTTGATAGCAAAAACGCCTATAGACTTCCGCTTGGAGAATCTGGATATTTATCAGAAATCGACTTTGAGCTCTACAAAAAAGAGGACATTATTGATGAATATAATGCTGTAGTTGATAGATATGAATATGATTATACGCTAGAAGCTACAGAATATACAGTGGTTTTAAATGCTAAAGTAGTAAGCAGCGAAAAAGTAAATTATGAAGGAAAAGCATTCAAACTTGTAGCTGGATATTATGAAGACAAAACTTTCATCCCACTAAACGAAGCATCTCTATTTACATTAAATAAAGATTGGACAGAATATTCATATAATTTTACATTAGATAGCACAGCATATGAACACAAAGATTCATTGGTAGTTAAATTAGATTATGGAACATCTGTCGATGAAGAAAAATATACAATCGACAACCCAGATGCTAAAAGAAAAGAAATAAACAACTATAGAAAAAAATATAGAGATTTAGTTGATTTTAAAATCAACAAACTCGACCTATCATACAATGAAGAAACAAAAGATCTTTTAACTCAAAAAACACTAAATAATACTGATGTTTTAAGAGAAGATTCAGATCTCTATTATTTCAACACAGGTACTGTATCTCATACAACCGATCTAACTCTAGGTCAAACCCTTACCTTAACCCTAAACAGCAAAACAGGTTTATGGCAATGGATAGTAATGATATTAGGCCAATTCCTTGCGTGGTTAACAGGTCTAGTTGGTGGGAGTTATTGGTTAGGTCTTCTAATCTTTACCTTAATTTTAAGAACAGTAGGTTGGCCAATCTATGCTAAAACAAACAACTTTAGTGCAAACATGAGCAAAATCCAACCTGAAATGGACAAAATTAATAAAAAGTATGAAGGCAAAACAGACAATAACTCTAAAATGAAACAGCAAATGGAAATCAAAGAAATTATGAAGAAAAACAAAGTGAGTATGTGGGGTTGTTTATTACCATTTGCTCAAATGCCAATCTTCTTCGCGGTTTACCAAGTTGTTCAAAGATTCCCATTAACACCAATCTATTCACAAGAAATTGCAAATATAAACTATAAATTCTTATGGACCACATTTGCAACCGAATACGGTCAAACCACAGGACACTGGGCACTTGCCTTGATAGTTGGTCTTACAATGATAGGACAACAACTCTTGTCAATGTACCTAACAAAGAGAATTCAAAAATCACACCAAAACTTCTATACAAAGAATCAATCTAAATCACCTATGGGCAATCAAATGTTTATAATGATGGTTGTGATGACTGTTATGATGGTTGTATTTGCATTAAGAAGTTCAGGCATCTCATTCTATTGGATTGTTGGTAACATCTATACTTTATTACAAACACTTATTTCAAAACTACAACAAGAAAAACGAGAAGAAAAAGAAAGATTATCTTCTGGTAAAGTAAGAGGAAGAGAATAGTTATGAAAAGAATATACATAGAAGCGAAAACACTAGAAGAAGCATATGAACAAGCTGAAATAGAATTAAAAGCTACAAGAGATCAAATAGATTTTAAAGTAGAAGAAGAAAAGAAACTCTTCAGCAAATCTTATAAAGTTACGGCAACACTTCTTCCAAACTATCCTATGAAAGGTTTAGAATATCTTAAAAAGATTCTCGAATCTCTCGGAATTAAAGCTATCGTTGAGATGAGAAAGAAACAAAACAAAGAAATAAGATATGTTATAACCTCAGAAGAAAACCCTATTTTAATTGGCAAGGGTGGTAAAACATTAGAAGCTATTCAAACGCTAGTTAGATGTGTTGTAAACAACGATTTAGATGAAGCCTCTCAATATCAAGTAGCTGTTGATTGTGGAGGATATAAAGAAAACAGGCTAAAACACCTAGAAATATTAGCAACTAAAACAGCTAAAGACGTAGCGCAATCACAAGTTGAAGCGCGTCTTGAGCCAATGAATTCTTTCGAAAGAAGAATAGTCCATGCTAAACTCGCTGAATGGAGAGATGTATATACAGAATCAGAAGGCGAAGGCAAAGATAGACACATCGTTATCAAGCCAAGAAAACGTAAAACTAAAATCCAAGATCAAGAAACAGTAGAAGAAATCTAAAAATATGAAATTAATTGTAGGGCTCGGTAATCCAGGACTTAAATATAAAAACACCCGTCATAATGTCGGGTTTATGGTTTTGAATGCGTTTGCTGAACAAAACAACTACAAATTTAAAAACAAAAGAGAATTTAAAGGTGAAATCTATATCGATAAAAACTTTATATTACTAAAACCAGATACATTTATGAATCTATCGGGTGACTCAGTAAGAAAAGTTGTAAATTTTTACAAAATAGATCCAAGCGATATCTTAGTTATTTGTGATGATTTCAACATTCCGTTTTTAAAATTAAGACTTAGAATGAAGGGATCTTCAGGTGGTCACAACGGCTTAAAATCAATTATTCAAAACATTGGCAGCGAAGATTTTCCTCGTCTAAGAATTGGTCTTGGTGAACCAGACGAAAACGATATTGTCGACTATGTGCTATCCAAATTCAGCAAAGCTGATTTAGATAAATTTAAATCATTATATTCTAAAACAAATGATTTAATAGACGAATTTATTCTTGATAGATCAATAGATCTCATAATGAACAGATATAACACAAATGAGTCTTTATAATGATTATTTTAAAAAATTTCCTAAGATACAAGAAATTTTATCAGAAACAAAAACCAATGATAAGACAGAAATAAGCGAGGCAACACGTGAAATTACCTCGCTTATTTCACTTTGTCTAAACACAGAACTAGACAGCAACATAGTCATTGTTACACCAAACATCTTTCACGCTCAAAAAATATTTGATCAATTGTCGCAAATTATAGATGACGTCTATTTTTATCCAAAAGATGACTTCATCTCGACAGAACTATTAACCGAATCTTACGATTTTAAGCTACAAAGAATCAACACACTAAAAGTGATATTTCAAGACCCAAGGAAGAAGATAATTGTCACATGTCTTTCGGGGGTTCTTTCTAAAGTGCCAAGAAAAGAATCATATATCTCACATATCAAAATCATCAAAAAAGAGACATCAATAAAACCAAAAACATTAATAGAAGAATTAGTAGATGCTGGATATGAAAGAGTATATACAGTAGAGAAACAAGGTGATGTATCTATAAGAGGATCGATTATAGATGTCTTCCCAATAAACGATGATAAAGCATATAGAATCGATTTTTTTGGCAATGACATTGAGACAATAAAAGTATTTGATATCGAATCACAAAGAAGCGATAAAGAGATACCTTCAATAACAATCATGCCAAAATCAGAAATTCTTTTCACAAAAGATGAAAAAGAAGTAATAAGATTCTATATAAACGACAAACTATCGCAAAATTTAACCGAAAAAACAAAAGAAAAATTTGAAGACGATCTTGTTTATTTAGATGAAACAGGAGAATATTCTCTTCTTCAAAAGTATATGTCTATATTTATTCAAGATAATTATTCATTTGTAGACTATATCGACAAAAAGATTATGGTCTTTTATGATTATGCCTTTATTGAAAGACAAGAACTAAACATCAACGAACAAATTTATGATTATCTATCTAATTTTAAAGATTATTTCAATATAAGCACATTCTTAAATTCTTTAAAGACATATTCTTTTGAAAAAGAAGTATATTTTACAGAAAGAAAGAAATTTCATAATCTAAAAGATATAAGATTACACACAAAAGATGTTATATCATATGAAGGAAAACTCGATCTTTTATTAAAAGACTTAAATGTTGATTATAAAAATAAAACAATAATTATTTCCCTCAAAGAAAAAACCTATGAAGCCCTAGTAGATTATTTTAAACAAAATAATGTTGATTTCATTGAAACAAACGATTCTATTTCTTCGAATAAAATCAACATTGTTAAGGACATACCATTTATATCTCTTGATATTACAGAATTTAACACCTTAATTTTAACCGATGATAAAGTGTTTAGTTCTCGTTATCAAACAAACAAAAAATATAAACTTAGTGTTGAAACAAAAAGACTAAAATCTATAAGCGAATTAAAAATAGGAGACTATGTTGTCCACAACGAATATGGTATAGGGAAATTCCTAGAAACCAAAACTATGACCCTAGGAAACCATACAAGCGATTATATTCACATAAAATATGATAAGGAACAATCGGTTTATATTCCTGTAGAAAATCTATATGTCCTCTCAAAATATGCTGGAAGTGAGTCATATGTTCCAAAATTATCATCATTAAATTCGAATGAATGGAAGAAAGCGAAAGCGAGCGCAAGAAAGAAGGTTCAAGAACTCGCATCAAGACTATTGAACCTTTATTCAATCCGCGAAAAGATAGAAGGATTTAAATATCTTCCTGATGATGATATGCAAAGACAATTTGAAAGTGAATTTAGATATGAACTCACAAAAGATCAAGCTCAAGCAATAAAAGATGTTAAAGACGATATGGAAAGCGGAAGAGCTATGGATAGACTCATATGTGGAGATGTAGGCTTTGGCAAGACAGAAGTTGCACTACGTGCTGCATTTAAAGCTGTTTTATCAGGGAAACAAGTAGCATACCTTGCCCCAACCACAATTCTTGCAAGACAACATTTTTATAGTTTTCGTGAAAGAATGGATAAATATGGTGTAAATACTGCACTAGTAAGTAGATTTGTAAAACCAACAGTTATAAAAGAAAACCTCAAAAATCTTGAAAGAGGCACAGTAGATATTATAATTGGTACACACAGACTATTATCAAAAGATGTAATATTTAAAAATCTTGGTCTTTTAATAATCGATGAGGAACAAAGGTTTGGCGTTGAGGCTAAAGAAAAATTAAAAGAATTAAAAATGAATGTTGATTGTTTAACTCTTACGGCAACACCAATCCCAAGAACTCTTCAAATGGCAATCACCGGAATAAAAAACGTATCACTGATTGAAACAGCCCCTAAAGGTCGTTATCCTATACAAACATATGTGCTTGAACGAAACGATTATATCGTAAAAGACGCAATTGAAAGAGAGATAGCTAAATCAGGTCAAGTCTTCTATCTCTACAATAGAGTAGAAGACATGGATAGAATTGTAAATTATGTTCATAGCCTTGTCCCAGATGCAAGAATATCAGTTATTCACGGTAAAATGGAGAGAAACACTATTGAAAACACAATAGAAGATTTTATTGAACAAAAAACCGACATCTTAATCTCTACAACAATCATAGAAACAGGTGTAGATATTCCTAATGCCAACACTCTCATTGTTCATGACGCTGAAAGATATGGTTTATCTCAACTTTATCAAATCAAAGGTCGTGTTGGTAGATCTGATAAAATCTCTTATGCTTATCTAATGTATGAAAAAAACAAACATCTTACAGAAGACGCTCAAAAGCGTCTCCAAGCAATTAAAGATTTTGCTGAACTCGGATCAGGTTTTAAAATTGCCGTACGAGATCTAACCACGAGAGGTGCTGGTGAGATTCTTGGTAGTGAACAATCAGGCTTTATGGATAAAGTTGGCATTGATTTATATCTTAAAATGCTTGACGAAGAAATAAAGAAGCAAAAATCAAACGAAGAACCACAAAAAGAAGAAAATATTAGAGTCTTAATGTCTAGACATATAGACAAAGAATATATTTCAGATGATTATGTTTTAATAGAAATACACACAAAAATTTCAAAACTCAACTCTAAAGCTGAGCTAGAAGAACTAAAACAAGAACTACAAGATAGATTCGGCCCTGTGAGTGCTTCATTAGAAGAATATATGTACTCAAAATTAACAGAAAATCTTATTAATTCCATTGATTTTGAAAGAGTAGAAATCACTGAATATTCATTCGTTTTTGTCTTTTCTTCAGAAAAATCAAAAACAATTAATGCACAAAATCTATTCAAATTTGCATATGAAACATCACCTTCTTTTTCGTTTTATTTCAAAGTAGGAAAAATTTTTGTAACGTACACAGAAAATAAGTCTAAAATATTAATGTATAAAAATATTTCTAAGTACTTAGAAGAAATCAAAAAGAAGGGTCTAATATGAAAACTGCACTAATTGTAACATTAAGCATACTCACCTTTTTGTTAGTATTAACTTTATTCTCATCTATAATTGCATACTATATGTGCTTTTATAACAACCTCAAAGGCGCAGATAGACTAGTTGATGAATTGAATACCGAACAATTTAAACCATATTTTGATAAAATGCAATCATTGATAAAAGAAGCATATAGTGTTCCATACGATGAAGACATTAACATAAAATCATATGATGGTTTAAATCTTCACGGCAGATTCTATAAGTGCGAAGGATCTAATAGATATTCAATAATGTTTCATGGATATAAAGGAGAAGCAAGACGTGACTTTTCTGGTGGTGTAAAAGAAAATCTATCTCTAGGGCTAAATCTTTATCTGGTCGATCAAAGAGGACACGGCGAATCTGATGGAAGAACAATCACATTCGGTGTAAAAGAAAGACTAGATTTAAAACGCTGGGTAGACTATGTCATTGAAAAACACGGTGAAAACATCGAAATCTTATTAGAAGGTATATCGATGGGGGCTGCGACAGTTCTTTTCGCTGCTGACTTCAGTTTCCCAAAAGCTGTAAAAGGGATATTTGCTGATAGCCCCTATACAACCCCTAAAGATATTACAATGAAAGTCGCAGTAGAAGATATGCATATTCCAAGACTGCTCGCATATTATCTACTATCTTCTTCAGCGTTTCTAATTGCTCATTTCAAGTTCGATAGTGTAGATGCAAGAGAAACAGTTAAAAACTCTAAACTTCCAATTTTAATCATTCATGGAAAAGAAGATAGATATGTCCCTCACGAGATGAGTGAAGAGATTCAAGCATCTAATCCAAACAACATAGAACTATTAGAAATTGATGGTGCAGGTCACGCTATTCCATACATTGTAGATCATGAAACATATATGATTGCATTTAAAAACTTTTTAAATAGAATATTTGAATAATTGAGTTTTAACGAATTTTTTATCAAAACCCAAAAATTTAATTGCCCTTCTAAAAAACCTCATAGAAGGGCATTTTTGTGCCTTTTAAGGCTTGATTTTTTGCTATTAATATTTTATAATATTAATAGTGGGGTCCAATAAAAAATGCAAGAATTAATCATCGTTACAGAGTTTATAGAATTACAGAATGCTTTAAAACTTCTAAACTACATTTCTACCGGTGGAGAATCGAAATGGTTTATTCAAGAAAACGATTGTCTCATTAACGGAACAAAAGAAACTAGGAGAGGAAGAAAACTTTTCGATGGTGATATTCTTGAAATCCAAAACAAGAAATATCTAATAAAGCATGAGACTAGTTAATCTCTCACTCACAAATTTTAGAAATTATAAAAAAGAAAGCATTAATTTATCCCCATCAACAAATATATTTATTGGAAATAATGCACAAGGCAAAACAAACATCCTGGAAGCAATCTATACTCTAGCTCTTGCACGAAGCTACAAAGCTAAAGATAAAGATATGATCATGAATGGCGCTGAATTCTATAAAATTAGCGCCTTAATTGATTTTTTTAATAGAGATGAAGAATTAATTATGATCGGAGCAAACGAAGGTAAGAAAGTGTTTGCTGGCGGAAGAGAGATAAAGAAAATATCCGATTTTATAGGCAAATTAAATGTGGTATTGTTCTCGCCTGACGATTTATTGATGCTTAAAAATGGTCCACAAGAAAAAAGAAAACTGATGGATATGTCCCTTCTTCAAATATCTAAACAGTATATTGACGACTATACAGCGTTTAAAAAACAATTGAAGTTAAGAAATGATTATTTAAAATATCTCTTACCAAAAATAAACGAAGAAGAAACAGTTAGCGATGATATGCTAGATGTTCTAACATCCAATTTCATCTCCACTAACACAAAAATATATGAATTTAGAAAAAATTTCATCGATAACCTTGCAAAACTAACAACACAAAAATATGCATTATTATCTGGAGAAAAAACAACAATTAGATTTGAATATCAAATCAACTTCAAAAACAATCTAGATTTCTATAAAGAAAAATACAAAAGCGACATCACAGCTGGCTCTACCCAATTTGGCTGTCATAGAGATGACATCAAATTTTACAAAGACGATCAAGACTTTGAAACAGCATGTTCGCAAGGCGAAATGCGTATGTTGTCACTATCGATAAAACTAGCATTAGCTGATATGCTAAAAACTATGAAAAACGAAGCACCGGTTCTACTGTTAGATGATGTTTTCTCTGAACTAGATAAAAACCATCAAAATAGACTTCTAACGATGTTAGATAAATCGATGCAAATAATAATAACTACGACAGATATATATAAAATAGGAAAATTAGCTTTGGACAATGCCAAAGTATTCATGATAAATCACGGAGCAGTAAAGGAGGCACAAGCAAATGGCTGACGAAAAGAAAACTTTAGATGAACAAACAAAAGCACAGACCGACAAAGATGAAATCCTCACTGGAGTTGACGAAAATTTAGGTCATGTAACAAAAGAATATGGAGGAGAAGATATTCAAATCCTTAAAGGTTTACAACCAGTTAAACTTCGTCCTGGTATGTATATAGGCACAACCGGCCCTCAAGGGCTACATCATTTAGTATGGGAAATAGTTGATAACTCTGTCGACGAAGCTCTTGCAGGAAGATGTGACAGAATCGAAGTAGAACTTTTAAATGATGATTCAATAAGCGTTAAAGACAATGGTAGAGGTATCCCAGTAGATATTAAACCAGAAACAGGTCGCCCAGCAATTGAAAGTGTTTTCACAACCCTCCATGCCGGTGGTAAATTTAAAGGCGGCGCATACACAGTATCAGGCGGGCTACATGGTGTTGGTGCATCTGTTGTAAACGCTCTTTCTAAATGGCTCCATGTTTATGTAAAAAGAAACGGAAACATCTATTATCAAGAATACACATATGGTGATGAAGGTATCACAGATTTAAAAATTGTAGGAAATACAAATGTTGATGACACAGGTTCTACAATTATCTTCTCTCCAGACCCAGAAATCTTTAAAGAAGGAACCAAATTTAATTACGAAACAATTAGATCAAGACTTCAAACACTCGCATTCTTAAATAAAGGCGTTACTTTTACTATTGAAGATAAAAGAACAGGAGAAGAAAAAGAATTAATTGAATATTGTTATCTTGGCGGTGTTAAAGAATATGTTGAATTCTTAAATAACGGACAAATGAAGCTAAATCAGAAGCCGATGTATTTTGAGGGCAAACAAGAAAGCGATAATATTCAAGTTGAAATTTCAATGCAGTATAATACCACTTTTAATACAATGCTATATTGTTATACGAACAATATTCATAATCCTGAAGGTGGAACACACGAAGAAGCATTCAAATCCACACTCACAAGATTATTAAATAAATATGGAGTAGATCACAACCTCTTTAAAAAAGATGAATCATTAACTGGCGATGATACAAGAGAAGGATTAATCGCAGTTGTTTCAGTAAAACACCCAAATCCACAATTTGAAGGGCAAACTAAAACAAAACTCGGTTCAGAAGATGCAAGAAAAGCAGTTAGTAACATAATGGGTCCACAACTACAACGTTTCTTAGATGAAAACCCACAAGATGCTAAAACAATTATCGACAAGGCATTAACTGCATTGCATGCTAGAATTGCAGCTAAAAAAGCTAGAGAAAATGTCCAAAGAAAAGGTCCACTAGATTCTCTTGGTCTCGCATCAAAACTCAGCGATTGTAGAAGCAAAGATCCAGCAAAATCAGAAATATTCAGTGTCGAAGGTGATTCTGCGGGTGGTTCTGCGAAACAAGGACGTGATTCAGAATTCCAAGCTATACTTCCATTAAGAGGTAAAGTATTAAATGTTGAAAAAGCAAGAATGGATAAAATTCTTGCAAACAAAGAAATCGTTTCTATGATTCAAGCATTTGGAGCTGGTATGGATAATGATTTTGATGTTACAAAACTCAGATATCATAAAGTTGTTATTATGACCGATGCCGATGTAGATGGTGCACATATTAGAACACTCCTTCTCACATTCTTCTACCGTCATATGAAGCCATTAATTCAAGAAGGTTATGTTTATATAGCACAACCACCTCTATATAGAATTCAATCAAACAAGAATATTCAATATGCTTATTCAGATGAGGAAAGAGACGAAATTCTTTCAACACTATCATCAAAACCACAAATTCAAAGATATAAAGGTCTTGGTGAAATGGATGACACACAATTATGGGACACAACACTAAACCCAGACAACAGAGTATTATTAAGAGTTAATCTAAACGATGCCATAGAAGCTGATTTAACATTCTCAACACTTATGGGTGAAGATGTTGAACCAAGACGTGATTTCATAAACGAAAATGCTGGCTACGTTAAAGATTTAGATTATTAAAAGGAGGAATTGAATAATGTCAGATAAAAAAGAAATAGTTGATGATTCTAGATGGACAGAAATAAAAAACGTACAAAACGTTGATTTAAATTCCTCTATGAAATCTTCTTTTCTCTCTTATGCAATGAGTGTAATAGTAGACAGAGCACTTCCTGATGCAAGAGACGGATTAAAACCAGTACAAAGAAGAATATTATATGATATGACTGAACTTGGTATGTCATATTCATCACAATTTAAGAAAAGTGCAAGACTTGTCGGTGATGTTATGGGTAAATATCACCCTCATGGAGACTCAGCAATCTATGAAGCAACAGTAAGAATGGCTAGACCATTCGCATATAGATACCCTTTAGTTTATGGACATGGTAACTTTGGCTCAATCGATGGTGATGGTGCTGCGGCAATGCGTTACACAGAATGTAAGATGATGAAAATCACCGAAGAGATGTTAAAAGATATCGACAAAAACACTGTTCCATTCCAAGATAACTATGATTCAACAGAAAAAGAACCATTATATCTACCATCTGCATTCCCAAACCTCTTATGTAATGGTGCTGTAGGTATTGCAGTAGGTATGGCTACAAACATTCCACCTCATAATCTTGCTGAAGTAGTAGATGGTTATCTAGCTTATATGGATAATAACGACATAACCACAGAAGAGCTAATGCAATATGTTAAAGGACCAGATTTCCCAACAGGTGGTATCATTCTTGGTGTGCAAGGCATAAGAGAAGCATATGAAACAGGACGTGGTTTAATCCAAGTTAGGGCAAAATGTCATATCGTTGATCAAGAAAGCGGTAAGAAACAAATCATAATTGAAGAAATACCATATGCCGTTAATAAAACAGCTTTAATCGAAAGAATAATTGAACTTGTAAAAGAAAAACCATTACCTGGTCAAGAAAAGAAAGTAGATGGCATCACAGATATCAGAGATGAATCATCTAAAGGTAACATCAGAGTTGTAATAGAGTTAAAAAAAGATTCATCGCCTGAAATTATCCTTAATAACTTATATAAATATTCTCAACTACAGACAAGCTTTTCAATCATTATGCTTGCACTAGTTGATAATCAACCAGAATTATTAAGTTTAAAGAAAGCGCTTGAAGTTTATTATAAGCATCAATTATCTGTTTTATTAAATAGAACCCAATATGATTTAGATAAATGTACTGCAAGAAAACATATTTTAGAAGGATATGTAATCGCAATAGATAATGTTGATGAAATCATTCACATCATTAGGAACTCATATGATGATGCAGACAAAAATCTTATGGATAGATTTGATTTATCAGCTGAACAAGCAAAAGCCATCCTCGCTTTACCACTAAGACGTTTATCTGGACTAGAACTTGAAAAGATCAAAACAGAACTTAGTGAGACAATAGCTCAAATCGAAGAAGATGAAAAGATTCTAAACGATCCAAATGAACAACATAAAGTTCTAAAAGAACAAATTACAGATATCAAAGAAAAATATGCTGACGAAAGAAGAACCGAAATTGATTACTACACTACTGCAGATATCGATAACGAAGATTTAATTCCTGTTCAAGACACAATCGTCACTATTACAGAAACTGGTTATGTAAAGAGAATGAATCCTGATGAATATCATGCCCAAAACAAAGGCGGAAAAGGTAAGACAGGAATGAAAGTTCATGATGATGATATGGTAAAGAAAGTTCTATTCACATCAACTCACGATTTCCTATTATTCTTCACAAACAAAGGCAGAGTATTTAAGTTAAAAGCTTACAGAATTCCTCAACAATCTAGAACATCAAAAGGAACACCGATCGTTAATCTACTATCTCTCCCAGATGATGAAGTATTAACTGCAATGATGAGTATACCTAATTTCGAAGATGAAGGTTATATCTTCTTTGTAAGCAACAGCGGTACTGTAAAAAGAACCGCAATCCAAGATTTCAAAAACATCAACAGATCTGGTATACGTGCATTATCGCTTAAAGAAGGCGATCTTCTCCACAATGTTCTTTTAACAGAGGGACACAAGGATATAATAATCGCAGCATCAAACGGAAAAGCAATAAGATTCTCAGAAGAAGATGTTAGATGCATGGGAAGAAATGCAACAGGTGTAAGAGGAATCGATCTTGAAGAAGGTGATGAGGTAATTGGTGCAACAGTTGCAGAAACCGAAGATGAACAAATTCTTGTTTTAACAGAAAACGGCTACGGTAAGCGAACTTTTGTATCTGAATACAGAAGACAAACACGTGGAGGCAAA
The DNA here is from genome assembly GCA_017960565.1 of bacterium. GTDB lineage: Bacteria > Bacillota_I > Bacilli_A > Izemoplasmatales > UBA1188 > UBA1188. The sequence goes on along the minus strand of JAGCYY010000006.1, from coordinate 105,910 downwards.
GGTGTTAAAACAATAAATATCACTGAAAAGAATGGCAAATTATCAAGACTTGAAGCTGTCACTGGTGATGAAGACCTCTTCATAATCACCGATAAGGGTATGACAATTAGAACACATATAGATGGTATAAGCATACTGTCTCGTGCAACACAAGGTGTTAAGATAATGAACTTGGTTGAAGGCCACAAAGTTGCCACAATGGCAATTCTTCCAAGAGATGAAGAAGATGAAGAAGAATTAGATTTTACCGCTACTGAAGAAACAAGTGATTTAACACCTACAACCGTTCAAGAAGAAACACCTGTAAAACCAGAAGGCGACAAGAGCGATGAGATATTTTAATAAAGAAGGTATAACATTATGCTAGACATCAAATATATAAGAGAACACAAAGACGAAGTAATTAAAAGATTAAATACAAGACCAGCCGACTATACAGAACAGGTTGAAAATCTCTATAATTACGACGTCGAATATCGTAAAGCAATCGTAAAAGTTGAAAACCTAAAAGCCAAATCAAACCAAACATCAAAACTTATTGGTGAATACAAACGCCAAGGGAAAGATACAAAAGAAATTTTTGATTCTATCGCAACACTGAAGACTGAAATTCAAGAATTAAATGATGAAATGATAGATTTACAAAACAAAATCAAAGATATCTTAGATGTGCTTCCAAATCTACCAAAAGAAGATGTTGTAATAGGAAAAGATGAAACAGAAAATATGGTTATGAGAACAGTTGGGACACCAACCACATTCTCATTTACCCCTAAATCTCACTATGACATCGGCACAAACCTCGACATTCTTGATTTTGATAGAGCAGGAAAAGTATCTGGTGCTAGATTTGTCATCTATAAAGGTCTTGGTGCAAGACTTGAAAGATCTTTAATAGCTTTCATGATGGATCTTCATTCATCTCGCGGATATACAGAATGTATGCCTCCATATATGATTAATGCTCAAAGCATGTATGGAACAGGACAATTTCCAAAATTTAAAGAAGATGCTTTCGCTGTCAATGATGATAGAGGTTTATACCTAAATCCAACCGCAGAAGTACCAACCATCAATATGTATAGAGATGAAATCATCGATGGTTCTAAACTACCAATAAAATATTGTTCATACACAACAGCCTTTAGAAAAGAAGCTGGATCTGCCGGAAAAGATACACACGGTATCATCAGACAACACCAATTCAATAAAGTAGAACTAATCAATTTTGTCTACAAAGAAGACGGTTATAAAGCGCTTGAAGAATTAACAAACGAAGCTGAAGAAGTATTAAAACAATTAAAACTCCCATACCATGTAGTTGAACTATGTACAGGAGATATGGGTTTTGGTTCTGCCAAAACATATGATATAGAGGTATGGATCCCATCAGAAAACAGATACAGAGAAATATCTTCATGTTCAAACGATGAAGATTTCCAAGCAAGAAGAGCCAATATTAGAGTAAGAAGATCTCCAGGCGCTCCACTCGAATTCCCACACATCCTAAACGGATCAGGTCTCGCTGTTGGAAGAACCTTAGTCGCTATTCTTGAAAACTATCAACAAGAAGATGGCAGTGTCATCGTTCCAGAAGCATTAAGAAAATATATGGGAGTAGACATTATTAAATAGGAAGAATATATATGAAAAAATCAACACTAAAACAATATGCAAAGCTAATAGTCAACGTTGGAGCTAACGTTCAAAAAAATCAGAACGTTGTAATTTCAGCCAGCGTTACTGATGAATATTTTGTAAAATATGTAGTTGAAGAATGTTATAAAGCAAAAGCTAAAATCGTTAGAGTAGATTGGTTCTCTGATGAAATAACTAAATCAACATACAAATATGCTAAAACTGAAACATTAAAAGAAGTTCCAAACTGGAGAGTCGAAAAACTAAAATATGATGCAGAAAAGCTCCCTGCAAGCATTTATATTGATTCATCTGATCCTGATGCACTCGCATCTGTCGATCAAGAAAAAATCATGGCTGTCCGTAAAGCAACATCGCCAATATTCAAACCAATTCGTGACGAAATGGAAAACAAACATCAGTGGACCATCGCCGCAATTCCAAGCGAAAAATGGGCTCAAAAAGTTTTCCCTAATGAATCAAAGAAAAATGCTGTTTCTAAACTCTGGGATGCTATTTTAAAATGTGCAAGAGCTGATATTGGTGACCCTGTAAAAAACTGGGAGCTCCACAACAAAACCCTCTTAGAAAAATGCACCAAACTAAACAGCTTAAATATTGATACACTCATCTATTCAAGCAAAAATGGAACTAATTTTAAAGTACGTCTTATCGAAGGTCTTCAATTCTTAGGTGGTGGTTCATACACAATAAGCGGTGTTTATTATAATCCAAATATGCCTACAGAAGAATGCTTCATATCTCCAAATAAGATGTCTGCAGAAGGAGTAGTATATGCTTCAAAACCTTTATCATTAAACGGAAAAGTTGTAAAAGATTTTGGATTTAAATTCCATGAAGGTAAAATAGTTGAAGTTTATACAAAAAACGAAGAAGACAAAAAAGTATTTGATCAACTAATTAACCTCGATGAAGGCGCATCAAGACTTGGTGAAGTAGCACTAGTACCATATAATTCACCAATCAATGAAACAGGACTTCTTTTTAACAATACTCTTTTTGATGAAAACGCATGTTGTCATCTCGCAATTGGCGTTGGATTTGAAGATACAATCATCGGTTTTGAAAAGATGACAAAAGAAGAAATAAAAGCATTTGATATCAATGACTCAATGATCCACGTCGACTTTATGATTGGTACAGATGATCTTTCAATCAAAGCCATCACAAGAGACAATAAAGAAGTTCAAATATTTGAAAACGGAACTTGGGCAATTTAGACCAAGAAAAAACACATCGCGAAGATGTGTTTTTTAATTATTTAACAACTCTTTTTAATATTTCATCTAAATCTACTGATTTTGAATTATCCTTAAACATAATATCAAAATTATCATCTTCATATCTTGGAATCAAATGAATATGGAAGTGTTCTACAGACTGAAGCGGTCTTTCGTTATTAGATATGATATTAATACCAATAGGGTTAAATGCGTCTTTTAAGATTCCTGCAACCTTTTTTACGACACGCATAATATCAAATGATTCTTCATCTAATTCGAAGATATTTTTTGAATGTTTTTTAGGAATAACGAGCGTATGCCCAATAGTTGTTTGTGATAAATCAAGAAAAGCTAAGTATTTTTCATCTTCATAAACAACCTTAGAAGGTATATTGTGAGAAGCGATTTCGCAGAAAATGCACATATTTATTTATCTCCTTTATTATCTTTATTTATATTATACTTCAAACAATTTAAATATTTAATAGCTTATATGATTTTAGTTGTTTTTCCGCTATTTTATTACAAATAAAATAACTTATGTTAAAATAAATATATGCAAAATAGATCCAAGGTTTTAAAAATAATTGATAATCACAATTTTAGAGTGAAAAAATTTTATGGTCAGAACTTTTTAACTGATTCATTTATTATTACTAAAATTGCCGAAATTGCTTGCCTAGACAAAAACACAACAGTTTTAGAAATTGGCCCAGGGACAGGTGCACTCACAGAAGAACTGTTAAAAAGATCAAAAAAAGTTATTGCATATGAAATAGATAATGAGGTAATCCCTATCCTAAAAGAAAACACAGATAATTATTCAAATCTAGAAATAATCAATGAAGACATATTAAAAGCTGACCTATCTCGCCTTAAAGACGAAGATAATTTAGTGACAGTCGCAAATCTCCCATATTATATAACGTCCCCAATAATTGATTTATTTTTAAATAAGATGCCTAATATTAAAAGAGCGATATATATGGTTCAAAAAGAAGTGGCTGATAGACTTTCTGCATCCGAAGGCACAAAAGACTACAATTCATTTTCGATTCTTGTTCAGTATTATGCAACCTGTAAGAAACAACTTTTTGTAAGCAGAAAATCGTTTGTGCCAGAACCAAATGTTGATAGCGTTGTGATTGAACTTGAAAAATATGATAGAACATTCAAACCAAAAAATGAAACACTGTTTAAAAGAGTTGTTGAGTCTTCTTTTAAAGAAAGAAGAAAGACTTTAATAAACAACCTATCAAATTCATTTAAAATACCTAAAGATACACTTAAAGATGTGTTATGTAATCTTGGCATCAAAGAAGATGCAAGAGGAGAAACACTCACAATAGATGATTATATTCACCTTACCGATATTATGGAGGAAATGTTATGAGTTTAAAAAATAATGACAATGAAATGTATAATGCAATAAAAAAAGAACGTACAAGACAAGAAGATCATATCGAACTAATTGCTTCTGAAAACTATGTTTCTCTAGAAGTTTTAGAAGCCCAAGGATCAGTTCTTACAAACAAGTATGCAGAAGGATATCCATCAAAAAGATATTATGGTGGATGCGAATATGTTGATATAGCTGAAGAGCTTGCAAAAAAACGTGCATGTGAACTATTTAATGCTAAATACGCTAATGTGCAACCTCATTCTGGCACTCAAGCAAATATGACTGCCTATAGAGCTCTTGCAGACAATGGTGACACCATTTTAGGTATGAGACTTGATCAAGGCGGTCATTTATCACACGGAAGTGCATTATCATTTAGTGGTCAGGATTATAAATTTATCTCATATGGTCTTGATAATAAAACCGAGACAATAGACTACAAAGAAGTTGAAAGACTTGCGAAAGAATATAAACCAAAAATAATCGTTGCAGGGGCAAGCGCTTATCCAAGAACTATAGATTTTAAAAAATTTAGAGAAATCGCTGACAGTGTTTCTGCATATTTAATGGTTGATATGGCTCACATTGCTGGGCTTGTTGCGGCAGGGTATCATGAGAACCCTGTTGAATATGCCGATATTGTCACAACAACAACCCATAAAACACTAAGAGGACCTCGTGGTGGTCTTATCCTCACAAACAACGAAGATATTTATAAAAGAGTAAATAAAACTCTATTCCCAGGAGTACAGGGCGGCCCATTAATGCACGTTATAGCTGCAAAAGGTGTAGCCTTCTACGAGGATTTAAAACCAGAATTTAAAGATTATTCGAGAAGAATAATTGAAAATGCCAAGGCAATGGCAAGCGAATTTATCAAACTTGGCTATCACGTTATTTCTGGTGGAACCGATAATCATCTAATGTTAATAGATGTTAAATCGCACACATCATTAACAGGAAAAGAAGCAGAAAAACTTCTAGATACAGTAAATATCACAGTGAATAAAAACTCAATTCCAAACGACCCTGAAAAGCCATTCATCACAAGCGGACTTAGAATTGGTACTCCTGCCATTACCACAAGAGGGTTTTCAATGGATGAATGCATTAAAACAGTTCATCTAATCGACAAAGCTTTAATGAACTCTAAAGATGAAAACAAACTAATAGAAGTTAAAGAAGAGGTCATAGATCTTCTAAGGAAACATCCACTTCCATATGACAATGAATAAAATAGGAAATGTAGAACTCAGAAGTAAGCTTATTCTCGCGCCAATGGCTGGTGTCACAAACGAAGCATTCTTTTATGTTGTAAGAAAATATAATGATGGTCTTTTGTGCTCAGAAATGGTTTCTGATAAAGGGCTTATCTATCACAACGAAAAAACACTAAGTCTTTTAAAATTTGATGAATCACTTAGACCATTTTCTATTCAAATCTTTGGAAACAAAAAAGAAGAACTCGCAAGCGCCGCTAAGATTGTTGAAGAAATTGCGCATCCAGATATCATAGATATAAATATGGGATGCTCTGTGCCTAAGATTTTAAGAAGCGGTGCAGGTGCTGCGCTTTTAAAAGACCCAGATTATGTTTATGAAATTGTAAAAGAAGTTGTTCATTCGGTGACTACACCAGTTACTGTTAAAATAAGATCTGGTTTCGATCATAAACACAAAAACTATCTAGAAGTTGCGAAGGCAATAGAAAGAGCTGGCGCTTCAGCGATCGCAATACATCCAAGAACCAAAACTGATCTATTTAAAGGAAACGCAGATTGGATGATAATAAAAGAAATTAAAGATAATCTATCGATCCCAGTAATCGGTAATGGTGACATCAAGACCCCAGAAGACGCTAAAAGAATGTTAGATGAAACCGGATGTGACTATGTAATGGTAGGAAGAGCTGCAATGGGAAACCCATTTATATTTAAAGAAATCAATGATTATCTCACAAAAGGAACCTATGAGAAAACAAACAATCTCATCAAATTTGATACTATGCTTGAACATTTTCACTATTTAAAAGAATTAAAAGGTGAAAAGATTGCTGTCATGGAGATGAGAACACATGCGGCTTGGTATGTAAAAGGAATGAAAGATAGCGCTGTATTTAAAAGCACATTAAATGAAACAACCACACAAGCTGATCTAGAAGAATTAATATTAAACTATAAAGAAAAAATAATAAATTACGAAAGGAAATAAAAAAGAATGGTAAGCAATCGTTTTTCTAACTATTTAAAAAAGAAGAAACCAATAATAAAAAAATTGGTTGAAACTCTTGGCAAAGACTTTGAATATGTAAGTTGCTTAGGAACCGATGTAAAAGGAACACAAGTTCACGCTGATAGAGCACTCACTTCAGTTCGAAACAGCTCTTTAACAGAATCTGGATTTGTTGTGAAGGTAAAAGGAACCGATGTTTATTTTGAATATTCAATAAACGAAATAAACGATAAAAACTTTGATTCAATAGTTGAAACAATCAAAAAAGAAGCATTAACTAAGAAAGGCCTACCTGTTGTTAAGACAGTAGACATCAATGAAGAACCTCTAGTAAAGGACTTCATAAGAAAGGACACAGGAAAGAACTACGAAATAAACGAAGTAGTTGATATAATTAGTGCTTTCCCTAAAAACAATCTAGATGACATCGTGTTTAATATCACAGTTGCTATTGAGATAAATGAATATTCAAAAATGTTCATCTCTAAAAACAAAGAACTAACACAGTATTATACATGGACTAATGCTATGGCGTATGCTCTTGCAAGAAGAGGCGAAAATGTTAGAGATGCATATTCAGGAGAAGGATATGCAACATTTGAAGAAGGTATAAACGGTATCCAATCAATCATCGATTATGCTAAGAAAACCGCTGTAGAATTACTAGATGCTGTACCTCCAAAACCTGGATTCTACACAATTATCACTGACCCAACTATCACAGGATTAATTGTTCATGAAGCATTCGGTCATGGTGTAGAAATGGACATGTTTGTTAAAGACAGAGCTAAATCTCTTGATTATATGAACAAACAAGTAGCATCACCTCTTGTTACTATGCACGATGGCGCAAGCGCTCATCATTCAGCAGCTTCTTATTTCTTTGATGATGATGGTGTTGTAGCACAAGACACAGTTATTATAGAAAAAGGAATTTTAAGAAGAGGCATATCTGATATGCTTTCAGCAAGTGAACTTGGTACAAAACCTACAGGAAACGGAAGAAGACAATCTTACAAAAGAAAAGCTTATACAAGGATGACAAATACTTTCTTTGAAGGCGGTAATACATCCGTAGAAGATATGATAAAGAGCGTTGATTACGGATATATGATCTTTGATACAGACAACGGTATGGAAGATCCTAAAAACTGGGGAATTCAATGTTCTGCAGCATATGGCCGTGAAATTAAAGATGGTAAATTTACAGGTAAAATCGTAGCTCCGGTAGTTATGAGTGGCTATGTAATTGATCTGTTAGAATCAATCGAAGCCATTGGAACAAACTTCAAAGTTACAGGATCAGGGTCTTGTGGAAAAGGATATAAAGAATGGGTACGCGTCAGCGATGGCGGTGCATCATTGAAAGCGAAGGTAAAGATAGGATGATTAAGCAATTAGTTAAAGTTTTAAATCAAGTTGAAGGCGTAGATGATTATCGTATCATAGAAAGAACAGAAAAATCTCACCAAGCATTCTTTGTGCTTTCTAAACTCGAGACTACTAGACTTGTTGAGACATGTGAATACCAAGTAACAGTATACAATAGACACAACAATCTAATTGGCTCATCAGATTTTAATTTAAGTCATAAAGTTTCAAACAAAGAACTAGAAAAGTTAATAAAAGATGCAGTTTATGCAGCAACTTTTGTTTCAAATAAAGACTTTAATCTAGTTAATGGGCAAAAGAAAAAATCATTTAAAGATGCTCCATTTAATGATTCATTTGAAACAATTACCAAAAAAGTTTATGACATCTATACAAAATATGCTACTCCAAACCTAAAATTTAATGCAGTAGAACTATTCTATAACGAACTCACAACCCACGTTGTAAATTCAAAAGGTGTTAATCTCACAAAGACAAACTACAATCTAGAAATAGAATCAATTCCATCATATGATGGAGACAACAAAGTTGAAATCTATAAATTTGATAGTTATCCAGTTCTTGATTATGATCAAATAGAATCAAACGTTAAACAAGCTTTAGAAGACGTTAAGGCAAGGTATAAAGCTGTTAAACTACCAAAAATCAAAAAATGTGACGTTATTCTTAAAGACAATGATTGTGGTGAATTCTTTGAGAGTTTTATAGATGATTATTCATATCGCATGGTATTTAGTGGTGCAACAGATAAGAAACCAGGAGATATGCTTGTAGATGCTAATGCTAAAACAAAATTATCTATAACTTTAGCACCATCATCTAAAGCAAAAGCATTTGATAATGATGGTTTATTATTAAAGAAATTTAATGTTGTTGATAAAGGTGCACTAACATCATACTATGGTGATAATGTTATGGGACAATATCTTGGAATAGATCCAAGCGGTGTCCCTGATGAAATACAAGTCAAGAAAGGTAGTAAATCACTTGATTCTCTTAAAAAAGGCAAATATATAGAAATAATTGCTTTATCAGGCATTCAAATAGATGTTAGAGGAGATTATATAGGTGGTGAAGTAAGACTTGGAATATACCATAATGGCGAAGAAGAAATTCCAGTAAGCGGATTCTCATTCAGTGGAAGCTTCAAAAATGCACTAAACACTTTAACAACCTCTAAAGAAATAGTTAAAATTAAAGGATACAATGGCCCTAAATATCTTAAAATTAAGAATGTTAGTGTGATGTAATTAAAACAATAATAAATATCGATAAAAGAGAATTTATTCTTAAGTTCTCTTTTATTTTTTATATTATGATATAATTAATTAATATGGAAGGGATAATTGATATTAAAGAAAAGAAGACATTTAAAGAAAAAATAAAATCGTTTTTTGAGAACGTTTTTTCTTCAAACAAAAAAGCATTAACTTTCCTTGCTTCAATGCTTCTTATCATTATGGCAATATATTTTCTTGTAATATTGATATTCAGAAACAACTTCTACAACAACTGGTCAGATGATTCTCTTCAATACTATCCATTTATGTGCGATTTTATTGACAACATTAAAAGCGGGAACTTCTCCTGGTATTCATTTAAGAATTATTTAGGATCTAGCATTTTTTCTGACACATACTATATTCCACTTGATGGCTTCACTTTAGCAATCTTTATTCTGTCATTTTTGATGAATACCGAAATTGCAATGAGTATTATAGAAATAGTAAAGCTTATTGCTGGTGCTGTAGCTATAGGTGCATATTTAGCAGTAAAAGGATATAAACCAAAAACATCTTTCTTAATTGGATTATTATATTTTTCATCTTCCGGAATAACATGCTTTTCTTGTTTTCCAAGTTTTACTAGTTTAGCATTTTATCTTCCTTTTTCTCTTATTATTGGTCATTATTTCCTAAAAGGGAAATGGTACTTTGTTCCACTATATTCAATGCTTCTAGTATTCTATAATTATTACCTAGCTTATACTGTCTTTGCCTTTATGGCTTTTTCTCTTTTGTTTATGCTTTTGATGGAAAAGAGAAATATATTTAAATCAGTTTTAAAACTAATTACATATGTTCTTTTAATCGTTCTCGGCCTTCTTATGGCATTTGTTGTGTTTTTCCCAAGCATTGAATTTGTGCTTCAATCAACCTCAAGAGAAGTAGCTGGTGGCGGTAGCTTAAAGTCACTATTCATTATGTTTGAAACATATATAGATGTGTTTATAACTTTCATTGTTTGCAGCGCTAAAGCTGTCTTTAGGCTTTTTACAACGCCTAAAGGCTTTATGCATAGTTATAGCATAATTCAAGATTCATTTGTCCAGTTAAGATATCTATATAAATCAGTTTCTGTAAGGCGTTATGTTGGTGATATATTAGTACTACCTTCTTTCTTTAATGTTGAAGAATATTATAGGGTTATGACTACAACATTCACACCACTCTATCCATCATCGTTTTATGGATATCAAAGTAGCTATTTAATCGAACATATATCGCTTTATGTAACTGGAATAGGTCTTGTTTTATCAACATATATATGGTCGATGAAAGATAGAAGAAGCAACGTTTATAAAGCAGTTATCCTGCTTTCTATATTTATGATGTGGCTTCCTTTCTTTTCATATATTTTATCTGGAAGTCTAGACGTTTTATATACTAGATGGTTTAACGTTGTGACAATTCCAATTCTACTTGCGAGTGCTTATGCAGTAAACGAAAACGGACTATATAACCTCAATGAAAAGCCAACAATAATAGGATTATTAGTTCTTTTGTTCTTTGGAATATTTGGAGCTTATCATCACCTCGCAAAAACAAGGGCAATCGCTATCTCATCATCAATAAATCCTGAAGTCATAAAATTTATAAACAATCTATTCTATTTAACAATATTAGCTCTCTTTATTCTTTTCTTGTCTTGTATCGTATTAAATATTAAGGCAAAGAAAAAAGAAGAAAAGCATAAAAAACTTAAAACAATCTTAATAATCATATCGACAATACTGATAATAGCCTTAATCGCAACCATGCTTCTAATAGATTATGGTAAGGTATCTAATGAGATATGGTCTAAAAATTTTGGTTCTGATGCTGATCTATTTGATATCAATGTCCAGGTTGGCCAACAATATCTATCTATCTTAATTCTCGCAATTATGATTATAAATACTTTCGCGATTCTAAATAATAAGAAAGTGGTATTTGGAATTGTTCTTGGAATAGAAGTGGTTTTAAGCGGGTGTTTCTCTTTTGGTGCAAGTGTGATCAACGAAGGAAAAGAAACGACTTTTGTAAATTCATATAAATTATCAAATTTTTTAGAACAGAATATAGACGAACCAGCTATATATAAGATATATGTAGATTCATCTATACCAAACATTTTAAGGACAAACACATCAAGTTTAATACCGACAGGTGCCAACTCTGATATATTCCATTCATTCATATATGCTGGCACAGATGAAGTTGTTGAATTAATATTTGATATTAAAAACGAAGGACAGGCATCTAAAAAAGCCTTAAATACATATTCTTATTATTTAAATGTTTTTTTAGGATATAAATATGTTGTTGCGACAAATGAATCATCTTTTGCAAATTATGATGAAAACATTTTTGATCTTGTCACTAAAAACGATGATTACATTTTATTAAAATTCAAAGATTATCAAGAATTCTTAGTTTATGATGAGTATACAAGCTTTGATAATTTCAAAAAAGTGACCAAATCACTTAATGAAGTATCAAAAGAAAAAGAATTAACCAATGTAGCTGTTGTTGACGATGAATTATTAGATAAACTACAAGGATATAACTTAACAAATAAAATTGGTGAAGCAGTAGAAGAAATCAGCACAACAACAATCTATAAACAACAACAATCTATCTCTGCTTACAACAAAGAAATTGTAAACATAAACGATAAACTATATTATAAATATAACTTTACCGATGATGATGAAATAACTTCCAGAAGCTATGCTATAAATATATTTAGCTTTTCAAATAGAGTTGAAGAATTAACAGAAAACAACAATATGTTCTTAGAATTTGAGAACTTAGAACAACGATATATAACAAGAGAACATGTCGGAAGCAAAAATGGTTCAACATTCCATATACCTGTCTATGGTAGCGATAACAAATATGAACTAAAACCAAAAAGTTTATATGTTCTTGCAGAAGAAGGAACTACCACTTTATCACCTGTTCCTACTCTATCATATACAGTAGAAGGAATATTCCCATCAATTAAGGAAGTAAATAACTATGAAAATGGTCGCGAAATCCCAGCAAACGACGGCTTATCTGCGGCACTTAGATTTCGTGTCGACAAAGAATATGATAACAAAATAATAAGTGTAGTATTAAGAGATTCTGGGACTAAGAGCTTGCCATTCGACACAGTGCTATTTGAATATGATGATGGAAGTATTGAGTCAGCAAGTAGTGAAATGACGATAGATAGAAGATTAGTCAATATATACATTATAAAAACAAACGAAATATATAATCTTGCTACTCCACCAACAATAAAATTATTATCATATTCATTAAACGAAACATATCAAGACTCATACCAAAACAAAAAAATCTCTACAAAGAGATCAAAAATCAATATATCATATACAAAAGAACAAGAAGAAGGCTATGATATGATTATGATTCCTACCGCATATTCTAGCGAATGGAAGGTAGTATCTGGAGAAGTTGAGGATATAATTAAAGTAAATGGTGGCTTTATTGGACTTGTTGTTCCAAAAAATATTCAATCAAACGATATAACATTACAATTTATTCCAAATGGTTTAAAATTAGGTGCAATAGTATCTATAGCTTCTATTATATTCTATCTAGGAATAGTATCTATATCGTTATTAATTAAGAAAAAAGGAGGCAAAGAAAATGCTAAACTTGAGAGTAATAATTCCAGCTTACAATGAAGAAGATTGCATAAATGATTTTTATAACAACGTTGAACCATATCTCAAATCTAGTGGGTTTGAATATGAATATCTATTTGTTGATGATGGTTCAAAAGATGGAACATTAAATAAAATCAAGGAACTAAGAGAGAAAGATCCAAAAATAAACTATATTTCATTTTCAAGAAATTTTGGTAAAGAAAACGCTATGTATGCTGGGTTAAAAGAATCTCTTGATTTTGATGCTGTGATAATTATAGATGCAGACCTTCAACACCCACCATATCTAATTAGTGAGATGGTATCAAAATACAACGAAGGATATAAGATAATCTATACAAAACAAAATTCAAGAAAAAAAGAAGGTTTTGGAAGAAAACTATGGGCAAGAATGTTCTATTCATTCTTCAATAAACATGCAGATGTCCCTATTGAACAATCTACAAAAGATTTTATGATGGTTGATAAACAAGTTGTTAAAGCATTTGTAGAGATGCCAGACGAATTTAGATTTATGAAAGGGCTTCTTTCTTTTGTAGGATATAAAAAATACTGTTTAGAGTTTGAATATGTTGATAGAACTAAAGGCAAATCAAAATGGAATTTTAAGAAATTATTTAAATACGGTATTTCAGGATTAAATGAATTTTCAAGTTTTTTCTTGGTTGTCCCTGTTGTTGCATCTATAATTAGTTTCTTATCGATTATCACAACTGTGGTTCTTGAAATTTTTGGAATATTTAATTCAGTAGATACATTTATTATTTTATTAATATTATCTATTTTAATGTTCGTCACAAATATTAGTCTATATTTCGTATTATATGTCCTCTATTCAACAAGAAAAGAAGCGATGAAGAGACCTCTATACTTTATAGAAGAATCATCACTTGGTGAAAAAGATGTTTAAATTTATTAAAGAAAAATTCTTCACAAAAAACTTTCTAATATTTTGTGTCATTGGTGTTATAAACACAGTAATCAATTTTGCAGTAATGAAGGGCATGATATATATATTTGATATATCTAGTACAACCGATATATCAACCAAAGATGCTGGTATAATGTATTACATATCTATGGGTACATCTACACTATTAGCTTTTCTAATTGCTTCATTATTTTCATATTTTGCAAACGCAAGATTTACATATAATGAAAGAAATAATGATACCAAAACATTTTTAGAAGCATTTCTAGCATTTATATTGAGATTCGTTCTAACATATCTATTTACTTTATTGATTTGGTATCTGGCAATGATTATATTTAGTTTAGATTCAGATCCATCAGGCTGGCTTAGGACATTATCTAATCTAGTTGCATCCATCATTCTTATTCCACCTTTCTACATCGCTCTTGGTTTTGTATTTAAAAGATCAAGAAAGAGAAAAGAAGAAAAAGAGAACATTAATGAAAACAACAGGTAAAACCCTGTTGTTTTTGTTATAAAAAATAATCTCTTATCAAGAATCCCTACCCACAGACGACCGACCTTAAGGCTGCTTCCGTCAAGACCTGACCTAATTCACTCAATACACCTTGAGCAAGGATTCTTCATAAGAGATTACCTCTTTTCTTTAAAGAAAGACTTAAGCAATTCGCTGCTTTCCTCATCTAATATATTACCATAAACTTCAACTTTTGAACCTAATTTTTTATTGAATATATCGAGATTTGAAATCGCTCCTCGTTTTTCATCTTTTGCTCCATAGTAGAGTTTTGATATATGTGATTCCATTATCGCAAAGGAACACATTGGGCAAGGTTCAAGTGTCACATATATTTCTGCGCCTTCTAAGTTGAGTCTTCCAAGTGTTTTTTCAGCATCTTCAATCGCTTTTATTTCAGCGTGAGAAGAAATACGATTATCCCTTATCCTTTCGTTATATCCTCTTCCGATAATTTTACCATCTAGTACAATAATTGCGCCCACTGGAACTTCATCTAATGCATACGCTTTTTTAGCTTCATTTAAGGCTTCATTCATATATAGATTATTCATATTTATATATCTTTCCTGGAACTTCATGGCATGTTGCACAACGTGCTTCATAAGACTCGCTTGCTCCAACTAGAATTTGTGGATTGTTGTAAGGGGCAGGCTTACCATCTATCATTCTTTGTGTACATGTAGCTGGTTCACCGCATTTAACACAAATAGCTGTCAGCTTTGTGACAAGGTCAGCATGTGCAAGTAATCTTGGCATATTATTGAATGGTTCATCTCTAAAGTCTCTATCTAGTCCTGATGCAATAACTCGTATTCCTCTTCTTGAAAAACTGATTGCAATATCAACCGCATCATCATCTAAGAATTGAAATTCATCAATAACGACAGCATCTACATCATCCTTTACATATTTAAGCATTTCATTAGAAGTTTTTATTGCAACACACATCGCTTTATTATGGTTATGGCTTACAATATATGATTTCTCATACCTATCATCTATTAATGGCTTAAAAAGAACAACGTGTTTGTGAGCATATTCAAGTCTTCTTATCCTTCTCAATAATTCCTCTGTTTTACCAGCGAACATCGGACCACAAATAACTTCGATAGAACCAAATTTTTTCATTCTAAAAAACCTCCGAAATACCATATAATAGATTATCATTTAAGAATATAATTTTCAAGATAATAAAATAAAACAAGTCCACAACCAGTAGACTTGTTTATATTTTTATTCTTGTTCTTTTTTGAGACCGTAACGTTTATTGAATTTATCAATTCTACCAGCTGCTTGAGTGAATACTTGTTTGCCTGTGTAGAAAGCATGACAATTAGAACATGTATCAACTTTAATTTCTGGTCTAGTTGAACCAGTTTTAAATACTGAACCACATGTTACGCATGTTACTGTAGCCTCGTAATATTTAGGATGAATTCTTTCCTTCATTTTTAACTCCTTCCGCCATGGACTTTAGTCCATAGAAAGTTCGTGCATAGATATTTTATCAAGAAGAAGTGATTAATGCAAGAAATATTTTATTTTGTTACTTTGAAGTATGATCTAACTGCACCTTCAATATTTGAAACGCTATATTCATACTTATGCGCATCTAAAATGCTTTTTACAATATATAACCCCATACCGGTAGATGTGCTATCAATGTTTTCATTTTCTCTAAAGAAAGGAAGCCATATTTTCTCGAGATTTTCATCGTTGATTTTAGAACCATGATTGATGACTTCAAATGTAACGCTTGTCTTTTGATCTAAGATATTTATTTCAACTATATTTCTATCAGAGGTATATTTAAATGCATTAGTTATAAAATTAGATACAACTTGCGCAATTAGTTCTTCATCAGCGAATATAAACACAGGTGTTTTGATATTCAATTTAACTTTTAGTTTTTTGTTTTGTGCAATCGGTAGCGTTTCATGAAGAATATTTTCTACTAAATCATTCAACTTAAATCTAGAAGAATTAAGTTTCATTTCAGTAGTAGAATTTCTGTATGTATTGATAATGTCTTTAATTATTCCTGTCGTTTTATCTACTTCAGTAAGGATATTATTATATTCATTATCGATTTCATTTTCCGGAATGAGCCTACTCATCATTGCTTCAGTTGTTGCGCTTATTACCATTAGAGGCGTTTTAAGTTCGTGTGAAAGTCTTGCGATAAACGATTTTCTAAGTTCCTCCTCTTTAAGTAACTCTTGATTAAGTTTCTCTAATGACTTTTTTTGATTTTCAATATCAGAAACATTAGCTTCTGTATCTTTTTTAACTTCGTTTATGGTGTTTTGTAAAGAAACCATTTCCACATTTTTAAAGACATGTTCTGATTGTTCATAATTGCCAGATGCTAGATTTTTCATCTCTTTTTCTAATGTTTTTAATGGATTAGAGAAAGCTCTTGAAATAAATAGAGCGATTCCAACCGCAATTATGATAGATCCAAGGACTATATAACCATAATAAGAAGAAACTATAGACAAGAGAGTATCTGTTTCAATAAACGAAGAAATAACGAAGACAAAATCACTGACATCTTCAAAACTATTAGGTTTATATAAAGATAATAAATAACCATTTGATCGATCTAGATAATAAGAAGAATAAGAAGAAGTGTTTGTTTTAACATCACTAAAATCTTTGATTTTTGTGTTTAGTAATTCTACACTCCTTGTGACAATCTTATTGTTTCGATAGAGATAATTTAAGTTCTTTGGTATTTCACATCCTATCACAGTTGCTGAGGTTAGATGGATAAGACCTTCTTTATTACTTGAACTTATATATTCAGTGCCTCCCATCGATAGATTTCTAACGATATGTATATTATCTTTTTCTTGAATCTCTATGTCGATATCTATAACATCGTTCTCTTTTAAGATTATATTATATTCCGGAATATAAAGATCGTATATTTCGGATTCACACTGGACTCTGATTTTATAAGCAGAATATTCATAGTCTGTGAGGGAAAATGTTCCTGATTTAGAATTAACAATGACAGTAATATAGCCTTTTTCTTCAGTAAAATTTTCTAGAACTTCTAGTATAGATTTATTCCCTTCATTCAAAGAAGAAGAAAGGAATATAACATCTTCGCTTACACTTTCAACTTTTGATTTAATATATCTATTTCTAAAAGAGTACTCAATTATTACATAGTCTATGACTACAAAAAGAATAAAACAAAGAAGCACAATTAAAAATAATTGTGTTTGGAAAGATGTTTTTATTATTCTATCATTGAGTTTATTTTCTCTCTTCAAATCTATATCCTATACCGAATGCAGTGATAATTTCACACTCACCATTAGCCACTAATTTTCTAAGTTTTTTGATATATGTATCGATGATTCTATCGTCAATATCTCTTCCTTCCCAGAAAGTGTGGAATAATGATTCCCTTGTACAATTCTTTCCGCGATTTTCCATTAGGTATTCTAGTAATTTATATTCTGTCTTTGTGATTTTAACTATTTCATCGTTAATATAGCACTGCATATTCTTTCTTACTAGTCTAATCTTGCCAGCGGTTAAATCTTTGTTTTCATCAACCCCTTGAAGTAAGCTAGCACGAGATTGTTCCTGAAGTTGTCTACGTCTTTCGAGGATGTTGTTTACTTTTGCGAGTAAAATAGGAGTTCTAAATGGTTTTGTAACATAATCGTCTACATGCAAGCCATAACCTTTTAAAATATCCCCATCTTCTGATAGAGCACTCATCATAATAATTGGAACATTAGATACTTCTCTAATCCTTTTAGCTACTTCCCATCCATCCATTTTAGGAAGCATAATATCTAGGCAAATAATATCTGGGTCTGTTTCTTTAAATTTTTGAAGACCACTCATTCCATCAAAAGCGATAGTAACTTCATAGTCATCAGATGTAAAGAATCTTTCAAGAATATAAGCATATTTCATCTCATCTTCAATAATTAAAATTTTGGCTTTCATAAAAAATAAACCCCCATCTAATAATATTATAATATAAATATTATTTTTCTATTTCAAAAATTCACAAATAAATCCTTTTTATGATATAGTTAATGTGGTTAAAATAGAATATGAAATACGATGCAATAGTTGTAGGAGGAGGCCATGCTGGATGTGAAGCTGCCCTTTCTCTTGCAAGATTAAAAAAGAAAACACTATTAATATCAGGAAATAAAGACTATATAGCCTCAATGCCTTGTAACCCTTCGATCGGTGGACCAGCGAAGGGTATTTTGGTAAAAGAAATAGACGCTCTTGGCGGAGAGATGGGAGTAATTGCGGATAGATCATATCTTCAAATGAGATTACTAAATGGGTCAAATGGTCCAGCTGTTCAAGCACTTAGATGTCAATCAGATAAATATAAATATCATGAAGAGATGTTAAAAGTTATATTGAATCAAGAAAATCTAGATTTTATAGAAGGCTATGTTAGAAGCATTCTCACAGAAGACAAAAAAATAAAAGGATTAGATTTAGAAGATGGAAGATTATTTCTATGTGACGCTGTCGTTTTAACTACAGGCACATATCTAAATTCGGTTTGTTTTAAGGGAAGTAACGAGGTTTTTTCTGGGCCTGAGGGGCAGAAAACATATAAATCTTTATCTAATTCACTAAAAGAATTAGGTTTTGAAATAATGCGATTAAAAACCGGTACTCCTGCGAGAATTCTCGATACATCTATAGATTATTCTAATATGATTATTCAAAACGGAGATAGGGACAATGAAGGTTTTTCATATAAAACCAAAAACTTTCTCCCTCTTGATAAACAAATACCATGTTATCTCATTCATACAACCAAAGAAACACACAAAATTATTCTTGATAATCTTGAAAAATCAGCACTATATGGTGGCGAAATCACAGGTGTAGGACCAAGATATTGTCCATCAATTGAAACAAAATTAGTAAGATTTAAAGACAAAGAAAGACATCAAATATTTATTGAACCCGTCTCTCCTAATTCTCATAAAATGTACCTTCAAGGTTTTTCAACATCAATGCCCGAAGATATTCAAGATGAGATGATAAAAAGTCTCCCAGGTCTTGAAAATGCCGTTATAATGGAATATGCATACGCTATTGAATATGATGCCATAAATCCATTACAAATCAAAAGAACATTAGAGACAAAAATCATTGAAAATCTTTATACAGCTGGTCAAATCAACGGCACAAGCGGCTATGAAGAAGCTGCTTGCCAAGGTCTTATGGCTGGCATCAATGCAGCTCGAAAGCTAGACTCTCTTCCACCTTTTATCTTAAGAAGAGATGAAGCATATATAGGTGTTCTAATTGATGATCTTGTGACAAAAGGGACGGAAGAACCATATAGAATGTTGACATCGAGAGCGGAACATAGATTACTACTTAGAAACGACAATGCTTACACAAGATTAATGCCATATGGTCACGAAATTGGTCTAATAAGTGACGAAGACTATAATGAATTCTTAATAAGCCAAAAAACAATTGAAGAAGAAAAAGAAAGACTAAAAGGCGAATATATTATAGGGACAAAAGAACAAAATGAAATATGTATTAGCTTAGGTCTTTCAACAATCTCAAACAAAGAATCTTTGTATAATTTAATTAAAAGACCAGATTATGACTACAAAAAAGCTTTTTTAGTTTTAAAAAAAGACATAGCAATTGATGATAAACTAATAAGACAGATAGATGTAGATATCAAATATGAAGGATACATCAAAAAAGCACAAAAAGAAGCACAAGAACTAAAACGTGTTGAAGCACTAAAAATTCCAGAAGATATTAATTATGATGACATTCATAATCTTGCAAGTGAAGCAAAAGAAAAATTAAAAATTGTAAACCCAACTTCAATTGGTCAAGCAAATAGAATCAGTGGGGTAAATCCTGCTGATGTCGCAATACTCTTAACATATATTAAAGCAAAAAGGTAATGTTACATTGAAAACGTTTATTGAAGATTTAAAAAAAGAAGGAATCAACTTAACAGAAGAGATGATAAAGAATTTTGATTCTTTCTTTTCACTTTTAGTTGAAGCAAACAAAACCACAAACCTGACAAGGTTGATAGACGAAGAATCAGTATATTATTTTCATTTCTATGATTCATTAATGGTAATGAAAGCCATTGATCTAACAAAAAAAGATATAAAACTACTAGACATTGGCTCAGGACCTGGTTTTCCAGCATTGCCACTAAAAATTGTGAATGAGAATATGAATATATCTATCATAGAAGCGACAAAGAAAAAAGTTGATTTTATAAAATCTATAGTAAATACCTTAAAATTAAGCAACATAGATGTCAATCATATGAGAGCTGAAGATTTTACAAAACTTGACACATATGACTATGTCACAACGAGGGCTGTCTCAACCATTCTTGAGCAACTTCCATACACAATACCTTTTTTAAAAATAGGTGGAAAACTTATTGCGATGAAAGGTCAAAGAAGGGCATCTTATGAACTCCAAGAAGCTAAAACTCTTCTCAAAAAGATAGGTGCAGAAGTAAAAGATGAGATAAAATACCAAGTTTTAGATAGAAATTACGAAATTATCGTAATTGAAAAAATTAAAGAAACACCAAAAACATATCCAATAAGACTTCACAAGAATAAATAAAACTATGTTTTATGACATTTCTTTAATTAAAGAAAACATATGCAAAAAAACAATTGACAAAAGCATTAACTTAAAGTAAAATAATAAAGCGCGGTTTTATGAGGAAACTTCTCGGGCCAATAGCTCAGTTGGTTAGAGCGCTGCTCTGATAAGGCAGAGGTCGATGGTTCAAGTCCATCCTGGCCCACCAAACCGAGCAAATATATGGGAGATTAGCTCAGCTGGGAGAGCATCTGCCTTACAAGCAGAGGGTCGGCGGTTCGAGCCCGTCATCTCCCACCATGAGAATAAGTGCCGAAATAGCGCAATCTGGCAGAGCAACTGACTTGTAATCAGTAGGTTGTGGGTTCAATTCCTACTTTCGGCACCACCTCTTAAGACTCGCTAGCTCAGCCGGTAGAGCACTTGACTTTTAATCAAGGGGTCTGGAGTTCGAATCTCCAGCGAGTCACCAGTCTCTAGATGCCTGAGTGGCGGAATAGGTAGACGCGATGGATTTAAAATCCATTGTCAGCAATGACGTGCCGGTTCAAGTCCGGCCTTGGGTACCAAACAATCGGGGCATTAGCTCAGCTGGGAGAGCGCCTGCCTTGCAAGCAGGAGGTCATCGGTTCGATCCCGTTATGCTCCACCATTATTTTTTTTATAAAGATAACCTGGCGGCGTAGCTCAATTGGCTAGAGCGTGCGGTTCATACCCGCAAGGTTGTAGGTTCGATCCCCACCGCCGCTACCATATTTATGGACCCATAGCTCAGTTGGTTAGAGCTTCCGGCTCATAACCGGGTGGTCGTAGGTTCGAGTCCTTCTGGGTCCACCAATTTAATAATTACGGAGAAATACCCAAGCCTGGTTGAAGGGATCGGTCTTGAAAACCGACAGGGGATGAAAGTCCCGCGGGGGTTCGAATCCCTCTTTCTCCGCCAATCTTATTAATATCGCGGGGTGGAGCAGCTGGTAGCTCGTCGGGCTCATAACCCGGAGGTCGTAGGTTCAAATCCTTCCCCCGCCACCAAATAAATATACGGTCCTGTGGTGTAGTTGGTTAACATGTCAGTCTGTCACACTGGAGATCGCGAGTTCAAGTCTCGTCGGGACCGCCACTTATGAATGGCTCGGTAGCTCAGTTGGTAGAGCAATGGACTGAAAATCCATGTGTCGCCAGTTCGATTCTGGCCTGAGCCACCATAAGACTCTAACAGTTCGCTGTTTTTTTTTTTTTGATTTCAGAGCTATTCTTTTCCTATATGATATAATGAATATATGCGGATGTGGCGTAATTGGTAAACGCGTTAGATTCAGGTTCTAATAGATATTTTGTCTGTGCAAGTTCAAGTCTTGTCATCCGCACCAAGTGTGATGACCTATAAGTTTTCTTATAGATTATAAATAAAAAAAATAAATGGTCATGGAGGAATGCAAAATGAAAAAGTTATCGTTGTTAGCGCTTATCTCAGTGATTATTTTGGCTCTTTTAATTGTGCCATTTTTTGTATTCTATGATAATGCAACTTCCACATCGGATTTCCAATTCGAATTAAATGAGGATAATAAGAGTTATACTCTACAAAAATTCATTGGACGGACGACAAAGATCAAAATACCAGCCGAGTACAAAGGGTTGCCTATAAAAGTTATTGCGCATGATGCGTTTAGAGAAACAGAAATTACTTCTCTTATCATTCCAGAAGGTATAGAGGAAATAGGATATTCGGCCTTTTATGGTTGTCGAAATCTACTCTCGGTGACTGTTCCTTCTACGGTGAGAAGTATACCGGAATGGGCTTTTGGAGGTTGTGAAAAACTAAAATCGGTAGAGATAAAAGAAGGTGTTGAGAGAGTAGATACATCCGCTTTTGCAGCTTCCGGCATAGAAGAAATAACTCTGCCTAATTCCATAAAAAAAGTAGGAAATTCCGCTTTTGAATATTGTCAGTCGCTTGTAAAAGTCGATTTTGGAAAGAATACAGAAACCATAGGTTCCCGCGTGTGCTATAATTGTGATCGCCTGACCACTGTGGTTATTCATGAAAATATATTGCATATAGGTAAAGAGGCCTTCCATAGTTCTCCGGTAACGTACAACGCAGATGGTGGTTTGAACTATTTAGGTAATGATACAAACCCCTTTATCGTTTTGATGTGTGCAAGACCCATATACGAAGAAAATTGGCCATATGATTTTTATTTTGTAAATACAAATTGTAAATGTATAGCCAGTGCCGCTTTTAACGGCTGTTACGAAATTAAAAATATATTTATTCCCGATGGATTGCGCGGACTTGGCGAAGCGGCATTTACTTCTTGTTTATCCTTAAAGCAAATTGTTATAGGGAAAGATTTAGTTTATTGTGGAGATTTTCTTTTTAGAGAGAATGATAATTTAGATAGCATATTTATAAACGGCGATGAGTCTGAATTATCGGCAGCCACCCAAAAAATGATACTTTCTTTATCTTCTTCCTATAGCACGGAAAACACTAAAGTATATTATTATTCAGAAAACCCTCCGCAAAAAGAAGGTAATTACTGGCATATGGTTGACGACATGCCTATCTCTTGGTAAAGATAATAAGCGGTAATAACAGTTAAGGTTAGAGTATTTAACTTAAATCCCGATTTTATGATAAAGCATTTGACCGAAAGAAAAAAGCAGTTCAACTGCTTTTTTTATTCATCAGCATCTAGTGGTATGAAACTGAACTTGAATACATCAACTAATCCTTTATCAACTAGTCTTATATGTGGTATAACCGCAAGAGACAAGAACATTAAAGAGAAGAAAGCTTCTTTATCTTTTGTCACTCCCATTTCATATGCTTTATCAAATAATGCTTGAGATTTAACAACTAAATCGAGTGGATCTATATTAGACATGAGTCCAGCAATTTCTAGTGGTAGTGAATAAACCTTATTTTTATTCTTTTCGACAAGCACAAGCCCACCACCATTTTCTTTTAATACATTTAAAGCTTTAAGAAGAGCTTCATTATCATCACCAATTAGGATAATGTTGTGTGAATCATGGGCAACCGATATTCCCATTGCGCCACCTTTAAAGCCATATCCTTTAATTAATCCCTTACCGATATTTCCGGTCATCTTATGGCGTTCTACTACAATGATTTTTAAAATATCAGTACCTTTAATATCGACATCATCACCTTGTGTCTTGATATCACATACCTCTAAACCTGTCATTACACCACCACTAATTGTGGTCATGACATTAGCTTTTGTTCCTTTTAGTCTAATCTTAAAATCATCTTTAGTGAAGTCTTTAATATGAACAGTATCTAATACTGATTTTGGTAAATATCTCTTTGTTGTATCAAATAATGCTTTTCCATTTTCAGCTACAACCGCGCCATCTTTAATAACTTTAGATACATTAAAATCTTTTAAGTTATCTATAATTACTAAATCAGCATAATATCCAGGCCCAATTCCTCCACGATATTTTAAATTATAACAAGTAGCACAGTTGATAGTCGCGATAGTAACCGCAGTTATTGGATCAAGTCCAGCTTTGACAACTTTTCTTAATGCTTCATCTAAGTGCCCTTGATAACAAATATCTGCACAGTGTTTATCATCTGTGCACATAATAACACGGTGATAATTATCGTTATTAATCGCTTTAACCAAAGTTAAATCTTTTGTATATGAACCTACACGAAGGTGTGTATACATACCCTTATCTAACTTTTCTTGCATCTCCTCTACTGAACATGATTCATGACAAGTAGATATTCCAGATGACAAATATGCATTTAATTCTTTTCCAACTAAGAACGGAGAATGACCATCGATTATTTTATTTTCTCTTAAAGCACCTTCAATTTTTCTTAGTACATCACTTTCACAAGACAGTACTCCAGGATAATTCATAAATTCGCCTAGTCCATAAGCAGATTCCCTCTTTATTTCAGCCTCAATAGTCTTTCCATCCAAAATAGCACCACTTGTTTCAAATGGTGTTGCAGGAACACAAGATGGAAGCTGCATATAAATATCCATTGGAACATTCTTGCTAGCTTCAACCATATAATTAAAGCCATCCATTCCAGAGACATTAGTTATTTCATGTGGATCAGCAATAACAGAAGTAGTTCCATGCGGAAGAACTAGTGCTGCAAAACCTTCAGGTGTCAGCATGCTTGATTCAATATGAACATGTCCATCAATTAAACCAGGAATTACAATTTTATTTGTACAATCTATTTCAACTTCTCCACTATATGTACCAATTCCTACAATCTTATCATCTTTAATAGCGATATCACCTGTACATATTTTGTGGGTAAATACATTAACATATTTTGCATTTTTTAAAACTAATGAGCATGCCTCTTGCCCTAGTGCGGCTTTAATATACTTTTCTAACATAATAACTCCTTTTTATATGTAATATTTTACATAAAATTTAGAATAAAAACAATTTACTTTATATTTAAAATATAAACTTAAAAAGATATGCAATATAGCAGAAACAAGAAACATTAAATGGAAGTTTATATAATCATTTTAAAATAAATTAGAAGTTAGTAAATTATCCTAGTATTTTTAAACTGCTTTGAGTTTGTGATGTTGGTAGCACAGAAATAAAACATAAAGAGTTTTTAGTGTTTTATCATAAAATGATGAACTAGAGGAATCAACATAAAAATAAACAATTACTTTCTAATCCACTTATATTTCGTATTGAAACACAACTTAAAAAATGTTACGATAATTATAAATATGTGTATCATATAAATATATAATATTTAAATTGGTGACTAAAATGAAAAAAATGTTTTTTGTAGTAGTATTTTTAGCTTTTATTGCCTTGATTTTCACATTTAACTTAGTTGGATGTAAAAATAATGGCAATAACGAATTAGAAATAGTAGAAGTTAATAAGACTTCGAGCGATGAAGAAAATGATATTTATACAATCACTTTTAGTGATGGACACACATTAACTTTTCCTTTGGCAAAAGAAAACCATGTGTTTAAAATAGGTGATAATGGTAATGTGTTCATTGATGAAATTGATAGCGGCATTAAAGCTTATAGAGAGGATGATAACGATAAACTTTCACCATATGAATTATATATAAAGTATCATCCAAACTATAAGGGCACTGAAGATGAATGGAAAAACGAATTTTTTCCTAAAGAAAACAGTCTAAATTATTATATAAATCAAATGGATATTTCATCATACACTGCTGAATTAACTCAGTACAGTGATGATGTATTATTAAATAACCAAGTATTTTCTAAATATGAAGATATTAGATATTGGAAGAAAATATATAATGAAAAAGATGAAGAAACCGGTGATTATTATTCATATACTGTAGAAATATATTATGAACCGGATAATGGGGAAATTAAAGACCCTAGTGAAATGATATATTTAAACAAAAGGAATAATAATTGGTATTCAACAATTGATGATTCTGATATTTTTATTGAGATGAATCAATGTTATATGCGTAAGTATCAATATGTTATTGATGAAAAAGATTTTGAACAAATTGATGAAAATAAATATAAAGCCAAAGATGAGTTATTAAACAAAGTAGGAAAAAGCTTTTTCTATGATCAAGATAGCGAGCACTGGGGTACAAAAGATGGCATTATTCAAAAGGTTTGGAAAAGAGAATCTTTTAATTCTTTCGAACTAGAAATAATCAGTGGTAATCTATTTGTTAAGGCAACATCAAGCATTGAAGATGGTGATTACAATGATAATTTAGTATATAATTTATGGTTAACTAAAACAGGCATAACTTCTCTTTCACTACCTGAATATGAAAGAGAACCTGAAAATGGTTTCCCAGCTGATTATATTCTCGATTGTTATAACAAATCTCAAGGTGAAGAAGTTTCTAATTTATCAGGATATGTAAAAGCTTATATGCCTGCCCCTAACAATGACTATATGGTATGGATAACTGATACTTCTCAAGAGAATGCTATCATGGTATTATTCAAAGGAATTGGTTTCCCATATGGTGCAAAAGTTGGTCAGTGTATTAATATCTATGGAAAAATTGATATTCTTAATGGACTTCATAGAATCATTGTAGATGATAAAAAAGATTACAGTATACTCGGCTCTCTTACAATGAAAAATAGGGATATTCAAGATTTATCTAGAATTAATATTTATGATAGGAATGATATTGTTAATTTAGAGGGTGTTTCTTTTAATAAAGTTAATTTAACTACTGCTGAAACTGTAATCTTAACCGATAGATCGGGCAATAATTTTGAACTATTTGTTTCAAAAGACGAAGTCGCTTTTTATAATCAGATGTGTGAAAAATTAAGCTCAAATGTCGATTGCAATTTAAAGAATGTCGCAATTTCAATCGGTCCCGATTCACTACAAGCAAGGCTTACAAAACAAAGTTCTATATATTTAGAATATGGACTATTATTAAGTTATTCAAATAAATCAATATCAGAAAGAGGAATAAGTTTAAATGATGCGATTTCTGATTTGGTTGTTCATTTCCGTGATGAAGATGGCAGTTATAGCTTGTTAGAAAAGGGTGAATATAGCGTAGAAGCATCTAATTATGATTCATCTAAAAATGGTATGGCAAATATCGCTATATCTTATAATGAATATACTAAAAATATTGATATATTGTTCTATTTGCCAGAAATAAGAGAAAATGTTAAATATCAATCTTTAGATGAACTTGGTGATGATATTTATTTAAAACCATCATTACCATCTGAAGGAGATGTTAATATCTTAGTTATTCCAATTGGATTTACTAACACAAATTATGAAAAATATGGTAGTAAGACAAAAATAAAAGAAAAAATAGAGACAGCATTTAATGATACTAAAGGTAACACTGGTTGGTATTCATTAAAAGAATATTATCAAAAAGCATCTTATGGTAAATTAAATTTAAACGCAACTGTACTAGATATCTATGAGACAAATACAGCATATAATTTATATTCAGGAAAATCTGGAGTTGATGAGCAAAAATATTTAGTAGATGCAGTTAAGCATTATGATAATTTAATTGATTATTCATTATATGATCAAAACAATGACTGGAACATTGATTGTATATATTTAATATATTTAGCACCATATTATGACACATTTGATTTTGAACAATCAAATATGTGGTGGGCATATTATTATAATATAGAAAGCAATGAGGAGTTTGATGATACTAGTCTTCATGGATATCTTTGGATGAGCATAGAATTCTTTGATGATCCTGTTGATATAGAATATCTAGATTCTTTAGAGATTGATGAAGTTAATTCACTCCGAGTTAATATCAACTGTGAAGCTTTAATTCATGAAACAGGACACGCTCTTGGACTTGCGGATTATTATGATTTTGCTGATGGCGGTGTTACAGGCGGTGTTGGAAGATTTGCGATGATGCACGCTAACCAAGGTGACCACGACCCTTATTCAAAAGCAATTTTAGGTTGGACATCTCCAACAGTAGTAGTCAATATGGATTATGAAACAACATTAAGTTCTTTTGAAGCAACAGGTGATACAATTATTATTTCTAAAACAAATGGTGGATCATATTTCGAAGAATATTATATGATTGCTTTGTATACTCCAACAGGAGTTAACGCACTAAAGAGCAATCGTGAATGTGGATTACCATCTGTGCCTGGCATTATGGTATGGCATATTAACGCAACACTAAAAAGTAGAACCGAATTATGGATTATTTCAGAGATAAATGAAATAACCAAATATAATAATGGTGATGCTAGATTTAAATTGATCGACTTAATATGTGCTGATGGAAGCAATAATATCGATAAAGATTATAATTACGTTGTAAAAGATAAAGATTTATTTAAAGAAGGCGATATCATATCTTCATTAAAATGGTATGATGGTACAGATGTTGGAGTTACAATTACTGTTGGTTCATTTGTTTCAAATGAAGGAACCTTAGAGACATCTATCAGCATTGACTATTAAACTAAAGTAAATAGGCGGTGGTATAACAATATACACCACCGTATATTTACAGCTGTAAATTATATTAAAAACATTTACTACATCAAAACAATAACGCTAATACGATGACTTTTGCCAAAGTACTAGCGTTTTTATTATTTGGTTATATATTGTTTATTCAGAAATATAGCATCATAAATGAGCATATTTGAATAACGCTTATACGAATGTCTTATTTCTTTCTTTAACTAATCTAAAAAAAGTACCTCTAGATACTCCAATAATAGAAGCAGCTTCAGTATTTGTTATTTCGTGGTTTATATATCTATTTAATATTTCATTGGTGTTAGGTGGAAGAGTAGCTTTAGGTCTACCGAACTTAACACCTTTTTCTTTTGCAATTCTTATTCCTTCAGCTTGTCTTTCTCTAATATTGTTCCTTTCATTTTCAGCAACAAATGATAATACCTGAAGTACTATATCTGATATGAATTTACCAACCAAATTTTTACCTTCTATTCTAGTATCAAGTAAAGGCATATCTAATACTTTAATATCAGCCTCTTTAATCTTAGTTATATAAGACCACTCATCAAGTATCATCTTATAATTCCTACCTAGACGATCTATTGACTTAACAATCAGTAGGTCGTCTTTTTTTATTTTTCTAATTAGCTTTTGATAATTGGTTCTATCAAAATCTTTTCCTGATTCTTTATCAATGTAGATATATTTATCATCTACTCCAAATTCTTTAATCTCTAAATATTGTCTATCGATATTTTGATGTTTAGTTGATACACGTATGTATGCATAAATCATAATGATCACCTCCACTTTATATATACATCAGTAAAGCGAAGATTATATCAAATTATCTTATAAATAAAAAAAGGTATCAGTCAAGTATAACAATGTATGATTTTTTAGATTTAATAAAGTGTGAAAAAAAGTGTGTTTTATTTGCTAATGTGTGGCAATTTTGAGAAAAATATAATATAATTTATTTAGATTTTCGAAGAATTTAAGAGGAATCAAAATGTATACAATTTGAGACTTCGAATTTTTATATTGAAAAGGAGCAAGTGTATGAAAGTATATTTGACAGAAAAAGAGGGACAAATAGATTTTTTTGATAAATTCGCTATTGATTGGAGAAACAATCCTGTTTTAGTAGATAATACGGACGGCGTATGGAAAGGAAATATTTTAGAATTCAAATTAAACATTTCTAATATCAACAAAGTCTTATTCCAAACAATAAAATATCTTTCAAAAATGAGAATAAAAGGCGAATCTATTCCCTATAACATCATTTTGATAAGTTTAAATGATTGGTGTGCATATGTATTTAATTCGAAAGACTATTTTGAAGAAATACATAAAGTATATTATGGTGCAGCAAGCAAAAATAATGACGCCTTTATTGCAAAGTCTACCCCAAACAAGATTGATTATAGTTACCAAGAAGGGGCATATAATCTTTTATCACTACTTAGAGAAGAAAAATACACACCCATTGATTTGGATGAAAATTGTATTGTTGGATGGGCAGAAAGATATTATCGAGAAAACCCAAAGGCTACAAAAGGCGATTTTTTAGGCGATGATGATACCTCAAGCAAAACTTTGGGTGAAATACGCGAACCTAGACACTTTAAAAGTTTAATTAATCCATATAAGAAAAAAAGCAATGAAAAATTTAAATATCTAATGGATAAATTAAATGATAGATTAAATAAAAAAGATCTTGGCGCTTTCTATACTCCTATTCCTTATTGCATCAAAGCAAAGGAGTTGGTGGAAATAGCAATTTCAAGGGTTCCGATTGGGAATGATTATATTATTTTAGATAGATGTGCTGGTACGGGAAATTTAGAATCTATTCTTTCTGAAGCACAATTATCACACTGTATTTTATCTACATATGAATATTATGAGTATAAAGTTCTATGTGAACGGTTAGGAGAAAAAGTAAGAGCAATTATTCCCCCTATTGAAATGGAAGATACTTATGATAGAGGCTTTGTAAAATGTGCTGACGCTATGTCAAAGGAATATTTGGATAACCCTATTATAAAAAAATATCTTGACGATGAGAAGTGTACAATAATATTATATGAAAATCCGCCATATCGTGACGATACAAGTGGAATGACTGGTATAAAATCAGAAGGAAAAAAAATAAATTCATATGTTTTGGAACAAATGAAAATTAACGGCATATCTAAAACAAACGAGCTTGCTAATAGATTTATATGGTCAGCTTTTAAATATTATTTAAGGCAAGAAAACGACAGTTATATTGTATTCAGTCCAATTAAGTACTGGAAAATAGATAAATTAATTAATAAGAGGTTTCGAAAAGGCTTCTTGTTTAATAAAAAATATTTTCATGCATCGCCTTCAGCGATTGCATGTATACTATGGGAAAATGTGAATGAAAATATAGATGAAATATCTTTAGAGGCTTTAGAAATAAATAACGAATTAGCAATCTATTCCGATGATATGTCGGCTACTAGAGTCACAAATGAAATTACCAAAATATTTGATAAAAAAATACGAGAACACGCTAAAATAAAATATTCTTGTAAAACAGATGGCAATTTTGAACCAAACGAAATAGGATCATATTATGATAATGAAATATTGGGGTATTTTGTTGGAAGAGGATTTGGGATTTCTAATCCAAACCTAAATTTTAACTTAGTTCGACTAAGATTTTCAGATAATCACGGATTTTATGTTACATTGAATAATTATTATAAAAAAATGATTATTATTTCAATCAAGCATTATCTAATGTTTTGTAGGGATTGGAAGGAAAACGAATTTATATGCTGCAGCACAGACAGGGGATTTGACTACGAAAAAGATAATGAACTATTAAAACGTGCTTTTATTTTTGGATGTTTAGATTATTATAACAAATGTAAAAGCCAAGAGTTACTCGTTGACGGCAAACCTACGATTATTAAAAACGAGTTATGCTTTGATGAAAACACAGTTGCTTCAAAAAAATTAGCCACCCTATCTTTGAATAAAGATGAGAGGCAATTGTTAGATCTATTTAACCGACTGATTGGTGAAGCAAAAAAAGTTCCTGAGTATAATTCTAAATATACTTATGGATTGTATCAAATAGCAGACGATTTGAATACATACTATAAAGACGAAAATGATAATAAGGTCTATAATCACCCTGAATTAAATAGTTATCTAGAAGCACTTAGAAAAAAAACAGACGCCTATTTTGATAAATACATTAAAGATAAATTGTATGAATATGAATTAATCAAATAAAATGCAGAAAATAGGCGGCGATATAACAATATACACCACCGTATATTTACAGCTGTAATTTATAATATATTACCAAGAAACAAAAGTAATAAAATGCACCGCATCAAATAATGAGATGCGGTGCATTTTTGAATATAATAACTTACATATAAAGCGACAACGTGCCACTAACAATCTTGTTTACAAATTTAATAACATCTTCACGTGGGTATTTATCATAACCCCCAACAACAATGTTCATAAGACCATTTGAAAGATGAGTATAAAGCATTTCTAAGTCTATTTCAGTAGCGTTGTTTAGATGCTCTTTCCAGTAATTGATGCTTGAATCGTGAGCAAGATCTATCATACGACTAAGAACAGAAGGACTTGCTCCATTAAAAACTAAAACACGACACGCGTCTTCATGCTGTTCTACCATAATATAGATTGCTTCGATAAGTGCTGTGACATCAAAGAAATTTACATACTTTAACGACTCTCCAAACGCATCAATAAGTTCTTGTTCGATAGCCTCTAGTAGTGCAAAACAGTCGCTATAATGTGTATAGAATGTTGCACGATTTAA
Organism: bacterium; assembly: GCA_017960565.1. Taxonomy (GTDB): domain Bacteria; phylum Bacillota_I; class Bacilli_A; order Izemoplasmatales; family UBA1188; genus UBA1188. The sequence goes on along the minus strand of JAGCYY010000006.1, from coordinate 73,137 downwards.
TTCTGCTAGCTCACACACTTCTTTAACTGTGATTTTGTTGACTGGTCTTTCTCTTAATAGTTTAAGTAAAGATTCTTTTAGAATATGTTTCGTATAACGTACTCTTGCATCACTTTTTTTCATGACAATTCTCCGTTTTCTGTCTTATTATTCAACACCTGATGGGCAGGTGTTGTTTATCTTTCTTTTAAGCAAACATTGATGGTTGAAGGTAATTTACGCTTAAACTATACTATACTTGTGAAAGATAATCAACACATGTATAGAGAAAGGGGGCTATAGTTATGTTTGAAAAATATTTGATTACAGGAGCAACGGGTTTTCTTGGTAGAGCAGTCATTAATGAATTAATGAAAGAAAATAATAATGTTACTGCACTAGTTTTAAAGAATGATCCGTTTGTTAATAATTTGCCCTCAAGCGTAAATATCGTTTGGGGAGATATCTGTGATGAAACTTCTCTTAAACAATTTTTTATGGATACTGATAATCACACATGCGTTATTCATTGCGCTGGTATTGTTTCAGTAGCGTCTCATCCTGGTGAACGCATTTATCGAATCAATGTTGGTGGAACAAATAACATCATCCGATATTGTGAAAAATATAGTGTAGGAAAGCTTGTTTATGTTAGTTCTGTTCATGCTATACCAGAAAAACCGAAGAATGTTACTATGGATGAAGATGTAGTATTCTCACCAGAAAAAGTCCGTGGAGATTATGCCAAAAGCAAGGCAATCGCAACTTCGCTTGTTTTTGAAGCTGCCAAACGAGGGCTGAATGCTTCTGTTGTCTATCCTTCAGGAATCATAGGGCCTGGTGATATTGGAAAAGGTAGCATTACAAATATGCTAATATCATATCTTTTTGGTAAAATGCCCTTCGCTGTAAAGGGAGGATATGATTTTGTAGATGTGAGAGATGTTGCTGCAGGAATCATTTCTTGTGCTAAATGTGGTGAGCCTGGAAGAGGATATATACTCTCAGGCAATTATGCGACTATACGTGATTTATTGAATTTAACAAAAACTGAAGCCGGAATCAATCGCAGTCCACTATACCTCCCGTTTTGTTTAGCAAAATTTGCAGCTCCATTCATTGAAAAAAGAAGTCTAAGAAAACAACAACCACTTTATTTTACACCTTATTCTATAGCGGTTTTGAAATCGAACGGAAAATTTAGTCGAAAGGCAGCTGAACTCTGTTTCGGATATTCGCCACGCTCACTCCAACAAAGCATCGGCGATATGGTCAAATGGATATACAACCATGTGATGTGTCCTGTTCGCCGAAAACACATCCTATAATCTATATCAAAGAAGATCCTAACTAAACAGCACAATGCTCAACACGAAATATGCTGATTTTTAATTATTAAGACTTTTCTACATTAAAACTCTGTTATTTATATAAGAAGTTTCGTGGTAAAACAAGCAAAAATGTTTGCAGTTTCGTGGTGAGAAGCTAAAAATAATGTGCAGTTTCGTGGTAAATGATTTATCAAAAAAAGGCTTTTAAGCCTTTTTTATTAACCAATTATTCATATAATATATCTTAATTTCTTAAATTTCTTTTAAAAAACAATTTACAAACACAATACCTCGTGATATGATGTATTACGAAAGGCGAGGTATTTATGGATGCTCAGTTAAAAAGAGGAATTCTAGATGTTTGTGTTTTAACCGCTATAAAGAACGAAGATTCATATGGTTATAAAATCATCAAAGATGTTAAACCTGTTTTAGAACTATCTGAATCTACACTTTATACCATCTTAAAAAGATTAGAAGAAACTCATATGCTCGTGGTAAGGACAATTATTCATGACGGAAGAATCCGAAAATATTACCACATAACAGAAAAAGGGTTAAAAAGAATAGAAGATTTCAAGAACGAATGGAAAGAACTTATGGATGTCTATTCATTTATTATGGAGGAAAACCAATGAATAAAGAAAAATTTTTAAAAGAATTAGAAAATAGACTTGGTGGTCTTCCAAAAGAAGACATAAGAGATCGCATTGAGTTTTATAGTGAAATCATTGATGACAAAATAGAAGAAGGGAAAACAGAAGAGGAAGCAGTAAAAGAAATAGGTTCAGTAGATGAAGTAGTATCTGAGATTGCTAAAGACACACCATTCATAAAACTTGTTAAAGAGAAAGTTATACCTAAGAGAAATATTAAACCAATAGAAATTGCATTAATAATATTAGGTTTTCCAATTTGGCTACCATTAATAATACTAGGTTTTACTCTATGCCTAGTTGCTTATATTCTTATCTTCGTATTAGTGATAGTTGCTTACTCTTTAGAAATAAGTTTTATTGGTGGGAGTATCTATTTCTTAATCGGTTACTTATCACTAGGTTATGAAACTATATATATCGGATATTCAATCTTATCTTTGAGTTTAGCAATATTTACATTATTTGCATGTATAGCTTCAACAAAATTTACAATTAAACTCTCTAAAAAAATTGCTTTGTCAATTAAAAAGAAAATAGTCACAAGGAGTTAAGAAGTTTATGAAAAAATGGATTATTAGCTTATTAATTATTGCAATTATATTAGCGGTCATTGGTGGTGCTTTAGTTATAAAAGCTGCATCAGACGGCTCTTATAAAGTAGAAACCATCGAAAACGAACACACTATAGATGAAGCATTTTCCAACATCAACATTAAAACATTTTCATCTAAAATTGAAATAAAAGCTTCAGAAGATGATAAATGTTCAATTAAATGTGTAGAAAAAGAAAAACTTTATCACGAGGTTACTATATCAGAAGATACATTAGTTATAAAACAAATTGATAACTTACAATTTTTTGAAAAAATGTTCGGATATAACGGTGGTTTAAGCGTTACACTATATCTACCTACAAATGTATATAATAAATTAACCATTAATGTTAGCAGCGGAAGCATCAATATGGGCGGTGACTTAAAATTTGAATCCATGGATTTAAAAGCTTCATCAGGAAGCATCAACATCGATAAAATCATTGTGAATGGGGATTCAATAATTAAAACATCTTCAGGAAGTATAAATGCTAAAAACACCACATTTAGTAAGACAACCACAATCGATGTTTCATCTGGTCATGTTGAGTTTGAACATATAAGAGGCGAAAGCGCAGATATAAGTGTTTCATCAGGGCATATTGATTTTACTGACTACATATTATTAGGACACCTAAAAGTCAAAGCTTCATCAGGGTCTATTAAATTCAAAGATAGCGATGCCTATACGTTAGATATTAAAACATCATCAGGTTCTGTAAAAGGTAATTTATTAACACCAAAAACATTTAGAACTCATGCTTCAAGCGGAAAAGAAGATGTTCCAAACACTTCAGGGCCTTTATGTGAAATAAATACTTCATCAGGAAGTATTATTATCGAAGTCAAGGGAGTAGAATAATTTACGTTTATTGTCATATAATTTCAAACACTGATGCGTTCATCAGTGTTTTTTATTTATAAATAATCGTTAAGAAATATATTTTATTATTGTATAATAAAAAAGGATAAAAATAAAAAAGAGAGGAACACTATGAACATTGCGGTTAGATATTATACTAAAACAGGAAATTCTAAAAAACTTGCCGAGGCAGTTGGAAATGAACTATCAATAGAGGCACTATCTATAGAAAATGATTTAATAGAAGAAGTGGATATTTTGTTTCTAGCAAACAGCGTTTATTATGCTGGAATAGATAAAAATGTAAAAGAATTCTTAAATAGAAACAAAGATAAAATAAAACTATTAATTAACATAAGTAGTGCAGCATTAATCAAATCAACATATTCGCAGATGAAAAACATCACCAAAAAACTTGGAATAAATCTATCTGAAGATGAATTCCACACAAAAGGAAGTTTTAAAGGAATCAATAAAAATCGTCCAAATGAAGATGATATCAAAAATTTAACTGAATTTATTAAAAATCTATCTTTAAATAAATAAACAGGGATTAAAACATGGTTTATCTAATTTTTGCAATAATGACAGCACCAGTAATAACTGTTGCGATGAGACTCTCAAATGGACGCGTGAAAAGCAAAACAATGATGTTTCTCGCAAACTATGCTACCTGCATACTGTGCTCATTATTTTTCTTAAATATATCGGAATCAATACCGAAAGAAGAATATACATTCCCACTATGGTATGGAATAATCATGGGTTTTTTCTTTTTGGTCACATTTCTCTTTTATGAATTCAATATAAGAAAAAACGGAGTAATTTTATCAAACATCTTTTCTAAACTTGGTAAAATCATTCCAGTAATAGTAACGATGATCTTTTTTAACGAACTGCCAACCCCACTTAAGATAATTGGAATTGTTTTATCAGTCATCGCAATCATCATAATGAACATTGATTTTAAGAAAAAAGACGATATAGAAAACACCGAGAATCCTCTTTCAGACAAAAAATCATTCAACCCAGCATATCTACTCCTAGTTATATTTTTATTATTCAGTGGTATATGTGATTCTTCGACAACCGTCTTTAAACATATCTCTATTCCAGAACTAAATGGTTTCTTCTTACTTTCAATATTTGGTTCTGCATTCATATTTTCACTTATCCTCTTAATCATAAAAAGAGAAAAAATAGGTTTAACAGATCTATTATTTGGTTTAATAATAGGTATACCAAACTATTTTTCATCATTCTTAACACTAAAAGCACTAGAAACTATTCCAGCACAAGTTGTTTATCCAACACTGTGTGTAGGCTCTATCCTAGTTGTAACAATCTTTGGTGTAATAATGTTTAAAGAAAAACTAAAATTTAAGGATTATATTGGTGCATTAATAATAATTGCTGCACTAATTCTTTTAAACATTTAATTTATATTTTTTGCTTAAAAAAAGCCAAAAAAGCCGATGTTAAAACAATTATTTGCATTTCTATTCTTTGATACATTCATTTCTCTTAATATGAGAATGACATTATCATATAAAGTTTTAACACTTGTGTTAAGATAGCGATGGAGGACATTAAAATGGAAGAAAAAAGAATAGTATGTTGTACATCGACAGGTTGCCTCAGTTATGCACCAAAAAGATATCAAGAATTAGATATCGAACAATTTCATATTATTGTAAATTATAATGACAAAGATTATTATGAAGGATTAGATTTAAATCCTTATGATTTCTTTAAAACATTAGAAGTTATAGAAAATCCTAAAGAACATCTACCTCACAGCGCAATTCCACCGATGGAATCTATAAGAAAGAAATTTCAATCAATAGTTGATAGAGGTTATACTGAAGCTATAATAATCACATTAAGCGCTTATCTTGGTGGAACCTTCAACGCAATTCAACTCGTAAGCAAAGAATTCCAAGATGTTTTAAAGACTACAGTAATAGACGCTAAAACAACTTGTTTTGGTGAAGGATTACTTGCAGTTCAAGCTAAAGAACTAGTTGATAAAGGTGTTGATACAGAAACCATCATCAAAGAATTAAATTGGTCTATAGCTCACCAAGAATTTATTGGTGTCTGTGGTAAACTAGATTATTTAATCTATAATGGAAGATTAAAAGGCGGAAAAGCTTTTGCCGGTAAATTATTAAAAATAACCCCAGTTATGCATTTTTCAAGAGAAGGTGTCTTAGAAGCGTTTGCTCAAACCTTTGGTTTAAAGAAAGGCGCTACTATGGCAATTGAAAAAATGAAAGAGATTATCGGTGATAGAAAAGAAGAAGATTATCTTTTATGGCATAACTATACTGGAGAAAAATCCATAGACATGTTTAAAGAACTTGAACAAAGTTTAGGTCTTAAATGCAACCACGAAGATGTAGTTGCATCTCCTGTTACTGGTTGTCATACAGGACCATTCCTAGCTGGTTATGGACTCTTCATGAAGAGAAGAGAAGATGAACCACTAGAATAGACAACGCAATTAATATTTTAAACAGACACTTACTTTCTTTTAAAGTAGGTGTTTTTGTTTGTTTATTTAAATGATTTAAACTCCTAAGTTGGTAATTTATTTTTAATATTTAATTTAAAAATAATTTATGTTATCATATGAATATAAATCAACAATCGAGGTACTTTTATGCAAATCGACATTCTAAGAGATGAAAACAAATCGACAGTTATTTTAGTTGGAAGATTAGATACTACAACTTCTCCAGAACTAGAATCTAAATTAAATGAAATTATTCCAACCACTAAAGAACTTATTTTTGATTTTAACGGATTAGAATATATTTCATCTGCAGGACTTAGAGTAATGCTTATGTCTCAAAAACAAATGAACACAAATGGTTGCATGAAGGTTATCAATGTTTGTGATGACGTTAAAGAAATATTTGATATGACTGGGTTTTCGGATATTTTAACTATTGAATAAATGAGGTAGTATAGATGATAGATTTTTCAATAGTACTTCAGTTATCTTTATGTGCTTTAGCTCCAATTCTTTTATCTGGTGCTTTTCATCAATTGATAAAACACACAAACTTCAACAACATACCTAGATTCACAAGAGAAGTGATCATAGGTATATTTTTTGGTGGCATTGCCATTATTGGGACAGAATTTGGTGTTCCAATTGGTGGCGCAAGCGCAAACGTTAGAGATGCAGCGCCACTTTCTGCTGGACTAATCTTTGGTCCTGTAGCTGGAATAGTAGCCGGAGTGATCGGTGGAGTAGAAAGATTTTTGGCAGTTCTTTGGAGAAGTGATATGGCGTATTCACAAATCGCTTGCTCTGTATCGACAATAATTGCCGGATTCTATGCTGCAATACTCAGAAAATATATGTTCGACAACAAGAGACCTTCATTAGGCCTCGCTTTTGCGACAGGTGTCGTTATGGAAGTTTTGCATATGACATTAATATTCGTCACTCATCTAAACGATCCGTTAGAAGCTATAAGAATCGTTGAGATATGCACTATACCAATGGTTTTAGTAAATTCTATCGCCGTAATGCTTTCAGTCGCGCTCGTTACTTTCATGTCATTTAGGATAAGACACAGCGAAAAACGACCTAAAAAAATCTCTGAACAAGTTCAAATCTGGCTGCTTGTGTCGATTGTTCTTGCATATTTTGCGACTACAACTTTCGTGTATTTTCTTGAAACTAACACCGCAACTCGTGAGAACGAAAACCTTCTTACCACAAACATAAATGATATATCAAATGAAATTACTAAAAATTCTGATGAAGATGAATTAAGCGAAACTTTATTAGTTAAGAATCACGAAATCGTTAACATCTATAGATTCAACAACGCAATAGATTTAAACACTTTAAAAGATACATTTGACATCACTGAGATAAATGTCATAAGTGCTGATGGCACTATCACCAAAAGTACTCATCCTGAAAATTTAAGTTTCAATATGCGAGATTCAGATCAATCAAGAGCGTTTATGGATATTCTAGATAGATCCGATGTGTTAGAGATGGTACAAGAATTTGGGCCAATAGGAATGGATTCATCTATCTATAGAAAATATTCTGCTGTAAAACTTAATGACACAGAATTCATTCAAATAGGATACGATAAAGAAAAATTTGATAATCATATTGAAAACACAGTAGAAAAATTTGTTGAGTCAAGACATATAGGAACCACAGGTTATTATATTGTCTTAAACAACGAAAACCAAAATGTTCAGAAAGAAGTTGTACTGGAAGAAAAACTGCTTGAAGATATCTTAAATCTAGTGGAAAAAGAAGAAGAAATGACCTGTGTTAGGACAACTTTAGGAAAAGAAGAATCTTTTGTCATGTTCAAAAGACTTTCATCTTTCTTAATTGTCGCAGTTATGCCAGAAGCTGAAGCTTTTTCGACAAGAGACGCCCTTACATATATAAATTCATTTATGGAAGTTATTGTCTTCGCAATATTCTTCTTCCATATTTATTTCTTGATTAAGAGATATGTAGTAAACAACATAAGAAACGTAAACAATAGTTTATCAAAAATCATCGACGGAGATTTAGATACAGTTGTAGATGTTCATACAAGCGAAGAATTTTCTTCGCTTTCTGATGATATTAATTCTACCGTTTCTACACTTAAACATTATATAGAGCTAGAATCTGCGAGACTAGATAATGAATTATCACTCGCTAAAAACATTCAACATGCATCTCTTCCATCTATCTTCCCTCCATTCCCTAACGTGAATGAATTTGATATCTATGCAACAATGGATACCGCTAAAGAAGTTGGTGGGGACTTCTACGATTTCTATATGGTAGGTGAAAGAACTGTAGCCTTCCTAGTCGCAGATGTATCAGGCAAAGGTATACCTGCCGCTTTATTCATGATGAGATCTAAGACTTTACTCAAAAATATGGCTGAATCAGGAAAATCAGTCGCTGATGTCATCACAGAAGCGAACGAAGAACTTTGCAAAAACAATGAAGCAAGTATGTTTGTGACGTGTTGGATGGGTATATTAGATTATAAGACAGGCCATGTCACATATTCTAATGCTGGCCATAATCCGCCTCTTGTTTATCGTAAAGATAGCGGATTCGAATATGTAAATTCTAGACCAGGACTAGTTCTTGGTGGAATGAACGGGCTTAAATATAAAACATATGAATTAGATTTAAACCCAGGAGATAAATTATATCTTTATACAGATGGTGTTGTAGAGGCAAACAATACCAAAAAAGAATTATATGGTGATGATAGATTAAAAGAATATCTAAATAACCATAAAGATGATTCTATGAAAGACACTCTTCTTGGAATTAAAGCGGACATTGATAACTTTAAGGGTGAGGCTGATCAATTTGATGACATCACAATGCTTATGGTCACATATTATGGAGATAAGAACCCAATGATAGAAAGAACATTTAAAGCTGATGACAGCGAACTGGAAAATGTAACTAATTTCATCACAGAAGAATTAGAAAAAGCTGATGCATCTATGAAAGCTATGACACAAATATCGGTTGCTTTAGAAGAAATCTTTGTGAATATTGCTCATTATGCTTATAACGGAAAAGAAGGAGAGGCAACTGTAGGCATACTTATTGATGATGAATATGCAACAATAAGATTTATTGATTCAGGTATGCCATTTAACCCTCTTTCTAAGGCTAATCCTGATATCACATTATCCGCAGAAGAAAGATCAATCGGTGGGCTTGGCATTTTCATGGTTAAGAAAACTATGGATAGCGTAAGCTATGAATACAAAGAAGATAAAAATATATTTACTATAAAAAAGAAAATTAAATAAGAGGTGCAAACTAATATGAAACACGAATTTAAAGATGATACCCTATATCTAGTATTAGGCGAAAGACTTGAAACCACAAACGCTGAAGCTGTTGAGAAAGAGATTCAAGAGATCAGAGAAAAATATAAAGAAGGAAGTATCGTAATAGATGCTGAAAACCTTAAGTATATTTCATCAGCGGGTCTTAGAGTAATCTTAAGATTAAGAAAGAAAGAAGCGACACTAAGAGTAATAAATGCGAACACAGAAGTCTATGAAATCTTTGAAATGACTGGTTTTTCAGAAATGATAAAGATTGAAAAAGCATTTAGAAAAATGTCTGTCGATGGATGTGAAATCATCGGAAAGGGCGCAAAAGGCACAGTATATAAATACAATGCTGATACAATCATTAAAGTTTACAAAAACAATGATTGTTTAGATGAAATAAATAGAGAAAGAGAACTCGCAAGAAAAGCATTCATTTTAGGTGTTCCTACATCAATTTCTTTTGATGTCGTTAAGGTGGGAGATAAATTCGGTTCTGTATTTGAGTTATTAGATGCTTTATCTATGTCTGAAGCTATCGCAAGATATAGTGAAAATTTAGATAGATATGTTGAACAAATGGTGGAACTTATTCATATAATTCATTCCACAGATGTAAAACCTACTGATATGCCAAACGCAAATCTTGAGATTGGTGGAAAATGGATTCAATCTGCCAAAGAATATTTAGATAATGAAGATTACCTAAAAGTTGAATCTTTAATTAAAGCACTTCCAGCTCCTCTTAAGATGCTTCACTGTGACTTTCACACAAACAATATTATGCTTCAAAATAACGAAGCACTTATGATAGATATGGATACTCTTTCATATGGCCATCCAATATTCGATCTTACAGACACATATTTTGCATATGTTGGTTTAGGTTTAGTTTCAGAAGAAAAGGTACAAAGTTTCCTTGGTATGGACAAGGATGTATATTCAAAAATATGGCCTAAATTTATTCGCCTATATCTTAAGACAGATGATGAAAATAGAATTAATGAAGTAAATAAAAAAATTGAATGTCTAAATGCTGTCCACATGATTAGATATGTATCTAAACACAGAAAAGAAGAACCAACATATCAAGAAGAAATGTCAATGCTCAAAAACTTATTACATAAACTATTACAAGAAACATCTACATTAGATTTTTAAAATAAGGTATATATAATGGAATACAATGATTGTGGTAAAATCGTACAAACACACGGAATCAAAGGAGAAGTTAAAGTCAAAACTGACTCCTCTTTTGTGGATGAAAGATTTAAAGTAGGTGCCACATTATATATAAAATCAAATAAAGGCTATAAACCCCTTGTGGTAAAATCACATAGATCGATGCTCAATTATGAGTTAGTGTCATTTGAAGGGCTAGAATCAATCGATGATGTAATGCCATATTTATCAAAGATATTATATGCAGAAAAAGATAAAAATCTATTAAAAGAGAATGAGCATTTCTATTCTGATCTCATAGATCTAAATGTTTCATACTTCAACAATATCGTAGGAAAAGTAATAAGAATTGATGCTCTTCCACAGTGCGACTATCTCATCATCAAACTAGAAAAGGATGAAAAAGAAAAAATGGTTCCTTTGTTAGATGAATTTATCGATTCAATAGATGATGAAAACAAAGTAATCTATATAACGGATATGGAAGGATTATTATGATTAAATTTGATTGTTTAACATTGTTCCCAGAGATGTTTGAAGGAATCTTACAAGATTCTATTTTAAAGCGCGCAATCGAAAACAATCTAATATCAGTAAAACTTCACAACTTTAGAGATTATTCAAAGTTCAAACATCACAATGTCGATGATTCACCATATGGTGGTGGTGCTGGAATGGTTCTTATGTGCCCTCCAATATATGATTGTCTGCATGACATAGAAGGATATGAAAAAGCTCATAAAATTCTTTTAACACCACAAGGAAGAAAATATTCTCAAACTGTCGCAAAAGAACTCGTAAATTATGAACACATCATCCTAATATGTGGACATTATGAAGGCTTTGATGAAAGAATTAGAACGTTTGTCGATGAAGAAATATCTATAGGTGATTATGTACTAACGGGTGGCGAAATCCCTGCGATGGTGATAATAGATAGTGTATCTAGACTCATTAAAGGGGTACTACATAATGACGATAGTGCACCTATAGATTCTTTTGAAAATAATTTATTAGAATATCCACAATATACAAAACCATTTGATTTTTTAGGAATGACTGTTCCTGAAGTTCTTGTATCAGGAAATCATCAAGAAATTGATAAATGGCGAAAAGAAGAAGCTTTCAAAAGGACAAAAGAAAGAAGAAAAGATCTTTTAAACGATAAACAATAAAAATATCAATATTTTTAAGATTTTATTATATTTAATACATTTTTGAAATCTATAATGGGTTATCTAAATAATAGAGAATAACCTTTTCTTGTTTATAACAAATCATTTCTTTAAAATATATCTGTAGCAAAGGAGAGAAAATGAAACAAAGATTATTAGATAAGAATGTATTCATCACTGGTGCTTCAAGCGGGATCGGTAGAGTAACCGCAATAGAGTTTGCAAAAGAAGGCGCCAATGTCGCATTATTTTCAAGAAACAAAGAAAGACTTGAAGAAGTAAAAAAAGAGATTGAAGCTTTAAATAGAAAAGCTTTAGTATTTATTGGTGATGTAACAGACCAAGAATCTATAAAAGATGCCATCAATAAAACAATAGAAGAATTCGGATCTATCGATATCTTCCATTCTAATGCTGGAATCTATTTAAGATGTGCTGCAAAAGACTTAAGAATCGATCAAATAAGAAAAATAATGGAAGTAAATTATTATGGTTCACTTAACTGTCTATATTCAATACTCCCATATTTCTTAGAAAAGAATTCTGGTTCATTTATTTCTACATGTTCAGTTGATGGAAAAGTTGGACTACCTCCTGATTCAGCATATGTAGCTAGTAAATTCGCAATGAATGGCTTCTTCCAAGTTCTACGTCAAGAACTTAGAGGAACAAACGTACACATCGGTGTAATCTTCCCAGGAAGAATGGATACTCCACAAATCAAACATGTAGATTGTCCTAAAATCTCTAAGAAAAATGATCCAATCATCGTCGCAAAAGCCGCTGTTAAATGTGTAATAAAGAAAAAACCAGAGATCATTGTGCCAAGATTTTCTTCAAGATTACTAATAGTCGCTGACTGCATCAGCCCAAAACTTTCAAGCTGGCTAATTCGTGCAAACAAGCTTGCTGGATATGAAAATGATATTGAACCAATAAATGAGGCTAAATAATATGAAAAAATATAAAATGGTTAATCAACTAGGTTTTGTCGTTCCTAATATGGAAGAAGGAATGGACAAATATGGTGCTGTCTATAACATCAAAAAATGGTATAGACCAGTAAATGAACCACAAGGCGAATTATATTTTGAAGGAAAACCATTTACTGATCCTGGATATGATATGGCAATCGGATATTGTGGTAAAACAGAAATAGAACTCATAACTGTTGGGCCAGGTATCGACAACATTTATAGTAGATTCTTAAAACTAAATCCTGCAGGCGGTCTTCATCACATAAGTTTCTTTGTAAAAGACTTAGATAAATGGATTGAAGAATATAAGAAAAAAGGATTTGAAGTAACACAAAACGGACTCGTAAATGGAACACATAGTAAATGTCGTTTTGCATATATGACAAGACCGGGTGATGGTTTTGGCTGTATAGTCGAAGGTGCTGAACAAAGACTTGGCAAGATGAGATTAGGTGGAAGAACGGCATTTAGCCTTTGGCTCGGACTTAAAACTAAAGATACTGAAAGACTTAGATAAAAATGCAAAAAAATTCTCCAACAAACAAAAATATAACTGGAGAATTTTTTATATATTTAATTTTTAATTAAAAACTTAAATTTTCTATTGATATTTTTTCATTTCAAGTTAGAATATATATTATAAAAAAACTATCGTTTTAGAGGACAAGTTTATGGCAAAACAAGCGTTTGATAATAATTTGTATTTAAAGATACAAAGAGAAGAAATTATGAAAAGGATTTCTTCTTTTGAAAACAAACTATATATGGAAATAGGAGGTAAACTATTTGATGACTATCATGCATCTAGAGTCCTTCCAGGTTTCCAACCTGATAGTAAAATAAAAATGCTTTCAGGAATGAAAAACGATATAGAAATAGTTGTAGCAGTTAACGCTAACGACATAAATTCAAACAAAGTAAGAAACGATCTTGGAATCACTTATGAATCAGAAGTAGAAAGATTGATCGATGCTTTCCATGCCGCTGATTTCTATGTATCAAGTGTAGTATTATCTTTCTATCAATCAACCCCACTTGTTGATGCTTTTGAAAACAAACTTGTTAAAAATGATATAAAAGTATATAAACATTATAAAATCAATGGCTATCCTCAAAACATTTCTCTAACTGTTAGTGAAGATGGTCTTGGCAAGAATGAATATATTGAAACATCTAGACCATTAGTTGTTGTCACTGCACCAGGACCTGGTTCAGGAAAAATGGCTACATGTCTATCACAACTATATCACGAAAACAAAAGAGGTGTTCGTGCTGGTTATGCTAAATTTGAAACATTTCCAGTGTGGAGCCTACCTTTAAACCACCCAATCAATCTTGCATATGAAGCTGCTACAGTTGATTTAAGTGATGTAAACATGATTGATCCATATCACTTAGAAGCCTACAACAAGCTTGCAGTAAATTATAATAGAGATGTTGAAACATTCCCACTTCTTAAAGCTATATTTGAAAAAATATATGGATCGAGCCCATATAACTCTCCAACAGATATGGGTGTTAATATGATAGGATTCGCAATTCAAAATGATGATTTAGTAGTTAAAGCCTGTAAGAAAGAAATCATTAGAAGATATTATCAAGCAAAGAAAAATAATTTCTACGGCAAGTTCTCTGATGATGCAGTTATGAAAGAAGAGATGCTTATGAACAAATTAAACATTTCAACTAATGATAGAAAATGTGTTGAAGCATGTCTTAAAAAATCACAATCTTGTGGTTATCCTTCAATGGCTATTGAACTATCTTCAGGAAAAATTGTCACAGGAAGAAGAAGCGAATTATTTGATTCATCTGCAGCACTTCTCTTAAACGCTCTTAAAGTTATTGGCAAAATAGATGATTCTATTCCGCTGATATCACCAAGTGTCATTGAACCTATTGGAATGCTTAAGATAAATGATTTAAAGAATCATAATCCAAGAATACACGCTGATGAGGTGCTTATCGCTCTCGCTATTCAAGCTAGTACAAATCCTCTTGCTGAAATCGCTTTAAAACAACTGCCTAAACTTAGAGGATGTGAAGCACATTCATCTGTCATCTTAGATCAATATGACTATAAGATCTTTAATAAACTTGGTGTTTATGTGACAGAAGAACCAGTCTCATACGCAAGAAAGCTATATAATAAATAAAAACAAAAGAGATAACGAATTTTTAATCCGTTATCTCTTTATTTTATTGAACTGCTTTTCTTTTAATAAGCCCAGCAGCGAAGAATATAAAAAATATTATAATATCCACTACAACAATTGTTGGCCCAACAGGAGTGCTCCAAATTATTGATGCTATTAAGCCGACGACAGCACAAACAACTGATACAATCATCGAACTTATAGTCACAGATTTAAAATTATTAAATACCCTCATTGAAGAAAGCGCAGGGAATATTACAAGTGCGGATATAAGTAACGATCCAACAAGATTCATCGCAAGCACAACCACTATAGCGATTATTATTGCAATGGTTAAATTATAAATTCCTGTTTTAGTTCCTGTTGCAGTTGCGAAATTTTCGTCAAATGTAATCGCAAATATTTTATTATAAAATACTACAAACAATACAAGAATCAGAATAGATAGTGCGAGACATATCCACACTTCTGTCTTTGATAAGGTTAATATCAATGTAGATCCAAATAGCGATGTACAAACATCTGCACTGATATTAGAAGATGAAGGAAATATATTCATCAAGAGATAACCCAAGGCAAGTGCCCCTACAGAAATCATTGCGATAAGAGAATCACCACTCATTTTATTTTGTTTAGTTTTTAGAATAAGAATCGCAACAATAATAGTTACAGGCATCGCAATTATCATTTTATTAGTAAGTCCTGCGATGGCTGCAACAGCCATTGCACCAAATGCCACATGCGAAAGCCCATCACCAATATATGAAAATCTTTTAAGGACAAGAGTAACACCTAATAATGATGCACATATTGATACCAATATACCGACAATAAATGCATAACGGACAAAAGGAAATTCAAGATACGTCATTAATTGTTCAAATATTTCACCCATAACCTATATCTCCATTCCAATGAACCTTTTTCCAATTTCACTATTTAAATATTCATTCTTTTCACCAAAGAATATATTATGTCCTATATGAAGAACTTTATTCGCGTCTTTAATAGCCGAATTTAAATCATGTGAAATCATAATGATTGTTGTGCCAGCACTATTTAGTTCTCTAATTATACTATACATATCTATAGTACCTTTTGGATCTAAACTAGAGACTGGTTCATCAAGAAGCAATATCTTTTCTGTAGCACATAGTGCTCTTGCAAGAAGAACTCTTTGTTGCTGACCACCAGATAGATCTCTATAAGATTTTTTCTCAATATCCCTTAATTCCATTTTTTCAAGGCATTTCCTAGCTTTTTCTTTTTCTTCATTATTATAAAATGGCCTAAATCCCATTTTGGAAACGTTCCCAGATAACACAACCTCTAAAACAGAAGCAGGAAAATCTTTTTGAATATTAGTTTGTTGAGGTAGATAACCAATGTCAGTTCTTTTGAGTCCATTTGAAAACTCAATTTCTCCAGACATAGGTTTAATCAAACCTAAGATTGTCTTAATTAGTGTAGATTTACCGACACCATTTTCCCCAACAATAGCTAAATAATCACCACTATTAACTTCGAACGATAAATTATCGACAACTATACTATTGTCATAGCCAATAGATAAATTTTTGCATATTAGTTCCGTCATATTTATGCCTACTTAAGAGCTTCTTTCAATATTTCTAAGTTTTCTACCATTATTGAAAGATAAGTTTTTCCTTTCTTATAATCTTTGGATGTTGCTGACTGTAAAGAATTTAATACTAAAATGTTTTGATTTTTATCTCTTGTGTTTTCTTTTATAGTTTCAGCAATTCTTCCGTTAGAACTTTCAGTAATAAGAATTGTTGATAAGTTAAGTTCATCAATCTTTTTAGCTAAAGATATAATTGTGTTAAAACTTGCCTCAGTCTCAGATGAACATCCAAGAAAGGCAGCATAATAATTTAGATTATAATCATCAACTAGATACCTAAACGGAAATCTATCTCCTACAAGAATTGTATCTTTAGCACTATTTTCTATACTAGATGTATACTCATTATCTAGATTTTCTAATTTCTGAATATATGCTTCACTATTTTCTTTATATCTTTCCTTGTTTAAAGCATCTATTTCACATATTTTATTTTCAATAACTGAAACAAATATTATCGCATTTTTTAAAGACATCCATATATGTTCATCAATATCTGTTTCTTCATCTTTCATCCCATCGACAATTTCTTCATCTTTTATATTTTCAAGAAAATCAAAAAGACACAATTTGTTTTTGATAGATAAATCCTCTATCCAAGATTCGCTTTCTCCGCCAATGTAGATGAAAAGATCAGAAGAAGATATCGCTTTAATATCATTAATAGATGGCTGATAACTATGGATATCTACACCATTATCTAATAAATAGGTAACATCAAAATCCTTATTTTTTTCTCCTAAAATATTCATTGTCCAATCATAGACTGAATAATCTATTGTTACAATCCTAAAATCATATTCTTTTTTACTCTTTTTTGTGCAAGAAGAAGCAAAAAACAACGAAAAGAGAATAATAAATAAACATAACCACTTTTTATTCATGATAATTTACCTTTACAATCTTTACATATTCCATATATTACAGTTTCATTGTTATCTAATTCAAAATCATCTTCATCAACAAGGCTTTTAGCAAGGTTTTCACTTAAAATATGCGATACATGTGATGTCTTTCCACATTTAACACATGAAATATGTATATGATTTCTGCATTCATCTTCATCGATATATTGATAATAAGTTTTTCTATCGCCTGGCTTTGAAGTTCTTCTAAGTCTTCCCTCTTCTTCAAGAAGAAGTAGGTTTCTATATACTGCACTTTCGCTAATATCGAATTCTGATAATTCAGATATGATAAAAGAAGTAGATATTGATTCGTCTACATGTTTTTTAAGAATATTAAGAAGCAGTTGTCTTTGTTGAGTATTGTAATTTTTCATATAATCTCCACCAATTTGCAAGTAACTCGCAAATTAATTTAACATTTTTATGTTCGTTTGTCAACAAATCTAATGTCTTTGAAATGATTTTTTGCAAAATAAAAACGTGAACTCTGAAGTGAACCTCCAAAGTTGTTGGTCCAACTTTTTCAGTTCACTTCACTCAGTCACGTTTTTATTTATTACTTTTGAATTTTACCTTTGTTTTTGCCCTTAGATGCGTGCACCGCAACATTTGCACCTTGGTTTTCAGCCATCTTTGCTACATAAGCTGTAGCTTCATCTTTAGTCTTAAATAATTTGATAGCTTTACCTTGTGCATCACCAACCTTAGCAAGTTTAACTTCCCACATATTGTCTTCTTTTCTTTTTACAACGTGGTAAGTTTTCTTTGGATCAGCTTTTGCCGGAGCTTTAGCTGGTTGAGCCGCCTTTGTTGGAGCTTTTGCAGCTGGCTTAACTTCCTTCTTAGCTGGCGCTGGTTTTGCAGCTGGTTTAGCCGGGGCTTTTGCCGGAGCTGGTTTAGCTGCTGGTTTCTTTGGTTCTGGTTTTTTTGCTACTGCCATATTGTTCACCTCTAAAAAATTTAGTTTATATTTATATTTTATAATATTTTAGTTGTTTTGTATTGATTTTTTGAAATTATTTTCTTTTTCATATAAAAGAGGGAATGTATTTTTATCTTTTTATAAATAAAGATTGCAGATATTGATATAATAAGGCCGATTATTGCGAATATCAATGAATTGTTATTCGAAGAAATAATAAGAAGAAGGAAACTTAAGAGATATTGTATTAAATTCACTTACCATCATAAAAACTTTCCGCTAAAAAGCCTAAATGTGAATTTTTATATGCAAAAACATGGATTTATTAAAAAAACTATTGAAAAAAATTCACATTATGAAATAATTTATTAAAAACACAAGATAGGAGTATTCAAATTGTGAAAAAAGAAGAGATTTTAAACCTGGCAAAAGAAGAAAACATCGAATTTATTAGATTACAGTTTACTGATATTTTTGGAATGATCAAAAGTGTGACAATTACTCAAGACCAACTAGAAAACGTCTTAGAAAACGGATGCATGTTTGATGGTTCATCTATTGAAGGCTTTGCAAGAATAGAAGAATCTGATATGAAACTAGTTCCAGATTTAAACACATTTACTATTCTTCCATTCTTAGAGGAACCAGGAAAAGTCGCAAGAATAATCTGCGATGTTTATAAAGGAGATATTCATTTTGAAGGCGACCCTAGATATGTTTTAAAAAGAGCTATTAAAGATGCCAAAGATTTGGGTATAGAAATAAATGTTGGCCCCGAATGCGAATTCTTCTTATTTCCACAAAACAAAGACGGATATCCTGATCTAACAATAAAAGATTCATGTGGTTATTTTGATATTGCCCCAGTTGATAGAGGTTCAATATGTAGAAGGTCTATATCCTTGGCATTAAAGAAGATGGGATACATTATCGAAACATCACATCACGAAAATGGTCCATCACAACACGAAATCGATTTTAAATATTCAGATGCACTAGATGCTGCAGACAAGATTATTACATTTAAACTGACCACAAGAGCCATCGCAAGAGAACAAGGTCTTTTCGCAACATTCATGCCAAAACCACTATTTGGCTTTGCTGGAAGTGGTATGCACACCAATATGTCATTAAATAGAGATGGAAAAAACATAACTAAAGGAGACAAAGAAGGTGGATTATCACAAGAAGCCTTATATTTTATTGGTGGGTTATTAAAACACGCTAAAGGCTTTGCTGCAATCACAAATCCAATAATCAATTCATATAAAAGACTAGTATCGGGATTTGAAGCCCCTACAAACATCGCTTGGTCAATCAAAAATAGATCGCCTCTAATTAGAATTCCTCTTGCGACAGAAAAGGGTGCAAGAATAGAGTTAAGAAACCCTGATCCATCATGCAATCCATATTTAGCTCTTGCTGCTATTATTGAATCTGGTCTTGATGGAATCAAAAACAAGATCGATCCACCAAAACTCGTTTCCAACAACATTTTTAATTACTCGAAAGATGAACTAAAGATGAAAGGTATTGAATCTCTACCAGAAAATCTTCATGAAGCTATCGAAGAATTAAAGAAAGATAAAGTAGTATTAGATGCATTAGGCGTTATTGTTTCCGATATCTATATAGATTCAAAAGAAAAAGAATGGAACACATACAAAACAATAGTTACTTCTTGGGAATATGATGAATATCTATTAAAATATTAGTATAATATATATAATAAACCCAAATGAAACCAATAGTTGCGCATTTTCAAACTAGATTTGGTAGAATGCAACCAAGAAATTTGCTAAATTATAGGTGTAAGATGGAGGAAGAATTATGAATATTGAAATTGCTAATAGACTTCAAAAACTAAGAAAAGAAAATGGATATTCACAAGAAGAACTTGCTGATAAACTTGGTATATCAAGACAAGCAGTATCTAAATGGGAAAGAGCTGAATCATCTCCAGACACAGATAATCTAATTGTTCTTGCGAGATTATATGATATGTCATTAGATGAATTATTATATGATAATGAATCAAATGAAGAAATTAGAAGAAGAACATTAGATAAATCGGAAGAAGAATCAATAAAACTGTCAGATGATGAAGGACAAGCAATAGAAATCAAAAACAAAAACGTTAGATTTATTAATAAAGATGGAACTGAAGAGCCATTAAATAAAAAAAGAACCATCATTCTTTCAGTAATAGATGGTGTAATAACTATATTAACGTTAATTGCTTATCTAATTTGGTCTTTTATGTTTGATAAATGGTATGTTTCATGGGTGCTTTGGATTCTTATGCCAGTTATAATGTCCATATTTGAAGCAATATTTAAAAAAAGAGTTACTAAATTCTTATATCCAGTATTAGTGACTGCAGTATTCTGCTACCTTGGAATGGAATATTCATTGTGGCATCCAATGTGGATATTATTTATTTCAATTCCGATTTTCTATACTATTGCTGACCCAATAGATAAATATGTTTTAAAAACAAAAGAACTTGATGAAGATGATTAATATTTAAAACAATAAATATGACTTGATGTACACTGAAAAGAGACTTTATTGTCTCTTTTTCTATTTACAATCTAAAATAAAATATTATAATTATTTATGGTAGGTGAAAACATGAATAATATTGAGTACGTATTAGACTTCGCAACGAAAATCGCAAGAGAACTAATTCTATCTGGTGCAAACCTAGAGCGTGTTAGAATGACAATAATGAAAATATGTAATGCATATGAACTAGATAATATCTCTTTGCATTCTTTAAGCACATTTATCTCTGTCAGTGCTACAGATTCCAAAACTGGTGAATATTCACAAAGACAAATCTCTATACAATCAAGTTTTTCTTTAAATCTTGATAGACTTAAAGCTTTAAACAATCTTTCTTATGAAATTGTACGAGATATACCAAATGCAGCACTTTTAGATGAAAAACTAGAATCAATAAACCACAACACCTACCCATGGTGGGTTACTTTTCTTGGGTACATACTCGCAATGTCATGTCTTTCTAGAATATTTGGTGCAACATATAGAGAACTAATAGTAGCTATCTTTAATACGGTTTTATTATATTTCTTATCAAAATTATTTAGCAAAATAAAACTAAATCATATAATCAGAAATTTTGTAGCAACATTTATAACAGGATCTTTAACGATATTGTTTTTTAAAATAGAACTAATAACGAACTTCTATGTAACAATCATAACTAGCGCATTATATCTTCTCCCCGGTGTTGCGATGGTCAACTCAGCAAGAAATATTCTATGTGGTAATGAAATGAATGGTATAATAGAACTCTTAAAAGTCATATTGGAAGTAATTGTAATTGTGGCCGGCATTGCCTCAGCATTCTTCTTATTTGGTTCATCTCTTCCAAATTTAGAAGATTCAATCGTAGTAAGAGAAGGCCTATTACACGATATAGAATTAATAGGTTTATCACTTCTAGCATCTTTTGGATTTAGTATAGTATTCAATATCAATCCAAAAGATTTAGCATTTGGGGCAATGGGTGGCTTAATCATAAGAATCACAATTATTCTTTTAAGTCATCTAACATCTTATAGAATTCTATACACAGTGATTGCTGCATTCTTCGCTGCTTTATATTCAGAAATACTCGCAAACATCAAAAAAGAACCTTCAACACTATATTTATATCCATCAATAATTCCAATCATTCCAGGAGATCTATTATATTATTCAATGTTAGGTGTTGTATGGGCTAATGGAACATTGTTTATGGAAAATGCCCTACAGTGTCTCTTAGTTCTAGCTGGAATCAGTTTTGGATTCGTTCTATGTTCATCATTTATGCACTATGTTAGAAGAATCAAATTTAGAAAACTTCTTGAATCAATAAAGATACAACCTAAAACTAAACTTAAAGAAGAAGAGGTGAAAGAAAATGAAAAAGTTAATTCTTAAATCAATCCTTGCTGGTATATTAATAGGGCTTGGTGCTTTTGTATATACATCATGTGTTAGTAAAGGGAATCCATATGTTGGAGCATTTCTCTTTTCTCTTGGTCTCATTAGTGTATTTGTCTTAGAAGCGAATCTCTATACAGGGAAAATAGGAGAAATCAAATTCAACAAAGAAATGATCATCAATCTCTTATTGATAATTATATTTAATTTTGTGGGTATAGCTCTTGTGGCACTCATGGGCCTTTCTAATCAAGCAGTTGTGAATGAATGTGCTACAATCGTTCAAGCAAAATTAGATAAAACATGGTATCAAATGATATTTGATTCACTTCTTTGTGGAGCTATCATTCATCTTGCAGTATTAATGTATAGGAAAACAAAATCAATATTAATAGTAATTATTTGCATAATGGTATTTATATTATCTGGATTTGAACACTGTATCGCAAATTTATTCTATTATGTATGTGGATATCAATCATTTACACCATTTGCGTTTATCGCATTTCTTATATATATTCTTGGAAATTCAATTGGTGCAATATTAATCAATTTGATAGTCTCATCTTTCAATAAAGAGAATAAATCACCTGAACAATTACCAAATGAAGAAAAAGAAAATAATAATTAAAACAGAAAGGCTTATCTTAACACCTCTTGATAGATCATATCTCGACACCTTTGATGCTTATTCAAGAGATGAAGAAAATTCTAAATACCTACTCGTATCAAAAAATAGGACAAGAGAAGATTCATATTATTATCTTTATATGGATGAAAAGGCATGGCTTCAAAATCCACCTATCAATCTCGACTTTGCGATTATCTTTGAAAATATTCATGTTGGATCAATTTCGCTGCACATATATGATGATTTAAAGTTAGAAATAGGTTGGATTATAGATAGAAATCATCAAAGAAAAGGAATTGCCTATGAAGCAGCTAAAGCTTTAATAGAATATATGAGAAACCTTGGCCATAATCATTTTATTGCTCATACGGATACAAGAAATTATCCTTCTTATCATCTAATGGAAAAACTAGGATTTAAACGTACAAATATATCAGAAAGAGTTTATCCGGACGAAAGAGGGATAAAAGAAGAATATGAATATGAATTAATTTATAATTAAAAACGCATTACTTTAGGTAAGTAATGCTTTTTTTATCATAATCAATTATTCCATCGGCTTTCATTCTCATAAGTTCTCTTGAAAGACTTGGCCTATTAGTTGACATAGCTGTTGCGAGCTCTTCTTTTGTCATATTTAATATAACTCTATTAGAACCAGTTTTTTTAATCTCTTCTTTCATAAAGAAAAATATCTTTTCTCTAATAGATGCCTGCCCCAATAATTTAATTTTATATGTTTTTTCTATATTCAGTTCTGCTGTGTATTTTAGATATCTACTTAAGAATTCTTTATTGTTCATAATGAGTTTAATAAAATCTGTATTCTTAAATAAAACAATGGTTGAATCAGTGCTTGAAATAATGTTTCCAGGAAGTGCATCTTTATTCGCTATCGCAAGCATGTCCCCAAAAATATTCCCTTCTTTTATTGTGAGTATCTCAAATTCATACCCATCAATATTAGATGTTTTAATTATGATATTTCCTTTTTCAATTATTCCAACATAGACCATCTTATCTCCTTCAAAAAAGATGGTAGAAGAAGCCTTATATTTTCTAACCTCATATGGAACATCTATATTAATATCTTTCAATAAAAAATTATTAAACATCATATCCTCCGTAACATATGTTACAGCATATTTTATATGTTATGTATTAGAATTGTCAAGGAGGATAAGAAAAATGAAGAAAATTATATTATCAATAATCTCATTATTAATTTTATTTACACTTGCTTCTTGTGGTAAATATAAAGAATCCACAGAAATTAAAATTCTAGCACCTATGGGAACTCCTGCAGTTTCACAGATGTATGTTCAAAAAGAAAAAGAAGCATATAACTATAAAATAGATCTGGTTCAAGGTGCTGACTCATTATCGGCTGCTTTCACATCTAAATCATATGATTTCATCTATGCACCACTCAACTTAGGCGCAAAGATGTATTTAAACAACAAAAATTATAAATTGCTTGCGACTGTAGTAAATTGTAACTATTATCTAGTAATCAAAAAAGATGGTAATTTCACATTAGATGACATCAAAGATAAACATATCGTGTTATTTGGCCAAGGACAGATGAGTTCAATAGTTGCGAATTATATTTTCGATAAAAACAATATCACCGGTCTAAACATATCTTATGTTGGAAATGTTGCAGAAAGCATGTCAGCATTCATAGCGGATAATTCTATTGTTGCCTTAATAAGTGAGCCACAGCTATCAAAACTAGAAGGAGCAGTTCAAGGCCTTAAAACAATATCTTTAAAAGAAGAATATACAAAAGTCACAAAAGAAAACAATCTTCCTCAAGCTGCACTATTTATAAGAAGCGATTTAGACTCAAATATCGCAAAAAGATATTTATCTAACTTAAAATCTTCTGTGAATAAAGTTAATAAAAATATAGAAGAATCAGCTGAACTTGGTTCAACACTTTATACTTCATTTACTAAAGATGAACTAATAAAGGCAATCCCAAGAAGCGAAATCGAATTAAATGATGCAAAAGCTGCAAAAGAAAACATAGAAAAATTCTTTAGCATCATCAATGAATATAACGATAAATTAATAGGTGGAACCATAGATGATGAGTTCTACTTCAAAGCCTAATTATAAAAAATATATATTTGAATCATTAGGTGTATTAGCCATATTTTTAATATGGCTTTTTGCCTATTTGATTATTGACAATAATATAATATTGCCTTCAATACCATCGGTTTTTTCATCTCTTTTTGAGATATTAAAAAGCGGTGATACCTATCTCACGATTCTCTATACACTCATAAGAATATCGATATCTTTAATAATTGGTGTCTTTTTTGGAATAGTTCTCGGTGTATTATCGAGTCAAAGAAAAGAAGTCCATTATTTTCTATCACCATTTATTAAAATAATGAGAGCTCTTCCTATTGCGTCTATCATATTAATAATTCTAATTATGTTTGGGCAGAATGGATTAGGTGATTTAACTTTCTCTCCAATCATTGTGACAATTCTCTTAATCATTCCAATAGTATATGAAGCAGTATACAAAGGAATAACTAACATCGATGAATCATATATATATGTTGCCAGGTTGTATTCAAAAAACAAATTCAATATGATAACTAAATCATATTTACCATTAATAAAAAACGAAATATCTATTTCACTAGCACAGTCTATTGGGTTATCATTTAAAGCTATGGTTATGGCGGAATATATTTCTCAAACACAAAGATCTATCGGCTTTTCGCTTTTAAATGCTAAGTCGTGGTTAGAATATCCAACTGTCTTCGCTTGGACTTTCATATTAATCTTTTTAGCGATCTTAGTTGAAGCTTTATCAGCATATATTATCAAAAGAAACTGAGTTATATTGCATCTAATATAACTCTTTTTATTTGTGTTTATGATAAAATAAAATGGGAGGAATTAGTGATGGGAAAAATACTAATTACAGGTGGACTGGGATATATCGGTAGCCACACAATCGTAGAACTATACAACAATAAATATGAAGTTGTCATCATTGATAATCTATATAATTCAAAAGAAGAAGTCCATAAAACATTAGAGACAATCGTAAATAAAAAAATATCATTCTATAAAGGCGATGTTCGAGACAAAGAATTATTAAGAAAGATATTTAAAGAAAACAATATCTCTGGTGTTATTCATTTTGCTGGACTTAAGGCAGTAGGTGAATCATGTGAGATACCACTTGAATACTATAACAACAATATCTATTCGACTTTAGTTCTCTTAGAAGCAATGAAAGAATATAATGTCAAGAGAATTGTCTTCTCTTCAAGCGCTACAGTTTATGGTTTATGCAAAGAGGTTCCTCTAAAAGAAACAGCGCCATTAGATGCCACTAACCCATATGGAAGAACGAAACTATATATCGAAGGCATATTAAAAGATCTATATGCTTCAGATAATTCTTGGGAAATTGCAATCTTAAGATATTTTAATCCAGTAGGCGCACATAAATCTGGCTTAATTGGTGAAAGGCCAAATGGTATTCCAAACAACCTCGTTCCATATATTGCAGAAGTAGCGGCTGGAATTAGACCATATGTTAGAGTATTTGGAAATGATTATGATACAAAAGATGGTACTGGAGTAAGAGACTATATTCACGTATCTGACTTAGCTTATGGCCACGTTCTTGCGATCGACAAACTTTCTAAAGTTCACGGTCTTCTAATTTATAATTTAGGCACTGGGAATGGGTATTCTGTTTTGGATGTAATAAAAGCTTTCGAAAAAGCTTCTAATTTAGAAATACCATATAAGATATGTGATAGACGTCCTGGCGATATAGCAGCTAGTTATGCTGACCCAACTAAAGCATACAATGAACTAGGATTTAAGGCAAAATACGGAATAGAAGAGATGATGGAAGACCAATGGAGATTCCAAGAGCATATCTATATCAAGTAGGGTTATTATGGCTAGAACACGTTCTTTAAATTTCATTGCCTTTGTGTTAAATGTTTTAACTATAGTTTTAGTTGCCATGTCAGTTGTTTCATTTTTCATATCTGGTGGAACAGGAAACATGGAAGTATATGGTGTTACTTGTTTTAGATATTTTACAATTGATTCTAATATATTAGTGGCGCTTGTATCCATTCCTATCATGATTTTTGAAATAATAAATGTCATATATGATAAAAACAAAATACCACGTATATTCATCATTTTAAAATTCATTGGGACAGTTGCGGTGATGGTAACTCTTCTTACAGTATTATTGTTTTTATGGAATTTTTATCCATTTCTTTTATTATTTTCAGGTGTTAGTTTTTATCTTCATCTTATCTGCCCGCTTTTTGCGCTCATCTCTTTTTTAATTGAAACTCAAGAAGAAATTAAACCAAAAGAATTTTTATTTGGCGGCTTATCAGTATTAATTTATGGCATTGTCTATTTAACAATGGTAAAGTTTAGAGGTGAATGGCCTGATTTCTATGGTTTTGATACTAATGGACTTGAATTTGTATCACTTATTGTGATGATTATACTAACCTTAGCACTTAGCTTTGGCCTTGCAAAACTACACAAACTGTTTAAATACAAAATAGTTAAATACTAGCAATTTAAATAAAAGATTTTCAAAAAAAATTATAGGAGTTGATTTATTCAACTCTTATTTTTTTCACATAATAATTCATAATGTGCAAAAATTACAATATTATTGAAAAAAAATTAAAAAGAAAACGTCAAAAAGATAAAAAAATTTGTTTTTTTTAATTTTCCTATTTATTTTTAAAGCAATGTATAGTATATTGTTATAAAAAATTATTCGTGGATGCCCCTATTATATTAAAATATAATATAACAAGGATTTAGTATTTACGGAAGAAAAAAAGGAGACAAATATGAAGAAAACATTTAAGAGTATCTTTTTAAGCAGTCTTGTAGTTTTGTCTTTATCACTCATCTTATTATTAGCTGGGTGTAAGAAAAAGACCACTCTATTTGTTGATCAAGGTGAAGTAGGGGAGTACTTTTCTAGTGCGCTTTCTCAAACTGCATCACTTAGTCTAGACGAAAATTCCTTCACTCTCACAGTTGGAAGTGAAACCTTGACAGGTGTCTATTCTTTTGATGGCAGCAATCTTGTATTAACATTCGAGGGTGATACAAGCAATGTAAGTGTAAATTTTGGTGTTAATCAAGTTTCATTTACTTATAAAGGCGAAACATATACCTTATATAGAAAAGTGAATTACACTGTTAGTTTCAATACAAATGGTGGTTCAACTGTTCAAAGTCAACAAGTTCAAAATGGTCAAAAAGCCACTAAACCTGCTGACCCAACTAAAGCCGGATATAAATTCATCGGTTGGTACAAGGACAGTTCATTTACTAAGGTGTTTGATTTCAATCAAGAAATAATCACTGCTGATACAATACTATACGCAAACTATGGAACAGAAACATCAACTGACGATGAATTTGTAGTTCAATTTGTTACTGGTGTTGCTGGTGTGACAGTAGAAGACACTTATACATTCCATAAAACAATGTATAACCTCCCAGTAGTAGAAGCAGCAGGCAAAACATTTGCTGGTTGGTGGGTATCAGATTATGAAGATTCTAGCAAACTTACTTACAAATTCGAAGCTGGAATGGAATTAACTCAAGATACAGTTCTATATGCTGTATTTACAAGTGAAACTCCATTAGTATCAGTTGTAGGAAACAAGATTGAATGGGATTCTAAAGGTGTTGGTAAATCTTACACAGTTAGCATCACAAAAGAAGGCGATACTTCTCCATTCTACACAAAGAACGTTTCAACAACTAGCGATACTTATAACTTCGCTAACGAATTACCTGGTAACTATGTTGTAGAAGTTTCAAGCGGAAACAACGTTGGTAGAGCTTATTTCGTAAACAAAGGTCTTGAAAAAGTATCTAAATTCAGCGTTGAAGGATTTGTTCTAACATGGAATAGAGTTCAAAATGCAACAGATTATAAGTTAACAATCGACAATGGTGGAACACCAGTTGAAGTTCCTCTAGGAGATGAAAACTCATATGATTTCTCAAATGTTGAAATGGCTAAAGATGGTATCAACTTTACTGTAACAGCAAGTGCAAACAACTACGCAAGCAGTTCTTCTAAAGTTTATAATGTTACAAGAGCTTTAGCAGCAATCAGCGCAGTTAATTATGTATCTGATGGACAAAAGCTAACTTGGGACGCAGTTACAGATGCGGAATCATATCAAGTAGTTATTACTGTTGCGGATGGAAATCCACAAACATTCAACGTAAGAACAACAGAACTTGTTATTGATAATTTCTATGGTAATTTTGAATATTCAGTAACTCCTGTTAAAGTTGGTTATTATTCAGAAGCTAAGACTGGCGCATTAAATAAAACTGATCTTGCTACACCAAAGAACATTGCAGCATATGATAGTGATATCACATGGGATCAAGTTCCAGGTGCAACAAGCTATATAGTAAAGATTAATGGTCAAACTTATAATGCTACAACTAACAAATATACATTATCTGGTTCAGAAATTGCTGATGCTGATGAAATCAGCGTATCTGTAATTGCGGTTGCAGCTGATGCTTCAAACAACTCACTTGAATCTGAAGCAGTAACTATTAGAAAAGATGGTATTACACAAATTTCTTATGCTAACGGTACTATCACTTGGAATACAGTAATTGGCACAGCTAAATATTCTGTAAAAGTTGACGATGGTCAAGCTGAAACTGTAACTAACACTAATAAACTTGATAAAGTAATCGTTGGTGGTAGACACACAATCTATGTAGCTCCAGTTTATGGAACACAAACTCCAAGTGCAAGCGACTATTTCTCATATCAAGTTGATGTTTACACAGTGACATTCAATACCACAAATAGTGATGCAGAAGTTGAACCTAGCTATTTCGTAGTTGGTGATGAAGTTCCACAATTTGCATCTCCACAATACAATGGTTATACATTCAGAGGTTGGTATCAAAGTGCTGAAGCTGCAGCTAGTGATGGACAAAAATTCAATGCTACAACATTCACATCTGCTGGTGATATCACAGTATATGCTGGATGGGATGCAAACACTTATGATGTAGCTTTAAATTATACAGATCTTGGTGTACAAGGTGATGGAAGTCAATCAGTAGTATTTGGTACTTCTTTCAATCTTCCAGTTCCAAAATCTAATTCACCATTAAAAGCATTCTATGGTTGGTATTCAGAAATCAATGGCCAAGGTATTAGATATACAGATCAAACTGGTGCTTCAAGATTCAATTGGAGAGACGCTACTGATACTGTAACTTTATATGCAGGTTGGGTTGATGTATTCAAGTTCGCATTAAATGGTAATGAAACAGCTTATGCTGTATCAGCTAGTGAAGGTGCTTTATATCTAGATGAAGTAACTATTCCAAGTACATATAATGGAAAACCTGTAGAAACTGTAGAAAGCTATGCATTCAAAGATTATGAAAATCTAGTTAAGATCAATATCCCTAATTCTATCTCAAATATTGAAACAGGTAATGATGGTCCTAACGGAATCGGTTCAGCATTCAAAGGCTGTAGTAATCTAGAAGGTGTATATATCTACTCAGTAGATGGTGTAAATGAAGAAGATGTTAAATATTCATCATTTAACGGCTCACTAGTATTTAAAAACGCTGATACAACTGAAGTTGATTTAAGATGGGTTCCTTATGGAACAACAAAAGGTGTTTATACTATTCCAAACACAGTAACTTCAATTCCAATCAATACATTCCAAGGATGTACAGGTATTACTGGTGTTGTTATTCCAGCATCTGTAACAACTATCAATGAAGCTGCATTTGTTGGTGCATATAACATTGAAACTGTTGAATTCTTGTTAGCTGCTGAAGGCCAAACTGAAAAAGCTCTTAACCTTGGTGCTAACATCTTTGGACAAAATAGTTTAATTACAGAAATCAACTTCCCTAAGAGAGTTGATCAATTCTCAGCTGATACACTCCCTTCACTCACTGCTTTAATGCAAGTTAACTTTATTGGTGAATTCGAAGGTGCTAAATTTAAATCAGTTGATGGTGTTGTATATAGCGCTGATGGAACTAAACTTATTTACTTCCCACGTGCTCGTGATGATGACTTTGTAATTCCAACAGGTGTTACAACAGTTGCTACTAAAGCATTCCAAGAAGCAAGATACCTAAAGAGCATTACAATCCCTGGACATGTTACAACTATTGAAGACTATGCATTCAAGACTTGTAGTAGACTTAGTGCTATCAACTTCCAAGGAACTGCAACAGATCCAAGATTATCAATCGGTGTAGAAGCATTCTATAATGCAGGTAACTTCTCTACAACATTCACAGAGCTCGTTCTTCCTGCTAACTTAAAGACTCTTGGTAAATCTGCATTCGGTAATATGGTTGCAATTTCATCAGTAAGACTTAATAGTGTTGATGAAAATCTAGAATTTGCATCTGGTGCATTCGGTTCTAACGTAAGTTCTAACCCTGCATTCTATATCACTCATTTATGGATGAGCAAAGATGTTCATACATTCAATGTAGCTGGTGTATTTGGTGCAACAAGACTTGAAGTTGTAGAAGTTGAAAATGGTAACGAATACTTCACAGTTATCGATGGTGTATTATACAACTCACAAGTAACAGCAATCCTTTATTATCCAACACAATTCACAGGCGCATTCACTCTTCCAGCAACCATCACAACAATCGGTGATAGAGTATTCGAAGAAAAGAAGATGCCTTCAATCACAATTCCAAACACTGTTACAACAATCGGTGCTTATGCATTCTTCAATTGTCCTAACCTCGAAACAATTACATTCGTTGATGGTGGAACAAGCCCATTAACACTTGGCGATTATGCATTTGCTGGATGTAAGAACATTCCTACTATAACTCTTCCTGATAGAGTTACAACAATTGGAAATAGAGCATTCGAAAAATGTACATCATTAAATACTATAAATATTGGTAAAAATGCTGAATTCACAACTGAAACTGCAACAATCACAATTGGTAGAAATAGAATCAATTTTGATACAATCGTAGCATTTGAAGATTGTACAAGCTTAACAGCTATCAACGTTTCAGCACAAAACGCTAAATATTTATCAAGTGACGGTGTATTATGTGAATATATTTTCGATGGTGAAAATAACACAGGTTTCATCAAGGTTGATGTATGTCCAATCGCAAAGACTGGCGCATTAGTACTTCCAAACACAGTAAAAGTAATTGAATACAATGCATTCAATAAACAAAAAGGTGTAACAAGTATTTCATTCGCTGATGGTGTTACATCACTCGAAATTAAACAATATGCATTTAGAGATGCTTCGGGTTTAACTTCAATTTCACTCCCAAGTGTTATTCAAACAATCGAAAGCTATACATTCTCTAACTGTAGATCATTAGCTTCTATCACTATTCCTAAATCAGTTACTTCAATCAAGAGTTCAGCATTCACTCAATGTACAGGTTTAACAGCTGTTAACTTTGAAGGCGATAGAACAAGCAACCTTGTATTCGAAGATGGTGATTATAAAGGAAGATCTGAAGCTTCTGGTGATTCAAGTGAAGAAGAAGGAGCAATGGATCCTATCTCTATCTTCGCAGGATGTAATTTAATCGAAGAATTAGTTCTTCCTGAAAAGACAACTTCTATCGGTGTTGCTTCATTCGGCGGTATGATGGGATTAAGAAGAGTTTCATTCCCTTCAACATTAAAGACTATTGGTGACTGGGCATTTGTTGCATGTCAAAACTTAGAAACTGTAACATTCGCTAATGGCACAACACTCGAAAACATCGGTCAAGGTGCATTTAGAGGTAAATCATCTTATAATCCAACTAAGTTACAATCAATCAACCTCCCTGGTGGACAATATGCAATTGGTGATGGTGCATTCAAGTACACTTCACTCACTAATGTAGTAGTTCCTGCAGGCGTAACTGAAATTGGTAAATATGCATTCTATAGTGACCAACTCTTAACATCGGTTAGTCTACCTACAAGCTTAATATTCGTTAGAGAATATGCATTCTCAAACGATACAGCTTTAACAACAGTTACTATTGCAAATGGTGCTACACTCCAAGGTGTTGGTGCTTATGCATTTAAGAACACTGGTGTAACTTCTATAACATTCCCTGCTACTATTTATCAAATCGGTCAAGAAGCATTCTATAACTGTACTGATCTCGCAACGGTAACATTCGCTTTAAACGGTTCTGGTAAATCTAACTTAGCTCAAATTGGTACTAGAGCATTCGCTAATACAGCAATCACTTCATTCACTTTCCCTGAATCAGTTGATACTGAAGGCGCTAGCATCAACATCGCTCTTGGCGGTAATGTAACTTTAGTAGCTAATGGTGGCGGTGGTTCAACAGAAGAACTACATTGTCCTAAGTGTGATGCAACCGTAACTAAAGATGACAAAAAATGTCCAGAATGTGGTAATGAATTACACTTTGAAGAAGAAGGACTTAAATGCCCTAAGTGCGGTGCTACCGTAAAAGAAGGCCAAGAAAAATGTCCTGAATGCGGCATGGAATTAAAAACCCGTAATGGTGAAGAGGAAGAAGGCGGCGAAGGTGGAGGCAGCCAAGGTGGCGGCGGAAGCAGCCAATTCATAAGCGCTCCAAGCTACTTATTCGAAGGTTGTAAGAAACTTACTACATTACAACTCTCATCATCTGTTATTTCTATCGATTGCATGCTCGTTAACTGCCCAGTTTTAACAACAGTTACAGTTGCTTCCGGCAACCCTAACTTAAAAGTTGATGCAACTAACCCTATCATTTTAAATCTTGATGGTACTGCAATTAGAAATGTATATGGTAAACTTACTGGTACATTCAATATTCCAGATGGAATTACTCAAATCTCTTCATATGCATTTGCTGGCCAAACAGAAATGACTAAAGTTATAATTCCAAATACAGTAGTTGAAATCGGCGAATATGCATTCAAAGATTGTATCAATCTTCAAACTGTTGAATTTGCATCTGGATCAACTTTAAGCACAATTAATAATTACTTATTCAAAGATTGTAAGAGTCTAACTACTATCAATCTACCTAACTCAGTAACGTCTATCGGTAATTATGCATTTGCCGGCTGTCTAGCAATGACAACTCTCCCTATAACAGCTAATGTTACAACTGTTGGTGATTATGCATTCGCAAATGCTGGATTTAGAACTGTAACAGTTCCTAGAACTATCACTACATTTGGAAATTATGTATTTGCATTCAACCCATATCTAACAACAGTAGCACTTGCTGAAGGCTCAACTTGCGGCCCTAACATGTTCGCTAACAACAAAGCTTTAACAAGTGTAACTATCGCTAATGGTACTACATATCTTGGCGAAGGTATGTTCAAGAATTGTGTAAACTTAGAAACTATCACAATTCCTTATTCTGTAACGCGTTTAGGTGGAACTGCAACTACAGCTAACGATGTAAATAATCCAGCTGGTTATGTATTCGATGGCTGTACAAAACTTGCAACAGTTAATTTTGAAACAGGCGCAGAAGGAGCAACTGGCTTACTCACTATTGGATCATATGCATTCAGAAATTGTACATCTCTAACTACATTCACAATTCCTGATAGTGTTCAAAATTTAGGTGAACATATATTTGATAGCTGTACATCATTAGAATCTTGCACATTATCAAATACAGGTATATATGTTCCACAATATATGTTCTACAATTGTACAAGTCTCAAATCTATTTCAATGCCTGAATCTGTAATTAGAATTGGTGGTACTCATACAACTACATTTGGAACAAACACTGTAAGCTTTGCATTCTATGGCTGTACAAGTCTTGAAACTGTAGAATTCAGTGATGATATTACTGGCATTGGTACTAACTCATTCTTCGGATGTACATCATTAGAAGAAGTAACTCTTCCTTCTAAATTACAACGTGTACTTGCAAGTTCATTTGAAAATTGTACTGGTCTTAAAACTGTAACATTCACTCAAGAAGCTGCATTATCATCTCTTGGTAACTACTTATTTAAAGGTTGCTCAAGTCTTGAAACAGTTAATGGTTTCAAAGGAAACACAAGTGGTTCTCTTGGATATGAAACATTCAATGGATGTTCATCACTTACATCTCTAACTATCCCAACAAATACATTAATGACTGGTAATGGTGTATTTATGAACTGTACATCACTCACTACAATTGACTTCAGTTCAACTAGACTATATCAAATTGGTTCTGATGCATTTAATGGTTGTACAAATCTAACTACAGTATTGTTACCTGCTACATTCCCAAGCTCAGTTTCAACAAATGCTTTCACATTCGCTGCAACATCATTCATGAACTGTACAAGCCTTGAAGAAATCACTCTTCCATTCTTACCATCTGGAAAAGTATTTAACTTCGGTAACCGTTCATTCTATGGCAGTGGTTTAAGAACATTACATTTACCAAGCAGTGTAGCTAAATACAATATCAACAATACTACACCTCAAGCTACTTCATATGGTATCGACTATGCAGCATTCAACAATTGTCCTAACCTAGTTCTAACAATTGATGAACAAAATGATAGATATGTATTAGTTGATAACATGTTCATTGTAAGAATCAATGACTGGCAAAGTAAACAAATATTACCAATGGCTACTCCTAAGATTGTTGGTGTTGTAAATGCTAGCGGTGATATCGTAATTCCTGATGGATATCAAATTGAACAATATGCATTCTCTGGTTGTGAAAATGTAACATCAATCACTCTTCCTGCATCATTAACTACTATCCCATCTAGAGCATTCTCTGGATATAAGGGTGGTACAATAATTATTCCAGAAGGAGTAACTTCAATCGCATCATTCGCATTTGAAGGTGTTAATGTTGAATCAATCGTATTACCATCAACAATAACTAACATTGATTCATATGCATTCCAAGGATGTACTAACCTAAAATCAATCACTCTTCCTGAAGGGGTTACTACAATTGGTGGTTATCTATTCCAAGGATGTACTTCACTTGAAACAGTTAATATGGGATCTAACATCACTTCAATTGGTGATTATGCATTCCAAGGCTGTACTTCACTCACATCATTCACAATTCCTGAAACAGTAACTTCAATTGGTAACTTTGCATTCGAAGGCACTGGTTTAACAGCAATCGTTATTCCTGAAACAGTTACAACAATTGGATCATTCTATGATGGAACTGATACATATCAAATGAACAATAAAGGTTATGTATTTGCAAACTGCGTGAACTTAACAACTGTAACATACAATGCTTCAAGTATCAGCAGTAAGCATATGTTTGATGGCTGTACATCACTCACAACAATAACATTCGCATCTCCACTCACTCAAATTGATGGTTATGCATTCTATAACTGTTCAAGCCTCACTTCATTCACATTTGCTGAAGGCTTAAAGAGCATTGGTGCTTATGCATTCAGTGGAACTGGATTAACTCAAGTTACACTCCCTCAAAGCCTAACTCGTCTCTGTGATGGAGCATTCGCTAACTGTACTAGCCTAACATCTGTAACATTCGGAAACGGTCTCAAGTATCTTGGCTCTGCAAACTTAACAGGACTTGAAGCTACTTCTAATACAGGCGGAGTATTTGAAGGATGTACTAGTTTAACAACTATCACTCTTCCAAATTCTCTCTATGCAATCAATGGATATGCATTCGCAGGTTGTACATCTATTAGATCAATCGTTATCCCTGAAAGTGTATCATTCGTTGGTGATAGCGCATTCGCAGGTTGGACAGCTAACCAAACTGTAAATTCAGTTCAAACTGAATATACAATCACTGGCCTATGGGAATATGACACTACTGAAAACGGCTTATTATCATACAAAGCTGCATCAGAAGCTACATTCGTATACGGTTATACAGTTGAATAGTAATACTTAGAATAATACTTCGAACTTTATCCTAGGGGGGTAACTCCCCCTAGGTTGTTCACGTTTAAGAATAAAATAAGGGGGTAATATGAATTACAAAAACGATTTTAAGAAATTGTATGATGCGTTTATCAAGAATGCTGTAAAAAAATCATTATTTTATTCATTATTTATTAGTTTTGCTGTTCTATTTGTAATATCTTTAACCTTTTGGATTGTTGATGTTAAAGAGTTTTGGATAGCATTCATTGTCTTTGGCGTTTTAGAAATTGCACTATTCTTTATCTTCTATCATTTTCTAAAACCGAACGATGTTAAATTCTCGAAAGAACTAGATGCTCTTGGCCTTGAACAAAGAGTAATAACAATGTATGAATATCAAGATGATGATTCACTTATGGCTAAAGTTCAAAGAGAAAATGCTGTTGAGCATATAAGAAGATTTGATGTTAAATTACTCAAATTTGTGATACCTGTTTTACTCCTCGTATTTATGATCTCATCTGTCGTACTTGGTGTATCCGCAAGTACTGTGTCAGTACTTAGCGCAACTGGTGTAATAAAAAGTGGTAAAGAAACTATCAGTGATATCATCCCACAAGAAGAAGTTTATTATACTATTAGTTACACTGCAAAAAAAGGCGGTATAGTTGAAGGCGAACTAAATCAAGTTATCAAAGCTGGAGAGGATGCAGAAGCAGTTATTGCAGTCTCTACTCATGGATATATATTCGTATCTTGGTCTGATGGTGTAAGAGATCCTTATAGAAAAGATATAAAAGTATCGAAGAACTTAGATATCTTTGCATCATTCATTTCTATTGATGAATATATGGAAATGTTAAAAAATCCAGGTGAACCTGAGATCCCTGAAGAACCAGCTCAAGGTAACATTCCAATTCCAAAAGATGAGGGTGACGGAGATCCACTTCTTCAAAGATATGATGAAAACAGTCAAATAATTGATGGCGAGACATATTATGGTGAAAGCGTTTTCGATGGCTACCAACAAGATATGATCGAAATGCTTGCTCAAGACACAGAAATGTCTACCGAAACTAAAAAAATAATCAACGATTATTTCGATACTATCGAAAAATAAAATAGGAAAATAAAAATATGATTAATGAAAAAGATATCAATGATTTTAGTCAAAAAATAAAAGAAATATATGAACAAATAAATAGAGACGTTATCGGTATAAAAGAGGTAATCGAAGGTACAGTAGTAGCAATGATTGCCGGTGGTAACGTTCTCTTAGAAGGTGTTCCAGGTGTCGGTAAAACACGTTTAGTTAGAACTCTTGGTAGAGTATTTGGGCTTCCATTTTCTAGAATTCAGTTCACCCCAGACTTAATGCCTGCCGATGTAACTGGTACAAATATGGTTGTGAAGGATGAAAATGGTAAAACATCATTTGAATTCCAAGAAGGTCCAATCTTCGCAAGCATCATTCTTGCCGATGAAATCAACCGTGCAACACCAAAAACACAATCTGCCCTACTTGAAGCGATGCAGGAACACAAAGTAACAGTTATGGGTGTTTCAAGACAACTTCAAGAACCATTCTTCGTTCTGGCAACACAAAACCCAATTGAACAAGATGGTACATATCCACTTCCAGAAGCACAAATGGACCGTTTCATGTTCAAAATCTTAGTACCAAACCCAGGTCTTGAAGATTTAATGACTATTGTCAACTTAACTCAAAAGACTATGGAAGAAGTAGCCGACACTGTTTGTAGCGGTGAAGAATTACTAAGAATGAGAGAAACAGCTAATAATAT
Organism: bacterium; assembly: GCA_017960565.1. GTDB lineage: Bacteria > Bacillota_I > Bacilli_A > Izemoplasmatales > UBA1188 > UBA1188. Next base: position 34,580 of record JAGCYY010000006.1, on the reverse strand, counting down.
TCCAGTTGCGAATGATGTATTGACATATGCAATGATTCTAGTTGCTGCAACACATCCAACTGGTGAATATGCATCAGAAACTGCCAAAAAATATCTTCGTTTAGGTGCATCTCCACGTGCTGGTCAAGCATTTATCAGCTGTGGTAAAGTTAAAGCCTTAATTAAAGGCAGATACAATGTTGCTTACGATGATATCGATGAACTCGCAACAATGATTCTTCGTCATAGAATCAAACTTAACTTCGAAGCTGTTGCCGATAGAGTTTCTCCAGATACAATTATCGAAGAAATTATCCAAGAAGTTAGATCTAAATACAAAATAAAATAATCCTCTAGTTAACTAGAGAACGGAAGTGATATTATGGAACTATCATATATTAATGACGCATTTTTTAGTCGTCTTGAATCTTTGTCTTTCAATTTAAAATCATATTTAAGCGGTTATTTCGGCGGAAAACATCTGGTCAAAACATTTGGCCAGACCGCCGAATTTGCTGATTTTAGAGATTATCAGCTTGGTGATGATATCAGAAGAATCGACTGGAATTTATATAGTAGATTCGAGAAATTTTTCATCAGGCTTTTTACTGATGAAAGGCAAATGAAAGTATCGATCTATCTCGATGCTTCAGCATCTATGGGAAAAGATAATGCTAAAAAAGCTGCTTATGCAACTGCATGTGCTGCTGGTATAGGCTATCTTGCGATACATAATATGGATAAAGTTTCTTTTAATATCATGAAAGAAGAAACAAGCGAAAACAAATATGGTACAATCGTTGGTAAAAATCACTTTTTCCAATCGATTGAAGTATTAGAAAATGTCACTTTTGAAGGTGAGACAGATATCACTAAATGTATTTTAAATTCTAATGACGATGGAAACGGAAACGGACTTACTGTGATTATTTCCGATTTCCTAACTGAAGGAAACTGGAAAAAAGCTGTAGATTACTTGTTGTATAAGAAAAGACAAGTATTATTACTCCAAATACTAACACCAGAAGAACTCGAGCCTACATACACAGGAAGAGTCAATCTAATCGACTCAGAATCTTTAGATGTTTCAGATCCAAGAAATATGAAACTAAGAATCAATTCTGGTCTTCAAACCGCTTATCAAATGGCTTTAAATGAATTCAAGAACGATATCTCTGAATATGCTAAAAAAAGAGAAGTAGATTATATCTCAATTGATACAAATGAAGCTATTGAAAGTGTGTTATTTAAACAACTATTAAAGGTAGGAATGATGTCATGACTTTAATGAACTTAATCGGTTTATTATCGCTCATAAGTCTTATAATTCTACTCATTATATACATACTAAAACCTAATTATCAACAACAGTTTATTTCAAGTACCTATATTTGGAAATTAAGTCTTAAATATCGTAAAAGAAAACTCCCAACAAGTAAACTTAGAAATATATTATTGATAATCACTCAAGTTCTCTTATTACTCACTCTAACGGCAATAATTGTTAGACCAGTAAATATTACCAAAGAAGTAGTAGAAAATGAATCAATACTCATAATCGATGCTTCTGCGAGTATGAGAACATCTTATGATGATGGAACAAGATTTGAAAGAGCAATAGACTTAGCTAAAACCAAAGCTAATGAAACATTTGATAAAGAAGGAGCTGTAACAATTGTTGTGTCCAACAACAATCCTTATTTCTTAATAGAAAGAGGCACAGTCAATTCAAGGTATGAGATAGACAATAGGTTAGATAATCTAAAATCTAATCCTCTTTCTTGTTCATATGGCGAAACAAATCTATCTGATTCTATCAGTTTATGTCACGATGTATTAATTGAAAACCCTAACGCTAATATCTATATCTACACTGACACCACAATCTCTTATGTTGATGAAGGCATTCAAATAATCAATGTTTGTACAGAAGGTGAATATAATTTTGCTGTTTTAGATGCTTATGCTGAATCAGTTGATAACTATTATACATTCACTGTAGAAGTTGCAGGTTTTGGAAGAGATGAAAATGTCAATGTAAATCTTTCTGTCTATGGTGCAAACGCAACCGATGTTGACCCAGACGGCGTTACTTATGAATTTACAGTAGATGTTGACTTAAACAATGATACTCCTAAGAGAGTAGTATTTATGAGTCTTGGTGAAAACCAAGCTCCACCAGAATATGATGAAAACACAGAATATTACTACATAGAAGATTCTGAAAAAATCTTCTCATATGAATCAGCACATATCGAAATCGATATTGAAGATTGCTTTATGGAAGATAATTTCATCGAAATATATGGTGGCACAAAAGAAAATATTAAAGTAGTATATTGTTCAAATAAATCAAACAGCTTCTTTAATGGCATTCTCTTTGTTTTAAGAGATGCCTTAAAAGATAGATATCACCTAGATTTAACTGAAATCAAGAGTGGTGATATACCTTATAGAGGATATGATTTCTATATCTATGAACATGAAATGATGCCAGATGTAACACCAAACGATGGTATTGTTTTATATGCAGATCCACAAAAAGATACTGAAAGCACAGGATTTAGAGTATATGGATATTATGATCTTGATAAAGTGAGTGTATCATTCACTCAAGAAGAAGAACATCCACTACTAAACCAAGTTGTTGTGGACAACATAACAGCATCTCGTTATACAGAACTAACTGAAAGGGATCGAAACTATGAAGTTTTAGCAACTCTCAACTCTAGACCAGTATTAATGGTTAAGAATGAAGAAAACTACAAGATAGTAGTTATGTTATTTAGTGTGCACTATTCTAATTTAACACTTCTTAAAGAGTTCCCAATCTTTATGGTAAACATGTTTGATTATTTCTTACCATCGACAGTAGATGGTAACTCATTTGAAGTAAATGATGCTGTTAAAGTTAATTCAAGAAGTCAAGAAATAAGAATCACTGGTTATGATGATACTACCACAATCGATGTGTTCCCAAGTACCATCTCTTTAAGCTTACCAGGAACTTATACAATCGAGCAAACAACATATTTTGGAAAGAATATAACTGAAAAGATATATGCAAAAATTCCAAAAGATGAATCTAATATATTCCCAGAATTAGATAGTATATCTAATCCTATTTCAGCTGTTGATGAATATGATTACATCAACGACTGGTTATATTATTTAGCTATTGCCTTATGTGGCCTAGTCTTTATAGAATGGCTCCTAAAAGGCAATGAGTCGGCGTAAAGGGGGTAGTGAATGATGCTTAGTATATCAATGCGTTTTGAACACCCTTATTTATTATTATTGTTAATACCATTCCTTGTCTTAACTGTTCTTCCATATTTTAGATTATCTAAAAAATACAGAAAGACAAGAAACCGTATAACATCAATGGTTCTTCACGGGGTCTTATCGACTCTTGCAGTATTATTACTCGCAGGAACAATATTTGTAAGAAGCAAGACAAACCCAAACAATGAACTGATCATCCTAGTCGATGTTTCTGATACAGAAAACCAAGTTAAAGAGGCAAGAGATAGATTCGTTAACGACCTGATAAATCAATGTTCATATGATGGCGTTAAAGTCGGTATTGTGACATTTGGTTATGATCAAGAATATGTTGCTGAACTTACAAACGAATATGATGACTTATATGATAAATATAAAGATGCAGAACTCCCAGATGTTTCTGCAACCAATATCGCTTCTGCAATAAACTATGCTAAAACCTTATTCACTAACTATGAATCTGGAAAGATGGTAATTGTTACAGATGGTAAAGAAACAGATGAAAATGCTAAGACAGTTATTAAAGGTGTTGTTGCATCTGGATTAAAAGTCGATACAGTATATGTACCATCATTGTATGATGGAGATGAAGTTGAATTGACACATGTTGAATTCCCAGAATATCACATCAACAAAGGTGAAGAATTCAATATGACACTCAATATCAAGAGTAACTATGAACAAGATGTCACTATTCAATTATTTGATAATGGTGTTACAAGCGCAGTAAACGAAGAATCAGTAACACTAGTTGAAGGTGAACAAAAAGTAACATTCAAACATATCTTCGCAAACGATGGTCTACATGAATTATCATTTAAAATAAGCGGACTGGAAGATTTAGTCCAAGAAAACAATGAATATAGATCATATATGTATGTAGAATCATTCAACAAGATTCTCATCCTTGAACAGAATCTAGGAGAATCAAATCTTCTTAGGACAGTCTTAACTGAAAACAATGATTTCCAAGTTGAAACTTTAAATGTTAAAACCGATACACTTCCAACTACAGCACTAGAACTATGTGCTTATGATGAAATCATTTTAAACAACATCGCTAATTCCGATATGGAACCTGGCTTTGTAGAAATACTGAATGAATATGTTTATAACTATGGTGGAGGTCTCTTCACTACAGGCGGTAATGAATCTGGTGATGGTCTAACATCTCACTCATATAATAGAACTGATATGATCGGTTCTCTATACCAACAAATGTTACCAGTACAAGTAGTAGATTATACACCTCCAGTAGGCGTAATATTCATCATCGATAGATCTGGTTCAATGTCAGAAACAGCTGAAGATGGTAGTACACTTCTTGAGTGGGCAAAAGCTGGCGCATATTCAGCCGCTATTAACTCTCTTAAAACAGGTGACTATGTAGGCATTATGAGTCTAGAGACAGATTATAATATCATCCTCGAACTTACACCAAGAACACAAGAAGCTAAAATTCGTTCTGCAATCAATAGTATCGATACTGCAGATGGTAGCACAACTTTCTCAGGCGCTATCGAAAGAGCTGGTCAGATCTTAAGAGCCGCTAAAAATGTCGACAAGAAACATATCGTTATCATATCTGATGGCTATGTAACTGAAACAGAACACGATACATATGAAGGATATGCAAAATCATATTACGAAACAGATGGCATCACAATATCAGTTGTCGGTGTAAGTATGTCAACACCACTTGATGCAATGACATATATCAATGAAACAAACATCGATAATATCCCATCAGTTGGCGCTTACTATATGATGCTTAGACTTACTAAACTCGGTCATGGACGTCTCCACGCTATTCCAACATCTGAATCTGCGAGAATCGTTCCAGAGATGAGAGAAGATTTAAAAGCTCCAGATATCAAAGAAGTAAGTGACGAACCATTCTATCCAATCATCGTAAATAACACTGCATCAGTATTTAATGGTGTTGAAAGATTAAATGATGAAGATCATGGTAACACTATGACAATGCAGGTAGAAGGATTCTATGGAACAAAAATAAAAGATGGAGCAACTCTCCTCTTGACAGGTGAATACAATGTACCTCTTTATGCACAATGGAAATATGGAAATGGTATGGTCGGTAGTTTTATGTCCGATGTATATGGACTCTATACAAGTGACTTTATGAGTGACGTGAATGGTACAACATTCCTAAAAAATGCCATAAAGAGTCTAACACCACTTAAAAACATCAGAGATAATGATATCAAATTAACTCTCTATGAAGATAACTATTCAAATCAATTAAGTATTCTTACAGGATTTAATGAAGGTGAATATCTAGAAGGAACAATCAAATATCTAGATAGTGAACTAGGTACAGTTGAAATACCAATGAACACTATCGTTGAAGAAGCAACAAAAGAGACTATCAGAAATTCTAGTGTCTTTGTCTTAACTCCAATGACTGAAGCAAATAATTATTCTAGATGTAAATTCATCATAAGAAAACCTGGAACATATACAATCGAAATCAATAAATTTAATGAAGCTGGTGAACTCGTAGGATCAAACACTCTCCACAAGACACTTGCGTATTCGAAAGAATATGAAGCCTTTGAAGATGAAGATTATAATCCAAAAGAACTATTAACAGCCTTATCGCAAAATGGTAATGGTATCATCGTCGATGACCTAACAGATTCTCACAGCATTATTGAATCATTTGAAACCACAATCTTTAAAGAATTTGATCCAAGATATCTATTCTCAATCATTATTATTGTATTATTCTTACTTGACGTTGCTGTAAGAAAGTTCAAATTCAAATGGCCTCATGAGATTATTCAAAAAATCCGTGAGAATAAAATGGCAGGTGATAAAGAATGAAGAGACTGAGTAAAATCCTCGCTGTTGTATTTATTTTCATTTGTGCATTTAGTTTAACATCTTGTAAAAAAGAAGAACTACTTGCCCCAGTAAATATAACAATCGATGAAGAAAACAATTTAATATGGGACAGTGTTGATGATGCTAAATCTTATACAGTATTCTTCTTAAATGTTGATCAAAACATCACAACATTTGAAACTATCAGAAAGACTTCATATAGTCTAGATGAATTAGAAGAAGGTGATTATCAAATCACAATCAAATCAATCTCATCAACAAACGATAAAAAAGATTCTCCAGATTCTGAAATCATTTATTATCACAAATATCCTGATACAGGCTGCGTTTATAAACTCATAAACAACAACACAGAATACGCTATTTCTAAAGTCGGTAGTGCTCAAGGCACTTTCGTTATCGAAGATTATTACCGTGGTAAAGCTGTCACAGAAATATCTGATAAAGCTTTTAAAGGCAGTACAAAGGTGGTTGATGTCACACTTGGTGCCAATATCATCACAATCGGTGAATCTGCCTTCTGGAATTGCCCTAGACTTGAAAGAATTGTAATTCCAAATTCAGTTATTTCAATTGGAAAGAGCGCTTTCCAGTCATGTAGATCTCTAACAAACATTGAACTTCCTGAGTATTTAACTGTAGTACCAGAATACTGTTTTGCATATTGTAGAAATCTAGAAAATATAACATTCCCAGAAAATATCAAATCGATATTAGATTCTTCATTTGTCGATTGTTCAAGTTTAACTGAAATCATAATTCCAGATAATACTGAAATAATTGGTTCATCAGCTTTCTTTGGCTGTGAAAACTTAACAATTGTCAGAATCGGTTCTGGAATAGAATATATTAAAGAATCAGCATTCTCAACATGCCATTCTTTAACATCTGTAACTTTTAAAGAAGCATCTAATCTAAAAGAGATAGGTAAATCAGCATTCAGAGATTGTAATGTCCTTGAAACTATTAATCTTCCAGCTGGACTTGTTATGATCGGTGAATCATGTTTCTATAACGCTGCATTATTAAATGAAATTCACATTCCTTTATCTGTCACAGGTATCGGTGCAAATGCTTTCCTTGGTACAAAACTTTTCAATGATCAAATTCAAGCTGGTGAAAATTTCGTTTATGCAGATAATTGGCTAATTTTCTCACCTGCAGCTGTAAGAAATGAGATAGAAGAAATAAGCCCAACTACCTTAAAAGACACAGTAGTAGGTGTCGCTGATAATGTATTTGAAGGTTGTCCTGAATTAAAGATTGTCACTTTACCACAATCATTCAAGTATATTGGTGCCTATGCCTTCAATAGTTGTCCAAAACTTTGGAAGTTTTTAACCCTTCCAGACAGCATTAAAATAATCGGTGATTATGCATTCACTGGATGCGCTCTCACCAATGTCTCACTCGGTATGGGGCTTGAAAGAATAGGTCACTTTGCTTTCTATGGTAATCAAAATCTAGATAACAACGAACTATTACCATATGACTGGATTCCTGAATCAGTTACTTCAATTGGTAAAGGCGCCTTCAACAACACTATGATGTATGCAAAAGCATCTTATGGTAATGGAATCGTCTATGCTGGCAACTGGGCAGTAGGACTAGCACTCCCTCTAACATCGATCGATCTTGAATTTGATCCTGATCATGTGGCTGGTATAGCTGATTATGCTTTTATGTATGAAGGATTCCCAGAACTTGCATCTATATTCTCGGTAAGATCAGTATCAGGCCTTACTAATTGTAAATATATAGGTGTTGGTGCTTTCTATGGAAACATAGAATTATCTAGTGTATCACTAAATAGAAATCTAACAGAAATTAGAGAAGCAACTTTCTACAACACTGGTCTTGTTAAAGCAACTTTACCAAGATCATTAAAATCTATCGGCGATTATGCTTTCTCTGGCACTCAATTAACGTCATTAGATCTTTCAACTACTAATGTTGAATCGATTGGTAAGAGTGCATTTTGTAATGTCGGTGGTATGATTGAAGTTACTTTCAATGATAGCTTAAAGACAATCGGAGATTATGCCTTCTTTGGCTGTTCAAATATCAAGAGTGCAATTCTTCCAAATAGTGTTACATCAATCGGTGAAAATGCTTTCAGTGGTTGTGAAGCACTAGAAAATGTAAAACTATCAACCAACGTAGATGTACTTAGGACAGCTGTTTTCTCACACTGTTCAAGTCTTAAACATATAACTGGCCTTGAAAATATCAAGAAAATTGAGTCAGAAGCATTCTATGGTTGTTCATCTTTAGAAGATGTAGATCTTGGCGATGAAACTGAATCAATCGGTGATGCAGCATTCTTCTTAAATGAGAACTTAAAATATATCTATCTTTCAAACAAGGTAAAAGAAATAGGCACATATGCTTTCCAAGGATGCAATTCACTAAAATCTATTATCATTCCTGGATCAGTTAGAACTATTCAACAACACGCTTTCTATGAATGTTTCAATCTCACAATCTATACATCAATGCAAACTAAGCCAGGAGATTGGCACAGCAGATATAATTCAAGCAATAGAACAACATTCTGGAACACAGAATTAGATGAACAAAACAACGTTGTTGGGATAAATATCAGCGATGATTATCTAACATTTAGAAATGCCGCAAACGGTATATCCTCTCCAATATCAAGAGATAAACTATTTGTATATTGGACTGATAGCAGCTCAAAACAATATGAAACATCTGAACTAGCTAAAATAAGTGGCGAATTAAAGTTGACCGCTCATTATGAAGGAGAGTAATTTATGAAAAAAATTGTATTTAAGATTATTTCTTTCTCTTTAATTATTGCGCTATCGATATTTTTATCAAGTTGCAGCAAGAAAACTGAATTATCATTTGAAGTAAATGGTGGTAATTCAATTGCTGCTGTCATAATAGATAAAAATACCGAATATGATCTACCAACACCATCACGTGAAGGATATTTATTCTCAGGTTGGTATCTTTCAAGCGATTTTACAGGTGAGAATATTACTAAGGTCACGATCACAAAAAACACCACTGTATATGCTAAATGGGAAAAATTATATGAGATAAATTTAAATCTTAATGGAGGATCTCTTTCTACCACAAAACTATATGGTAGACTTGGAGAAAATGTATCTAATCTCGTTAAAGATTTAGTTCCAACCAAGACAGACGAAATCTTTGGTGCTTGGTTCAATGGAAACTCAGAATTATCAAACAGTGTTAAACTAGGTGAAAATGGTATAACTCTAACTGCAAAATATAAAGTTAAATACACTGTCAACATCTATAAAGAAAACCTCACTCATGATGGTTATACAAAAGAAGAAGTTATAGATTATGCTTATCCTGGAAGAACCGTTTCTTATACAAACGATCTTGAAGGATATCATGAAACAGAAAAAGAAGATTCTATAAATGAAATAGTAGTTAGTGAGAATAAGGCAGAAAACATCCTAACTCTCTACTTCGATAGAGATTTCTATACTGTAACATTTAGAAGCAATTATCCTAACTCAACAAAAGAAAATGAAACAGAAACAATCAACCTCTATTATGGCGAAGAAGTAGATCTTCCAGATTTCAATTTTGAAATTGAAGGATATTATCTTTTAGGTTTTGCAACATCAACAACTTCTGAATTATTATATGATGCTCACTATATCGATAATCTTCCAATAAACAAAGAAGAAGAATCAACTACAAAAGATAAAATTTCTGCGAACAGAACAATGTCATTATATGCAATCTGGAACAAAGGATATAAAGATATGTTTGGCGGAAGCGACTATATCTTCATTTCTCCTGATAATAAGACAGCTTATTTATCAAGAGAAGGCGTTTATTTTGTAGGTGAATATTTTGATTCTGATAAATCATTCATCTTCTATAACGACAGAGAAAACCTTGAAGGTATGATCTATGAAGATGGAACATATGCATATTATAATGTATCAAGAGATGAATATTCAGCAGTATTATATACTGTTGGTAGTGGTCTTGATGAAACAATTAAAGTATTATTTGATCCATATAATGGCATCACATATTATGATGGAAATGAAGAACCAGGAAATAGAGAATCAAGAGGAACTTACACAATCGACGAAAATGAATTCTATCATATAACTTTCACAGAAGGTCCAAAAGCCGGTGAAACTATGATAATAATCGTTGGTAGAGTTACCGCTGATTATGTTACTACTGATGCATTCCAACTTAGAAAACAAGAAGAATACGAACTTGGAACACTTACAAGGTTTGTCGTAAGCAATTCAGAAATCGCATCATATCCTAATGCATATCAACTAACTTTATCTGGTTTTGGAACCTTAACATACAATAACGGCTATAATACAGAAACATATTATTATAGTTATGATCCTGAAATAAAACTCTTAACCATCAATAGCACATTAGGCGTAAACTTTGGTATAGTCAAAGTTATGACATATGAAGGCATCAATGGCTATATGTTCTATGATGAGACCTTAGATCAAACATTCACATCCTTAGATGGTTCAACACTAACTCTAGATGGTGTATCTATTGCAACATATGAAAAAGATGGAGTTAAGAAACAAGGATATTATAATGTTAAAGAATCTGTCTTTGGTGGCTATATTGTTTCATTTAAAGATGGAGCAAATGAATATACATTCTTAACTCAATCAAAAACAGAAGAACAAGTTATTGATTCATCAAGCGGTGAAGGTGGTACTGAAAGCATCACCACATATTCATTCATCGTTAAACCTAACGGTTACAATGAATTCTATTACAAAGATGAAACAACAATCTATTATGCACCTTTAGTTGTCATCAACGACACTGAAGAAGGCAAAGCTAATGTCTATGGATTTACTACAAACAGAACATTTGAACTTGTGCTTGAAGGAACATATACATATGATGAAAACACATCTCTTTATGTATTCACTACCACAAAAACTCACAACAAAAAAGTTCTAACAACTCCAAAAGATCTTAAAACAGTAAATAGTTTTGTATTCGCAGTAAATTCAACACTCACAAGTTATTCAATCAACTACTGGTATAGTGAAACTACTGGTTCAACTACCACAAATTTCAAGAAAGAATATACAGGAAGCGGAAACTCTTCACTAGTTCTTGTGAATGGTATCGCTATCCTCTCTAAAGATGGATACGTTATTACAGGCACTTATTCAACTCATGACGGTGTAACTACAATCACTTCAGAATATTCTAGTGCATATGTTGAAATTGATGATGATCATAACACATTCATTACCCTTGAACATGCTCCATATAACGCTTATGTAGTATTAAGAGATGGTTCATATTCAAGTAAAGAATATGTTTCATTCGATGGCAAAGGTAATGCTAAATACATCTATTTTGAAGATGATGTTGAAAAATCATATTCAGGTACAGTAAGCGACACAAACGAAACCACAAGACAAGGAAACAAGATTTATAGATTCACATCTATAGATAAAACATTCTTATATCTATTAGATAATGGAATGCAAAGTTTCGTTCTTCCATATCATGAAGATTATTCAGGTTCATATAACTCTGATTATGGAATTCTTTATTTAGATGGTTATCTAAATTATGCTAGCTATACAAATTCACTTGGTGATGAATTTACTGGACATTATTTCATCACAAATGATAATGAAATTAAAATGTCTATAGATGGATTGGATAGATATTTCGATATCTCATCTAGGTCATTCACTTTAAGAGGTGAAGAATTTGGTACATACATAATCACGAATAACCAAGGTTCAACATTAAAATACCTTGAACTCGATGGTTATGGTAAAGCAAAAGTATTTAAATTCAGTGATAGTGATGAAAAAGTATATGTTGATAATAATGCAAATTATGCAAAATCATCAACTAAATACACTATCACATATAAAGATGGTTCAGCTGATATCACATTAGATGGATATCTTGGTTTCTTCAAAGATTCAGGTAATATCTATGACGCTTTCGTTATAGAAAGAACTGATGCAGTTCACACATATATAAATAGTAGAGACTGGTCAATTCTAAAATTAGACTCAAAAGGTCACGCAGTCAGAGTTGACAACAAGGGAAATAAAGATGAAGGTATCTATACAATCATCACTGATGATCTATTATATTTTGAAAACTTTGATGAAACATACGCAAACATCTATAAATACAATTCTACAAATAGCACTATTGTTGAATCGAGATTTGTCCCAAGAGGATATTATACTGAGGATTTAAAATCTTTATTATTCTCTCAGTATGGTTTTGCGATCTTCAATTTCAACACAAAATATTATTACAATGTGACTAATGATGGTGTAATCATCTATCGTCAAGACCCAGAAAATCCACAAGCCAACAAATATGGCTTTGTCGAAGAGAACTTTGGTTCGTTTGATGATGTGAAGATGTATAATGGTGATAAATATTATCAAAACGACGGATTCGCTATTACATTCACAAGAGAAGAAGCCACAAAAGACTTATATCCTGTATTAGTTATTAGAAATCCAGAAACACGTAAACCAATCGAAAACCTAACATTCAGTCCAACCGGTAACGACACATTCAATGCCTCTGGAACAGTATCTGTATATGGATTCCAACTCAACTGCAACGTTATCAGAGAATACGTTGACGATCATTATGAAATGTATGTATTAGTTGGTTATTATAGATTCGACATCAATGTTAAATTCAATGGTAAAGCTCCAGATGGAAGCAGTACTAGTACATATGAAGTTACAGGTATGTCTTTAAATAAAGAAGTAAGTTCATATGCATATTTAAATAATTATTATATGTATTATTATTTCTATGGACAATCATTTGTAAGTACATATGAAAACAATATTGGTACCATCACTTTAAAACAAGAATTTAATTCTGAAGGTGAATTGACTGATGATTATTTAGATATTGACTTTAGAGAAGATTCTAAAGCATATGATTTAAATGGAAATATCATCGTATGTCATCATGCATCTTACACAGATTCAGAAAGTGGCCAATACATAGTTGAAATACCAGGAGAAGATGGATATAACTATAGATTATATTATATTTCGCAAAACTTCCCTGCCTTCAACACAGACGCTTATATCATCTATGCCCTTACTAGAGTTGAGACACTTGAATATGAAGATTATGAACTTACTATCGAAAGAGTAATTGTTTCAGACTACAATATTCCTCAAGGTGCTTACTTCAATGCAATACTTAAAATAGAAGACACAGAATATACAAGTACTGAGTCGTTTGAATTAGATAGAATTCTCAACTATGCAGTAAGAGAATATGATGAAAATGACATTATCACAAAGACTACATATTATAAATTTGAATTTGTGACTGAAGATTCTGAGACACTAGCTGATGGTGTTGTGGTTCCATATGAAAGTGTAACTATCACAAAAGTTGATGTTTCAACATATTATAATGCTGAAAAAACATCATTCGTTGATATCTTAGATTCTAAGATTGTATTCATCTCAGTAGAAGGATCAAAATATCTAGTGAGCGAACAACAATACAACAGTGAAACAAACACTTATTCACTCATATTATCTAATTTAGCTGAATATGAAGTTAAAATGGAAGATAATGGCACCGTTACTATTACAGAAATCGTAGAGATTATAGAAGAAGAGGAAACACCTTCTGAAGAAGAATAAAAGGAGCGCTTATGAATTTAATTAAAAGGATAGCGATTCTTGTATTCACATTTATAATCGCTACTGCCATCTCGATTATTGATAAAAAAGATGATCCAGCAATAAATCTTGCTGGATTTAGTGATTTAAACACAAATAAGATTACTGACATCAGCGATTTAAATTCACTTCTCAAGACAAACATAAATACATTCTTTGATAGTCAGGTAGTAAACACTATTCCTAAAGAATTAAGCGAAGATACAATCTCTATCATTGTATCTATGGACACAAAGAGTATTTATGATGAATATCTATTAAAAGACACGTCTTTAGAATTCAAAGAATACGCTAACACGAAAGAAGCTAGAGACACAGAATATAAAATCAACCATCTATTAAGAAATCGACTAGAAGCATTAAATGCCGCAAACATCAATTACACTATAGGTGAAAAATATGATACACTTCTTGCCGGATTTGAAGTTGAAATCAAAGCTAAAGATTTTGATAAATTATCAAATGCTTTATATTCTGATACAATCATTATCGGTGACACATACGAGAAATGCGAATCAGAAGTAGTCATCAATGAAGTAAATGTTTATGAAACAGGAATATTCAACAGTTCAATGCTTGATTATCAAGGTGACGGTGTCGTTGTCGCTGTTTTAGATACCGGACTAGATTACACTCACACAGCATTTTCAGTAGACAACTTTACGACAACAAATGAAGCATTCACATTAGACTATATCCAATCAAAAATATCTTCTACAACTGCCGCTAAGTTTACAACTGGACTTAATGGTGAAGATGTTTATGTATCAAAAAAAGTACCATTCGCTTATGATTATGCAGATAAAGATGCCGATGTCTCACCAATAAATTCTGAACACGGAACTCACGTCGCAGGTATCATCGCTGGTAAAGATGCAGAAATCACTGGTGTTGCGCCAAATGCTCAACTTGCGATATTTAAAGTATTCAGTGACCACCAACAAGGTGCTAAAACATCTTGGATTCTTGCAGCACTTGAAGACTGCGTTGTCTTAGGTGTAGATGTAATCAATATGTCACTTGGTACATCATGCGGATTCACAAGAGAAGTTGATAAAGAAAATGTAAATGTTATATACGACAAAATAAAAGATGTTGGGGTTGAATTAATTGCCTCTGCAGGTAACCAATATAACGCTACAATGGGTAGTGAAAAAAATGGTAACAATGGTCTAACATCTAATCCAGACTATGGAACAGTTGGCGCTCCTGCAACTTATGAAGCATCTCTCTCAGTCGCTTCTGTAGAAGGTGTTAAAACATCTTATTTTACCAACAATGGTAAGATAATATATTTCCACGAAGCATTTACTAATAGTGCTGACATCACTAAGAGTTTTGTTGATGATATTCTAAACACTCTTGGAACTGATGTTCAATCTCATGAATTCGAATATGTAGTAATCCCAGGTATAGGTAGATCATCAGATTATCCAGATGATGATGAATATTATCAAGGAAAAATCGTTCTCGTAAAACGTGGTATCACTACATTTGAAGATAAGGTTAGAATAGCTTTAAAAGAAAAAGGTGCATCTGGAATCATCATCTACAACAATGTATCTGGCGATATATCGATGTCAGTTGGTGCAAATATCGGTGCTGTGTGTTCACTTTCACAAGACGATGGTGAATATTTAGTATCGATGGTAGATCCAACTACTGGAATCGGCAAAATTAATATCAGTAGATCACTTCTTGCAGGACCATTCATGTCTGATTTCTCTTCATGGGGTCCTACATCAGATTTAAAAATCAAACCAGAGATTACCGCTCATGGTGGCCAGATTTATTCTGCAGTCCCTGGTCAATCATATGAAAGATTATCAGGCACTTCAATGTCGGCACCAAACCTTTCAGGTGCTACAGCTCTCGTTTGTCAATATGTTAAATATAGTGGCATATTTGGTGAAAACTTAAGCACTAAGGAAGTCACTGATATAGTTAATCAACTTATGATGTCGACAAGCGATATCATCTATGATAAAAATGGTCTCCCTTCATTTGTAAGAAAACAAGGCTCAGGTTTGATCAGTATGGATAAATCTGTCGCCTCTGAATCTTATATTTCTACATACGATAATAGTGGAAACAAGATGAGCAAAGCCAAAATCGAGCTAGGTGATGACAAAAATAAAACAGGTAAATACACATTCACTCTCGATGTAAACAATATATCTAATAAAACAGTATCATATGTGGTTGGATCTATTGTTTTAACTGAAGGTGTATCGACAACTTATACATCTCACAGTGATACAACTGTAACTCAAAAAGCTTATGAACTCACAGGCGCTAAGATTGAAATCGATAGTATCACCGGTGGTACAAACACAAATAATAAAATAGTAGTATCTCCTAAGTCTTCTACAAAACTGACAATCACAATCACTCTTTCTGATGAAGATAAAGCTTATTTAAATTCTTCATTCAAAAATGGTATGTATGTTGAAGGTTATGTCTTCTTTAAAGCTCAAGATGAAACAACCACAAGTCTAAATGTTCCATTCTTAGCTTTCTATGGCGACTGGACACAAGCTCCAATCTTTGACGAAGAATATTATGATACTCACAAAGATGAAATAAATCAAGGTATCGACCAAGAAGATAAACTTATGGCAGATGCTTATGCGACAAGAGTTATCGGCGGTCTTTATACAGACTATATATCAACACTTGGAACATATTATTTCACTCAAGACCCTAAAGTTCCACAGATTGCAGCGACAAAAGACCATATTGCAATATCTAACCAAAACACCGGAGAAGCAAGTGGTTCAACAGTTTCAAGCATCAGATCAGTCAACGCTGGATTATTGAGAAATGTTAAAGAAATAGATATCAGTATCGTTGAAGAATCAACTGGAAAAGAGATTTATACTGACACAGTATTCAATCAACATAAGTCTCTCTCAAGTGGTAATTCAATCTATCCATCATCAATCGATATCAAATTTGCAACATTCGAACACAACCTTAAAAATAACACAAAATATACATGCACTCTAACTGCCTACATAGATTATGGTGAAAAAGCGGATCAAAAGAATTCTAGAAACACTTTCTCATTCCCATTCTATGTTGACTTTGAAGCCCCAATTGTTAGAGATGTTACATATCGAACTGAATATGACAAAAGCGCAAAAGAGATGCATCTATTCGCTGATTTATCAATCTACGATAATCACTATGCGATGGGTGTACAAGCTGGTCAAATTGTAAGAGCTCCAGAAGATTCAGAATATACATTCTCTTTAGAATCATTTGGTAAATATGTTACTCCGGTCTATTCAGAATATAATTCAACTTCAATCGTTTCCATTGAACTTACAGATTATATTTCAAATCTCAAAAAATCAGCAGGAATAAAATATAATGGTGATGGATCGTTTGAAGTCCTAGAAGGTACAAATACCTTTGTAGTAAGTGTTTATGATTATGCGATGAACTATGCTACATATGAAATATCTCTTCCTGATGAGATATCATATATGTATTTCAACGAAGAAAACATTAACCTTAATTCTAATGAAACATTAGATTTAACCACAATACTAAACATTTACCCAACAACTTCATGGATTCAAGTTCTTGAATTCACATCTTCAAACACAGATGTAGTTTCTATAGTAAACAACACTTTAATCGCTAAAGAAAGCGGTGAATCTATAGTAAGCGCTAAAGGCAAAGACACTTTAGGAAATGAAATAACTGCGAGTGTAAATATAAAAGTTTTATCGCCTGGTGATGAAGGTTATTATGATGGATATTCTATTCCAGAAATCAATAAATTCTCCATAGATGGTTTTGAGACAATCAAGGCATATTATATCATCAACACAGATGATAGAGATATCGGTCTTGATGGAGGAAATTATGATTTTGGTGATTCAATATCTCTTTCACTATATCCATCAGAAACAGTTAAATTACAATATACTCTAGATTCTTATTTCCCAGAAAAAACCACAGTCGAATTTAAAGCATCAAATTCTAAAATTGCGACAGTCGATGAAAATGGCGCAATAACTGCAGTCGCAAAAGGCACAACCACAATCATGGTAAGTGTCTTATTCGATGGTAAGAGCACATTATATTCACAAAAAGTAAGCATCACAGTAAAAGACCCATTCAACATCCAAAGCATCTATCTATATAATTATAGAGGTTTAGGTGGGGTTGTCGAGATACCAAAAGATAGAGGTATCACCACAATCTATGATTATGCTTTCTCTAATTATGAATATGTCGATAAAGATTTAAGTGCTGGTGATGTAATCGATGATGAAGATCCATATCTAATTAAGCCTCATTATATTGGTGATGATACAATCACTAAAGTTATTATTCCAGAAGGCGTAACTACCATAAGTGACTACGCCTTCGCAAATCTAACTGCACTAGAAGAGATTGTGCTTCCATCAACTCTTACAAGAATTGGTGTAGGTGCTTTCTATAACTGTACTAGTCTAACTAAGATCAATTTTGAAAGCGTTAAATTCATAAACGAAAAAGCATTCTATAATTGTCCAATAGAAGAAGCAGATTTTGATAGTGTAGTATCCATCGGTAATTACGCTTTTGAAAATTGTAAATTAAGTTATGTAGAACTCCCTTCATGTGCACAATCACTCGCTGAAGGCGCCTTCTACAACAATGAATATCTAACAAGCGTCACTTTGAGAGCTAGAAAGATTAAGATGGCTCCATATTGTTTCGCTAAATGTTCAAAGATTACATCTATCAATATCAATGCATCAGTAATCGCAGCACATGCCTTTGAAGATTGTGTTGAATTAAGCGATGTTACAATCGGTCAAGATGTTTCAATCATCGGTGAATATGCATTCTCAAATACTGCAGTCTCTAACTTTAAATTAAATACTAGAAACCCTTATTTAACACTCGAAGAAGACGGTGCACTAATCCTTAAAGGCAGTGAACTAATTCTCGCCGCTCCAGGGTATATTGGTGCTTCAAACACTATCACATCAAATGCTGAATCGATCGCATCAGGTGCTTTCGCAGGAAATAAGAAATTATTCTATCTTGTCTTAAATAATGTTAAAAATGTTGGTGATTATGCATTTGCGAACTGCGTAAATCTAAAGACAGTCACAATGCCAAATGTCGAGACAATCGGAAGCTATGCTTTCTATAAAACAGATCTCTCTACTATAGGTACTTTAAACAATCTCAAATCTATAGGTAATTATGCATTCAGTGGCACAGATCTTGAGACATTAAATATTAAGGATGATGTAGTTATTGGTGATTATGCTTTCTCAAATTGTATATATCTTGAGACAGTTACAGTAGGAAATAATGTAATACTCGGTAGCTTTGCCTTCAATAACCCTATCACATTATATACATATGAATATACTCAAAATTTTGATCATTATACTGCATATTCATATGATGTAAAAGATAAAGAAGGTAACATAGTCAAGACAAACAGTTATTATAGATATAATTTCACAGATGGTGTATCTTCATCACTTAAAACTTTCACAGGTGGAGATAATCTCGTTATCGGTGAAGCCGCATTATTTGGAAATGGTAAGCTAACTACAGTTAACTTAGGTGTAAATACAGTAATCAAAGATAATGCTTTCTATAGTTGCCATAGCCTCGTAAACATCGATTTCACAAAAGTTGAATCGATTGGAAATTATGCTTTCAGTGGTTATTCAACATTTGATTATTATCTCGAGAATAATATTTGGAGATATGCTTATGAAAGCGAATATGATGATGGTGTATTTATTGCGACAGCATATATGTTCACATGTTTCGCTCCATCTTTCACAAGCATAGATCTAACCAATGTTAAATCTATCGGTGATCAAGCATTTAGTGGCAACAGATTATTAGAAGAAGTTACACTAAGCGATTCGATGACAAGTGTTGAAAGCGAAATGTTCTCTAACTGTAAAGCTTTGAAAACCATCAATCTAAAACCAAATATCAAAAAAATAGAAGATTATGCCTTCTCATCAACTTCTCTTGAAAACATCAATCTTGAAAACGTCGAAGAGATTGGTAAAGGCGCATTCTTCAACACAAAACTAAGTGAAATAACACTAAAAAGCGGTGTTACAATCGGTGATAGAGCCTTCTATTACAATGAAAAACTTTCTACAGTCAACAATTCATCTAATATCAAATCGATTGGTGCATATGCCTTTGTATTAACTGATATAGAAGAAATAGATTTAGAATACACACAAGAAATTGGCGATTTCGCTTTCAGTAACACTCCACTTTCTAATATTGTTTTAGGTGAAAATCTAGTCGAATTAGGTGAAAATCCATTCTATGCAACAAAGATTACATCATTTGCAAAATTAGAAGACATTATATTTGATAACATTCTTATCGGTTATTATGAAACTGATACATATTATCTAAGCGATAAAGTCGCGGTTATCGATGGTGTATTATATGAAGTGATTCCTACAGGACTTGAACTTGTAAGTTATCCATCACTAAAAGATAGTAAAGAATATACTATTCATGATCGAACTACAAGGATTTCAGCTGCCGCATTCGCTGGAACTAATATCGAGAAAGTAACCTTATCAAAGAACCTAATATCTATCGGTGATAAAGCATTCTATGACTGCGCTAATCTCATGATGGTTGTCTTCAGTAGCTATGATGCTCCTAGGTTAGAAGAAGAATATACTGAATCATATCTCACTTACTATAATCTTCCAATCACTGGTATGTTAGATCAATTTGAAGGTCTTGGTATTTCTAAATATTATATGTGGAATATCACAACAAATTTCACTAATTTCTATTTCGGTGCTAACTTCAAAGATTATATCGGTCACAACACAGGTGATTTAATAATGGTTAGACCAAAGAATGGAAATAATTATGATTCATTCATTTTTGAACAATATTTTTCTACATTCGTCGATGGTATATTTGCCCCAACAAAAGACACAATAAACATCATATATCTAATCGATAGTATTCCAGAAAATGTCACACTTAATGATGAAGCAAGAATTGTCAGTGCTAGAAACGCTTATGATTCTATCACCTCAGAAGAACAAAAAGCACTAGTCACTAACTATGAAGACTTAATAAAAGCTGAATCGACATTAGAATATTTAAAGAACAGAAATAAAGAACAAGAAAATCCTGTAGAACCAGTTGTTCCTGATACACCATCTAAATTTAAAGTGTTTATGACAAACAACATGTATGGCTTTATCACATCAGGTGTAATCGCTATAGGATTTAGCGTTGCCTTAATCTTAATTCTTAGAAAGAAAAGAAAAATAGTGTAATAATACAAAAAAATTTGCATCTTTAGGTATAAAACAATTTTATTTTATATCATCGTCAATGATATAATATATAATGTTATGAGAATATTTATTGAGGGAGGAAGTATAAATTTTAGTTATACATAAAACAAAAATTATGAATATTAGAAGTAAGACAATTAAAATTATATTTTCTTTAGTTTTCATATTTATCCTATCAAGCTGTAAAGAAAACAATAAATATGATCAAAACAAAAAAGAAGGATACAAAATATCAGTAAGATATGAAGCAAACGGTGGAACATATCTAGATAGAGAAGGCATAACTCTAATAGATATGTTCAACCCTGATGATTATCCAAAAGATGGAAACGATATAGTTCATATCAAGTTGATTGAACCGACCGATGCAAGAAGACCATCAGGAAGCAGTGAAGGTATATATATAACTAAAACCAATTCTTTCTTAGTTGGCTGGTATAAAGAAAGAACCATTAAGACAAACACAGAAGGAAATCCAGTAGATGAAAATGGAAATGTTTTAGTCTTAAAAGATGATAAATATTATCTAAAAGATGATGATGCAAAAGAAGCATATCCAGCATATTCATATAGTGGATATTGGGATTTTGAAAATGATACCTTAGATTATACATATGATATGGATGAATATGAGATGACACTATATGCCCTTTGGTCAACATATTTTGAATTCGATTATTATTATCAAAATGGCACTAGTTGGGAATATCTCGGAAACACAACATTCGACTACAAAACAACGAATAAAGAAGGATCTTTAACATCTGATAAAGACACAATCTTCCTTCCAAGATATGAAAATGGTGCGATGAACTATACCCACAAATACCAAAACAACTCGCTATATTCTTTTCCAAAAATTGATGGATACACCTTTAAGGCAGCTTATCTAGATATGGATATGACTCAAGAAATTACTGGAGAATATGAACATACTGGATCAATAAATTATCTTACAGGTGAAGCAGTTAATCCGGTCGTAAACATCTATATAACATTAGAGGAAGGCGAATATTATTACATTAGTGAAGCTAAACAGTTAGTAGATAATCCAAATCTAAATGGTATATATGTAATAGAAAATGATTTAGATTTCAATGATCTTGAATGGCCAACAATATTTAGTCTTGGCACATTTAACGGAAAGATATATTCAAGTGGTGATAACACCTATAAACTTTCTAACATAAATATCTACCACTCAAGTGATAACGCAAAAGTCGGTGGAATATTTGGTGCTATTTCATCGGATGCCTTAATTAAAGATATTGTATTTGAAAATGTAACACTCGATCTTGCCTATGTTGGAAGAAGAAATAGAGATACTAATTTTGGCTTATTATCTGGAAATATAGAAAATAAATCATCACTAGAAGATATAAAACTTTCTGGCACCATCAAAATCGGTGCAATCACAATAGGAGATAATTATTCAATCAACTTGATCGCAAATGGAGATAACAATGACAATATAGATCTATTAGAACCTATACATATCGTTATCTATGGAATCGAACAAGGTGATTCTTATAGTTATACTGTCAATCCAGATGAAGTAATGATCGATACAAATGGATATATATCAATCACATCAGTAACCGGTCTTAAAAAGACAGAAGAATCATATGTAATTCAATAATTCGGAGGTGGTAAAATGAATTTTAGAAAAACAACTAACCGTATCTTAATAGTTTTAATGCTTATTCTCACAGTTCTATTTGTAGTAGGCTGCAAAGGAAAAAAGAATAATAAAGATAGTATTGTTTTGATGAGTGATGATGTAAGTGGGTTATTTAATCCATTCTATGCTACATCAGGCGCTGACCAAGAAGTTACTGGAATGACTCAAATAGGCATGCTTTCAACTGACAGCAATGGGCAAACAACTTGTGGTGATGATGTCCCTACAGTTGCCAAAGCTTATAAACTTGAGACTGCAGGAGTTAATACCGTATATACATTTGTCATCAAAAATGGACTCAAGTTCTCAGATGGTGTTCCTCTAACAATGAATGATGTATTATTCAATATGTATGAATATTTAGATCCTGTATACACAGGTTCATCAACAATGTATTCAATTAAAATAAAAGGTTTAACACAATATAGAACACAAAAGAACTATTCTGATTCTTCATCATCTGCGGAAGATGCAATCTCCAATCAAGCATCTGTCTTAGCTCAAAATAGATTAGAAGAACTAATATTAGTTTTCGAAGAAAAAGGCTTAATTGAAGGAACACAAAACAGTTATAGTCTAAATGAAAATCAAATGAGAGATGCAATCAATGAATGGGATGTATCTGAAGGTTATAAACTTGCAGTTGCAACCGATCAAGAAAGATTAACATTCGCTGATTCAGATTATAGAGCAAAACTTCTTGAAGACTATGAATTCGCTTTAACAACATTCAAAGATGAATTAAAGATGGACTTTTCAGCAGCAAAAGAATCATACGATCTAGAAACTAAGCCATACAAAGACTGGGCAAATGAATTATCAAATGATATCTTTAAATTCTTCCTATATGAAGGTTATATTGTACCAGTATATAAAGATGTAATGGGTAAAAAAGATAAAACTACAATCGAAAAATTTGAAAATACGGATATAGTTTCAAGATATAGCACAGAAGAAGCAGCTATCACAAGAGTATATAACGATACAATAAAATCACAACTTAATTTCGTTCTATCTTACTGGGGAACTGCTGGTACTCTAACAACTGCATATACAGCAGCTGCAAGAGACATCATCCTCCACAACAATATGTCAGGCACTGATGGACTAACTTATAAAAATATTGAAGGTATTGTATCTTTAGGTCATACTACAGATGTTGAATCAGTTTCCATCAATGGAACAACTTATAGAGTTGCTCATTCACACAACAGCGATGGTACAGTCGCAAACAGTGATGAATATGATGTATTACAAATCACACTTGAAGGAACAGATCCAAAAGCTATCTATAATTTCGGCTTCACTGTTGCTCCAGTTCACTATTATACTGCCGACAGTGAACATCCAAACGGAAGAGAAGTTGACATCAAAAACAATAAATTCGGTGTTGAATATGCTTCAAGCAACTTCCAAAGCAAAGTTATTCAATCTAAACAACATGTAGAAGTTCCAGTTGGAGCTGGTGCTTATCAAGCAACAGATGAACAAAATAGCGATCTACCTTCAGGCGATAATTTTGTAAGAAGCAATATCATCTACTATAAAGCAAATAAAAACTTTATGTTTGATGTTAAGACAGAAAAACTACAATTACAAATTGTATCTTCTGCAAACGCAATAGATAAACTTGTAAGTGGTGAAGTAGATTTCATCACTCCTCAATTCACACTCGCAAATTCTGAAAGACTAAATTCACTCAAAAAAGACGGAATTGAAAAACTTGATGCATGGCAACTAGGTTATGGTTATATCGGAATCAATGCTGGTAAAGTACCAAATGTCAATATAAGAAGAGCTATCATGTCAGCGATGGACACATCACTCGCACTATCATATTATGAATCAGGTACTGTTAAAAATATCGATTGGCCTATGAGTACTGTAAGCTGGGCTTATCCATTCGAAGACGATGGTATTACATCTAAGAGTAATAACCACGATTATACAAGATGGGACGGTGTTCAAAAAGCTAAAGAAAAAATTTCGCGCTATATGGCCGCTGCTGGTGTATCTGCTGGCGATTCTCAACTAAAGATTAAATTTACTATTGCTGGATCATCTATCACAGAACACCCAACATACTCAGTATTTAAACAAGCATCTGAAATTCTAAACGATATGGGCTGGAACATCGAAGTTAAAGCTGACTCTCAAGCATTAACTAAACTTGCGACAGGTTCACTTGAAGTTTGGGCAGCTGCCTGGGGATCAACAATCGACCCTGATATGTATCAGGTATATCATAAAAACTCTTCTGCAACCTCAGTATATGCCTGGGGATATAGAGAAATCTTAAGCAACCAATCATTATATAGATATGAATATCAAACAATCTCAAGATTATCAGAAATAATTGATGAAGCAAGATCAATAACTGATCAATCACAAAGAAAAGCGATGTATGAAGAAGCTATGGGTTATGTTCTTGATATCGCAGTAGAAATGCCAGTATATCAAAGAAAGACTTTATATGCATATAATTCTAAAGCAATCACTGGTTTAACGAGTGAAGTTAATCCATATACATCACCACTTGAAAGAATTTGGGAAATCGAATTAGTTAAATAACATTAGGAGCATAAGACGTGTTCAAATACATAATTAAAAGAATATTAATTTCCATATTAATACTTCTAGGCGTATCATTTCTTTTGTACGCCCTTCTTCGTCTTATGCCAACCGATTTCGTCGAACAAAAAATATTAAATTTATATCAAGCTGGTGCAACTACATCAGATGAATTCATAAGACAGATGTATAAGACTTATGGTCTTGATGGTTCTATAATAGAAGGTTATCTAAGATGGCTTAATAGCGCTCTACATCTCGACTTTGGTAATTCATTTATCAATCAACGTCCAGTATTATCAGAAATATTTGATAAAAATAGAATGGGAACATCATTTTTTGTTGCTGCAGTAGCTACAGTATTTGAATTCCTAATCGCAATTCCACTCGGTGTTACAGCCGCAACACACCAATATTCTTTAAGAGATTATATCATCACAATATTTGTCTTAATTGGAATATCACTACCATCATTCTTCTTTGGGCAAGTATTAAAAGATATCTTCGCAAATAAACTTGGTTGGTTCCCAGTATCTGGAATGAAAACTGCAGGTATAACATATGATAGCGCATGGGATGCCTTTGTCGACTATGCAAGGCATATGTTCATCCCGATTCTTACAGTAGTCATTCTTTCTATCGGATCAAGAATGAGAATGACTAGGACAAACATGTTAGAAGTATTAAATTCAGATTATATTAGAACCGCAAGAGCCAAAGGTTTAAGTGAAAATCGTGTCATTTATAAACACGCTTTTAGAAATACTATGATTCCACTTGTCACATCTCTTGCCGGACTAATACCATCACTTTTTTCAGGAGCGATGATTACAGAAACAGTATTTGACCTAGAAGGAATAGGCAAATACGCTCTAAACGCGATGACTCAAGGTGATATTCCAGTAATAATGACATATAATATGTTCCTCGCAACACTATCTGTAATGGGAATATTATTATCTGATCTAATGTATGCGGTCGTTGACCCTCGTGTTAAATTAGCATAAGGGGAGGTTATTCTATGGATGAAGAATTAAAAGTGCTTGAAGATCTCAAGAAAGCCTCTAAAAACAACGAACTTCTAGTTGATGATAAGGCTAAGAAAAATGAAATAGAAGACAAACCACTAGATAAGAATATCAAACTTATGTCACCTGGAAGAATGGTCTTAAGAAGATTCTTTAGATCAAAACTTTCAATCACTGGATTGATTATGCTTCTAACTCTTTTCTTATTCTGCTGGTTTGGTCCACTTGTATATTCAAGATGGGGAGAAACAGAATCAGACAGAAGCGGTAATATATCATATACAGAATATGAATATGTCATCGATGGAAAGATATATATCGAACTTATAGAAACAGATAATGGTATCAATTCACTCGCATCACCATCTCTCGACCATATTCTTGGAACTGATGAACAAGGTATGGATATATTTACTCGTCTGATGTATGGTGGTAGATTATCGCTTATGATAAGCTTTCTCGCTGTCTTTTTAACATCCGCCTTAGGTATTATTATGGGTGGAATAGCTGGTTATTATGGTGGCACTATCGATAATGTGATAATGAGGATATGTGATATCCTCATGTGTCTCCCAACACTACCTTTGATGCTGATTATCGGTACAGTATTAGACGCTAATGGTGTTCCATCTTCATATTATATCTATCTATTAATGGGTCTATTATCTCTCTTCTCATGGACAGGTATGGCAAGACTAGTTAGAGGTCAAATATTATTCCTTCGTGAACAAGAATATATGGTCGCAGCGGAAGCAATGGGTTTTTCAACTTCAAGAAAAATCTTTAAGCATTTAATTCCAAATGTTTTACCACAAATTCTTGTATCAATGACATTATCACTTGGTAGTATGATTCTTTATGAATCAACACTATCATATCTAAACCTGGGTGTAAGAGTACCTTATGCATCTTGGGGTACAATGGTTCAAATCATTTCATCTAGACCTGACATTCTTCAAAACAATTTCAATGTTTGGGGTCCATCTGGTATCTGCATCATCATCGCGGTTCTTGGTTTCAACTTTGTCGGTGATGGATTAAGAGATGCCCTTGATCCTAAACAACGTCGCTAACGGAGATATGGTATGGAAAAAGATAGTATAAACAAAAATGAAAAACACTACCTAACAGGTAGAGAGGTTCGTGAAATTGCTAAACAAAACTCAAAAAAGATGCGTGAGTTAGAAAAGCGTAAGATGCGTAAATGCAAAGAAGAAGAATTCTTATCTACAATGAAAGATCCTTCTAACATCTTAGAAATAGAGAACCTCCACACATACTTTTTTACAGACCAGGGAGTGGTTAAAGCAGTCAATGGTGTAAGTTTTTCTATTCCTTTAAATTCAACAATAGGTGTTGTTGGTGAATCAGGTTGTGGTAAAAGTATCACAGCTATGTCGGTTATGAGATTAATACAAGGTCCATCAGGACAGATTGTGGATGGATCTATTAGATTTAGAGCCAATGATTTTAAAAAAGATTCTCAAGGTAAATATATCCCTATATATGAGAAAGATGAAAACGGAAATATCATTAAAGAAACAATCAAAGACAAGAAAAACAATGATGTTATCGTAGATAAAATCAAGCGCGACTCCAAAGGTTTCCCTCTCTACGAAAGAGAAGAAAAGGTATATGACATTGTAAATATGCCTATAAAAGAAATGTATAGGGTAAGAGGAAGACAGATTGCAATGGTCTTCCAAGAGCCTATGACATCACTTAATCCAGTATTTACGGTTGGAAATCAATTAGACGAAGTATCCTTACTTCATATTCCTGGTGCAACAAAAGAATTAGCCAAAAAAAGAACTATTCAAATGCTTGAAATGGTTGGAATTGCATCGCCTGAGAGAATCTATGACTCTTTCCCTCATGAATTATCTGGTGGAATGAGGCAAAGAGTCATGATCGCTATGGCGCTTGCTGCTGAACCAAGACTCATTATCGCTGATGAACCAACCACTGCACTAGATGTTACAATTCAAGCACAAATACTAGATTTATTTAACGAACTAAAAAGTAGAATCAATGGATCAATTCTTCTTATAACTCATGATTTAGGTGTAATTGCGGAAATGGCTGACTATGTAATAGTAATGTATGCTGGCCGTGTCATTGAACAGGGCACTGCACTAGAGATTTACAATAATCCTTGTCATCCATACACAATTGGTCTTCAGAAATCAAAACCTACAATGGACTCTTCTAAAGATGATTTATATAATATTAAGGGCAATGTTCCAAATCCTATTAATATGCCAAATTATTGTTACTTCAAGGAAAGATGTGATAAATGCATAAACAGATGTTCAGGCGATTATCCAAATATGGTAAAGATAAGCGAAACACATTATGTTGCATGCCATTTATATGAGGAAAAAGAAAATGAGTAAAGATGATAATGTTAATGTAAATGAAATTGATTTTTCCAATTTTGATGATCTCGAAGAGCAAAGAAAAGAAGAAGAAATAAAAAATCAAGCATACGAGAAAGAAAAAACTCTTCCTCCTGATCCAAATGCTTTATTAGAAGTAAGACACCTAAAGAAATATTTCATATTAAAAAAGACAATATTCGGTAAACCAATAACTACACTTAAAGCTGTAGATGATGTTTCTTTCAAGGTATATCCAGGTGAAACATTAGGTATTGTTGGTGAATCTGGTTGTGGCAAAACCACAATGGGACGTACTATACTTAAACTTTATAGCCCAACAAGTGGTCAAATTTTCTTCGATGGAAAAGATATCACAAACTTAAAACCAAAAGATATGAGATATCTAAGAACTGAAATGCAGATAATCTTCCAAGATCCACACTCATCTCTTCCACCAAGACAAACAGTTGGTGATATATTATCAGAACCTGTTAAAGTGCATAATGTTGTTAAAAAAGAAGAGATAAAAGATTATGTATTAAATCTTATGGATCAATGTGGTCTAAGGGATTATTATTATGAAAGATATCCACACGAGTTTTCTGGTGGTCAACGCCAACGTATCTGTATCGCAAGAGCGTTATCGGTAAACCCTAAATTTGTTGTTTGCGATGAACCTGTTTCAGCACTTGATGTATCAATTCAGGCACAGATAATCAATCTTCTTAAGAAACTACAAAAAGAAAGACAACTCACATATTTATTCATTTCCCATGATTTATCAGTCGTAAAACATATTTCTGATAAAATTTGTGTAATGTATCTCGGAAATATGGTAGAGTTCGGAAACAATGAAGATATATTTAGTAATCCACTACACCCATATACTAAATCATTATTCTCAGCAGTTCCAAATCCAAATCCAAACAAAAAATCCAAAAGAATTATCTTAAAAGGTGATATTCCTAGTCAAGTTAACCCTCCAAAAGGCTGTAAATTCTGTACTAGGTGTCCAAACTGCATGGAAATATGCAAGCACATAGCCCCAAGTTATAAAGAAATAGAAGAAGGTCATATAGTTGCTTGTCACCTCTTTAATAATAACGACAATGAAGAAGCCAAAGAATAAAAAAGAAAAAGTCCAATATTATGACGATGGATCTACTATCTCTGATATGTCATCTTTAAAAGACTCAAGAAAATCAATATATAAAAAAGATCCTTCAAAGCCTAGGGCAACAGAAAGAGAAAAGCTTAAAACTTTCTTTCAAGCGTTTAAGATGATGCTTCTGCCCACTTTCATTGCGCTATTAGTACTATTAATTCTTTATATAATCTTTTCATTAATAGGAAGTTAATTAGATAAGCGGTGGTGAATATAATACACTTCCGCTTTTTTAATGCTCAAAAAAGCTAAAAAGCTAACATTTTATAACTTTACATATAATAAAACTGTTATGTTATTGATGGGAGTTATGGCTGAAAAATGAATTTAATGGTAAATAAATTAACAAAAATCAAAAACAAACCCCTATAAACATGTTTTTTGCTACTATAGATACGACAATCTCGAATTTGAAAGAACTCATAAAACAAATAACGTCAGAAACAAGCTGACGTTATTTTTATATTTAAGAGGAGAAAATTGGATAGAAAACATTATCTTGTTAAGTTTTCTGTCCTAATTATAGTAAATAAAAATGTGTATTATGTGATTACCACAGGTTCTTCACAGAAAAATCAAGGTAAGTTCACAAAGAAAAGAAAACGGAATGAAAACCTCATTCCGTTTAACGATATTAGTTATTTGTTTTTAAATATGGATATGTACCGTCATCTTTTGGTATTTCACCTGTTTTATTTAGACTCCATTTAGTAAGAAGTGGTCCTACAATCTCATATATCAATGTAGCACAAAGCACCACTGTGACAATTATATTTCCTATGTTATTAGTATTAAATACTTCCATAGTGGATATTTGATTTGCCATACCTATCGCAACACCTGCTTGTGGAAGCAGTGTAATTCCAAGATAATTAGTTATATGTTTATCTCTCTTAGTTAGTTTACAGCCAACATACGAGCCTAGATATTTTCCAATTGATCTCATTAGAATATAGAATACAAAAATTATAAGGACAGGAATTAGGAAGCTGATCTCATTAGTTTTTATTATCTCATCAGATGAAATTGCAAGATGTGCTCCAGATAATACAAATATTAATACAAATAACGACGAGGTCCATCTATCTATTAATCCAAAGTCTCTTGTGATTATTTCTTGTTCATTATCTTTTGCTAGATTAACATAGAAAGCACCTATCATCATACAACATAGTAGATTAGAAAATTCAAGCGATCTAGAGTTAATAGTAATCTTTCCAAGTAGTTCACATAAACCAACACCGAGAAGTGTAAAAGCGATAATTACAATCATATGATTATTTCTAGATTTAAAAAACTTAATAAGAAGTCTCATAAGTATTCCTAAAACAGCTCCAAGGACAATTGATCCAACAATCTCAATTAGAGGTATTAAAAGAATAGATACAATTGAAACGGTTGCACCAGTCACAATAACTTCACTGACCGCAATAGAAATAGAAAATACTATCAAACCTATTGCATCATCAAAAGCAACGACAGGAAGAAGAATATCTACAAGTGGTCCTTGAGCTTTGTATTGATGTATAACCATAAGTGTTGCGGCAGGTGCTGTCGCTGTTGCGATAGCTCCAAGCGCAATTGCGATGCTTATACTTAAATTTAGGATGTTACATATGATGATAAGTGCAACATCAACAAGTACCACAGCCATTAGTGCTTGTAGAACTGTAATCAATATAATTTTTGAACCATATTCTTTAATTTTAGAAATCTTAAATTCTTCACCGATTGATAATGCAATAAATCCCAAAGCGACAGGAGATATATATTCATTTAATTTATTTAGTTCTACACTAAAATAAGGTGTATCTTTAAAAGAATCAATGAATAGACATAATAATGCAGTTAAGAATCCAATTATAAGATATCCTGTTACATTTGGCAAATTAAAAATTTTTACAACTCTTGTAGAGGCAAGCCCTAAGACAAGTAGGACTCCGAGAAATAATATATAATCCATTTTGTGTACTTCCTTTTTATATTTCTCTTAACACAAATTAGTATTTTACCACTTATTTTAATTCTTGATTCATCAAAATTTATAGATTTTATCTATAAGAATTTTTTTATGTGCTATAATTGTTTTATTAAAATTAAGAGTGGCTTACAAATGAAGGACTTTATTTACGGAATTAAAAGAAGCATACCAATTGGAATAGCATATCTAGCAGTATCATTCGCTTTTGGAGTTATGGCAGTAAATGGAATAACCCCTCTTATGGCGACAATTATTTCTCTTACTAATCTAACATCATCTAGTCAATTTGCCGGTGTAAGATTGATATTTGAAACTGCAAGTTATATAGAAATAGCTGCGACAATATTTTTAATAAATTTAAGATATTCTCTTATGTCTATATCTATTTCGCAAAAACTTGACGAATCTATTCCTACATGGAAAAAGATGATTTTTGGTTTTGGCATTACAGATGAAATATATGCAGTCGCAATCAGTGAGGATAGAAGAAGGTTATCTTCTTCATACATGTTTGGTATGATAATCTTACCTATTATAGGTTGGACACTTGGAACACTTATTGGCGCTGTTAGTTCTACTCTATTTTCTAATAGATTATTAGAAGCCTTGAATATCGCATTATATGCTATGTTTGTTGCAATTATTACACCAGATGCAAAAAAGAATTTAAGTGTTTTTATAGTCGTTATAATATCTATCGCTTTATCATGTTTATTTTATTATGTGCCATACATAAATGAAGTTAACCCTGGTTTAAAAATAATAATACCAACTATATTCGCAACATTATTAGGTGCTATTCTTTTTCCTTTAAAAGAAAATAATAAGGAGGAAAAAGAAAATGTATAATGTGATTGTAGTAATCATTATGGCTCTTTTAACTTATTTATCAAGAATTTTACCACTAGTTTTTATTAAAAATCAGATAACAAACAAATTTATTAAATCTTTCCTTTATTATATCCCTTATGCAGTGCTTGCATGTCTAACGTTCCCCGCAATCTTTCATTTTTCTTCAAACATATATCTATCATTAATTGGAACCGCTCTAGCCCTTGTGTTATCAATTTTAAATCAAAAAATGTATATAGTTGTCCTTGCATCGGTTGTGGTTGTATTTGGCTGTAGTTATTTCTTTTATTAATATGATATAATTATTGAGGTAATTATGAAGCTACTTATTATTGTTAACTGCCAAAATGATTTTATAAACGGAAGTTTAGGTTTTCCTAAGGCAGAATTTATCATTGATAAAATAGTTGATATCATAGGTAATTATGATGATATCATTTTTTTGAATGATGTGCATGAAAACGACTATCTAGATACATTTGAAGGACACGCCCTAAAAACTCCTCATTGTATTAGAGGTACATCTGGGCAAGAAGTGCATGATAAACTTAAAAAATATCTAGATAGAGCACATGTTATAGAAAAAAACACTATGCCATCATATAAACTGGCTGAATATCTTGCTGAAAACAATAAATATGATATAGTTGATATTTGTGGTGTACAATCACATATGAGTGTAACCGCAAACGCCATAATGGTTAAATCAGTACTTCCTAATTCTTTAATTACTGTATTAAAATCATGTTCTGAATCGTGGGATAAAGCACTTGAAGCGAAAGCCTACAACATTTTAAATGCTTTGCAAATAGAGATTAAATAATGGAAAAATTTATTAGAAGAGATATTGTCTTAAATGAGGAAGAAATAAAAAAAATAGAAAATGCTAAAGTAGCTATTTTTGGTCTTGGTGGTGTGGGCGGATACACATTTGAAGCATTAGTAAGAATAGGTATTAAATCATTTATTTTATGTGATGGAGATGTTTTTCAAGAATCAAATTTAAATAGACAAATCTTATCAACAAATAAATCTCTTGGTTTAAATAAAGCTATAGTCGCAAAAGAAAGAGCGCTAGACATAAATGAAGACATCAATATTACTGTGTTTGATTCATTTGTTTCTAAAGACACAATAAATAAAATGAATTTAGAGGGATGTTTTATTGTTGATGCAATAGATGATGTTGAAAATAAGATATTATTAATAAAATATGCTTATAGTAATGGAAACAAAATAATCTCAATGATGGGTGCAGGAAACAGACTTTTTGCATCATTTGAAAAGATAGATATTTATAAAACTATAAATGATCCGCTCGCAAAGAAAATGAGAGGTCTTTTAAGAAAAGAAGGAATAAAAAAATTAGATGTGATATATTCAAAAGATCTTCCAATTCAAACCTCAACAACAACCATAGGTTCTATTTCTCATACGGTAGGTAAAGCCGGTTTAGTTCTTGCAGAAGAAGTCGTTAAAGAAATATTAAAGCCATAATTTAAAATATACGTTCCTTTAGTTAAACGGATATAACAGGGCTCTCCTAAAGCTCAGTTGTGAGTTCGATTCTCGCAGGGAACGCCATAAAAAAACAAAAGGGGCTGTTAAGAAATTGAACTTAACGGCTCTTTTTTCTTTTGTAACTATCTCTTAGAGTTTTGTTCTTACCTTTCTTATTCTTTTTTAGTATTTTTTTAGCTGTTGGAATCTTTGGTTTTTCGTCTTTTAAATCTT
>JAGCYY010000005.1 GCA_017960565.1 bacterium | reverse complement strand
TCTTGTGAGTCTTTCTGGCTTATTTGCATTAGCTTCAGTATCATTCTTAACTCTAAGTTATGTATTTAAAAAGAAATAATAAAATTCTATTCTCCTGATTTTATTTTTCTATAAAGGGTGAGCCTTTGCGGTTCACCCTTTATATTTGAGGTATATATTCTTTACATATTATAGACATTAAATTATAATTAAAATAAATATAATTTAAATAGGAGACATTATGGATAAATTTGGTTGGTGTATTCTAGGCACCGGTTCAATTACATTTAAAGTAGCACCTGAACTTTTAAAAAATGAAAATTCATATATCGTATCATGCTGGAATAGAACACATGAAAAAGCTGTTT
Source organism: bacterium (assembly GCA_017960565.1). Taxonomy (GTDB): domain Bacteria; phylum Bacillota_I; class Bacilli_A; order Izemoplasmatales; family UBA1188; genus UBA1188. The sequence continues at coordinate 19,555 of JAGCYY010000005.1, read as the reverse complement.
TATTCTCTAATAAATTTGGTGGTACAGCATATGAAAACATCGATGAATGTTTAAAAAGAGATGATATAGATTGTGTTTATGTTGCAGTTACTAATGATGTACATTATAAATTCGCTTTAAAAGCGATAGAATACGGTAAAAATGTTCTTCTAGAAAAACCATTCACAATCAACAAAAAAGAAACAATAGACTTAATAAATAAAGCTAAAGAAAATAATGTCTATCTAAGTGAAGCAATGTGGACTTGGTATAATGATACCGCAATAAAGACAAAAGAAAACATATCAAAAATAGGCAATATTAAATCAGCTAAACTGACCTTTGGTTTTCCTATCAAATCTCTATCTAAAAAAGGAAGATTATGGGATATAGAAAGAGGTGGTGGTGCCCTATTAGATCTTGGAGTATATCCAATTAGATATGCATATGAATTATTCGGAATGCCAAAATCTATAGAAGCAACTGCTTCACTATATAAAGGTATTGATAAATATGACGAAATAATATTTAAATATGATAATTTTGTTTGCATTATCAAAACATGTATAGATAGAATTGTATCTGAATATGTTTATGTCAAAGGTGAAAAAGGTGAGATCAAAGTTCCATTCTTCCACCAAGCTCATAAAACAATTCTAAAGACAGAAAAAAAACAAATCTTCAAATACAAAGGTCTTTTATACCAAAAACAATTCAAAGTAGTTGAAGATGAAATAAAATCTGGTTTATCTGAAAGCAATTATTTAACTCATAAATCTACTATAGATGTAATGGAATTATTAGACAAAATAAGAAATATAATAGGTGTAAAATACCCACAAGACTAGTTTAATGGAGACAAAAATGAAATATCAACTAATCAAAGAAGAATACTTAAAAGAAATAAAAACTAATGCTAGATTATATAGACACATAAAATCTGGTGCAAGAATATTAACTTTAGCTAATGATGATAAAAATAAAACATTCACAATCGGATTTAGAACACCACCAGTAAATAATACAGGTGTTCCACATATCTTAGAACATTCAACATTATCTGGTTCTAAAAAATTTCCAGTAAAAGATCCATTTGTGGAACTGCTAAAAGGATCACTTAATACATTCTTAAACGCTATCACCTTTGCCGATAAGACATTATATCCTGTCGCAAGCTGCAATCTAAAAGATTTTAAGAATCTTATGGAAGTATATCTAGATGCGGTATTCTATCCAAATGTATATATTCATGAAGAAATCTTCAAACAGGAAGGCTGGCACTATGAACTCGAAAACAAAGAAGATGACATCAAAATAAATGGTGTTGTCTACAATGAAATGAAAGGTGCATTTTCAAGCGCAGAAGAAACAGTATTTAGAAAAATAAGCAATTCTCTCTTTCCAGATACAACTTATGGCGTTGAATCTGGTGGCGATCCTAAATATATTCCTGATTTAACATATAAAGAATTTTTAGATTTCCATAGAAAATATTATTCTCCATCAAATTCATATATTGTTTTATATGGCGATATGGATATGGATGAAAGAATGGATTATATGGATAAAGCATATCTTTCTAAATTCAATAAAGTTGATGTTGATTCATGTATTCATTATCAAAAGCCTTTTGATAAGATGTCAACATATAGATTTGATTATCCTGTTTCTAAAGATTCTAATCTTGAAAACCAAACATATTATGCCTATAACGTGGTTGTGGGGGATTATAAAGATGTGAAATTATCACATGCTTTTGGTATTCTTTCATATGTCTTACTAGATATACCGGGAGCGCCTTTAAGACAAGCACTGCTAGATTCTAAAATATGTAAAGATGTAATGACATCTTATGAAGACGATATCTTACAACCAACATATTCTATAGTCGCAAAAGATGCAGTAGAAGGTAAAGAAGCTGAATTTATAAACATAATTAATACCACTCTTCAAAAAATCAGCAAAGAAGGATTAGACAAAAAAGCGATTCTATCAGCCATCAATAGAAATGAATTTGTCTTTAGAGAAGCTGAATTTGTGGGTGCACCTAAGGGTTTGCTATATACTATAGAACTTCTTTCATCATGGCTCTATGATGAAACAGATTTCTTCGGCAGAATGAAAGCACTAGAAATCTATAGCGATTTAAGAAAAAAACTAAATGAAGGTTATTTTGAATCATTAATAGATAAATATCTTCTTTCAAATAATCATTCAAGTTTAGTCATTGCTAGTCCTAACAATGAATTATTAGAAAAAGAAGAAATAGCTTTAAAAGAAAAACTAAAAGCATATAAAGAATCTTTAAGTGACGAGGAAATTCTAAAACTAATTGAAAGTACGAAAAAACAAAGAGAATATTCTGCAACACCTTCAACCAAAAAAGAATTATCATCTCTTCCTAAACTGAAAAGAGAAGATATCGAAAAAGAAACAGAAAAACTAATAAACTCTTGTCTTGATATAAATGAAGTTAAATCTATTGAGCACAATATTGAAACCAATGGAATTGCATATCTTAGAATTCAATTTGATGCCTCAAATATTAAACAAGATTATGTTAAATATTTAGGTATTCTATCAACTCTATTATCTCAAGTTGATACTAAGCATTATACATATAATGAATTAGGTAAAGAAATCAATTTAAATACTGGTGGCCTTCAAATTTCTCTTAACGCTTATACAAATAATGATGTTCATCCATATATTTCATTTGCCATCAAATATTTCTATGGTAAAGAAAAAGAAATCTTTAAATACCTAACAGAAATAATAATGTATTCAAAATATACAGATAAAACAAGAATTATGGAACTTCTACAAGAAGCTGAATCATCTTTAAGCATGTATTTTATGAGAGGTGGCAATCAAGTGTCAACTTATAGAGCTCTATCTTACATCAACAAATATTATTATTATCAAGAAAATTTTAGTGGAATTGAGCAATATAATCTTCTAAATGAAATACTAGATGATTATGACAACAAATACGATCAGTTAGTATCGATTATCAAAAAACTTCAAAAGCAATTATTTAGAAAAGAAAATCTCATAATCTCATACACAGGTTTAGAATACAAATATCGTGATTATATTGAATCATTTTCAAATAGTCTATATAAAAATGATGTAAAAAAATATGTTCATAAATTTAAAAAGAACATCAAAAACGAAGCTTTCAAAACACCAGGCCAAGTTCAATATGTATCTCAAGTTGGCTTATATGATGCATCAAAATATAATGGACATATGCTTGCCTTCAATCAGATACTCTCTTATGAATATTTGTGGGTAAAGGTAAGAGTTATTGGTGGAGCATATGGTGCTAGAAACACAATCTTAAGAAATGGTACAATCACCTTCTCATCATATAGAGATCCAAATCTCAAAGAAACACTCGATGTTTATAATGACATACCTTCATTTATCTCAACATTAAAGTTCTCAGAAAAAGATCTCACTCAATATATAATTGGCGCAATCGGAAGATTAGATAGACCAATGCCTCCAAAAGAAAGAGGTGATTATTCATTTATGTGCTATCTTTCTGGAATAAGCGATGAAGATGAAATGCGCGTTAGAGAAGAACTTATCACCACAACTATGAAAGATATCAAAGCCTTAAAGCCTATCTACAAAAAAGCTTTAAAACAAAATATTTATTGTGTCATTGGCAATGAAAACAAGATAGATTCAAACAAAGAATTATTCAAAGAAGTTAAAAACCTTTTATAGAATTATTAGCTTAGGCAAATTATCGGTGGTAGGTCACACCACCGATAATTTATAACCTTAGTTTATACTACCAATAATCTACTATTTCATTACTTCTATTTAATGATTTTTTTATCATTTTCTTTGTATATTTAAACCAATTTCATTATATAATTATTATAAGGACTAACTAGAGGTGAACTTATGAATTTTGATGTTGCTTTAATAATAATATTGGGGGTGATTGCTGCCTACTCTCTACTTATTAATATATATACAATTCTATTTCAATTATCTGGGCTATCATGGGCAAAATCAAGATTCCAAGTCATTTCGCTTCTTACTAATTCCGGTTTTACAACACGTGAAAGTGAAACTATCACATCTAATAGACTTAGAAGAAAACTTGCGATAGCGGTAATGCTCACAGGAAATATTTTTTCTATCGTAATTATATCTCTTTTTATCAACCTAATATTCTCATTTAATGGAGAACAAATAAAAGAAAGTATTTGGGTCATCGCAATCGCTCTTGCGGTATTCATTTTTTTGATTATTTTATTTCGCCTTCCTAAGATCAATGAAGCTGTTTCAAAACTTCTTAAAAAAGCTAGTCACAAAATCTTAAAAGACAAAAACAAGAATGTAGTTACTGTATTTGATGAAATCGGTGAAGAAGCAGTCTGTGAAGTGATTGTATATGGTCTTCCAGAATATCTTCAAAATAAAACTTTAGAAGACATTCAATTCACTCACAAATATGGAATCAATATACTTTCAATTTCAAGAAACAATAGAAGTATCAAAGTAAATAGATCAACAGTTATTCTTCCAGGTGATATTGTTTTAGTATTTGGTAATTTACTAAATATTAAAGATTTATTTTTGAAAGAAAAAATAATCAAACCACAAGAAATAGAAAAACATGAAAATTCAATTAATCTTGTAGATAATTATGGCGACAATGCCATTGTGGAAGTATCTATAAACAGAGTTCCAAATATTTTAAAAGATAAGATGCTTTTTGAAACCAATATTAGAGAACATTATCACGTTTTTATTCTTGGTATTATTAGACTTGGAAATTCTGTTGAAATCGAAGGTTCTACAAAGATTGAACAATATGATTATCTAACTGTTTTTGGACCATATTCAAACATTAAAAAAATCTTTTCTTCGCAAGAAGAAATATAAAATATACGTCATGTATTGAAAAGGGAAGTAAAAATGAAAAAAATTGATTATAAGAATCTTAAAAGATTTGATATGAAAGAACCACCAAGAAGAGTTAAATGGTTCTTAAAGCCAATTATTAAGTTACTTGTAAGACCTGCGATAAAAAAATATAAACCTATCATACATAAAGATATACCAGAAAATCTAAAAGCCCCATTTATTCTATTATGTAATCATAATGCATTTCTAGATTTCAAAATCGCCACAACCTTGTTAGATAAAAATCCTGCAAACTACATAGTTGCGATTGATGGATTTATCGGAAGAGAGTGGTTATTAAGAGATGTTGGCTGTATCTGCAAAAGAAAATTTACAAATGATATAAGATTAGTTAGACAAATTAAAAATTGTCTAGATATGGGAAATGTAGTAGTGATATATCCAGAAGCTAGATATTCTCTTTGTGGTACAACCGCAGTTCTTCCTGAGTCATTAGGAAAACTTTTAAAACTTTATAAAGTTCCTGTTGTATCGCTCATCAGTCATGGCCATCATATCAATTCACCTTTCTGGGATACATCACACGAAAGAAGTGTTGATCATACAGAAGAAGAATATCGTCTTTTATTTTCAGAAGAAGAACTTATAAATCTATCTATAGACGAAATAAATGAAAGAATAGTAGATAGATTCCAATATGATGATTTTAAATGGCAAAAAGATAATGATATTAAAATTTCTGATAAAAATAGAGCTCTTGGACTCCATAGAGTTCTCTATCAATGCCCATCTTGCATGAAAGAATACAAAATGACTTCCTTTGGGTCTAAACTTAAATGTGAATGTTGCGGAAAAGAATGGGAAATGACAGAACTTGGTGAGCTAAAAGCTTTAGATGGTGATACAATCTTTAGCCATATACCAGATTGGTATGAATGGCAAAGAGAAAATATCAAAAAAGAGATTGAAAATGGAACATATTCATCTGGTATATTAAATGTTAAAGTAGATTCTCTACCTAATGCCAAAAAATTCATTCATCTTGGAAATGGTACTTTGATACATGATATGAATGGATTTAAAGTTCAAGGGATAGATCCAAATGGAGAGCCATTTGAGATGATAAAAGAAGTAAGTTCAATGTATTCTTGTCATATTGAGTATCAATATTTATTTAAACATGGTGATTGTATCGACTTAAATACTCTAGATGATACTTGGTATATTTACCCTGAAGGAAATAATTTTTCAGTGACTAAAATGGCAATTGCGACAGAAGAACTATATTATAAACACCTAGAAAAAATAGGCAAGAAACGTAAAAAAGGTTTAGCATAAAAAGGTTGCGAGCAACCTTTTTATTTTGCATATACCTCCTAATCTATCATCTTATAAATCAATCCAAATTCCTTCATCCTTGATTTCTGAATTAGGTAAAGATCTATAAAAATTTTGAGCATCTTTGTTAGAAGCAATAAGTCCAATTAGAGTATCAATTCCTCTTTCTTTTAATAGTTTTCTAAGTTCATTCATCAATCCCTGAGCAATGCCCATGTGACGATAGCTCTTAATAACACAAATCCAATCAAGATATGCTTTTACAGAACCATCAAAATGGCTAAAGATAGAAGAAGAATCTATCCTCCCAACAACTTTACCATCTACATATGCTAGAAGTGATAAAGAATTTTGAAAAGAAGAAGATTCAAAACTTTTGTAGACATCATCAATATATTTATCATTAATTTCCCATCCCCAAAAATCTTCTTCCTGTCTTAATCTATTTTCAAAGTCAATTACATCAGAAACTAATTCCTTTGTATATTTTTTAATTTCCATTGTGAGTGTTTTCCTCTCTTTACTAGTCTATTTATTAAGAATATCTTTAGTTTCTTAAGAAGTCATTTATTACAATTATTTTAGCACCTAAACATTCGTTTTTTCATCATTTAAACGCATTTAAATTGTTTCAACCATCTTCAATAGTTTCAAAGAATTATTTCATAAACTTTTAAAAAAATATATTGTGTCTATTATTAAACTCATAAAAAAGTGACTGATACAACGTATCAATATGACTCTTTCAATATGTGTATTGTAAGTAATGATGATACAATGCACCCTCTGTAGATGAGAATGCACCCTCTAACACCATATTTTTAAAGCATACACTACCGTGACACGTGACAAACGTGACATTGTTATTAAAAGCACCTACCATTTCTGATAGATGCTTATATTCGTGTCATTCTTTTACTTCCCAATAACCAGCTTTTGTTGCCCCATGGTGTTCGATTATACCTTTTTTCTTTAATTGATTTAAATGATATTTCACTCCATTATCAGTGATTTTTAATAATGTTGCTAAATCTCTTCTTGTCAATGTAGAATTAGACTTTAAAAGGTTAATTATTTTTTCTTGGGTAGTTTCTTGGGTAGTATTTTTCGTTTCTTGGGTAGTTTCTTGGGTAGTATTTTTCATTTCTTGGGTAGTGTTTGCAAATCCACTTCTATCAAAAGGAATAACTACCTTTATAAATTTACCATCAAAAATATATGAATCATCTCCATAAGCTTTTGTAACTGTCGGCACACCATGTCCGCTTTCTTCTACAAAGCCACATGTTTTAAATATTTCAAATAGTCTTTTATTAACTGGTTTACTTACTCCTAGTAAGAACTGTCTTTTAGACAAATCAGAAGGTATACCACCAAATGATTCAATTTCTAACCTATCTGCATACACATAAATCCCAGGATTATTTGCTTCACTCCATTTATAATGGACACAAGCATTATACCAAGCTTCTTTAAATGCATCCATGTTAAACATAGGTTTTTCTTTTCTTGGCCTTACTTTTGTGTCTACATATATTTGATTGATTGCTTCAATATAATTTTTAGCTTGTTCCATAGCAAGCAACAAACATTTTCCACCAAATTCATTTCTTTTTAAATATTCTGTTTTATCATTAGTAGCGAATGTTGCGACATTAATAACTATATCATTTTCATCTGCCAATAATTCAGCCATTAAATTGTAAGCACCATTTTTTGTTTTTAATCCCAAATTTTCTTCAAATGTTGAATCATTATAATGATAATTATGAGTTGATAAATAATTTTTTAAGATTTGAAATGTTAGATGAGTTCTTCTTGACTCTATGTTTGTAATGTCATTTGACCCACTTAATTCAGCCCATAATTCAGCTTCATATTTAGGAAACTTCTTTAGTTTTTCTTTGCTTGACCCTATTCTTATAAATCTCTCATGATTAAACTCAGTTATAACATCCTTAGCTGCCGGGATTGTTAAACATACTAATCTATCATTACCAATATAGATTTCTTCAAATTTAAAAGATATATGTGGTTCAAGATTTCTAGCAAGATAGTGTTTAAATACTTCAGATCCATTAATATCTAAATCATATTTAAAATCAGTCCCTAGTATCTTTCTTGTATTATTTTCAACACCCCAAATCATATAAGCATAATTTTGTTTATGAAGTGTGGCAGAATTAGATAATGCTGAAATATATTCACCAATATCTTGGGCGTGTTTTTCCGCTGGATAATTAGTCTTAAATTCTACCCATTCTCTTTCATCATTGTTATTTATGACTTCAAGTAACAGTTCTTTATTCATCGAAAAAACACCACCTTTCAAAGATACCAATACTATATCATATTTAGGTTAAAATTTCGATACTTTTGGTAAGATTTCTTGGTGATATTTTCATGTTTTGTAATTGGGTTAAAATAGTTTTAATATACAAAAAAATAGTAACTTATCATTTTAAATACAACTTGACTTTACTGGCGATAAGATACTTCAAAAGACCTACATGGAAGAATATGTAGATCTGGTTAAAAGATTTACTGAGGCTCAGGATAAATATAATAAGCTTATGGCTGAACAAATCGATAGGAATAGACAATCGATTAAACTTCAAGCATTCATCAATGAAATTAAAACTACCGATACACTTAATTTAGAATTTAACGATAAACTCTTTAATTTAACTATCATCAACATAAAAGTATATAAAGATAGCCACCTCGAATTCAATTTCAAAGATGGCTCAGTAATTAATATTGATCTCTAGTTTATAAGGCTAGAGTTTTTAATTTGCAAAAAGTGTCACGTTTGTCACGTGTCACGTGGGGGTATTTATAAAATTTGATATTTCTTCTCTTATATATATTTATATATAGTAAGTAGTAGTTTAACGATTAATAATAATTTAACGATTTAAATTTATATATAAATGCTATATATACTACTATTTCTATAATTACTGTAGAAACGCCCTATAAATCATTAATATTTGCAGTATTTGTGCCTATAAAAGAAAAAATAGCCAATACTTACGTATCAGCTATACTTAACATATCTGGTGGAAAGAGATGGATTCGAACCATCGAACTCGGTGAGAGTGGATTTACAGTCCACCGCGTTTAGCCTCTTCGCTATCTTTCCAATTTCGGCTTTTCTATTATAACACAAACATTTATCTTATAGCAAGTTTTTTATTTTTAAAATTTACAAATAACTAATCTCAATAGTTAAACACTTAAAACTATTAATAAACTATTTTTCAAAAACAAGTTCACAAATATATTAACTTATGCAATAATGATTAAAATCATTAAAAAGAAGGTTACTATGTTAGATTCTCATATTCACTTCGAACATCAACCATATGATCTTAAATTGATAGATGATATGGTAAATGTTGCTTTATCTAAGGGAATTGATGAATTAAATCTCTTAGATCATACTCATAAATTTAAAGAGTTTGAATTTCTTTATGAACCAACAAAAAAAGATGAAAAATCATATATTTGGTACAAAACTCACAAAACCATTAGTATCAAAGAATATATAGATTTCATCCATATCGTTCAAAAGAGAAAATATCCAGTAAAACTCAATTTTGGGCTTGAAGTTTGCTACTTTCCTGAGACCGAAGATAAACTTAGAGAAGAACTTAAAAAATATGATTTTGATTTTTTGATAGGAAGTGTTCATTTCATTGATGGCTTTGCCTTCGATATCAAAAAAGAAAACTGGTACGGTAGAGATATAGATAATTTATATAAGAGATATTTTAAGATTACAGAATTATTAATTAAATCAAAAATATTTACACAACTCGGTCATCCAGATGCTATTAAAATATTCTCATTCTTTCCATCTTTTGACCTTCATCCTTATTATGAAAAAATCGCTAAATTACTCAAAGAATACAATATGATGACAGAAAATAATTCAGGTTTTGCTCGTCATGGCTTTACTAACTATGGTTTAAATAAAGACTTCTTTTCTATTTTAGAAAAAGAAGGGGTAAGAGTAAATAAGTCTAGTGATGCTCATAAATACGAAGATATCGGCAATAAGTTCGACGAATTACAATCATGTAATTTGTATTAAAATTTTGTCATTTTTTGTCGTTTTGCGAAATATTATCCAAATATTTTTAATATTTGTTTGAAAAAAACCTAAAAATTTGTTAAAATCTTTAGTTGTATTAAAAACCAAGGAGAATGGAAATGAAAAAATACTTATTATCAGCATTAATTATTTTTCTCATCGCTCTAACATTTGCATTTGTTCCTGTTAGTGCTGATGAAACTAATCAATCACGTGAACAGCTCCCTGCACCAACAGTAAGCAATGTTACATTTGATGGTGAAGCAGTTGAACCAATCGTTACTTCAGTAGAAGATACTAAAACTAGCACTTCACCACAAGCTCAAGCTTTAAAACAAGCTAATACAGAACTTGAATCTCTAAAGAAAGAAGCAAAGAATGAAGATGGAAAAGATGTTACATATCTAGATTATTCAAAACTTGGTTCTGATGTTAAAAAAGCTCTTGATAAAGAAGCAAAGAAAGTAGACAGTAACTATAACTCTTCTGTATATCAAGTTAGTTCTTTATTTGAATTCTCACTTCCAGAAGGAAAAGTTGCATCTAAAGACAAACCCGTAACAGCAACTTTTTCAAAAGACACAAACAAAGATGTCGTAGTTATCCATAAAATTGGCGATAATTGGGCAGTTATTGATTCTAGTGATGTTACTCAAACTCAAGATAGTGTAACTGTTACATTCACAAGCCTTTGCCCAGTAGCTTTCTTAACTATTAATGCAGATGCACTTGTACCATCTCAAGGAACTGATTTAACTTGGTTAATCTGGGTTGCGATTGCTGCAGTATTAATCATTATCCTATTAGTTGTTTTATTACATAAACCAAAAGATAAAGTTGTTGCTGAAGATGAAGAAACACCAACAACTCCAACAGATGAAAACGAAGGCGAAACTGAAGAAGAATCAACTGGGGAAGAACCTCAAGAAGAAACTCCTGTAGAAGAGGAAACATCAACTGAAGAGGAACCAGCTGAAGAACCTCAAGAAGAAACACCTGCAGAAGAACCAGCTGAAGAACCTCAAGAAGAAACACCTGCAGAAGAACCAACTGAAGAACCTCAAGATGAACCTCAAGATGAACCTCAAGAAGAAACTCCAGTTGAAGAACAACCAACTGAAGAACCTCAAGAAGAAACACCTGCAGAAGAACCAGCTGAAGAACCTCAAGAAGAAACACCTGCAGAAGAAGAAACACCTGCAGAAGAAGAAACACCTGTAGAAGAAGAAACACCTGCAGAAGAAGAAACTCCAGTTGAAGAACAACCAACTGAAGAAGAAACTCCAGTTGTTGCTGAAGCTCAAGATTCTGATCCTAAAGTTGTTCCTGTTGTTGTTCCTGCTGATTCTAATGAAGAAAAGAAACCATTACCAGGAAAATACGAAGTATATCCTGTTGGTAAAGGCGAATTCTTTATCTATAGACTAAAAGCTTCTAATGGTGAGATTATGGTTATTTCTGAACTCTATAAATCTCAACAAGGTGCTTGTGACGCTATTGAAACAGTAATCAAGAATGTTGAACTTGGTACATATGATATCTATCAAGACAAACATAATTTGTGGCAATTTAAGCTCTATTCATCAAATAAGAGATTATTAGTTGCTTCAGCAAACTATCGTACTGAAGCTAGATGTAAATCTGCTTGTGAATCATTCAAGAGATTTGCTCCTATCTCTCCTGTTGTTAAATTAGAAGAAGACGTTAATCATCTAATGGAAGAAATCGATATCAATCCAGGTGAAGATAAGAAAGGTGGAAAGATTATCATCGATAAAGACAATGGTGAAAATGAAACTGAATTCCGTCTAGTTGCTAATAATGGTACATTATTATGCTCATCTATGTCTTATAAGACAAGAAGCATTCTAGTAGAACAAGCAAACAACTTCTATAATATCGTTACTGAAGGAACATTCTATGTTGTTAAAGATAAAAACAAAATGTTCCAATTCAAATTATATTCTGCAACTGGTAGATGTATTCTTATCGGTGAAACATATGGTTCTAAAACAAACGCAATATCTGCTGCTAACTCTGTAGCTAGATTTGCAAAGCTTGCAGAAATCATATACGAAGAATAACACAGTATTATTTCATTTTAATATATCTAACACGTGTCTTAGTGGCACGTGTTTTAGTTATATATGTTTCTAAAAGTGAAACGATATGATATAATAAAATGAAATCAAAAATACAAATTTAGGCGGCGAATTATGAATTCAACTAAACAGAAGATTTTAATAGTAGATGATGCTCCAATCAATAGACAGGTACTATCAGAAGCACTATCAAAAGAATATGACATAATTGAGGCAGAAAATGGAGCGGTTGCTGTCCCAATTTTAAAGAAATCTCATAGTTCAATCTCATTGATATTTCTTGATTTAGTAATGCCAGAAATGGATGGTTTTGGTGTCTTAACTTACATGAAGACTAATAATCTATTAGATGACATTCCTGTAATTGTTATTGCAAGCGAAAAAGACCAAAAGAAAGTTTATAATGCATTTAGAAAAGGTGCTCAAGACTATATTTCAAGGCCATTTGATGCTGAAATAATTAAAAAACGTGTACAAAACATTTTGTCTCTTTTTGCTAAACAAAAAAGACTTATTAAAATCGTTTCTGGCGAATTAAATGAAAGAGAAAAAACATCTGATATGTTAATAAGCATGCTTTCTCAGTTCATCGAATTTAGAAATAGTGAAAATAGTTTACATACAATTCATATCAACTTAGTTACTGAAATCTTATTAAAAAGATTAATAAATAAGACAGATAAATACAATTTATCTGCTCAAGATATCGACTATATCACAACTGCATCTGCGATGCATGATATTGGAAAAGTTGGAATCAAAGAAAGTATTCTAAATAAACCTAGTAAACTCACAAAAGAAGAATATGAAATCGTCAAGGGTCACTCTAAAATAGGCGCCAATATGGTTAAAGGTCTCGACATCTTTAAAAATGAAAAGATGGCAACATATGCCTATGAAATAGCTAGATGGCATCATGAAAAATATGATGGCAAAGGTTATCCAGATGGATTAAAAGGCGATGATATTCCAATTTCAGCACAAGTCGTGGGAATGGCAGATTGTTACGATGTTCTTACAAGTGAAAGGCATTACAAGAAAGCATATTCTCATGAACAAGCAATCAAGATGATTCTATCAGGCGATTGTGGTGCATTTAATCCAATGCTTTTAAAATGCCTAAAAGAAGCACAACACGAAATTCAAGAAGGTCTATCATATTATTCTAAACTCAGTCGTGATGAGAAAAAGATGCACACTGTCGCCACAAATCTCTTTAAAGATGAATATGCAGATGGTTCTCAATCAAATGAATCTGAAGATTTATTAGATACCGAAAGACTTAGAATGCTCTATTCATCTAAAATATTTGATGAAGTAATTTTTGATTACACTGTTGCAACATCTGTCTTAAATTTCAATGACAGTGGCAGAGAATTGTTAAAAGTAGATGGTGTGGTTTATGAGCCAGCTGAAAATAAAGAATTTGTCGATGCGTTCGGTAGAAACAATATTGATAGATTTATTTTAAAACTTAATCATACATCATTTGAAAACCCTATCTTCAATATGCCAGTTAAAATTCTAATAGGTGAAAAGATTCAAAAATATACAGTTGTATGTTCATCTATGTGGCATAAATTTGATCATAAACAGATGATTGGTTTTATTGGTAGAGTATATAAAAGTAGGTAAAGCGTATGAAAATATTCGCTCATAGAGGATTAAGTTCTATTTATCCTGAAAACACTTTAATCGCTTTTCAAAAAGCACTAGAATACAAAATTGATGGTATTGAGACCGACGTTCAAATGACCAAAGATGGCGAACTCGTTATCATTCATGATGAAGTATTAAATAGAACCACAAATGGAAAAGGTTTTGTAAAAGATCACACTCTTCAAGAACTTAAAGCATTGAATGCGAACGATGGAAAAGATGGTTTTTATGAGATTCCAACTCTTCATGAACTATTAACTCTTTTAAAGAATTACCCTAATATAATAATCAATCTTGAACTCAAGACAAGCATCTTTGAATATGTAGGTATTGAAAGAAAAGTATATGAAGAAATTAAGAAATCTAATATACAAAACCCAATTATAATTTCTTCATTTAATCATATTTCACTGCAAAAATTTAAAGAACTAGATTCAACAATTAAATTTGGTGTTCTTACTGCAGATAGGCTTATAAATGCAGAAGAATATGTCAAAAATAACGATTTTCAATGCTTCCATCCAATGTATGTTTATTGTACTAAAGAGAACGTTGAAAAGGCACATAAATATGGCTTAGAAGTGAATGCGTGGACTGTCGATTTAAAGCCCGCATATGATGTTTTAAAGCACATCGGTGTCGATGGAATATTTACTAATTGTTGTGACAGATTCACAAGAAAGATAGAAGGCAATTAAATGCCTTTTTCTTTTTAAAAACCTCAATGCATCATACAAAATGAAAAATTGAAACAAATAAACAATGAAAAAATTATATTTCATATGTCCTAGATAATTAGTAAAATAATGTGTATATGAATAAAGAATTTTTGATAAATTTTTGAAAGATTTTTTCAATAAAAACACAATTCGTGTGAGAAATATGATATTTTGTGATAAAAATAGTGAAATTTTTCATTTTTTTCTTGTATTTTTAATACAAAATTGTTATATTTATTGTTATAGAAACTAGTTATTGATAATACATCGTATTATAAATAAACTCGTTTTTTCAAAAATATTAAATTAAATTCGTTTGGTAGGTATTATGGATCAAGAAAAAGAGACAACAATCAGCTTTAATGATTTGCTTAAAGTATTTACTAGAAGATGGTGGCTAATTGCCCTTGCTAGCGTTATCGGTGCAATAGTTGGATTCGTACTTGTATTACTTGTAACTGAACAAACATGGAAAGCATCATGTATGGTTTATGTAAACAATAATAATTTCAATATCGGATCTGTCAATCTATCTATGAGTGATATATCCGCAAATAGATCCTTAGTTGATTCTTATTCAGTTATCATTAAGTCAAGAGGAACTATCGATACTGTAATCGATCAAACAGAAACTAATTTAGATTATGATTATGATACTCTTTCTAAATTGATCGTTGTTGGTTCAGTAAACAATACCGAAATATTCTCAGTATCTGTAACTTGTCCAGATGAAGCTGATTCCATCAATCTTGCTAACGAATTCTTTAGAGTCATCGAAGATAAAGTTCCTGATATTATCGAAGGAACTTCAGTAAAACTAGTTGACCCAGCTGTTATCGCTGAACCAGTTTCTAGAGGTTTTACAAAATCAGCTCTAATTGGTTTCTTAATCGGTTTTGTAGTAATTTGTGCTATTGTATTTGTTAATGATCTTTTCATCGATGATACAATCGATTCAGCCGATTGGATTAAACAAACATTCGGTGATGAAATCCCACTCCTTGCGATTGTCCCTGATACTTCAGTAGAAAATCACAAAGGAAGTTATTACAGAAAACATGGGTATTATCAAAACTATTATGATACTTCTAAAAAAGACTCATCAAATAGCGATGATAAGGTCCAAGAATAAGGCGGAGGAATGAAAAGATGAATTTATTAGAAAAAGATCGTTCTATCCGTGATTTAGATAGAAGCAAACAAAAAATTGGTGAAGAATTAGATTTTGCTGCAAGAGAAGCATACAACCTTCTTAAGACAAACATCGAATTCTCACTTACAAAAAGAACTGATAACTTTGGTTATGCGATTGGTATAACTAGTTCTTGTCCACAAGAAGGAAAAAGTTATACATCAATAAACCTCGCTTATTCATTCGCTGTCGATGGACACAAAGTATTATTGATAGATGGTGATATGAGAAGACCATCAGTCGCAGCTAGTCTAAATGTTGAAAGTGTTCCAGGACTCGCTAATATTCTTGCATCGACAAATGCTACAGGCGTTATAGAATCAACTCATAAAGGTGTTCTTCATGAGAACCTTGATGTCATTCTATCTGGTACAATACCTCCAAATGCATCAAAACTTATTCGTTCTGAAGAATTTAAAAATCTAATTGATGAATTTAGAAAACAATATGATTTCATCATCTTAGATTTACCTCCAGTTAATTCTGTTTCTGATCCTATCGGTGTATCTCAATATATAGATGGATTAATTCTAGTAATCAAACACGATTATACAAGAAGAAGAGATGCACATGAAGCAATAAGACAATTAAAATATGTCAATGCTAACTTAATTGGTATTATCTACAATGGCTATTCTCGTTCAAGTGGGTATTATTATAGAAAGCATAGGAGTTATTATCGTCACGACTATTATTATCAATCTTCTGAAACTCCAGAAGTACAAAATAAAAATGAAGCAAAATAAAATTTAAATAAAAAAAGAAGAGGTAGAAAAATGAAAAAATACTTATTAGCATTTTTAGCCGCACTTCTCTTGGTTTTAACTATTGCATTCTTGCCAGTTAATGTTAATGCTGATGGCAATAGTTCTCCAGGACAAGGCTCACCACAACAAAGTGATGAAGTTGAAGTAAGCGACGTTACATTAAATGGCGTTCCTGTAAGTGAAAGTGACTTTGTCATTACATCAATGACTGATGCTCAAACAGGTACTTCAGAATACGCAAATGCATTAGTTCAAGCTAATAAAGAATTAACTGATGCCAAAACAAAAGGTAAAGATAAAGATGGCAAAGAAGTTACTTACATCGACTTTTCTAAACTTGGAATCGATAAAGAATTAGATAAAGTTGCTGAATCAATCAACAAAGACTACAATTCATCTGTTTTCCAAGTAGTACAAATCTTTGAATTCTCATTACCTAATGCTAATGTATCTAAGACTAACCCTGTAAAAGCCACTTTTTCTAAAGATACTACAAGCAATGTTACTGTAATCCACAAAGTTGGTGAAAAATGGGCTGTTGTAGATGCGGCTGATGTAACTCAAACTCAAGATAGTGTAACTGTTACATTCACAAGCCTTTGTCCAATCGCTTTCCTTGAAGCATCTAGCACAGTTGTTCCTAGTGGATCAAGCAATCTACTTTGGATTTTATTAATCATCTTAGCAGTAATAATTCTCGCAATCATCATTATTCTCTTACTCCGTAGAAAACCAAAAGACAAAGTTGTAACAGAAGAAGGTGCTGAAGAAGCTATTCCTGCAACTGATGAAGATGAATTAATGGAAAACCAAGTTGAAGAAGCTGAAGGTACACCTCAAGAAGAAGAACCTGCTCAAGAAGAAGCTCCTCAAGAAGAAGAAACTCAAGAAGAACTTCAAGAAGAAAAAGAACCAGAAGTAGAAGTAATTCCAGTTGAAACATACGAAAATGTTGCTGATGACGTTAGCGCAGACAACAAATACATCGCTATTCAACTAAATAGATCATTCCTTGCTAAACTTGCTGAATCTGGTGAAGAATGTCAAGGTTACTACAACAAAGTTAAGAATGAACTTGCTGCATATGGTCTAAAAGGCAAACCAGCTTGGAAGTATGAAAACTATAGAAAAGGTATGGACTTCCCAGTTAAGATTCAAGTTAAAGGTAAGACCCTATATCTCTATCTAGCACTAGATCCAGAAAATGTTGATGCTCGTTATAGAGTAAAGAATGTTGGTGAAAGCAAGAAATTCTCTGCTACTCCAGTATTATTCAAAGTTAAAGGCCCAAGAAAAGCTAAATATGCTGTTGAACTCGTAGATTTACTCGGCGAAAAACTCGGCTTAACTAAAGGTGATGTTGATAACGTTAACTACTGTGAAGAAATCCAAGGCTTAACTGAAGCTGAATTAATCGAAAAAGGCTTAATCAAAGTTAAAGCTGAAAGAACTACAGAAGTTGATGAAAGAACTAGAAAAGTTGCTATCGAAGAAGAAGTAAGCGCTAATGAAACTAGCGAACTCTTATCAGATAGAGATGCAAACAACTTAACTCAAACTTCAAACAGATATGCTGATCCTACAAAGAAAGCTCAAATCTCTGTAGCTGATCTTTGCAACTACTTCGAAGAAGGCGAAATCGCTAACTTAGAAGAAATCAAGAATCGTGTTCCTGAATTCGACCCTGAAGCAACATTCCTCGAAGTAACAGGTGAAGGTTCTGCCAATAAAGCTATTATCGTTGACTGTGATGAAATCTCTCTTGAAGCCGCTAAGATGATCCTCTTAGTAGGTGGTAAAGTTATGAAGTCAATGACTAAAGAAGAATAATTTATAATTTAAATTATCATTTATTCAAATTGCCCGTGGCTAAAACCCGGGCAATTTGTTTCCTCAAGTATTTCTAAAGGAGAAAAATCAATGGAAAATAACTTCATATCCACTAGCATTATTGATTCCCACTCACATTTTCTTCCAAATATGGATGATGGAAGTTCATCGATAGATGAAAGTATAGAGATGCTTGAGGAAACAAAAAGACAGAATATTAATTATATAGTATCAACTTCACACTTCTATCCAAACAATGAATCACCAGAAGACTTCATAAAAAGAAGAGATGAATCTTTAAATAAACTTATGTCTTCTATAAATACCAAAGATATTCCTAAAATCTATATAGGTGCAGAAGTATATTTCTATATAGGAATATGTGGTTCAAAAAGAGTTACTGAATGCACAATTAGAGGCACTAAATATTTGCTTCTTGAAATGCCTTTTGCAAAATGGGATAAGATAGAAGTAAATGAAGTAATAACTCTCATGGAAAACTTCGGTGTCATTCCAATTATTGCTCACATCAATAGATATTTTGATTACGGCAATCTAAAACATATCAAAAGACTTCAAAAAGAAGGTTGTATACTTCAACTTAATTCTGAATATTTCATCGATAAAAAATCTGAAAAGAAAGCTATTAAATTAGTTAAAAAAGGTCTAGTAGATCTCATTGGTTCAGATATGCATAACACAAAAAGAAGGCCACAAACTCTAGGAAAAACAATCTCTATAATCGAAAAGAAATGTGGCCATGAATACATTCAAAGACTAGAATATAATACAAACATTATTTATAAAGATGCCATAAGCATCAACTGATAAGATATATTGTGAATTCTTAAATTAAATTCAGTTTTAAATAAAAATAGCCAAACTCTTAGACTAACTTCCGAAAATTGTTTATTAAAACGGAAGTTAGTCTTTAAATTTATAACAAAATTTTGAAAATAAAGTATAACAAAATAACG
>JAGCYY010000004.1 GCA_017960565.1 bacterium | reverse complement strand
CAATTGTCCATTCTTCTCTCCAAGAATGTCCTTTTGCAGCCACTTCTCTAGTCTCTTCATGACCACAGACACTACAAACTCGATGTTCTTCGCCTTTTTCTGTACATGTTGGTTCTTTTGTTACCGTCCATTCATCATATGTACAATTACCAGGAATAGTTTGATTACAGTTAACAAAATTTAAATAAATTGAATTAGTTAATGAATCTGAAAGACCACTACCAGTAATTTCAAATGCTGAAATAGTTTCATCATGTTGAGTTATAACATTAAGTGTAACTTCTATCACTTCCGTTGCACTAGTAATATCAGTTAATGAAATAATCGAAAACTTCAACTTTCCATCGTCTGTCAATTTATCATTGACATTAAAGAAGGAAGGAGTGAACTTCTTTTCAAGTGAAGCAAACTCATAATAATTCTTATTCCAAGAAAGAGTAAAGTCACCAGCTCCTAAATTTGAATTAGCAGATAAACCAACTAAAACTTTTACTTGATTGTTAGTCAAATCATAATTTGATGTTATAAACATCTTTGATAAAGAATCGTCATAATTACTATCATAAGAAATCATTACGCTAGTAGATGTTCCGCTACAAGAAACACTATTTAATTCTAAGTCGTAAAAACCTGAAGTTGTTAGTTTAATTGTTGAATTAGTATTTTCGTTTCCGATAGTTTTAAACTTTAATCTTAGGAAATCAGTGTTATACGTATATTCTGTGCCTAAGAATGATACTAATACTGATCCAGCAATAGATGAATTTACATCTACCATTTTACTAGTTAAAAAACTCAATTGAGTTAATGAAATAAATTCGAACAAATCACGATCATATTGGATTTCAATGGATCCAGAAGCTATTTCATAAGAGTCAAAACGATATGATATTTCAAATTCTTCTTCTATTTTTGTACTTACTGATGATGTTCCATAAATGTAACAAGTCTTAGTTATTGGTTGGCTATCTTTTATATCAAAATAGTATCTTGAACCATAAACATTTACGCTTTCTAAGCTAGAATTATATGCATCATCAATAACTACATCGAACCATGAACTTGATGATTCTGCACTTTCAGAAACAGTATACATGAAATAGAATAGATTTGTTTTATTGTTTTGACCACCCGCATTAAAAATATACGAATAGCTAAGTGTTTCATTTATATTTGAACTATCATATAAAGCGCAAGACGCCTGGTTATAGGTACTAGTAATGATGATAACATCTGAATTATAATGAATACTCACATTCAAAGA
Organism: bacterium; assembly: GCA_017960565.1. Classification (GTDB taxonomy): domain Bacteria; phylum Bacillota_I; class Bacilli_A; order Izemoplasmatales; family UBA1188; genus UBA1188. Next base: position 61,129 of record JAGCYY010000004.1, on the reverse strand, counting down.
AGCTATGTTCTCTAAACTTTCAATGTAAACATAACCATAATAAGTATTTCCTTTCGTCACGTCCTGATTACTTTCAATGGTCACTTTGTTTTGCGATTCTGCATGAGCAGTAACCCCGCCAAAAGTAATCAAACAAACAATTACGCTTAGAAGGGAAATACAGAAAGCACATATTACTTTAAGTATTTTCCTTTTCATAATATCAGCTCCTCATTACATTTCTAAAGTGCTAACATTACCATTTATATATTGTAAAATTCTTAAAGCTTCTACGCTTGATAAAACACCATCATTATTTAAGTCTGCACGTTTAAATTGATCATCAGTCAATAATAAATCGCCATTAATTGATTGCATTATCATAAGTGCATCTTTAGTAGTTATAACACCATCACCATCAACATCACCTAATCTAGAAATACTAGATGCATCTTTTACGATAACTGAATAAGGATTTTCAGCAGTTCCTTTATTGATTGTATTATATCCATCACTTGCAACGATGTAATATTCTAAACCTTCTAATGACAAATCAGATCCAAATACAGTTGCACTATATCTATCATTTTGTTTTGACATTGATAGAGTCTTCCAAGTTTCAGCACCTTTAGTTTTGTAGTAAAGAGTGACACTTGCAATTCCGATATTATCACTAGCTGTACAAGAAATAACCAAATTATTGCTTAAATATCCTTGATTAACAGGAGTGTGATAAATAGATGGGGCAATCGTATCAGCAGCCGTACAAGAAACTTTTCCAGCAGGAGCCGATTCAGTCATATCACTAAAAACAACTGTGAATGTATACCAGTATGTAACACCTGGTTCAGCATTCTCATCAACAAATGTATTTTCACCAGCAGGGATTACTGCACTATTTAGTTTTGTAAAATAACCATCTTTTTCAGTAGAACGATATACGTTATAACCCATCAACGTATCATAGTCATCTTGTGTCCATTCAAGATTGATTCCTGTATTAGAAGCATATGCTTGAAGGTTCATTGAAAGAGCATTATTCAAGTCAATAACAAACGAATTTGTTCTATCGTGTTTTATCGCTTTATAAGAATCATTTACATTTGCACTACCATTAATTGTTAAATATTGTTGTCCACCTTCATAGAATGCTTTGACATTGATTGTTCCTTCCCAAAGGTATTCATTTTTGAACGAACCCATTACTGTATAATCAGAATATGGATACACAGATCCATAATAAACCGACAATTCTTTTTCAATATTCATTGGTGTTAGGAATGTTAGACCAATTGTGTATTCTCCACTTCCTACTTTATTAACTTGGTTCCCATCTTCATCTTTTATTTCAATACTACTTACAAAAGGAAATGAATTATCAAATGAATAATTAGATGAATTGGTATCGAAATCTAAAATCGAACTAACTCCATCGTTTGTATAATCTAGTGTATTCTGGTTTATTACTTCCATCGGTATTGTAATATAATTATTTTTCAAATACAAAACTGGTTTTGAAGAGTACATTGATGTGGTTTGAATTCTAAATGAATACTTAATATCTGTTATTGATGTATTAAATAATAATGCATTATTATCAAAAACTGTATCACTTTCCGAATCGCAAATATTTATATAATGACCAACTCCTGGTTGACCATTTTCTAACCAATATGGGTATGTATCATAGAATACATTGCCTTCAAATCTACGAGCTTTCAAACCTCTGTATCTATCTCCGCCCCAACTATAATTATCTCCAACCGCCCATTCACGGAACAAACAGTTTTCAAAACTTTCTGCTTCTATCGAATACCTGTTTATTGAATAAAACTCTGTATTTTTTACTTCGCCAAATGTATTACAAAAGAAACCATATCCAGCCATCTGTGAATTGTCAGAAACATAGCAATGGTCAAGTGAAATTGTACCTATTCTTTGCCTTGACCAGGTATTATTTTGATCAAAACACATATTATAAAACTCGCAATATTTAAAATTAGCATTTCCGTTAAAATCTATGCAATAACCACTATAAAGTTCAGAAGGTTTAAATACAATGTGATTATCTTCTGTTCCTTCACAAACGATTGTTCCGTTATTAACAATTCTTAAATATTCAGGAACAGTAGTATACTTTTCATGCGAACTAGCATAATATTGAATAGTAACTCCTGGTTGAATAGTTAAGGTTACACCTTCATTAATAATCATGTTTTGTTTTAAAATATATAATGTGTCTGGAGTCAAAGTTGTATCTGAGGTCAAAACAGTTGGAAGCACTCTACCACTATATATAGTCAGTTGTGCAACACCTTTACTAGAATAACTAGAAACATCTTGTTCATCCATACCATTTTTATATGTAAAATTGACATTAAAATTTGCTAAATAATCATTGGGGCAATTATCTGCTACAACAAATTCGAAATATAAAACTGAGTTTACTGGATTTCCGCCATCATCATAAATCAAATCACAATCAATCACAGAATAAGTACCAATATTAGGCAAATTAATGCTGCCTTTTTGAATAGCAAAGTAAGGATCTGTAAGCGAAGGATCGTTGTTTCTTGTTGTGCCTATTGTTGCAACAACATTTGATGCTACCCCTCCTCTATTTCTCAACTCAATAGCTAAGCGTATTGTCTCGCCAGCATCTATTACTCCATTATTATTATTCTTAATACTAAATTCATCGCTATCAAAAATATAATAATCATATAATGAAACACTTGGTTTTGGCATTTTAGTTAAAGCTTCGTAAACGTTAGCAATACTATGACAACTATCACCAAAAGGATTAATTGAGCCAGTATTAACTATTTGAGATTGAATAAACTTATTGCTATAAACTTCTCTATCAGAATAATTGCTTCTTAATAATGCTGCTATACCAGAAACAACAGGGCACGCCATAGATGTACCAGACAATCTAGCAACTTTATTATTTGGCCAAGTCGAAGGAACTTGTTCTCCACAAGCATACACTTCGTATTCAACGCTATCATAAGGAGTGTCATCGTAATTTGAAAAAGCAGAAATTACAGTTCCAGTTGAATTTGTACTCATAACGCCTAATACATACGGAAGGGCTGCTGGATATGAAACTCCTACAGGATGATAAGGGTAATGCGCTAAATTGTTGCATAAACTATCATTACCTGCAGCTGCAACTAAAACACATTGATTATATGCATCTTCAAGCGCATCTTTAACGGCAGTAGAAATATTTGATCCACCAAAAGACATATTGATTACTGACGCACCGTTCATATAAGCATATTGTATTGCTTCGGCAATGTCAGAGTTATTAAAATATCCAGTTGAATTACCGGCTTTGATACACATTACCTTGCAATTGAATGCTACTCCAACTGTACCAAAGGCATTGTTTTCTGCAGCAACTATACCAGCAACATGTGTTCCGTGTCCGTTATCATCCATTGGATCATTATCATTTCCAACGCAATCCCACCCATAATAGTCATCAACATATCCGTTGCCGTCATCATCAACGCCATTGTTTGGAATTTCACCACTATTTGTCCAGATGTTATTTCTTAAATCAAGATGATTATAGTCAACACCTGTATCAATAATTGCAACAACAACATCAGGGCTTCCACCAACTGTTTTATTCTCGGCTTTAGCATAACCCCAGCCATCAAAAATACCCTGAGCATCTAAATATCCTTGTTCAGTACTATATGGATTTGCAGAAACATCAATTGATTCAATAGTTCCATCAGAACCCATTATATAGTCATAATCGACTTTATCAAAAGTGTCTAATTCTAAAAGATATGATACAGCATCCTCAGTAGCATCTTTATCACTAAGTTCTACTTCGTACCATAAGCTGTTTTTATATAACTGTTCAACACTTTCATATTTAAGTTCACCAAACATAGAAGCATCAAAACAATTTGTTTTAACCAATACAACCCCTTTGTTGAATTGGCCATCAGGTTTTTTTGAGCTTGTGCTTAACACTTCCACTAGTTCGTTATTACCATGAACATCATCAGTTGCAACTAAGCTAGCATCATTTTTAGAAGAGCATCCAACTAGGCAACAAAAGCCTAAAGTTATCAGCATAAACAAACTTAAAACTCTTTTTAAAGTTCTTTTCATATTACAACCTTCTTTCTTATAAATTTATATTTAAAAAGTGAAAATAGTTTTTTTTCATTAACCAACTTACTCCATTCAAATAAAAGAATCTAGGCATTTAATATGATACATAGATCCATGTCTTTACTCATATCATTTAATTAATAATACCAACCACTTCACAATTTCAACTGACTATTTTTGTGAAGAGAGATCAATACCTTATTACATTAATTTCAAAATATTTAATTATTGTTGTCATTTTTTCTGGTTTTTACTAACCTCTTCTTCTATTTGGATGAGCCTTATTTTGTCTCTATCGTTCATAGTTTATTCTCCCAAATCTTTTATCTAATAGATTATAACATAATCTATGTGTCAATAATTGTCGCTATTTTTATATTGTTTTAAATAATCATAAATAAGTAATGTACTCAAAAAAACAAGTTTTATGAAATTGAAAATCTATAACAAAAATAAAAAATCACCAGTATCTGAAGTGAACCTCCAAAGTTGTTGGTCCAACTTTTTCAGTTCACTTCAAAGTACTAGTGATAGTCGTCTAATTGGCGGAGCAGGGGAGGTTTGAACTCCCGCACCGGTTTCCCGATCTACACGCTTAGCAAGCGCGCCTCTTCAACCACTTGAGTACTGCTCCAAACGCATAACTATTTTATACTATAAATAATAAAAACGCAAGGATATTGTTTTACATTGGGAGAAATAATCTCCCAATGTAATTATCTATTAGGATTTAATAAAGATAAAGCAATACGTCTTCTTTCTAAATCAACTGAAATGACATATGTTTTTACTATTTGGCCTACTTTTAAAACATCACTAGGATGGTTTATTTTCTTTTCACTCATTTGAGATATATGAATTAAGCCACTTTCTTTAACACCTAAATCTACAAAAGCTCCAAAATCTGTGATATTTCTTACTGTTCCTTCAAGTTCCATGTTTGGTTTTAAGTCTTCAAGATGAAGGACATCACTCTTTAAGATTGGTTGTGGTAGTTCATCACGAGGGTCTCTTGTTGGTTGCACAAAAGCTTTTAAAATGTCATCTAACGTAATTGGATTGATGCTAAGGGATGTGACAATGTCATTTCTATTTGTTTTTTCTATTTTTTGAACTAATTCTTTAGAACCTAAATCTTTAGATGTAAATCCTAAATAATTTAATATTTCTTCTGCAATTTTATAAGATTCAGGGTGAATTGATGTTTTATCAAGAGGGTTGTTTGATTCAGGAATTCTTAAAAAACCAATGCATTGTTCAAATGCTTTATCTCCAATTTTAGGAACCTTCTTTATTTCTTTTCTATTTTTAAATTCACCATTTTGTTCACGGTAATCTACAATAGTACCTGCAGTAGATTTATTCAAACCTGCTACATATTGAAGAAGAGACTTGCTGGCAGTGTTTACATTAACACCGATTGAGTTTACTGCTTTTTCTACAACGAAATCAAGTGTATCTCTAAGTTTTGATTGAGTAACATCATGTTGATATTGACCTACACCGATAGACTGTGGATCAATTTTTACAAGTTCAGCAAGAGGGTCTTGTATTCTTCTTCCAATAGAAACTGCGCTTCTTTCTTCAACATGGTATGTTGGGAATTCTTCTTGAGCAACTTTGGATGCTGAATAAACAGAGGCACCAGCTTCTGATGTAATAATGTATTTACATGTTAAGCCATATTTTCTAATTGTGTCAGCGATGAATTTTTCTGTTTCTCTTGATGCTGTACCATTACCTATAGATATAATATCGATATTATATTTCTTTACAAAGTTTCTAATCTTTAATTCAGCTTCTTGAATTCTTGATTCAGGGACTTTTTCATCTGGATATTTTTGATTTTGATAGATTACATCTTTATCGAGGACTTTTCCAGTCTTATCGAGTGCTGCAATCTTACACCCTGTCCTAAATGATGGGTCAACACCAAGAACATTCATTCCTTTAAGTGGGGCAGAAAGAAGGAGATGCTCAAGATTATCACCGAAAAGAGTGATGGCGTTATCTTCAGCTTTTTCTGTTAGAATATTTCTAACTTCTCTTTCAATTGATGGGAATATGAGTCTATCATATGAATCATTGATTGCTTCTTCAACTAGATATGAAACAGGAGAATCTTGTTTCTTGATATTTTTTCTTATAAGGTATTTTATATGTCTTTCTCTATCAGGTTCAATTGATACAGTGATTACCTTTTCTGTTTCAGCACGATTCAAGGCAAGAACTCTAAAAGATTTTTGATAGAGTATTTTTTCTCTATATTCATAATAATCTTTATACGTTTCTCTCTCATCGACGGCATTCTTTTTCTTTGAAGATGAAATGAAACCATAATTTAGAATATCTTCTCTAATATAAGTTCTATAGTCCTTGTTGTCGCTGATGATTTCTGCAATGATATATTTAGCACCCTCGATTGCTTTTTCTTCGGTTGGTACTTGTTCGTTGATATATTTTTTTGCTTCATCAAAAATATCAATATCCATTGGAAAAGATAAAATAAGTTTAGCGAGTGGTTCAAGACCGTTTTTGATCGCTTCTGTCGCTTTTGTTTTCTTCTTTTCTTTAAATGGCCTATAGATATCTTCTAAGGTAATTAATTTAGTGGCATTATTTATTTCTTCTCTTAATTCATCTGTCAGCATGCCTTTTTCATCGATGAGTCTAATGATATCTTCTTTTCTTTTATTTAAGGCCAAAGAATATTCATATTCTTTAGAAATAGCTCGTATCTGTTCCTCATCAAGAGAACCAGTGACTTCTTTTCTATATCTTGCAATAAACGGAATAGTTCCGCCTTCAGAAAGTAGATTTAAAACTGAAGTTACCTGTTCAGGTTTGATATTTAAGGTACTTGCGACCTCTTTAACTAATTCTTCGTTGATATAATCTGCCATTTTTTACCTCTTATTAATATTAAAAAAACCCAGTCGGGTTTTTTTAATATTCAATTAATTATTTTGTGAAATCAAAGATTTCTTGTGCTCCACCATCGATTAATTTTTGGATTACAGAATTTACATCTTTTGTGACAATTTGATTTTGTGTTGAAGTAACTTCACCATTTTTCATGAAAATGAGATATCCAGGGATAACTTCGAGGCCAAAAGCACCTGCAAGTTCATCTTTGTATTTAGCTTCATCAGATTCAGAATCTTGTTCAGCATTATCAAATTTGTCGTAATCTAAGATATACATTGGAGTTGTAAGTTTCTTAGAATTATCAGTTTCATCCTTAGATGCAATATATTTGTCGATATATTCCATAACTTTAGAATTGGAATTATCATTGTTTGCTGAATAAACATAAATAAAATAATTGTAATCTGATTTTTCAGACCTTGCGACATTTCTAAGGCCTGATGCAGAGTATGAGCTTGTTGGAATTTCGTATTCTGTATAAGGAGCAACTGTTAGATTATGAGTACTATAATCCCTTACATTATTTACTATTGCAACTATTGCGATAGCTACAGCGATTGTAAGTACTATTGCAGCTGCTAAAAAGATTAGATTTCTTGTATCGGATTTTTTTCTCTCATATCCTTGTGCGTATTTTGCCATATATATTACCTCGTCTTTATATATTCTAAAGTAATTAGTGCTTTTTTTCAAGAATAATTATTTTAGATAGTAATAAATTGTAAATTTATTGTGTTTGAAGCAGTAAAATTGTGATAATTGAGAGAATAATTGGAAATAAAGTTAATACTATTGATGAAATTTCACCAATTAAGGCATAAGTTTTAATTTTAGGAACTTCAGTATGTTTTTTAAGATTGATGAATAAAATAATATTTATTATTCCAGGTACAAATTGTCCAGCAGCACAAATGATTAGTGGTGCTAGGAGAACTATTATCACAAATATTAAACCTATTGCTTCTTCTGCTTCCTCAATTTCTTTACTTGTAACATCAAACAAAGCAATTGAAGTGATGAGAGAGACAAGAGCTACCACAACCATAATAGCTAATAGAATTGAGGTTATGATAATTTTAGTTTTATCTTTTTTAGTCATAAAATTATTTACTCCTTTTTTCTATGATTTCTAAATAGAGATTATGTATTTCTCTAAAACGATGATTTAGAGCTGATTTTGAAAGAGATTTACCGATTTCATCAAACGAAAAATTAGATAATTCATTCAAGCTTTCTTCTTTATGGTTTTTTCTTAAGATACATACTTCTTTTAAAGATTGTTTTAATCTATCACCATAATATTTTGAAACAACTTCAATTTCTTCTAATTGTTTTTTAGCGGCTTCTTGTGTCTTCTTTTCATTCGCAATTTCACAATTCATTACTCGATTTATAGAGTTTGAAATATCTTTTTCAATTCGAAAATCTTCAAATTTGAATAAACCTTCGGTTGCACCAAGAATCCTTATAAAATCGCCTATTTTTTCAGAACTTTTTAGATATACAATATATCCTCTTCTATTTTTAGATATTTTAGCGTTCAATAAATAAACATTCATAAGATCTCTTAGATTATATGCAACATTTGATGAAAATGTTTGTATCTCTAAATGATAAGTGTTGCTTGAAGGATCGTTTATTGAACCACAGGCAAGAAATGCCCCACGGATATATGCTAATCTTTCATTATCAGTTGTAAGTTCTTTTTTGAGATTATAACTCGTATCTTCTTTCGCTCTTATCACATTTAAATCATCTAAAACATAATAAGCATTTTGCTCAAGGCGTGTATAGAAGATATCTTCTTTTTTTAACCTTGTTTCTTTTGTTTTCATAAAAGTTGCGTCTAAAGAATAGAATTTTTTAATTAGATCAAAAACTTTTAAGGCAACTGATTCGTTTTTACTCTTAAAATCAATATAAAGTCCATTTGATGAAAAGTTGATAGATGCATTTACTTGAAGCATCCCTTTAAGCATGATTTTAAGTTCATTATCATCTTGATTTAAGGATACAAGTTCATCCTTAAGTGACATCGAAAATGTAGACATAGTGACCTACTTTACATCAATCACTTGAGTATCATCTTTGTTCATTGAAATTTCATTTTCACGTTTAACTCTTTCAATGATTTCAGTATAATAATCAGTCTTTTTGATGAAATAAATATATACAAGAATCAATATGCCTATTAGAATCATCACAATAGATGTGACTTGAGCTGATTTGAGTGTTGTACCAGGAAGATATAATGAGTCGGTTCTGATGATTTCAATAAAGAATCTCACAATGCCATACCAAATTAGATAGAATCCAGCGAAGAAACCACTTCTTGTCTTTTTAAATCTTCTAAGAACGAAATAGATAATTAAACCAAGCAGATTTAATAAAGATTCATAAAGGAATGTTGGATGGAAAAAGTTTGATCCTTCAAGTCTTCCATATGATTGAACACCATCGACAATTCCATAATAATATGATCTACCACCTTCATTCATATACATAAAATTAGAGATAAATTTTGGAATATGGAATTTTTGTGTCATTGTTAGGTATTGTTCTTCTACTGTGAGATTTGGAATAAGTTCACCAGTAGATTCATTTAATTCCCAACCACCAATCACAATACCATGGGCTTCTTGGTTGAAAAAGTTACCCCATCTACCACATATTTGGCCGATCAATAATCCAGGCGCAACCATGTCACCAACGATAGATATTTTCCATTTTTTCCATCTTGAACAAATTATAGACATAATAGCCGCAACCAATACTCCACCATGAATCGCAAGACCAGCAAGACCTCCAAAATAATGAGATACTGGATCATAACCAAAAGTATATAGGATTGTGTAGAGGACTGCAGTAAAGAAACCATATGAAGAATTATAATCTTTAAAAGTAGGTATTCCATCACCAAATAGATACCAAATTCTTGCGCCAAGAATTGATAGAGGCACGACAAATGTTACGCATATTAAAACATCGTCAGGATCAATGCCTAGTTTTTTGCCTTCTTTGGTGCAGATGAAATAAGCTAAGATGATGCCTATTAAAATACATACTGCATATTTGGCAATGCCAAAGACAAATTCAGAACTATAGAACCAATTGACAAAACCATTCGTTCTATCAATGTCCCACGCATTCGCAAGGAATAACGACATTACTCTTTTCCTCCTTTATTAATAATTGATACCAAAGTCAAGCATGTCTTTTAAAAACTTGCCTGTATCAGAATTTTTATTTTCTTTTAACTCATTTGGTGTTCCAGTTGCGATAATATAACCACCTTCATCACCGCCAGTAGGACCAAGGTCGATTATATAATCAGCAGTTTTAATCATATCGAGATTATGTTCGATGATGACAATAGTAGCGCCTGCTTCACGCATCTTTTCGAAACAATCTAATAATTTTTTAACATCATCTTGATGAAGGCCAGTCGAAGGTTCATCGAGAATATATAAAGAATTTGGTGAAATCTGACGATTTAGTTCGTATGCGAGTTTAATACGTTGTGCTTCACCACCAGAAAGTGTTACAGAATTTTGACCGAGTTTAACATAACCAAGACCTACTTCACTCATTGTCTTTAATTGTCTATATATTTTAGGCTGATTTTTGAAGAAATCAAGAGCTTCATCAACAGTTAAATCTAAAACATCTGCGATTGATTTGCCTTTAAATTTAATTTCAAGAGTGTCTTGGTTATATTTTTTACCATGACAGACAGGACATTCAACATAGACATCTGGAAGAAAGTTCATTTCAATTCTAGTTACACCGTCTCCAGAACATGCTTCACATCTTCCACCATATACATTGAAACTAAATCGTGATTTATCATATCCTCTTGATTTAGCTTCTAAGGTTTCACTAAATAAGGCTCTTATTTCATCAAATACACCGATATATGTAGCAGGATTTGATCTAGGAGTTCTACCGATTGGTGTTTGGTCAACGATGACAAGTTTTTCAATGGTATTTGGAGTTAAAGTATCAAATTCACCAGGAACTACTTTTCTTTTTGTGACGAGTCTTGCGATACCTTTCGCAAGACAATCGTTGACAAGTGAACTCTTTCCAGAACCGGATACACCAGTCACATATGTCACAAGACCAATTGGAAATTTAACATCGATGTTTTTAAGATTATGACATCTTGCGCCTTTTAGTTCTATAAAGCCTCTATTTGGTGCAAGAGGGTTTAATCTAGCATCAATTTTTAAATCACCTCTTAAATATTTTGCGGTTAGAGTGTTAGATGTTTTTATCATATCATCTAAGGTGCCACTAAAGACTATTTCACCACCATGAACACCAGCATTTGGCCCAAAATCTAAAATATAATCAGCGTTTTTGATTGTCTCAATATCGTGTTCAACAACAAGCAATGTGTTTCCTAAATCACGCATTTCTTTTAATGCACCTATCAGCTTTTGATTGTCTTTTTGATGAAGACCTATCGATGGTTCATCGAGAACATAGACTATACCAGTAAGTTTAGAACCTATTTGTGTTGCGAGCCTTATACGTTGTGCTTCACCACCTGACAATGTTCTACTAGCTCTCATAAGTGTTAGATATCCAAGGCCAACATTAGATAAGAATTCTAAGCGAACAATGATTTCATTTAAGACCATTCTTGCGATTTTTTTATCCCTTTCTGTTAGCTTTAGAGATTTTATTGTCTCTTTAAGATTATCGACAGACATCTGCGATAAATCATCAATATTATAGCCATCAATCAAGACAGATAAACTAGCATCATTTAATCTTTTGCCATGACATTTAGGACAGATATCATCTATCATATATTGTTCGAGCCATTCGCGAATAAATCTTGATTCTGTCTCGATATATCTTCTTTCTAAGTTTCCTACAACTCCTTCGAAAGTTGATGATGCAATCTTATATACAGATGCAGTAGATTTTGATTTATATGTGTAACTATATGGATTCTTTGAACCATATAAGATTAAGTCTCTTTGCTCCTTAGAGTATTCACTAAATGGTATATCATTTGGAATGTTGTTGGCTTCCATAAATGAAAGAAGAGATATCATAGACATTGTATCTTCTTTTGCCCATTTTCTTAAAGCACCATCTTTGACAGAAAGATTCTGTTCAGGAATCAAGAGATCTGGATCAATATGACGTTTAAATCCTATTCCTCCACATTCAGGGCATGCACCTACTGGGGAATTGAAAGAGAATAGTTTTGGATCTAAATCAGGAATTGTGAAGCCACAAATAGGGCATGAATGTTTAGTTGAAAAAGTTACATCTTCATCATCTAATTTCAATATCACAAGACCATCAGAAAGATTTAATGCTAGTTCATAAGAATCTACTAATCTATTTCTATCTTCCATATCGATCACAAGTCTATCTACAACGACTTCTATTGTGTGCTTAACAGTCTTTTTAAGAGTGATAGAGTCATCAAGCGACTGTTGAACTCCATCGACAAATACTCTTGAATAGCCCTCATGTCTTAGGTGTTCTAGTGTATTTTCGTGAGTTCCTTTTTCTCCTCTTACAATAGGAGAGAGAATCATCGCCTTTTTGCCTTCGTACTTTAAGGTTTTTTCAATTATTTCATCGATAGATAAAGGAACGATCGGGATTTTATGGTTTGGACAAAATGGTTTACCAATTCTTGCGAATAATAGTCTTAAATAATCAGCTATTTCTGTGACTGTGCCGACTGTTGAGCGAGGATTTTTAGAACCACTCTTTTGATCTATTGATATAGATGGAGATAGCCCTTCTACACTATCGCAGTCAGGTTTGCCCATATCGCCTATAAATTGTCTTGCATATGATGAGAGAGAATCTAGATATCTTCTTTGACCTTCTCTATAGATAGTATCAAAGGCAAAAGAGGTTTTTCCAGAACCAGAAACGCCTGTAAGAACTATTAATTTATCTTTAGGGAATTTACAATCAACATTTTTAAGATTGTTTTCTCTTGCACCTTTAACTGTAATAAAATCCATATTTAACTCTCAATCATCTCTTTAAATTCATCCTCAGTGATAATTCTAATACCTAGATTTTCAGCTTTCGTAAGTTTACTTCCAGCTTGATCTCCTTTTAAAACATAATCAGTCTTTTTTGATACTGAAGATGATGTCTTACCACCCATATTTTCAATAATTTGTGATGCTTCTTCACGTGTAAAACTAGTTAAGCTTCCAGTTAAGACCACAGTTTTACCTGTGAAGATAGTTTCTTCTTCTTTTTTAGAAGAAGTATAAATCATATTTAAGCCATTTTCTTTAAGTATGTCAATCATTTCTATGTTTCTTTCATCATTAAAATAGTCTTTTACTGATTTTGCGATGATTGGACCAATATCTGGTATCCTAGAAATATCTTCTTCATCTGCACTTATTAAAGCATCCATCGATGGATATTTTTCACAGAGAATTCTTGCGACTTTTTTGCCGACATTTCTAATTCCAAGCCCAAATATTAATCTATCAAGATTGTTTTCTTTAGATTTCTCTATAGCATCTAAAAGAGAGAAGACTTTTCTTTCTTTAAAACCTTCTTTAGTTAGAAGTGTTTGAGCATATTCTTTTAAATTGAAAATATCACTTATTCTATAGACAAATCCTTCATTATATAAAAATTCAGAAATTTTATCGCCGAGTCCAGTGATGTCATAACAGTCTCTGCTTGCGAAATGAATGATACTTTCAATGACTCTTGCAGGACAATCTTTATTTAAACAGTAATAATCAGCTTCAGTAATTTTTCTTAAGAGAGGTTCACCACATTTAGGACATCTTTCAATCATTGAAAATGGCTTTAAATATTTGCTTCTTTCTTCTTTTATTACCGATACAACTTCAGGGATTATTTCAGCAGCTTTTCTAACAAAGACATAGTCTCCTACTCTTATATCTTTATCGAGAATATAGTCTTCGTTATTAAGTGTAGCTCTTGAAACAAGCGAACCACTTATTAGGACAGGAGATAAAATCGCAACTGGTGTAATAACGCCACTTCTACCCACTTGAAATTCGATTGATTCGATCTTTGTTTTAACTTCTAGTGGGGCAAATTTATAGGCAATAGCCCATTTGGGATTTTTTACTGTTTCTCCAATTCTTGAATACATATCAAAATATTCATATTTTAAAACAACACCATCTATTGGATAATTATAATCAAATCTCTTTTCATCAATATCAGAAATATATTCTAATAACTCTTCTTTGGAATGAACGCTTCTTGATTCTGAATTGACATTAAAACCAAGTTTTTTAAGATATCTTAAAGCATCTGACTGTGTTTTTAAGTCATATTTTTCCGGATCAACAATATAATAAATGAAGGTATCTAGACCTCTTTTTCTTACAATTTCAGGATCTAATTGACGCATAGTACCTGCCGCACAGTTTCTTTCATTTTTAAAAAGTTCTTCGTGTGCAAGTTCACGTTCTTTATTTATTTTTTCAAATCTAGATTTTGAAAGATATATTTCACCCCTAACTTCAATATCTATCTTTTCACTTAAAGAAAGAGGTATTGATGAAATAGTTTTAGCATTGTTGGTGATATCTTCGCCTACTATTCCATCGCCACGTGTAGATGCTTCTATTAAAAAACCATCTTTATAGATTAAAGATACTGCAAGTCCATCGATTTTAAGTTCCATTGAATAATCGATAGAATTAGTTGTCTTAGCGATAGTATCAATATAAGATATGATTTCTTCATAACTAAAAAGGTCAGCAAGTGACTTCATCTCTTTAGTATGAGTTACTTTTTTAAATTTATCTAATACTTCACCACCGATTCTGTTTGTAGGAGAATCAGCGGTTTTAAGTGATGGATATTCATTTTCTAGCTTTATTAATTCCGCCATAGCCATATCATATTCATAATCTGATATAGTTGGATTATCGAGGGTATAATATTCATAATTTGCTTTATTTATTAAAGATTTTAATTCTTCAATTCTTTTTATTGTATCCATCTTGTTTCCTCCTAAGGGCTAATCTAATCTTTTTAAGAATGGATGATTTACTATAACCTTTTTTGGTGATGCTGAATTATCAAATTTAATGATATAGAAACCTTCTACTTGTCCGAGTACTGTACCTTCTTTATACATTTCATGAAATACTCGCTCATTAGGTTTTATATCGCCAACTATCGCTTTGATTGGTTCTTTATCTTTTGTATAAAAACTTCTGTTTTCTCGATTCTTTTCTGTTTTAATTTCAAGATCTAATTCTCTCAAGAACCTAGACATTCTTGCATTTGTCATCGATCCAAATCTATATCTAGATGCCGCAAATGAGATATAGAGATGTTCCATTGCTCGAGTGAAACAAACATATAATAATCTTCTTTCTTCTTCTAATTCTTTTTTATCGCTGAAATGAGAAGCTGGAGTTATTTCATCTTCTAAACCAACTGCGAAAACATTTTTATATTCAAGCCCTTTTGAACTGTGCATAGTGATTAAAGCTACATGATCTACATCTTTAGATTCTAAATCTAAATCAGAAAGAAGTGAAACACTCTGTAAGAATTCTGATAAAGTTTCTTTATTGCTTTCGAGTGATTCTATTTCTTGTAGGGCATTTAATAGTTCTTGAACGTTTTCAATCCTCGATTTTTTCTCGTCTTCATCTTCAATTTCATTTAAATATTTTTGATATCCAGTCTTTTCATAGACTTCTTTGAAAAAATCGTTGATAGTGAGCTTTTCAAGTTTTTCATTTAATATATCAATCATCAGCATAAATGATTTTAATGTTTCACGAGTTGTTGAATGAATTTCTGCGTTTTTAATTGCTTGGTCGAGGTTTTTTACTTCATCATAGATTTTTTCAAGTTTTTTGATTGTGGTGTTTCCAATACCTCTTCTTGGTGAATTTATTACTCTTTTGAAAGAATAAAAATCATCTTTGTTGATGATGAGTCTTAAATAACCGAGCATATCTTTAACTTCCATTCTCTTATAGAATGAAAGACCGCTATAGACTTTGTATGGAACACCTCTTCCTATCAATTCATTTTCAAAGTTACGTGAAAGGAAGTTATTTCTATAGAGGATTGCATAATCGCTATATTTATATTTACCACTATTGATATTTTTAATTATTTCATCAATAACTCCTCTAGCTTCAGCTTTATCACTATCATATTCAAACAAACTCACATCATCACCTTTAGGATTTTCAGTCCAAAGATTTTTTTCAATCCTATCTTTGTTGGATTTTATTAGCTTATTTGCACAATCGAGGATATTTTTAGTAGAACGATAATTTTGATCTAATATATGTTCGTTATAGCCATCAAAATCACGCATGAATTTACGGATGTTTTTAATGTTTGCACCACGGAATGAATAAATTGATTGATCTTCATCACCGACAATAAAAACATTCTTGTATTTGCATCCAAGAAGAGATACGAGATCATATTGAATGTTCGATGAATCTTGAAATTCGTCGACGAGAATATATTTAAAGCGATCTTGATATTTTTCTAATATTTCAGGATATCTTTCAAAAATTTCTATTGTGATTAGATTCAAGTCATCGAAATCGAGAAGATTTTGTTTGATGAGTAGAGAATTATATAATTCCATCACTTTATCTAATTTATCAATAAAAATACTATTAAAATCTTCTAGTTTAGATATTCTAGATTTAATCATCGAAATAGCATCTTGAAACATTTTTGGTTTAAATGTTTTAGGATCAATGCCAAGTTCTAATTGTGATTCTTTGATTAATGCTTCTGATTCATCATCATCGATGATTTGAAAATCACTTTTTCGATTTGGAATGATAGCGATTTCTCTTCTTAAAAACCATGAACAAAATGAGTGGAATGTCTTACAAGTAACATAATTTGCCCTGTCATCATTTAAAAGAACTTTTATTCTATCGTTCATTTCTTTAGCAGCTTTGTTTGTGAAAGTTATGGCAAGAATATTTGAAGGGCTTACTTTGCATTCATCGATAAGGTAGGCGATTCTTGTGGTTAAAACTCTAGTTTTGCCGCTTCCAGCTCCAGCAATAATTAAAGAAGGACCTACTGTGTCCTTGCATGCCATAAGTTGTTTAGAATTGAGCTTTTGTAGATATTCTTTCATATAATAATTATATCACAAAAAGAGATATAATTATAAGAAAATAGACTACTTATTTGTTTTATATCTAAGTAGTCTATATCAGCGTTTATTTAAAAGATTGTTTTAGAGATACTGTTCTATTGATAATGATTTTGTCGTTAGTAGAATCATAGTCATTAGAATAATAACCGTTTCTTATTAATTGAGATTTTGCTTCTGGAGTTGGATCATATTCTTGTTCAACATAACCATTCACAACCAATAAAGAATCTTTGTTGAATTTGTCTTTTAACTCCATATCAGGTGTGGCATCACTTCTTATCAAATTATCAAATAATCTAAATTCTGCAGGTTTAGCAGTAGATGCATCAACATATTGAATAGTTCCTTGTGGCTTTCTTGCATTAAAACCGGAACCACTTAATGTTTCTTTATCGTAGGTACATAGTACTTCTATTACTTCACCATTTTCATCTTTGATAACTTCATTTGCTTTAATGAAGTATGCACCCATAAGCCTTACTTCAGCACCAAGTGATAATCTTTTATATTTGTTGTTTGGCTTTATTTCTGTGAAATCTTCTTTTTCAATATACAGATGTTTTGAGAAAGAGATTTTTCTTGAACCTAGTTCCTCATTTTCTAGATTGTTTGGGAAATCAAAATATTCGATCTTACCATCATCATAATTTGTGATTGTAACTTTTAGTGGATTTAATACAGCCATTCTTCTAACATTTTTGAGTTTTAAATCTTCCATTAAGAAATGATCTAAAACATTTAGAGGTATTTCTGAATTGATTCTTGAAAGACCAGTTGATAAAACAAATTCTTTAATTGATTCTGGTGTAAAACCTCTTCTTTTTAATCCTACTAGTGTTGGCATTCTTGGATCATCATAATCGGTTACTAATTTAGTTTCTACTAATTCTTTTAGATATCTTTTTGAAAGGATAGTGCCTTCAATATTGAGTCTTCCAAATTCTATCTGTCTTGGAATTGACATTGGTTTTGTATTCTCAATAACCCAGTCATAAAGTGGTCTATGTTCAACATATTCAAGAGAACATAAAGAATGTGTTATATATTCTTCTGCGTCTTGTAGTGGATGAGCATAGTCATAAAGAGGATAAATATTCCATTTATCACCAGTATGTGGATGAGGTTTCTTAATAATTCTATAGATTGCAGGGTCTCTCATATTGAGGTTTGAAGACTTCATATCGATCTTTACTCTTAGAGTCTTTTCACCTTCATCATATTTTCCTTCTTTCATCTCTTCAAATAATCTTAAATTTTCTTCGATTGAACGATTTCGATATGGAGATTCCTTACCTGGAGTATCAAGAGTACCACGATATTCTTTCATCTCATCTTTGGAAAGATCATCAACATAAGCTTTTCCTTCTTTGATTAGATTTTGTGCAAATACATAATCATCGTCAAAATAATCACTACCAAATGTCACTTTATATGGAGTATATCCAAGCCAAGCAAGATCATTTTTAATCGCATCCATAAAACGTTTTTCTTCTTTTGCTGGGTTGGTGTCATCAAATCTTAAAATTGTTTTTCCATTGAAACATTTTGCAAGTTCAAAATTAGTCACTATCGCTCTAGCATGGCCAATATGGAGATAAGCATTTGGTTCAGGAGGGAATCTTGTGATTATTTCTTTATGCTTTCCACTATTTAAATCTTCTTCCATTATTGTTTTAATAAAGTTTGAAATCATAATTAAAACCTTCTTTTAATAATTTTCATTTATATAATTATACACTAGAGTGTCATCTTTGAAATACATTTTAATAAAATTAAAATAAGATATCTTATTTTCTATTGATAGATTCTCAATAGATTCATATAAATAATCAATTGACTCAAGATTTAATTTTTGTTTTAAATCAGTACTCAATGTTGAATTGAAATCATCACTTAGAATTGCTTCTTTTATTGTGTTTATTATATCTTGATTTGAATTATAAGATATGGTGAATGTGTTTTCTTCTCTCATCACATCTATATTTTTAAGCATGAGAGGCGCTAGAATAGAATCTTCCGTTAAAGATAAAGAGATGAGATTGGATGTGATATTTAAATCGTTTAAGAGATTTAAGAAATTTTGTTTATTTTCTGTCGATTCTACAGTCAAATAATCAGTTTGTTTCTCATTATCATCTCTTCCGATATAAATTCTATCAAGTTTATATCTATCTTTGTCTTTAATGAAGATATAGTCGTTTATCGATGTATTGTTAAATACATTATAAAATATTGAAAGGGTTAAAGTATCACCATTAAAACTATAATCAACATTCTCAAATTTTATAAAACCATTATAATCTAGAGGATCTACTTTAAATGGTTCACTCATAATTATTTTTCTTGTGTCTTTTTTAGATAATTCAAATGAATCATAACCCAAAAATTCTTTAAATATAATATCATATCTTAAATCTAGAGGATCTGTGTAGCTGATTCTATCGATATTTCTATCAACATTCACTAGTTTAGAATAATTTAGCAATAGCGTTATATCTCCTTCAAGTTCTAAATCTAAAAGCTTGTTTGGGTAGAGAATAGAAAGGAACGTTGCGGCAGATGATGATAGAGCTTTATTACCTTTAAAAAATTCTTCGCTGATAGCGCCTTTTTTAATTTCATCTATCAATTCACTTTTTAAAATAGTGAATGTGAGGCTGTCTTTATCATATGTTCCTATTGGAATGTTGACTAATAGACCAGTGATAGCATTTCCGAGTGATGCTTGTTCTCTATTGTTTAAAAAGCTTTCAACGACGAGAGGCGGTATGATTATTCCACCAATTTTTATCGACTTTAAAGCGAATGAATAAGATGATTCTGATTCACTAAATTCTAATCTAATCCTTACTTTACTTTCGTATTTAATTAAGTTCTTGTATGTAATATAAAGATTTAGATCGATATGATTATTTTTGATGGAAAAATTAAATCCTTTAATTATATAGTTATTTGTCCTATAGATGACATCATCATTATCATCTTTTACTAGAAGATAGAATGCTTTATCAACATACTCACTATCAATATTTATTTTTAGGATATTTAAAATAGATGCCTTTAGAAGAGCTTCATTTAAATAATCTCTAAGTTCGTTTGTGATTTCTTCTTTTGATTCTGTGATTTCATATTTTGATTTTGGCGTTAAATCATAAGTGAATAAAAAAATTAAAAAAAGCAGCATAAAAACTGTAGATGATATAATTGCAACAAGTTTTAATGCTTTCCTTTTTTCGTTCATTTTATTTATAAATCCAATCTTGATTTAGGGGTAAGAGAAATATCATCAACCCCCATTTTTTTAATCTTATAATATGCAGAAATACCAATCATTGCTGCATTATCACCACAATATTTCATTTCTGGGAATGTGACTTTAGTATTTTTGATTCCTTTAGTTAAAGTTTCACGAATAACACTATTTGCAGCACTTCCACCGACAACAACTACTTCTTTGATGTTATATTCTTTTATTGCTTTCAATGTTTTTTCAAGAAGCACTTCGCTTACTGCCTCTTCAAAGCTTCTTGCGATATCTTTAATTTCATATTTAATATTGTTTTTTTCTAATTCATTTACAAGATTAAGAGTTGCACTTTTAAGTCCAGAAAAAGAAAAAGAATAGCTGTTTGAATGCAGCATTGGTCTTGGAAGAGGATATCTATTGGTTCCATCCTTACCAATTTTATCGAGTAGTGGCCCACCAGGATATGGAATGCCAATTATTCTTGCGACCTTATCAAACACTTCACCAACAGCATCATCCATAGTAGAACCTATTTTGTTGAAATCGTAATGATCTTTCATTACAACAAGTTCCGTATGTCCACCTGATATCACGAGAGCAAGAGAAGGAAATATTGGATCATGTTCAATAAATGCTGCATAAATATGACCAGATAAGTGATTTACTCCAACAAGAGGTTTTTCATAGTTCAAAGATACTGTTTTTGCAGCATTTATGCCTGTAAGAAGAGAACCGACCAAACCTGGGCCTTCAGTGACAGCAACATAATCGATATCATCCATAGTGACATTGGCGTTTTTAAGCGCGCTTAAATAGGCATATGTGATTCCTTTAACGTGTTCACGTGAAGAAATCTCTGGAACAACTCCACCATATTCCTTGAATATATCTATTTGTGATAATACTTCATTTGATAATACGTATTTGCCATCTTTTGTCACAGAAACGCTTGTTTCATCGCATGAAGATTCAAAACTTAAAATATACATATCTTTCAACCTATAGTCTTTTTCATTATGATGGCATCTATATTTCCTTCATAATAATTCTTTCTTTCACTTATTTTTTGAAAACCCATTTTATTATATAGATTAAGTGCGATTATATTTATTTTACTAACTTCTAAAAAAATCTCTTTGACATCTTTTTTTTGAAGATCTTCTATTGATTCATTCAATAAATATTTTGATAATCCTCTTCCTCTATATTCTTCTTTTATATAGATGTATAATAAATCAACTGATCCTAATGGAAGTGAATAATCTATCTCGCCTATTATTACATCATCATTATCTAACAATAGATAATTTAAATTGTCTTCAGTTATATAATCATATTTTGAATATTTAAGAACCACTTCTTTAGCTGAATTCAATAGATCTGGTCTATCTTTTAATAACACGATTTTCATCTATTTGAGCCCCATCTTTATTCTTTCTGCCTCTACAAGTTGGAGGTAGTTAGGTGATAAACTATTAGCATCTTCAATTAGATTTACTAAATCACTACTAATTAAAGCGATTGGATCTGGCTTTAAAGATGAAATTATCATATCTTTATCTATTCCTTTAAAATATTCGCTTGTAACTTCTATTGTGTCTTCTTTGAGTCTTACTAATTTACCATTTTCATATTTAAAATGAGCTGTATAACAATTGCCTCTTCTTGAATCAACATAGGCATAACATTCACTTTTCATGCTGGAAACGAGAGCTGAAAGAGATGAGAATGAATATAATTTAATGTTGTTCATTGCCGCTATCATTTTGGCAATCACAACCGCAATTCTAACACCAGTATAACTACCAGGACCGATTCCAGTATAAACTTCACTGATATCTTTTAGTTTAATATTTAATTTTTCTAAAGCGGATTTAAGTCTTGGAAATAAAGTTTCAGAATGATTGTTTTTGCCTAAATCATATGATTCAAAAACAATATCATAATCTTTTAATATTGCGATATATGAATAATCTAGGGCCGTATCTAATACTAATCTATACATATGTCACCTTCTATATTTAGAACTCTTGTATTATCCTCTTTTACACTTATTTCGATCTTAATTGCATTTTTAAATAATTCATCATCATTTAAAAAATTATACCATTCGATTATCCTGATTGCATTTTCATCAAAGATATAATCATCGAGAATAGGATCATATCCCATATTTTCCAGCCTATAACAATCTATATGATAAAGGGGCGCAAGAGGAGAGTCATAAACTTTGATAATATTGAATGTTGGCGAGATGATATTTTCTTTGACATTAAGAGCTAAAGCGATAGCCTTAGTCAAAGTAGTCTTGCCTGCCCCAAGTGGACCTTTAAGACCAATTAGTTCGTTACCTTTAAGACTTTTTCCAAGTTTCCATCCAAAATTTTCTAACATTTCTTGCGTTTTTAATTCTACTATCATAGCCAATTTCTCTCTCATAAAATTATATCATATTTTATGTATAATTTTTGAATAAGATAAGCAGCAAAATAGTAGAAATAAAAAAATAACTGAATCTAAATAAAAAAATCAAATAAACATCACAATTCAGTTTTATAATATAGGTCATGAAAGGAAGTGACTAACATGAAAAAAGGAATTCTTAAGAAAATTCTATCACTTATTTTTATATTTTTGATTAGTATATCTCTTGTCGGATGTTCCTTTGGTTCTATTGGCTTTATTGGCGATGAACCAACCACTAAGACCACTAACACACAAGAAATTACTAACTTAGAATCTCAAGAAGTTCGTGAAAAGAATGCATATGAAATCGCTGTTGAAAATGGATATGAAGGTTCGCTTGATGAATGGCTAAATGATTTAGTTAAGAATAATGCGTATACATCTATTTATGATCTTGCGAAAGAAAATGGAATATTTAATGGCAGTCTCGAAGACTTTATTCAATCTCTAAAAGGAACTGCAGGTTCATTTAATATTCAAGAAGGTACTTCTTATGGACTCAATTCTGTGGTAAGCATTTTATGTAATTTTACTATAACTTCAAAATATAGAGACTTCTGGACTGGAAGAACATATACTGAAACATCTACTTCAACTAGTGCTGGTTCTGGTGTTATTATTGAAGATGATAAAGAAAATGGTGTTGCCTATATAATCACAAATTATCATGTAGTATATTATCAAAACGCCGACTCGCCTATCTCAAACGATATTTTAATTAAATTATATGGTATGGAGCTTAATAAATATAAGATTCCTGCAAAATATATTGGTGGATCATCAACATATGATATTGCCGTTTTGAGAATTGAATCTGATATTTATAAAAATAGTGGAGCATATAAAGCTAGCATGGGCGATTCATCTAAGCTTCTTGTCGGAAACCAAGTTATCGCAATTGGTAACCCACAGGCTGAGGGAATCAGTGCTACATATGGTATTATATCTGTCGTAAATGATAAAATATCGCTTTCTTCATCAAGTAGTAGTGGTTCTTCCGTAAGTTATCGTGAAATAAGAATAGATGCTGCAGTAAATTCAGGAAATTCTGGTGGTGGATTATTTGATATAGATGGAAATTTAATTGGTATCGTAAATGCTAAATCTGTGGATACATCTATCGAAGGAATGTGCTATGCAATACCTATTAATCTAGCTTATGCGGTTGCGAAAAAGATTATTAATACTTGTGATGGCGAAACTGCCACAACAATTAAAAAGAATCTTCTTGGCATAGGAATTGAAGTATTATCAAGCAGATCTGAATATGATAAAGAGACTAAAACAACTAGAATTTTTCAAGAAATATCTGTGAATGAAGTCACTGATGGTGGAGTATCATATTCTAAACTAATGGTTGGAGATATCATCGTCAACATAACTTATAATGGAGTCTCTTATCCTGTAAACGATTTATATTCACTTGAAGATGTTCTTCTTACGACAAATCTTGGTGACACAGTTGAATTATATATCTATAGAGCTGGAAATTATGAGTCAATACCATTAGTTCTCTCTCTAGATACAGATGTATTATAGAATTGATAAATAGTATAAAAATGCCTAAGTTTTGAGACTTAGGCATTTTTATTTAATCTTAATTATTACAAATGAAAAGTTACTTCATCTGAAAAAAGATTATATTCAATTCCATCTGATACTACTTTTAAGGTATTATCATCATTTATATCAATAACTTTAGATAACGTTCTATTATTATTGATAAGCGCATATACTTCTTTTCCTTTTAAGAAATTGTGTTCTCGAATCACATCTAAATAGGATGATTTATTATCTTTAAGAAGCGATAATTCGTTTATGAGTTCATCATAAATTCTATTTTTGAATGACAATAAATCTATTTTTTTATTTAATGCGAGTGAGATGGAATAGGCATTTGAATTCACAAAAGACATTTGGTTGACATTTATACCGATACCCAAAACAATACATTGAATATTATTAGATATAGATATTCCTTCAAGAAGAATACCAGCTACCTTTTTATTATCTATATAAACATCATTAGGCCATTTGATGGATACATCTTGAATCTTATATTTATGTTTTAAAACATTCAATATAACCACAGATGATAAAAGAGAGATAGATGAAAATTTATTTATTAATTCTCTATCTTTTATTAAAAGAGAGAATAACAAATTCTCTCCTTTATTGCTTTCCCAACTTCTATCCATTCTTCCTCTACCACTTGTTTGATATAAACTTGATACGAATGTTAGATCATCGAGATTATTATAATTTTCTTTTAAATATTTAGATGTTGAATCTATCGACTCAAAATCTATGATTTTATTAATTTTTAACATCTTATAAGAATATTGACATTAGGATACCAGCAGCGATTGCACTACCAATAACTCCGGCAACATTAGGCCCCATTGCATGCATTAATAAGAAATTAGATGGATCTTCTCTTTGTCCTTCTTTTTGAACAACTCTAGCGGCCATTGGTACAGCAGATACACCTGCAGCACCGATCATTGGATTGACTTTACCGTGAGTTAGAGCACACATTATCTTTCCGCCTAAGAGTCCAAATACTGCAGCGATTACGAACGCAAAGATACCAAGAGCGAAAATCTTTAATGTTTCTAGTGTTAAGAAACCAGGACCATAAGCTGTTGCACCAACTGAAAGGCCGAGGCCGATTGTTGAGATATAGAGAATTGCATTTGATGCAGTATGAACAAGGTTTGGAACTATTCCAGATTCTTTTAAGAGATTTCCCAGCATTAAGCAACCGATTAGAGGTGTTGCGGCTGGAACTATAAGGCATACTACAAGCGTTACGATGATTGGAAAGAGAATTCTTTCTTTTTTAGATACTTCTCTCAATTGTTCCATCTTGATCGAACGCTCTTTTTTAGTTGTCATCAATCGAATAATAAATGGGAATATAACGGGGACAAGTGCCATATAAGAATATGCAGCAAGGGCGATTGGAGCTTGATAGTTCATTGATTGTCCACCACTACGTGCTAAGAATTTGCTTGAAACAAGGATCGCGGTAGGGCCATCTGCACCACCGATAATACCTATAGAACCTGCCTCAAAGAAATTAAAACCAAGGACAAGTGCACCGAAGAAGGCAACAAAAATTCCTACTTGTGCTGCAGCACCTAAGATCATTGTTTTCTTATTAGCGATTAATGGTCCAAAGTCAGTTGTTGCACCGATTCCTAAGAAAATTAAGCAAGGGTATATTTCATATTTAACACCATAATATAGATATCCAAGAAGCCCTGAATATTTATAATCTACTATCTCAGATAGTTCATGTCCAGCAAGAAGACTTCCATGTGAATCTGTGATAGCTTCACCTAATGAATTTATTCCAACTTTAACAAATACATCTACTCCAGGCAGATTAGATAGTATTATTCCAAATGATATTGGAACAAGTAGATATGGTTCAAATCCTTTTTTGATTGCCAGAAACATAAAGACAAATCCAATAAATATCATTATTAGATTCATCCAACCACCATTTTCAAAGAAAGCAGCGATTCCGGTTGATTCTAAAAAGGAGCTGATTAATTCAATAATCTTTCCCATATTTTTATCCTAAAATTACTAGTACGTCCTTATTATTTACTTGGCTAGACTTAGTAACTTTGATTTCTTTCACTACTCCATCATATGGAGATACTACTTCATTTTCTAACTTCATAGCTTCAATAACTGCAATCAATTGGTTTTTAGATACTCTATCGCCAACATTTATATTGACGCTTACTACTTTACCAGCTATTGGAGCAAGTATTTCTTTCGAATTCTCATTAGTAGTTTCTTCTTTTTTAGTATCTTCAATCTTTCCTGATGTTTCACTTACAGCTTCTAATTCTACTTCGTATACTTTACCATTGACTTTAACTTTATAGATTTTCATGTCTTACAACTCCTTTACACTTACAAGTCTAACATCTTCTTTTATTTCGTTTTGATAATCGATTGAGGCAACAAGTACTGCCACCATCATATCTTCATCTTTTATTTCAGTGCTTTTTACAAGTTTTTCTGATTGTTTAATATTTTCATCGTTCGAATCTAATCCTTCCTTTTTAAATCTATCAATCTCTTCTTTCATTTCAAATAGACCGATGATTTTAAAAATAAGAGTTGTGATTCCTATGATAAGAAGGAGAATAATAAACACCATAAGAATAGCAACTAGTGTTACTAGTGCACCATCAGAGAAATTTCCACTTTGACTTCCATCAAGAATTGCATATATTTTCATAAATATTTAATTCTCCTAAAAAATAAGATTGAATGAGATGATTTCATCATCTTTTTTCGCTTCTTCATCTTTTATCATATCATATTTCTTCATCAAGAATTCGCTTGCGACTGATTCAAATAAAGCAAGTGATAACACATCTTCATCAGATCTTGCGATATCTTTATATTTTTCTTTTAAAGACTCAAATTCAGGTTTTAAAAGATCAGCAGGTCTCACGGTGATAACTTCATCATCCCCGATGATTTTCTTTTTTATATTTTCATCAACTGGAGCTGGGAATTTGCCGTATTTGCCATGAAGATAATCTTTTATCTCATTGACGACCATCTTATATCTTTCACCCATTAAAACATTTAAAACAGATTGAGTTCCCACCATCTGTGAAAGAGGTGTTACAAGAGGCGGATAACCCATATCTTTTCTAACTCTTGGGATCTCTTTTAATACCTCATCATATTTGTCCATAGCGTTTTGCGCTTTTAATTGATTCATAAGATTTGAAAGCATGCCACCAGGAACTTGATATTTTAAGATGTTTGGGTTAACAGATAAAGCTTTGGGATTTAATAATCCGTTTTCTAAATATTTAGTTTTTACCTTGTCCATGATTGGTTCACATTCGTGAATGGCGTCCAAATTTAGATTTGGATCATATTTAGTGCCTTTTAAAACTGTATTAAAAGCTTGAGTTGATGGTTGTGCTGTTCCACCAGAAAGTGGTGAAAGACAAGTGTCGATAATATCGCAACCAGCTTCAATCGCAGCCATATATGTTAGTTCACAAACACCCGCGGTTGAATGTGAGTGAAGTTCAATTGGAAGTTTGGTGTTCTTTTTAATAGATGTGATGAGTTCTTTAGCATCATTTGGAAGAAGAACACCAGCCATATCTTTGATGCAGATTGAATCAGCACCAAGCATTTCGACTTCTTTGGCGAGTTTTGTGTAATATTCAATTGTATGTACTGGAGATGTGGTATATGAAAGAGCGATTTGACATTCTCCACCATATTTTTTTGTAGATTCAACAGCTTTCTTTAGATTTCTTAAGTCATTTAATGCATCAAATACTCTGATTATATCAATACCATTTTCAATACTTTTTTTGCAGAACATATCGACAACATCATCAGAATAGTGACGATAGCCTAAGATGTTTTGACCACGGAACAACATTTGAAGTTTTGTCTTCTTACAAACACTTCTAACTTCTCTTAGTCTATCCCATGGATCTTCATTTAGGAATCTCATAGCGGAGTCAAATGTGGCACCACCCCATACTTCCATTGCATAATATCCAGCATTGTCTAGGATTTTAGCCATCTTGACTACTTCTTCAGTTGTCATTCTTGTCGCAAAAAGTGATTGATGACCATCTCTGAGTGATGTTTCAACAATTTTTACGCCCATATTTTTACCTTATTTTAATGAATTTGCTTCGTTAACTACTTTTTGAATTGCATCTAATGCATCGGCTGGTAATTTATCAAAACCACCTTTGAATGTTTCTCTAGATTTAACAAAGTTAACTCTATCTTGCATTCTTGCCTTTAATTGTTCAATATATTCTTGATCATTGAGGTTTGGAATAAAACCTTCCCAGTTGAAAATTTCAATATCACTGAATGGACCCCATTTTTCAAATTTAGCTTTACCTTCAACCACTGCTTCAATTACACCAAGAGTATCTTCTTTTTTAACTTTCTTACCCATGAAATCACCAGTGTTGATGATGTAGCAAGCAACGTTCTTTTCTTCAACAAGTTTCTTGAATTTTAGATAATCATTAACAAGTGGATATGTTCTAAATGGGTTAGCATATGGTTCAACAACTAGGGCATTTGGGTCAACGCCAGGAGCGAGACGTTCTGCGCTTGAACGTTTTGTGGCGAGAGTTGCACCCATGACAGAGGCGAGTGATGCACCTTTTAGTTTAACAATTGGTGGAATTGTTGGATCTTTCATAATCCAGAATATTGCATTAACTGGTGAATCGATTTTATCAACTCTATTTGGACTCCAAAGTTTAGATTTGATTGCACGTCCATTGCCATTTCTAATATCTTCTGTGACTAAAACAACATTTCCATCAGCGTCTTTAGTTGCACTGCAGTTTTGGGCAGTTAATAGGAATTTATTGTCTGGACAACCTGTTGGATAATCTGCAGTCTTATCAAAATATGTTGGTTCAAGTGCGATTGATGCACAAGTATCACTGTTGATTATGAATGCGTCATCATGTAGAACTTTAACACCATATTTGCCATCGTGTTTAGCATGAGTGATTGTAGATTTGCCTGAACCAGATAAGCCATATACACTCGCAACATATTTAGTTCCGTCATTTAAAGTATATTCTTTTTGACCACCATGACATGATGCATAACCATTTCTATTTGCGATTGCCCAAGCGATTGTAAGAGTTCCTTTTTTATGTTCGCCAAAATATCTCATACCAAGTATTGCGGCACAGTTAGTCTCTGTAGAGAAATAACATAAACATTTTGGATCACAAACATCACTTCCTGGTGCTCCAACCCAAGCTGGATCACTGAAGATATAGATGTCTGGTTCTAAACCATCGCCTACAGGTTTTGATTTAGCATACATCTTGTTGTATTCGTCTGTAGGAAATTGGAAGTTGATTAGCCAGTTATATAATAAATTTTCTTGTCCTTCTGGGATTAAGAGATGAGCTTTAACCATAAATTCAGGGTCTAAGCCGATGTATGCTTCTGCATGATACATCTTTTTATATCTTGTATCATATACAGCATCCATTAAAATTTTATCTAATTTATCATTGTCTACATTTGGTTCACCTTGGATTCTTCTTGCGGCAGCATATCTTCCAGTGATAGAACCATCATTGAATAATAAAACCTTGCTGTCTTTATCTAAGCCTAAGTGTTCAGGTTTATAAATAGGCATATCAGTAACGATTGTACCAGGGCTATTCTTCGCAAGGTTATAAGCTTCTTTTAATGAATTGATTTTAACAACGTTGTTGCCATAAAATGCTGCTTCAATGATTGATCTTGTTTTTGAAAAACCAGGTTTTCCTTTTCCAATTTCTTCTGTTTTGTAAAATGCTTTTGTTGACATATATTATTCACCTCTTTAAGTTTATTACAAGTTAACCATATTTTTAATATGGAATTCCAAATTATTATAACATTTTTATATGTTAAGTGTGTTAAATATGAACTAAAATAATATAAAAAAATTATGAGTGCAATATTATTGCGACTCATATATTGGTTAGCGATGTGCTATAATACATTCTAGAGCGAGGAAAATGTGTATGAAAATAACTCTTATAACTGGTGGATCATCAGGCCTTGGAAAAGAATTTGCAAAGATATTTTTAAGAAATGGTAATAACTGTTTATTAGTTGGTTCAAATAAAGAAAGAATCGAAAAAGCTAGAGATGAAGTTAAAGATGTGAATAAAGATGTCTTTGTCGATACTTTTGTATGTGATTTATCTGACATAAATGAATATCAAAAATTATTAAATTATACAATCGAAAAAGGATATTTTGTCAATAATCTTGTAAATAATGCGGGAATTGGCGATAGATGTGATTTTAAAGATATGGATAAAGACAAACAAATTAAAATCAATAATTTAAACATCAATGCTGTAGTATATTTCACAAGAGCGTATCTTGATGAAATGCTTAAAAATGATGAAGGACATATCATCAATATTGGTTCTATTGCTGCATATGTTCCAGGGCCATATATGTCGACATATCATGCATCAAAATCATATATAGTTAATTTTGGGATGAGTGTTGCATATGAACTTAGAAAGACTAATGTACATATGTTTACACTTAATCCAGGACCATTTGAATCTAATTTTGTAAATGTTGCTGGAAATCATTATACATTCAACAAGATTAAACCGATGAAGGTTGAAAAAGTTGCTGAATATGGATATAAGATGGCTATGAAGGGAAAAGTAAACAAGGTAATTGGATTTAAGAATAAACTTACATGTTTTGCACCAAGATTTTTCCCTAGTAGATTTGTAGCTTATTGTAGTGCTAATCAAATGAAGCCTAAAAAAGAGTTACGAGGATAATATATTTGTTATATGAAAAATGCACTTACTCAAAGCGAAAATAAGTGCATTTTTAATATCTTAATAGTTTTAATGATGAAATAATCTCATATGGGTAAATACCATTACCATATCACGATTATTTGCTTCTTCTATCACAAGATCATCTCTTAATGACCCGCCAGGTTCACAAACATATTTAACACCACTTTTTTGTGCTCTTATGATGTTATCACTGAACGGAAAGAAAGCATCAGATGCTAAAGATACATTAGTTATTTTATCTAAATATTCCCTTTGCTCTTCGATGGTATAATATTCAGGTTTTTCAGTAAAATATTTCTGCCATATTCCATCGACAGTCACATCTTCTTCGTTATGATTTATATATCCATCAATTATATTGTTTCTATCAGGCCTTATGATTTCTTTTTTGAATTTTAGATTTAATACTTTTGGTGATAATCTTAAAAACCATGTGTCAGCTTTAGTACCGGCAAGTCTAGTACAATGAATTCTTGATTGTTGACCAGCGCCTACTCCAACTGTTTGACCATCATATGCATAACATACAGAATTAGATTGTGTGTATTTTAAAGTGATGAGAGCGATGATTAAATCTCTTTTGGCATCGCTTGTAAGAGATTTATTCTTAGTTACTATATCATCTAACATAGATTCATCTATCTTATAGTTGTTTCTGCCTTGTTCAAAGGTTATTCCATATACATCTTTTGTTTCTTTTGCTTTTGGGATATAAGATGGATCTATTTCTATAATATTATATGAACCATTTTTCTTGGTTTTTAGAATTTCTAAGGCTTTTTCTGAATAACCTGGTGCGATAACGCCATCAGAGATTTCAAGTTTGATGAGTTTTGCAGTAATCTCATCGCAAATATCTGAAAGGGCGATAAAATCACCAAATGAAGACATTCTATCTGTGCCTCTCGCTCTTGCATAAGCACAGGCGAGTGGTGAGTCATTGATATTTTTTATTGATTCAACAAAATATGATTTTTTAAGTTCTAAGGTTAATGGAAGTCCAACCGCAGCGCCTGATGGAGATACGTGTTTAAATGAAGCAGCTGCTGGAAGATTAAGGGCTTCCTTTAATTCTTTAACTAATTGGTACGAATTAAAAGCATCTAAAAAATTAATATAGCCTGGTTTACCATTTAATACCTTTATTGGAAGTTCGCTTCCATCTCTCATAAATATTCTTGAAGGTTTTTGATTAGGGTTACAACCATATTTAAGTTCAAATTCTTTCATTATCAGACCTCGTTTTTATTAAATAATCTTTCTTCAACTTTTTTTGTTTCAAGATTTTCATATCTTACATATAGTGATATTTTATTATCTTCATCTAATGCATTCCAAAGCTTTGTGCTGAATTCATCGATACCTAAATCGATTGAAATCATCTCTGGTTCTTTTGAAAATGTTGGAAGTGGGTTATCATCTTTGTCATATGTATGAATAAAATGGCCTATTCCTTTAGTTGGTTCATAATTATAATAATATCTTCCAGTTTGTTTCGCTAAACCATCATATGATTTTAAAATACTCATAGTATAGGTAAATGTGTTATCTTTTTTCTCAATTAGTGAAGAGATTCTTGGAGTATTACTAGGATAATCTTCTTCAAATTTTCTTACTGAAAGTGATTCATAGATTGGTTTATTAGCTTTTAAACCTTCTAAAATATTTTCAGTATGATCACCATTAGTTATTATTAAATAATTTTTATATGGAACAATTGCTCTATAGATTATTAACGATGGGTCTTTTAGTTTTGATTCATCATAGGCTTTGGTATAGAGAGAATTATTATCGAGAACGAATATTCTATTACGAGAATTTTCACTTCTTCCCATAATAAAATATGCAGTGACAATATTTGATGAATTATCAAGTCCTGTCACTATTCCCCTTCCTGGATACTTGTTGTTTTTGAGTAGATTCATAATATCATATGTGTTCATATTAGTCACCTATATATTTTATATATTCATCAAAGTGTTTTATTAGATTTTCTTTTTTATGAGCATCTGATGATAAGATAAATTTTCCACCTTTTGATTTTATATAATTTATTATTTCAAGGCTTGGATATGGCTCACCTTTTTCATCGACTATTGATGTATTGATTTCAAATGGAATATTATATGGTATAAGCTTATCGACTGCATTTTTATATAGTAATCGATATTTTTCATTATCAGTATCGAATAGATTATATTTAGTAACTAAATCAAAATGGCCGATTATCGTGCACTTTGTTTTAGATACAACTTGACTCACAAGATTAAAATAATCTTTAGAAAATTCATAATAATCACCATTATAGAGTTCATTTACTAGTTTTATAGTTTCTTCTTTTGATGAATCTATTGGATAATATTTATCGTTCTTTTTAATATAATGAACGGAACCAATTAAATAGTCGTGTTGTTTTGTGTCTGTTTCTGAAAAATAATCTTGTTCAACTCCGTGTTTGATATTGATAAGATTTTGGAATTCTTTTTTATATCTTTCTACTAAATTTATAAATTCATCTATTTTATCTTTTTTAATGCAGTAAGATTCATCGAATGATGTATATGAATGATATAGAATTCCTATCGTATCGAGATTGAGTTTTATAGCTTCTTTTATGATATCTAAAATAGAATCATATCCATCACAAAAGAGACTATGTATATGAAGGGATGTGTATCTCATAATTAACTAGTCATCTTTTCTTGTTTAATTTTTTTATCTATTATGTGACGAGATTTAAGTTCTGATTTAATCTCATCGATCGTGATATTTTCATTCGCCATCAACACCATTATATGATATGTAAGATCTGCGATTTCATAGATGGTTTCTTTCTTGTCGCATGCTTTAGCTGCGATTATGACTTCAGTAGATTCTTCACCGATTTTTTTTAATATCTTATCGAGTCCTTTCTCAAATAAATAAGATGTATAAGATCCTTCTTTTCTATTTAGTTTTCTATCGACCAATAGATCCATAAGAGAGTCTAGATTGAACTCTTTTTCGTTTGAGGTAAGAACTGGATAATTAAAACAAGAATCATATCCTTCATGGCAGGCAGGTCCATCTTTTATAACCTCAATTAGAAGGGCATCACTATCACAGTCCTTTGTAATATTTATGATGTGTTGAAAATTACCACTTGTTTCACCTTTTAGCCATAATTCTTTTCTTTTTCTTGAATAAAAACAAGTCATTTTTTTCTCAATTGAGAGCGTTAATGACTCCTTATTCATATAAGCTAAAGTCAAAACTTTTTTTGTATTATAGTCCTGAATTATCGCTGGAATTAGACCTTTTTCATCAAAAACTAAATTTTCAATATCTAACATAATTTAATCTCCTTACATACCTTAAATTCTTACACTTATGTTTTCACTCTTAAGACGCAATTTTAAATCATTTATTGATATTTCTTTATAGTGAAAGATAGATGCAGCAAGTGAAGCATCAATCGTTGGAATCTCCTTATATAGATTAATAAAATCTTCGATTGATCCAGCGCCACCTGATGCGATAACTGGCACATTAACTG
Organism: bacterium; assembly: GCA_017960565.1. Lineage (GTDB taxonomy): Bacteria > Bacillota_I > Bacilli_A > Izemoplasmatales > UBA1188 > UBA1188. The sequence goes on along the minus strand of JAGCYY010000004.1, from coordinate 26,297 downwards.
CAGCATTTACTAATTTTAAAAGCTCAATATCAAAGCCCTTTTTTACACCATCTGTATCGATAGAATTTACTACAACTTCACCTGCGCCATCATTAACACATGTCTTTATCCACTCGATAGCATCCATATCTGTATTTTCTCTTCCGCCTTTAGAAAATACTTTAAATTTTCCATCAACTCTTTTGACATCGACAGATAAAACAACACACTGACTGCCATAGATTCTTGATGCTTCTTTGATTAAATTTTTGTTTTTTATAGCGCCAGAATTTACTGAAACTTTATCAGCACCGCACTTTAAAACTCGATCAAAATCTTCAACCTTTTCAATACCACCACCTACTGTTAGAGGAATGAATACTTTTTTAGCAGTTTCTTTTAAAATGTTGGTAAATATTTTTCTTTCTTCGCTTGATGCAGTAATGTCGTAAAATACAAGTTCATCAGCATTGTTTGTTGAATAATATTCTGCAAGTTTAACTGGTGAATCTACATCAGCTAATCCAGTAAAATTTTTGCCTTTTACTACTCTTCCATTTTTTACATCAAGACATGGTATTATTCTTTTTGTGATCATAGATCCTCCAGACTAGATAAATCTATTAAGTTCTCATAATAAGCTTTTCCGATGATTACATTATCTATTTTCATTTCTTTTAATTTTTTAATATCTAGAACATTTGTGATACCACCAGATGCGGTTATTTCAATATCAAATTTTTCTTTTAAGTCTCTATAAAGATTCATATTTGTACCACTTAACATGCCATCTTTAGATATGTCTGTGACAATAAATGTTTTAACACCAAGACTAATCATATCTTTTATAAATTTTGTGATTGGGATATTTGAATTTTCTTGCCAGCCCTTTGTGAGAACATAAGAATCTAATACATCAACTGCAACAGCGATTTTATCATCATATTTTTTTATGGCATTTTTTAATAATGCAATATTTTCTACCGCAGATGTGCCAAGAATAATTCTATCGATTCCGATAGAAAAATATTTATCGACTGAATCGAGAGTTCTAATTCCTCCCCCAAGTTCTAAAAACATATCTGTATTCTTTCTTATTGTCTCTATTACATCTATATTTTTTGGAAAACCAAATCTAGCGCCTTCAAGATCGACTAGGTGGACACACTTAACACCTTTTGATTCAAAATCTTTGATTATTTCAAGAGTGTTATTATTATATATTTTCATTTTATTGTAGTCGCCTTTTTCAAGTCGAACACAAGATCCATTATAAATATCAATTGCTGGAAATATCTTCATATCTATTACTCCAATTCACTAAAGGCTTTTAATATATTTAATCCTGCATCGCCACTTTTTTCAGGATGAAATTGAGTGCCATAAACATTTTTATATTCACAAGATGCAGTTAGAGGGGTGCCATATTCTGTATAGCTAGAGACAAATTCGCTATTTGTCTTTCCATAAAATGAATGAACAAAATATACATAATCGCCATCTTTAATATATTTAAATAATGATGAGTTTTTATTAAAGATGAGTTTATTCCAACCCATATGCGGTATCTTTAAGGAATTAGTCACATCTTTTAATGGTTTGATTTCACCTGGGATTAAAGATAAGCCTTTGTAGATACCAAATTCATAAGAAACATCAAATAGAAGCTGCATTCCAAGACAGATTCCAAGAATCGGTTTATTTTTATTTGCTTCTTCTTTGATCACAATATCTAATCCAAGGTCAGCTAATTTTTTAATGGCATCACGAAAAGCACCAACGCCTGGAAGAATGATTTTATCCGCTTTTAATATTTCGCTCTTGTCGTTTGTGATGATTGATTCTACACCGATATAATCTAGTGATGATTTTAGGGAAAAGAGGTTTCCAACTCCATAATCAATAATTGCGATCATAATATGCCCTTTGTAGAAGGAAGTGAATTTAGATTTTTTTCATCTAAACTTATTGCGGTTTTTAAACTTCTTGCGAAAGATTTAAAACACGCTTCAATAATATGATGTGTGTTTCTTCCGTTTATTTTTTTGATATGAAGAGTGGTTGCTGAAGCTCTTGTGAAGGCTTGAAAGAATTCTTCTATAAGTTCAGTATCAAAATCACCAACTTTAGGATTTAGTTTACCAAGATCAAAACTTAGATATGATCTACCGCTGATATCTACCGCAGACAAAATATCAACTTTAGTTTCAACTAAAGATTCATCCATAGGAAGAATGAAAAATCCATATCTATTGATACCATATTTTTCACCAAGTGCTTCTTTTAAAGCACTTCCAAGCGCTATACCGATGTCTTCAACAGAGTGATGATAATCAACATATGTGTCACCGATACATTTAACACTTAAATCTACTTGCGCATGTTTAGAAAAAAGAGTGAGCATATGATCCATAAAGCCTATGCCTGTATCAATATTTGATTTTCCTGTGCCATCTATATTTAGATATAGCTCGATATCAGTTTCATTTGTTTTTCTTTTTATTCTTGATTCTCTCATATGCTAAACCTCTATTATTTCTTTAATTTTCTTAATAAGAGTGTCTAGTTCATCTTTTGTGCCGATAGTGATTCGAACATAGTCTTTGATTCTTTCGATATCAAAATGGCGAACAAGAACACCTCTATTTTTCAATTCTTGATATAGATCTTTCCCAGATATTTTATCTGTTTTAGTGAAGACAAAATTTGTTTTAGAATCAATAGTTGAAAATCCAAGTTTTTTAAGTTCATCTGTGAGATAATTACGATTTTCAATTATTTTTTTAACATTGTCCATAACCTTATCGTTGTTTTCTAAAACATTTAAGGCAAGGGACATTGTGAGTGAATTGATATTATAAGGGTTTAATGAATATCTTAATGTGTTTAAATCATTTATGATTTTTTTAGATGCGATTGCATAACCAAGTCTTGCACCAGCCATTGACCTTGATTTTGAAAATGTTCCAATCACGAGAAGATTATCATATTTTTTTATTAGTGGCACGACGCTTTCACTGCCAAAATCAACATAAGCTTCATCAATTACAACGATATTTTTAGGATTTGTCTTAACTATTTTTTCAATATCAGAAAGACTAAGCGCTAAACCTGTAGGAGCATTAGGGTTGGCGATAAATATTGTCCTATTGATATTTATATAATCATTAATATCGATTGATAGATCATCTTTTAATGGTATTTCTATATATGGAGTATTATTTACATTTGAAAATACTTTATAAAACCCATATGTTATATCAGGAAATACTGCAGGTGTCATATTATCTGTATAAGCCATAAATGCAAAATTTAGCATCTCATCAGATCCGTTTGAAAACATTATTTCATCTATATCTATTTTAAAGATATCCGCGATTTTTTTTCTTAAGCTTAGACATGTTGGATCTGAGTAAAGCATTATATTATTAATAGCATCATCTAAAGACACATTATTAGATGCTTGAAAAGGGGATTCATTTGTGTTTAATTTTATATATTTTTTATCTCTTGGCTGTTCACCAGGAACATATGGAACAAGATTTTTATATTTGGTGCTTAAATATTCACTCATTTTCAAATCTTATTACTGCACTTCTTGCATGTGCAGTAAGTCCCTCCTTCTTCGCAAAATAATCAATGTCATATGCAAGACTATTTAGAGCATCTTTAGTAAAATATGTGTATTGTGTTTTCTTTAAGAAATCATCGACTGATAGAGGTGATGAAAACTTTGCAGAACCACTTGTTGGAAGTGTATGATTTGGCCCAGCCATATAGTCTCCAAGTGCTTCTGGAGTGAATCTTCCGAGGAAGATTGAACCAGCATTTTTGATTTTATCTAAATAATTAAATGGATCATTTACTGCAAGCTCTAAGTGCTCTGGGGCAATCTCGTTTGCGATATCTATCGCTTCGTCTATTGAACTCGTGATAATAATTTTGCCATAATCATCAATAGATGATCTTGCGATATCATATCTTTCAAGTGTTTTTAATTCTATCTCAATATATTTTCTAACTTCTTTCGCAAAATCTATATCTGGTGTTATTAATATTGCGCTTGCAAGTTTGTCGTGTTCTGCCTGAGATAGGAGATCTACAGCTGTAAATCTTGGATTTGAATATTTATCAGAAATAATCAAAATTTCACTTGGTCCAGCAATCATATCTATAGATACTACTCCATATACCTGTCTTTTAGCCTCAGCGACAAAAGCATTTCCTGGTCCTACTATTTTATCTACTTTAGGAACTGCGCTTGTTCCATAAGCTAGTGCAGCGATAGCCTGTGCCCCACCAATCTTAAAAATCTTATTGACCGATGCAACTTTTGCGGCAGCAAGCACAAGTGGATTAATTTTGCCATTTGGCATTGGTGGAGTTACCATTATTATTTCTTTAACTCCAGCAATAAGGGCAGGTATTGCATCCATCAATACAGTAGATGGATAACTTGCAGTTCCGCCAGGAACATATATACCAACTCTCTCAAGAGGAGTAATCTTTTGTCCCATGACAACACCATTTTCTTTTTTAATTTCAAATGGAGTCTTTTTTTGATTTATATGGAATTGATAGATATTCTCTTTTGCTTTTTCTAAGACTTCTAAAAATCTTTTATCTACTAAAGAGATAGCTTCATTTATTTCATCTTCTGTAACCAATAAATTATCAAGATCTGCTTTATCAAATTTATGTGTATATTCTTTTAAAGCGATATCTCCTCTTTCTACTACATCATCAATAATTGATTTGACGATATCTTTAACATCGACTTTTGGAATCATACGTTTAAAGATTTCTTCATTATCTAAACCATATTTTAATATTTTAATCATCTATATTAACCTCTACTTTCTAGAGCTTGTTTAAGCTTGTTTATTTCTTTTTCTTTGAATCTATAGCTAGATTTATTGACAATAAACCTAGCGCTTACATCGATTATTTTATCGACTATCACAAGATTGTTTTCTTTGAGAGTCTTACCAGTTTCTACAATATCTACTATTACATCAGAAAGATTTAATAGTGGTGCAATCTCGATTGAGCCATTGAGAGTGATAATATCTATCTTTCGGCCTTTAGACATATAATATTCTTTAGCGATTGTTTTATATTTAGTCGCAACTCTCAATGTCTTAGCCTTGTTGTCAAAGAAGTCTTCTTTTGCGGCAACACATATCTTACATTTGCCAATTTCAAGATCTAATAGTTCATATACATCTGGTTCATATTCAAGCAGAATATCTTTGCCGATTATTCCAACATCTGCAGCACCTCTTTCTACATATACATGAACATCAGACGGCTTTGCCCAAAAGAATCTAACTCCGAGATTTTCATCCTCAAAAATAAGCTTTCTTGTGTCGCTTATTGTTTCATCCATGGAATATCCAGCTATCTTAAATTTTTCACATACTTCATTTCCTAGTCTTCCTTTTGGAAGTGCTACAGTTATTAAAGGTTTCATATTTACTCCTTGAATTCTATGACTTCTCTTACTTTTATTTTTGTATTGATTTCTTTTGCTACATAGACCTTATTATCTTTTTGAAGAGAGAATACAAATTTTCTTAGTTCTTTAGAGTCTTTTTTATATATTATTTGATAATCAAAATCATATTCTTCTAATGTATCTAGTGAATCAATGCTATCGAGATATACTGCGAAACCAACACCTTTTGATTTTTTGTTCATTCTTTTCATAAGATTGTTGTATTCGCCACCAGAAAGAATACTCTCACTTATTTCTGATACATATCCTCTAAATACTATTCCGTTATAATAATTTGGATCTAAAATCACAGAAAAATCGATTCTTGTATTTTCTTCCTTTATTTCATCTATTACGTTATATAATTTATCTAGTTCAGCTTTTGCATCTATTTTAGATACTATTTCCTCAAGTTCAGCTTTTATATCGCTCGGTTTTCCACTTGTTGAAACTAAAGATACTAATGGACTATATAATGATTCATCTATATTCTCACTTGATAAATATGACTTAATCTCATGAGTACTTTTGTTTCCTATATATTTGATTAGTTTTGATCTATCACAAGATTTTGGAAGAACATCTAAAGCTTTTTTGATTATGTCCATCGATGAAACATCTAGATTATAATTAGAAGATATTTGATTTAGTGATTTCATCGCAAGATATAATACTTCTGATATAGTATAAGAATCTATATCTCCAATAGCTTCAAGACCTGTCTGCATTATTTCTTTGAAAGAATCTCCTTCTCTTTTTACTCTATAAACTTTTTCGTTATAACATAGTTTTTCAATTAGAGATTCTTTTATATCTGTATTTTTGATTATTGAAAGAGTTACATCAGGTTTTAACGCCATAAGTTTTCCAGTAGTATCTGTAAAGGTGATGACATAGTCAGAAATTAAAAAATCTTTGTTTTTGGAATAAAGATCATATTCCTCAAACTTACTCATGGAATAAAGACTATAGCCAAAAGATGTATATAATTCTCGAAGTTTAATGCTTATATATTCATCATATCTAAGTGTTTTCATTGTTTTTTCTCCATAGCATTAATAGCTTTTTCATATCCACCATTTCCATAATTTATACATCTTGATACTCTTGAAATTGTTGCGCTTGATAAGCCTAGTGTCTTGGTGATAGTTTCGTAGTTTTCGCCATTTTTAAGCATGATAGCAGCTTCAAATCTATCTCCCATATCTTTTAATTCTTTGACTGTCAGAACATCGACAAAGAATTCATATAGATCGTCTTTTCCTTCAATATTCATTATGGCATTTAGTAATTTTTCTATTGAGTCTGTCCTTATATTTTTCATTAGATGGAACCTCCAAATTATTATGTGTTAGATTTTACCACTTTAAAGCGCTAAAGTAAAGATATATTTTTAAATTAAAAAAATGAGGTCAAATAAAATTGATCTCATATTCTATATTTATCATAATAACTAATATTTAATCCCGTCTTTAATTCATAGAAAATTTTAAGTGTATTGATCATCTTTTGAGCATTAAGACCATTTGAAAGCATACATCTATAAATCATTTCTTCATCTTGCACTTCTATATATTTAGATGGGCCAAATGGGAGTGTCATGATGTTAGCTGTCGATACTTTAACATCAAGTGGAATACCATTGTGTGTTCCTTTTAAAGTAATATAGTCTTTAGATATTTCAATTCTTCCTTCACCAGTTTCAGTGAATTTATGTTTTTTATCATCGATTGTCATAATCTTGCAGTCATCTTTAATCGAATTATCCATATCGTTTTTAACCATCTCTTTATATCTTTCATAGATGATTTTAGACCATAGTGGGACAGAATCTATTAGAGGGCCATTAGAACTATCTTTGAAGAAACCATATTCATCTGCATATTCTGTATATCCGCAATTTTCACAATATATTTTATTTTTTTCTGTCTTGATTGTGAATTCAGATCCACATGTTGGGCACATATAAAGAACTCCTTCAAGACCTTCTAATTTATCGACATTTTTATATTTTATCATATACTTCTTTTGTTCCTTGTAGCAATCGAAAAGAAGTGCTTCATCAACTCTACTTTTGATTTCATCAAGACTAAGTGTTTTAGTTTCTTCTTTTGTAAAGAGTTTATATATATCTACATATGTTTCACCCTTATGAAAGCCTTTAGACCATTTTGGCATGACAAAATATGTACCTATAGATCTTGCGACATAAACATCTTGATTCATAAATCTAAAGAATTTATATGTCGATGGAGGAATCGGTGTTGAAAGACCATTTTCTGTCATAATTCCTTGAGGAAATAAGACAACTTTTTGTCCTGAATCAGCAGCATATTTCATTTTCTTAAGTGTTGAAATATTTGTTTGAAATTGTTGTTTTGGGATTACACCAATTTTCTTTAATATGGGATTGATAGAGAGAGATTCATAAAAAGATTTTGATATTACAAATGTAACTCTATCTTTAAATGCACCAATCAAATTTACAAAATCTAAAGCACATTCATGATTTGCGATAATTAGTGCTGGGCCTTTTACTCCTTTTAGCTCATTTCTAATTATTTTTCTTTTGAAATATATTTTAGATAGAATGTTAGATGCAAATCTAGTTAGAGAATAATATATGGGGTTTGGTTTTATGTATGTTTTATCTTTTTTCATGAAAGTGCGTTTCCTCCGTGTTTATTGATTATATCATACGGTTTAAAAAGAAACCACAAAACTTGTGATTCTTTTTTTATATTTTTCTATATTAAATGATAAGGGCTAATTAAAATATTTTTATAGTTTTGATAATTTATCTTTTGTATAAACTTTATAACTATTTCTTAGTGATAAAGTTCCTGGAATATGCTCGCCATCTGTGATAACTATTTCTTTATTTTTGATATTTATTAATCCATCTATCATATAATTAATAAAATCATCGTTAGTTGGGTTAGCAATAAATATCATATCATATTCATCGTAACTAGATAGATCGCTTATAGATTCAAATGTCGTTGCGATTTTTATTCCAAGATTAGTAATAGACGCTATTCCTTTTAGATAATCATGATTGGTTTTTGATTCTGTATAGAATATGATTCTATTACGCATTGGAAATTCTCTATAGAGGGACTGAAATTTTTTGATGAAATTTGGATTAGTAATGCTTTCTTTATGAACTGGGATGATGAATCTCACATTTTCATTTATCTCTTTAGCATCCATGAATAGTCTTTCTAGTAAGATATTATCTGACCTTGATTCTAGACTTGAGCGCGCTAAAATCCTTTCATATACACTATATGGTATGTTGTATGGGATTACTGGTTTTAAAAAGAAATAATGAATGTTGTTTTTGGATTCATCGATGATAGGATAATAATCGAGTTCAAATGTTCCTCTTTGCAGTCTTCTTTCTATTTCATATACATATGTTTTAAATAAGGCATAATCTTTCTTTTCTTCATTATCTAGAATGATAAAATCATTCTTGTATGATGAAAATGAAAAGCCATATTCAATTATATCTTTAATTTCTGTGAAAGTTTTGTTTTTGAGGGATTTTGAAGCGAAACCAGTTACTTTTTTTTCTCTTAGTGTATATGAATATTTATATAAGGTTTTAATTTTATCACTTACTCTTTTATATAAGGATTCAAGTGTTCTCTTATCAACCGAATATAAAAGATATAAGAAATGATTTTCGCCTAGATAATAAACATAAGAACTTTTTGATTCTTCCGCTAGGATGTTATAGATTGTTTGAAGCTTATTGTCTCTTTTAGACAAAGTATCTTCTCTTTCAATAACTTCAATATTAAGTCCCATAGCCGCAAAACTATCAACACGTCCTTCTATTTCTTCTTTTAAGTTATTTATATTTAGAAAAGCTAGGCCTGAATGATTATAGAATTCTTTTAGTTTATGTTCATATTGAAGCTTATCAGTAACGTCTTTAATTGACAAATAGATTACTGATTCAAAGATATATGGCTTAAATTCTATTTCTCTTCTTAGATCATGAACGAGAATTGGAACTAGTTTTGATTCGTTTTCTATTAAATCATTTGGATAGGTAGGTGTAATAAAGAATTCTTTAAAATCATCATATTTAATAACGTTATCTTTAAGGTCGAATATATTTCTTGAATAGATATTTAAAAATTCAACATAACCATTTTCAATTTTTAAATATCCACATTCATCTTTCGATAAAGATTCTAAGATTGCATTTTGATTTCTTTGAGCTTTGATTATTATTGATAATTTTTCAAACATCTCTATGAGACTATCTTTTAATACTTGATAAATCGGTTCATAATTTTCATCAAAAGATACAATAAAATAACCATAATTTGTTTCTTTAGATTTAATTACGAAGACTCTAACTTTATGATCGATTCGTTCTAATTTATGGTTGTAATAATAATCTAATGTTGTATCATCATTGATATTAAAATAATCATAGAGATTGTTTTCTCTTAAAGAATCATATCCTATTTCATTTTCTTTAAGTTGAGTATTGTTGAAGATAGAATATTTGTATCCATTTTCATACCTTTCTACAAAGATCAATTCTTCTTTTTCAATTTTGTTTAATAATTTAAAGAATTTATTGGCGATATTTTTATATTTATCATATTTTGTGAGAGGATATGAGAGCGAAGATGTGATTGATTTGATGATATTAAATAATTCTGTTTCTTCTTTTTTAAAATATGTTGGTTTGAGTGTTTCTAATGAACTATTTATTTCTATTAATTCATCATTTTTGCCCATCTCTTTTAAAAGAACTGATATGGCTTTAAGAAAATTATATCTATTTGGGCTTGAAAGCCTTAAAGAAGGCTTATCAATAAATTTCTTATAGAAATTATATGCTTCATCATATCTTTTGAGTTTTATATTAATCAAAATATATCTATCTAGATATTTATATTTATTAGGACTCTTTAAGAAGAAAGATTCAAAAGAATCTAAAGCTTCAACAAATTTATTTGATGCATAAAATAGATCAGATTCCACTAAAGAAAATATATCACTCTTGTGAGAATGATCTACCATAGATGCATAATCATATGCATCTTTAGCATCTTTCATTCTCCCAATCTTTAAATAGAGAAGAGCTAGTTTTAAATATTTGTTTATTAGACTATATCTTGAGATATTATCTTCTATTTTCTCAAGAGCCTCAACTGCAAGACTTGGTTCATCTAAGGCTTCAAGAGCAATAGCTTTATAGAAGAAAATATTTGTTTTTTCAGTGTCACTTAATGATGGAATCTTATTCTTTTCTTCTAATGTTTTTAATAGGTCATTATATTCTTCTAGTTTTAAAAGAGATGAGATTTTCTTATTTAACAAGAATAATCTATCTTGAGGGTTGGTGATTGAGTCAATATATTCTTCAATAACTTCTAGAATTGATTTATGATCTAAATCAGATTCAAATTCTTGAATGAGCAAAACAAGAGATTTGAATATCTCTTCTTTGTTGTCTTTTTTCTTATTATCATCTAATAAGACTAAAGATTCTTCAATTTTTGATTCATTTCTTTCTAGTTCTTCCATCTATTTCTATCTATAATTAATTTTTTAATTGTTTCTTTCTTAACAGCATCTATTAAATTTAGTGTTACTGTAGAATCGTTGTATTCAAATATGATACATGTTGGACAACTTGGGCTATAGGGAAGTGTGAGCGATCCTGGGTTAGCAATTACTAGATTATCTACTTCACTTATATGAGCGATGTGAGTATGACCATAGAACACCATATTACATAATCTTTCTTTAGCAAATAATTTAAGCGACAATAGACTTGATCTTACACCATGTGTATGACCATGAGTCATAAGAATCTTCATACCATCTATATCGATCATCCTATCTATCATATAATCTGGATCAAATAGGCTATTTCCTCTAACACCAGTTATGTTTCTCATCGTGAGTTCGATTTCTGATACTTCAAAATCACCAAGCCCAAATATTCGATCAGGACTATAATATTCTATTAGTTCATCGAGTAGTGATAGATCGCCATGAATATCAGAAAATATCAAGAATTGCATGATTTTAATTCCTCTGTAAGTTTAAGAAGAGCGATATGTCTATGCGATATTTCATTTTTCTTTTCTTCGCCCAGTTCGGCAACCGTCTTATTTAGATCTTTTAAATAGAAGATAGGATCATAACCAAAACCACTATTTCCTCTTTCTTCTAAAATGATTTCGCCATCGAGTATGCCTAATGTCTTAATTGTTTTAGCATCATCAATATAGGTGATTGCACAAATGAATTTGGCATTAAAGTGAGATTCAGGTATTTTTTTTAATTCTAAAATTAATTTTTCTCTATTAGATTTATCGTCTCCATTTTCGCCACTATATCTATGTGAATAGATGCCTGGAAGGCCATTTAATGCATCAACTGAAAGGCCTGAATCATCAGCAATTACTGGCATATGAAAAATATTATAAATTGTTTGGGCTTTAATATATGAATTCTCTTCAAAAGTTGTACCAGTTTCTTCTATTTCAGTAAAATAATTTAAATCAAATAATGAAATAGCCTCATATCCAAGAGGCTTCAACATATGATTAAATTCTATTAGCTTATGTTTATTGTGAGTTGCGATAATAACTTTCTTCATATAAATATTCTATCATAATATTTATAATTTTTGATTAACTATGAAATTAACAATATAAAACTGTATACATATGGTATAATTTAGGTTAAAGGGGGGAATATGGAATACATTAATGAAAAACCAGAGAAAAAATTTGATATTATTCCTATTTTGATAATTTTAGCATTATATGTTGTAGAAGGGATTGCTGCAGCCATTGCCGCAGCTATCGTCACTGAAAACAATGAAATGTTTTTTTCTATTACCTGGTTTTCAAGCAAGATTGTCCCTCTCGTGATTGCGATCGCCATATATTATGCACATATTGGAAAAGATGGTAAGAAAGTCACACAGAATTTTGGAGGATTCATATTATTCTCCTTAGTTGCCTTTTTTGTATTTTATCTAGTTGAAAGTGGAATCTCGTATTATGGTGATGCAATCGATAAATGGTTTGGAGTTGGCGAAACAACAAACCAAGAAATAATCAATGGTTATTTTAAATCTTCTTCTAAGGTGATCCATTATGTATTATTATTCTTTACAACTGTAATACTTGCACCATTTTTAGAAGAATTTGAATTTAGAAAGCTTATATTTGATGCTTTCCCTAATACTCATTTTATCTTTCCTGTGATTACATCATCTATTTTATTTGGGCTTCTACATATGGCAGAATTTAGCCTTATCGAACTTTTGTATTTACCAATCTATGCAATTCCAGGATTTATATTAGCTTTAATATATCATTATTCAGGCAAGAATATATTTGCATCTTATCTCACACATTCGCTTGTGAATCTATTAAGTTATATAGTAATTATGAGTGAATTTGCATAATTTAAAAACTACATTTAAATGTAGTTTTTATTTATCGAAATATTAGGGGAATTATCGTTTCTGTCTCTAGTGAGAGATCAATACCTTCTACAATCCCAAGAAGCACTATTCCCGCTATTACAAGTCCAACTGATATGTACTGTGGTATAGTCAGTTTTTCTTTTAGGAAGATTCCTGCGAGTATCGTAGAGAATACACAATATGATGCGACAACAGGAGCGGCAATGATAGCGTTTCCAGATAATGCATAAACATATACAAGCTGACCGAGTGTCTCAAATATAGCCGCTAATAATCTATCACCTTGTCTTGGAATTTCAATTCTTTCTTTCTTTATTAAACGTACAAATATGAAAAGGATAATTGCGATAAACATAAATGTCAGTTCATATGATATGTTCGCAACATCTTCAAGTGTCTCTTCTGTGACATTTAATAATGGCGTAGTAGCATAATCATCTAGATATAGTCCATCAAAAAATGTTCCAAGAGCGTCTATTATACAATAAAATATTGGAAATAAGAAGGCAATAAAACCGATCTTATATTTTTTATTTTGTTCCTTCTCGAAGGCTTCTTCTTTCTTCTTTTCAAATAAGCCAAGAAGAAATACACCTATTGAGATTAAACCAACTGCGATTAAAGATAGATAATCAGGTAGTTCTCTTAAGACAATTATAAGTAAAATACATGTCACTGCGCCTGAGGAATTTTGAATTGGTGATGATACCGACAATTCAAGATATTTTAAACCAAAATAACCTATGACCATTGACAATATATACATGAGAGATACAGGCATATAAACGAATATATTTCTAAAATCATAATCTATCCCTTTTATGATGATAGTTAATATTGCGGTAACGCCCATAACTAGTCCAACAAATATAGATGTTTTTAGGTGGGTGTATTTTTCGTTTTCGTTATTTCCTCTTTTGTAAAATAGGTCTGCGGTACCCCAAAATATGAAGGTGCCAATTGCATATACAAGCCACATATTGATGTTCTCCTAATATACCTAGATCGATTAATAATAGGTCGTTATAATTGTATACTTTTTTCTTGTATTTAAAAAGATTTTTTAAAAAATATCTAAAAAATGTAGTATCCTATCATTTGGAGGATGTATCAAAATGATAGAGAATATTAGTGAAGAAATTAAAAAATTAGCGATAAAAGCTGATAAAGATTTAGAAAACATTTTTAAAAATATCGATGATATCGCATTCTATAATTCTGATAAAATAATCAGCGAATTCATTCGAAACAACGTTCAATATTCTGATTTCACAGACATCAATGGTTATGGTAATTTTGATACAGGAAGAGATAAAATTGAAAAAATATTCGCAAAAGTTCTCGGATGTGAAGATGCGCTTGTAAGACCACAAATAATGAGCGGTACTAATGCTTTATATATTGCATTTCAAGCATTATTAAAATATGGGGATACGATGATATCTATTAGTGGAAGGCCATATGATTCTTTGCTTGAGATGGTTGGAATAATTGGAAATTCAAGTCAATCTCTTAAGGCATGTGGCATCAAATATGAAGAAATCGATTTGATTGACAATGATTTTGATTATGAAAAAATTGTCGAAAGATTAAAAAAAGGTGATGTTAAACTTCTTGAGATACAAAGATCTAGAGGTTATTCAAATAGAGAATCATTAGCGATTTCCAAAATCGAAAAAGTTATCAAAGAGATTAGAAAAATTGATAAAAATGTCATCGTGTTTGTCGACAACTGTTACGGGGAGCTAGTTGAAAAGATAGAACCTGGTGATGTCGGAGCTGACATAGTCGTAGGATCACTTATGAAAAACTTAGGTGGTGGTATCGCATCAACTGGAGGATATATAGCTGGTAGATGTGATTTAATAAAAGAAGTCGCTGAAAGACTTACTGCGCCTGGAATTGGTAAAGAACTTGGGGCAAACTTCAACACAAACATAAATGTGCTTAAGGGGATATTTATGGCACCAAGTGCTGTAAAAAATGCCTTAAAAACTCAAATTTTTGCAGCATATATGCTGGAAAAGTTGGGATTTCAAGGAGTCGAGCCTAAATATAATGATTATAGGACTGACATAATTCAAACAATATGTCTTGGATCAAAAGAGAATTTGATTGAATTCGCAAGAGGAATCCAAGCATCTTCTCCAATCGATTCAAAAGCTTATATTGAGCCATCACCTATGCCTGGATATCCATTTGATGAAGTTATGGCTGCAGGATGTTTTACACAAGGAAGCACAATTGAACTTTCTTGTGATGCACCAGTTGTCTCACCATATACGATGTATATGCAAGGTGGATTGACATATGAATATGGCAAGATGAGTATCATGCTTGCACTAAGCAAAATAAGAAAAGAATAAAAAAAGAGAAATTCAAAACGAATTTCTCTTTTTAGCTTCCGTATTGTCCACCATCTATTCTGATGACTGTGTTGTTTATATAATCAGCATCATCACTTAATAAAAACTTGACAAGTTTAGATACTTCTTCAGGACGCCCTGGCCTTTTTAAAAGAATCTTGCTTACTTCTTCTTCTATAAATTCTTTATCATAATCATTTAACTCAGCTTCTGTACCAATAAAGCCAGGAGCGATTGCGTTTACTGTTATATATGGTGCAAATTGAATAGAAAGATTATGTGTTAAAGATATTAATGCCGCTTTGGAGGCATCATACTCAAGACACATTGGATAATAAGTGTTAATACCGTTTGTAGAGGAGATATTTATGATTCTACCCCATTTATTTTTAAGCATATATTTAGATGCTTTTCTAGAAACTAAATATGCCCCAATAACATTTACATCCATGACTCTTTTAAAATCTTGTGTTCTTTTTGATTCAAATATTTTTGGAATATCTATTGCCGCATTGTTTATGAGACACGATAGTGTTCCAAATTCTTTTTCAATGACATCAAACATCTCATTTACTTCTTGTTCATTTGAAATGTCTGCCTTAACTGTAATAGCTTTAATGTTATATTTAGTTTCTACTTCTTGTTTTAATAGTAGAGCACCTTTTTCTGATGTATGGTAATTGATTACACAATCATATCCACATTTAGCGAGCTCACGAATTATTGCAGCACCGATTCCTCTTGCAGAACCTGTGACAAGAACTACTTTTCTAGTACTCATCTTACTTCCCCCTTATCCAAAATATTTGATTATATTAGTGTTTTTATATCGATGATCTAATGTGACATCTATATACTCTATATTGTTTTCTTTAAGGATTGCTTCTATTTTTGTTTTATCTTCCTGAAGATTATTCTCTTTTTCTAATTCCACTTCTAATGTGATTAAATTAATTTTGAGATTTAAATATTCATCATATTCAAATATATAATTATTTTCATACTTAATATATCTATTTTTAATAACTTTAGAATCAATATTTTCTTGAATAAGTGTGTTATATGTATCTATAGATATTTCTTTTTCATATTCTTTTCTTTTTATTCCTACTGATTTTGTCTTAAGTGTTAAATAGTATTTAATATTATTATTTTCTATTATTTTTCTTAATCTAAAAGTGTTTATAGTATTGATATCTAAATTATCAAAGGATTCTATTAGAATATCTAAATTATTTTTAGGTTTAAAATATGTTTGCACAATCTCAAGACATCTATCAAACTTTAAAGGAAGTTTATTTACTTTGTATTTTAGTTCGATTTCGTAATTCATAAATATAAAAAAAGAGCTTGTATTAAGCTCTTCCCCAGTATTTTCCATCAGCTGTATAGACTAAAATCTTATCACCTTTTTTGATAAACATTGGTACTCTTACCATTAAACCTGTCTCAGTCCACGCTTCTTTAGTGTCATTTGATGATGCACCGCTAATTGCATCTGTAGTATCTACAATTGTTAAGGCCATCCTTTCTGGTAAATCTAGTGATAAGATTTCTTCTTCAAAGAACTTAGCACTTACAATTTGTCCATCGACAATAAAGTTTTTTGAAAAACCCACTTGATCTTCGCTTAATTGATACATTTCGAATGATTCCATATCCATGAAGAAATAAAAACCATCTGCGTTATATGAATATTGTAAATCTCTTTTTTCGATGATAGCTTGATCGAATCTTGTAGTAGTATTGAAACTCTTTTCCATGATTCCACCAGTTCTTAAGTTTTTAAGTTTGGTTCTTAAGAAAGCAGCTCCTTTTCCTGGTTTAACATGAAGGAAGTCTAGTACTTGATAGATTTCTCCATCAATTAGAATTGTTAGTCCAGTTTTAAAATCTCCAGCTTCAATTGGCATAAAATTTACCTCATTTAATATATAATTATTGATATTATTTTACTAATTTTATTTATTTATGTCAATAAAACTCGTATCATAGATATACGTTATTATTATATCATTATCATAAGTTAAATAACTAGTACTACGTCTACTGTTTACTTAACCAATTCCTTAATGTGATTGTCTATTAGAATCTTTTTGATTTCATCTCTATATCTTGAATAAAAAACGACTCCCCTGTCATTAATAAATATAAAAAAACTAATAGAAAACAGATTTCTTATATTTTTTGCATTTAATTTTTTATATTCAAAATATTAATATCTATTGTTTTGAAAATTGTTTTTATAGTTATTTTTTCGATAGAAATAGAAATACCTTTCAGTAAACTTATTTCAGAACCAATAGTAAAATATGGAGTAATTTGAGTTTTTGTTCCAATTCCTATATTACTACTTATATAAGCGCCTACTCCACCCCGTTTTTCTATGTTTAAAACAACTCCAAATGAAGATGTTTCATTTCCTAGATTGCTATATATGTAAAACATTTTTGAGTTATTTAATTATTTGAAAAATTAACATTTGATATATTATTGCTCAATGAATTGTTTGTATATTGTTTTTTTTAAAATAAGACGTATTATTTATACTGTCAATACCATTTTTCATAGAGACTTTGTTTAAAGAATAATTCTTGTCGCCTATACAGTATGCATAAAGGTTTAGACCATTTATGCTTGCTGAATCTAAATAATCCACACTATCAGGAGTAATAAAAAATCCAATACTAGGGTTATAGTATCTATTAGTTAGATAATAGAGATTTGATTCGTTTCTTACTATTATATCGCCTAATTTGTTTTTAATTTATTTATATTTATGGTTTTTATATACTGTTCATATTAGTTATCAAATTATGTGAGATAATTAGATTATATTAAAATTTAATAGATAAATCAAAACATCACCGCTTGAGGTGATGTTTTGAATAACGCAAATTGGAAAGTTATCTAACTCTTTCTTTTAAAACCTTTCCTGGTTTAAATGTAGCAGCTTTGATAGATGGGATATGAATCTTTTCATTACTTCTTGGATCGTGACCATCACGTGCTTTTCTTTGTTTCACATCAAAAGTTCCAAATCCAGAAATAACTACCTTTTCCCCTTCAGCAAGTGAATCTATTAGTATGTCAAATAAACTATCGAATGCACACTCAGCATCTTGCTTAGTCAAACCAGTTCTTTCCGCTAAACTAGCTACGATTTCTACTTTATTCATATTAAAACTCCTTGTGTGATTTGATTATAAATAATATTTGGCTAAAAATCAATACATTATTCTCTTTTTCTTAAAATTAATTTAATTGGGGTGCCTGTAAAATCAAATGATTCACGTATTTTATTTTCTAGATAACGATAATATGAAAAATGGATACATTCTGTGTCATTCACAAAAAGAACGAATGTAGGAGGGTTTACAGCTACTTGTGATGTATAATAGATTTTGAGTTGTACACCTTTATATTCTTTTGGTTCATTTAAAAGTACTGCATCGATAATACAATCGTTGATGAGAGCTGTCTTGATACGTTTATTGATGTTTTCAAATACTTGATCTATTATTGGAAAGATATTTGAAATTCTTTGTTTAGTAAGAGAAGAGACAAATACAATTGGAGCATAATCGATGAATCTAAATTCATCTTTAACTTTTTTAGTCCATTCATTCATTGTGTTTTGATCTTTCTCAATTAAATCCCACTTGTTTACAATGATTATTAGACCTTTTCCAGCATCTTTAGCATATCCAGCGATATGGGTATCATTTTCTAGGATACCTCTTTCTGCATCAATTACAATAAGACAAATGTTTGCTCGTTCTATTGCTTCATAAGCTCTTAAGACACTATATTTTTCAATAGATTCAAAGATCTTACCTTTTTTGCGCATTCCTGCGGTATCGATTATAGTATATTTCTTGTCATTACGGATAAATGAAGTATCTATTGAATCAGTTGTAGTGCCCTCTTTATTAGATACGATTACACGTTCTTTATTTAAAAGAGCGTTTGTTAGGCTTGATTTACCGACGTTTGGTCTTCCAATGATGGCGATTTTTATTGAATCATCATCTTTTAGTGGATCATCTATTACTTTAGGAAAATGAGATATGACAGCGTCAAGCATATCACCAATACCGATAGAATGGATTCCAGATACCGCAAATAGTTCATCAAATCCTAATGTATAGAAATCATACATATTTAAGATTAAATCTTGATTATCAGCTTTATTTAGAGCTAATACTACTGGTTTTTTAGAATCTCTTAATAGCTTTGCGATCTTTAAATCATCATCTGTGATAGGAGTTCTAATATCTAAAACAAAAATGATGACATGAGCTTCTTTAATTGCAATTTCTACTTGAGCTTGAATCTCTTTTTGAAATGTTGTGTTTTGGATTTCTATGCCACCGGTATCGATTATTTTAAAACGTCTTGTGTTCCATTCAGCTTCACCATAGATTCTATCTCTTGTAAGACCATAAAAATCATCAACTATTGATTGACGTTGTCCAACAATTCTATTAAATATTTGGCTTTTACCGACGTTTGGTCTTCCGACTATTGCGACTACTGGAAGCATTTTTATTATTCTCCTATAGAATAAGAAAAGGCCTAAGGGCCTTTTTTATTTTATTCTTCTTTAATTAAATCTTCAATTGAAGATGAAGATGAAACGTTTTGGTCAATATATTTATTGACATATTCTCTTGTCTTAGCTTCTTCAATTGAACGAATTGAGAGAGTTAGTAACCATCTTTGTGGATTTACTGCCATAACTTCAGCATTTACTACATCCCCAACTTTTAAAACTTCTTGTGCAGGTTTTCCTGTTTCACTAGCATCTCTATTTGAGAGGAAGCCTTCAACATTTCCAACTTTGATGATTGCACCAGTGTTTGTGAATCTATCTACAACGCCTGATACAATTTCATGAGGTCTTAGATGAACATCTTGCCATGGATTATATTCTAGATGTTTCTTAGATAAAGTCATTCTATTCTTTTCTTTATCCATATATGTGATTTGAAGATCAACTTTATCGCCTTCTACTACAGTTCCAGCGAAGTTGTCATCGATATTCCATGAATAATCACTTTGATTTAAAATACCCATAATATCTCTTTCAGGAGAACATAACATATATTTATCGCTCTTCTTAACGATTGTGCAATTTAAGATGTCTCCAACTTTATGAGATTCACAGAATAGTTCCCATGGAGTTTTTTCAAGTGCTTTAATAGATAAATGAATCTTTGTTTCGCCTTTCTTTAAAACTTTAACTTTAACAGTTTGGCCTACTGTTAAGAATTCGTTTGGATCTTTGGTTCTATAGTGAGAGATTTCAGATAGATGACATAAGCCTTCAATCTTATTGAATTTGATGAATGCACCAAATTCAGTGATTCTACTAACAGTTCCTTCGAGTTCATCACCAGCGTTTATTGAGGCGAATTCTTCTTCTTTAGCTTTTCTTTCTTCGTTGTATTGAATCTGTTTACGAGAAACGACTAATCTTGTTCTGCCTCTATCATCTATATCACTCTTAACAAATACTACTCTTTGTTCAGTACCGATGATAGAATCTTTGTCAAATGATGGATCTAAGTCGACATAATTATCTGGAAGGATGACATTAACTCCATCTTTTTCAAGAAGATATTCATTGTTTTTGTTTTTGCCTGTAACTTTAGCAGTGAAAGGTTTTTTGTTCATAACTTTACGAACAACTTTGTCTCTTCTTTCTTTTTCTTCCATTTCTAAACGAGAGAGGAGAATTAGGCCATCAGTAATTTTAGATACTTGAACTCTAATCTGATCTCCTTCCTTTAGGATGTCTTTTAAAGACTTTACTTCTTTGTTAGATGTAAAGTACTCTAAATACATACGACCCTCAGATTTTCCTCCAACGCCAATGTATGCGAGGTTATCCTCAACTACGATGACTTTTCCAGTAACGATGTTACCAACTCTTAAATTACTCATGTTTAAGCTCCTTAAATAAATGCGTTATTTTGTTTACTACTTCTTCTATAGTCAAGCCAGATGTATCAAGTTCGATAGCATCTATAGCTTTTCTTAGTGGATTATGTTTTCTTGTCGAATCATAGGTGTCTCTTCTTATTAAATCAGCTTTAACTTCTTCAAAAGTCATATTGCTAATGCCTTTTTGAATCTGTTCAAGATACCTTCTTTCTGCCCTCACATCGACTGTAGCAGTTAAAAAGATTTTGAGATCAGCATCTACTAAGACATTGGTTCCAATGTCTCTTCCATCCATAACTACGTTAGTTTTTTTAGCCATTTCTCTTTGGGCACTTACTAGTGCATCTCTAACATATTTTAGGGATGAAACCAAAGATACATGTTTTACAATTTCTTCAGTTCTGATCTCTTTTGATACATCGATTCCATCCATTGTCATTTTAGAATCGATGAAATCAAGAGTTGTAGAATTTATGAAGTCATAGTTCGCTTCATCACCTAAGTCTTTGATATCAAGATTTAAGGCTTTTAAAGTGATAGCCCTATACATTGCCCCTGTATCAATATATGTAAATCCAAGTTCTTTTGCGATGATCTTAGCGACAGTAGATTTACCACTCCCTGCAGGACCATCTATTGCGATTGCCCTATACTTCATATTATTCCTTTCTAAAACGATATTATATCATAATCTTAAAAAATATACTATTTTTTCTTTTTAATAATCAAGCAAATGTGTATTACTTCTTGATTTTTCCTAAAGCTAATAGTTTTAAAAGTTTAACCTCATGAGGTTTTAATGGCCTATATGTTCCGTTTGGAACATCTAGTCTTAAGTTGCCTATTCTCGTTCTCTTAAGAGATTTAACTTTATGATTAACTGATGAAAAGAGATTACGAACTTCACGATTTTTACCTTCTTTTATGATGATGTCGAGTGTAGTTGAAGTTAGCTCATCATTATATTTAACATTCAAGATTTTAGCTGGTTTTGTTTTATAATCGCCAAGATCGATTCCTTTTTCTAACCTTTTAGATTCTATCTTCCTTAACAATCCATCAACTTTTACGTGATATTCTTTTTCTATTCCGATAGTTGGAGATTCTATCATCTCTTTAAAAGATGAATCATTAGTTAAAAGAATAAGACCGCTTGTATCATAATCAAGTCTTCCAACAGGATATATTCTTTGATCGACATATTTCATAAGAGAGATGATGGTTTTTCTTCCATTTTCGTCTTTGGTAGATGAGATATATCCAGTCGGTTTATTTAACATATAATAAACTTTGTTTTCTTGTTTGGTGATTCTTTCACCAAGCACTTCTATAATATCTTCGCTATTAACTTTATATCCAAGTTCAGTTATTACTACACCATTAACTTTAACTTCGCCTCTTTTTATCATCTCTTCAGCTTCTCTTCTTGAAGAGATGCCCGATTGACTTAAATATTTTTGTAATCTTTCTTCCATAATTAAACTAGGAGAGATAAGAAATTTTCTTTGAATTTCTTTTCAAAACCTTCTCTCATCTTCTTTTCAACATCTTTTACTTCTTGGATGTTTTGGAGTTTGAATTTATAACTAGATGAGATAGTTGTCTGGCGAGAAAGAGTTGGGAGAGGAATCAAAAGATTTTGAAGCTTTGTCGGATTTAAAGATAAAATTGAAGCTCCTGTTTGAATGCTTCTTAGTGCTTCAATACCTGTCGTAGAATCTAAGAATATTTTAAGATATGTTGGATCGAGAACTTCATTATTAACTCTGATGACAATTAGTGATCCTGTAGATACATAAGTCTCGTTATATGGGATATTGATGACAGCGGTTTTAAAGGCTTTGCCTTTACAACTTATCACTAGATCGCCATCTTTCAAAGTGTAATGATTCATTCTCTTGTCGACAATTTTAAGTGACTGGAGTGATTCTTTTATAACAAAACCATCTTCAATATCGGAAAGAGTTAATAGTTTAATTCTAGTCTTTTCTATGCTTAAGCATTCATCTAAAAGATCTGATGGTATTTGGAACCCTCTAAATATTGCCTCTGTGACATCTTTAAGTGGTGTTGGATTTATGAAATTTGTCTGTATCGATTCCATGAATCTATGAGGCGTGATGTCATAGTCATGATTTTCAATATATTCATAGCTCATAAGAGCGACAGCACCTTCAATCTGCCCAGATAGAGCTCTTATTATCTTTTCACTATCAAAATTGATACCGCGTCTTATGTTTTGAGCAAATTTTCTAGCATCTGATATAATTACATCTTTTTCATCTGTTTCTTTTAGAAGAGCCATCGAAAGTGGGAATGGAATAATCTGCAGTCTTGGAAGTTCAATGATGAGTTTGAGCATTCCTCTTTGAAGTATTCTTCTTTTATAATAGGTATCTGCTGTCTTATTTAATATACCAGTAGATACTAGCACTAACATATCGCCACCTGGAAGGAGGTGCTGAATGTGCTTGCCGATCATTCTATACTCGAAAGAGACAGAACCATATTGAGATAATTTTTCTCTTCTCGCAATTTCATTCATGATGTTTGGAAATTTGTATGGAGGGAAATAGAGAATAGTATCAAATTTAACATCAGATGGCATTTCGCGTGTTGTCGTATTGAAATATTCGTGTGGAATATTTTTGATTCTGAAAATAATTTCAGCGAGGATATTTATGTTTTCATCATAAAAATCATAGGTTACATGAGATACATTCGTAGTTCCATCATAAAGGAATTTTTTAATGTTTAATGATGAGATTAGTACACGACCTAAATCTTCTTTTAATAGATATTTGTTTAGTTTTTCAACGTCGATATCGATGATTTTTTGATTAGATAGATAATCTTCTATTAGTTCAATAAGGAGTGTTTCTAAATCATCAAAATCTAATTTAAAAATATAATTGAACGAATTTTCATAGGCGTTATTTATGAATGATTGCGGAATTCTATCTGTCAGTTTTTTCATGAACTGATCTTTATTCGCAATGATCGATGACCTAGTTAAAAATTGAGCAAAAGAAAATTTTGCCATATCAGGATATGTTTTTTTGAGAGAATAAATGTCATAAATAAAGAAAACGACTATGTTTTCTTCGCCTTGCATTTCTCTAAAAAGATATGGATTTTCTTTAATTACTTTTTCAATCATGAAAATAATTTTTCCTTATTTTAATCTCAAAAATATTCTACAATAAAAAAGATTATTTATCAATTATAAATAATAATCTCGAAACCACTCAAGGGTTTCTTTGATAGTTAAATCAAAATCGGTTAGATTATAGTTTAGTTCACTCTTGGCCTTATCAATTCTATAATCATCGTTTTCCATTAAAATATCTAAAGCAGTTTTAGATAAATATTTTACAAATGGAATAGCCATATACGCTAAAAATCTTGGAATTCTATGTGGTTTTTTATTGTTTTCAAGGATTCTATTAATTGATTCATATAATTCCATTACCGACTTATTTGTGCCTGTTAGTAAGAAACTTCCTTGTTTGTCAAATTTACAGATATTTATTATTGCAGAAACGATGTCTTTAACATTGACAAAACTATAATGGCCTCTTATTGTGAATTCCATTTTGCCTTTTAAGCAGTCAATAAATACTTTACCGATTTCTGATGGCTTATAATCGTTTATTCCTACAACACATCCAGGATAAACGATTGCGAGATTAAAATCTGGATGTTTTTCTTTAAAATTTAAAAGATAATTTGTGGCTTCTGCTTTACTAATTGAATAATATGATTTAAATTTTGAGGTATCGATAGTGTGAGCTGGTTCTAAAATAGCACCTCTATTTGGCTTTGATAGTGCCTCTGTAGAAGATGCATATAAAAATTTCTTCACATGTTTTTTATATGATATTTCAGCAAGACTAACTGTTCCCTTGATGTTTACATCATAAAAAGTGTTCCAGTCTTTATTGACTAAATTTATATATGCAGCAAGATGTATTACATAATCACCTGGAGCGATGATGTCATTCATAAGAACTTCATCTAAAAAAGACCCTTCTATGATTTCTATATTTAAATCTTTGATATAGTCAGTCTTCTTCCGAACAACTATCTTGACATCTTCTCCTAATTCTGAAAGTTTTCTAATTAAATTGTTTCCAATATGCCCTGTCGCGCCTGTAATAACATATGCCATAAGAATTCCTCACATTTTACTTGTTTATTATACTATTTTTTTGGGCAATTAAAAACATTTTAAATAAATATGGCGAATTTTTTAATTAAATTCCGTTTTTAATAAAAAAGACCACATTCTCAGACTAATTTCTGAAAATAATTTTAAATACGGAGGTTAGTCTTTTAATTTATGTTAAAGTTGGAGAAAAAATGCATGACAAAATAACGGAGTAAATTCCGTTTATCAAACTTATTTCCGTTTTGCGTTCTTTTTATGAGAAGTTTTTCGCTCTTTTATAGAGCTTCAACTAACTTCTCATAAATATCTTTTCCGTATACTTTAATAAATGCTTCTTTAGGTGAAAAGCCTCCAAGAGAAGCCACTTTTCTTTCTAGTAATATTATATTAATTGTTTTAACCTCGTCTTCAGAAAATCCATCAATTGAACTACCTTTTGGAAAATATTTTCTCAATTGTTTATTAATATTTTCAACATATGGTTTTTGTGATGATTGATATGGATCACAATAAAACATTAAACATCTAATATCCTCATCGTTTCCTATACATGATTTCTCTATAGAATTAAAATCATTAAATATTGGATCTCTATCTCCTAAAATAGCTGGGAATACTTTATAAAAATCTCTTTGTCCTAAAGCTATTTCTAATGAATCTATAAATTCTTTTAGTTTATTTTGATCAGGTTTATTAAATAGTTTTAACAAAGGAAAGTGGAGTTCTGGTATAATTAATGATAAAATATCTTTGGAATCAGATTTAATGGTTCCAAGGAAATCTATTTGAGATGCATATAAACCTGGGAAGTTCATACGAAAGCTCAAATAGTCTATAAAAGTACGATTATTT
>JAGCYY010000003.1 GCA_017960565.1 bacterium | reverse complement strand
TCTTGTGAGTCTTTCTGGCTTATTTGCATTAGCTTCAGTATCATTCTTAACTCTAAGTTATGTATTTAAAAAGAAATAATAAAATTCTATTCTCCTGATTTTATTTTTCTATAAAGGGTGAGCCTTTGCGGTTCACCCTTTTTTTATTTTTATCTAAATACGTGTGCATAAACACCCCAAAAATAAATCTATCAATAACTCAAAAAAAGCAATAAAAAAACAAACCTGTGGTTTGCCTTTTTATGAGATAGAGATTAAGCTCTCTTTACCATTCCTCTTCTAATAGCTCTTGCTGAAACATATACTCTTTCAACTGAGCCATCTTCATTGACTACTTTAACCTTTTGAAGGTTAGCTTTCCAAATTTTGTTTGTAGCGTGGAGTGAATGGCTTCTCTTGTTACCTTTCATTGACTTAACGCCAGTAACGCTGCATGCTCTCATTTGAGAACCTCCTATATTAATAGCCTTTATGATTATATCATATAATTTCAATTTACGAACATTTTTTTATTAAAATTTGGAATAATCAACTTTTACTTGTTAATCTTTGTTATTTGTGGTATTCTTTTTACGTAAGTAAAAAATGTTCTTACCAAAAATTTATTTTATATTTTTCAATTATTGACTCATATAACAAGATTTACTTACAAAAAAACGAAACATGTAATTAATTAAATTTATATATAAAACTTGAATAGAAAAGCTCTCCACAGAATATTTATTTTTCTGTGTGTATTGTAACGAAAGGATACTAATGGATAAATTATCTGGAAATAAATTTATAGAAATGCTTTTAACCGCAGCTTATTATTTAAAAGAAAACCAAAAAGCTGTCGATGATTTAAATGTTTTTCCTGTCCCAGATGGTGATACAGGAAGCAATATGCTTTCAACCGTTTTAAGCGGTATAAGAAAGATTCAAGAACTTGATGAGAATCCAAAAATTGCTGATGTAGCCTTATCATTTTCTCGTGGATTATTATTTGGCGCAAGAGGAAACAGTGGTGTTATATTATCACAAATTTTTTCTGGTCTTGCAACAGTTGATTCAAATGTGAGTGATGCAACAATCGATGTGATAGTAAATGCTTTCTCTCAATCAAAAATTAATGCTTATAAATCAGTATTAGTGCCAGTTGAAGGAACAATTTTAACTGTAGTAAGCGATGCTACTAAAGCTATTGTTGATAATAAAGATAAATTAATATCTATTGAAGAACTCGCAGAGATTTATGTTGCTGAAGCGATTGAATCACTCAATAGAACTCCTCTCCTTCTCCCAATCTTAAAAGAAGCAGGAGTAGTTGACTCAGGAGGTGCTGGATTTGTATATCTTTGTAAAGGTATGCTCGCAGCGCTAAAAGGCGAGACACACACATTTGAAGAAGTTTTAAACCAATCTGATAAAAAAGAAGTTGGTCAAAAGAGCTATATGGATTTTGACTATTATGAATTAAATCAATATGGATATTGTACAGAATTCACAATAAGACTCAATCCAAACCTAGAATTTGATAAACAAAGTTTCACAACCAAACTTGAACTTTTTGGCTATTCAATAGTAGTAGTAAATAACGATGATATCGTTAAAGTTCATATTCATACAAAAACTCCAGGCGATGTATTCTCTTTCGCTCAAAAATATGGTGCGCTTTGTGCTGTAAAGGCTGATAATATGGCAATTCAAACAGCTGAAAATAGTTCTCTAGTTGCACAAAAGGTCAGAAAACCATTAAAGAAAAAGAAAGAAAGAAGTAAATATGGCGTTGTTGCAACCTTAAACGGTGATGGACTAAAAGAAATGTTTTATGCTCTTGGAGTAGATGAAATAATCGATGGCGGTCAAACAATGAACCCATCAACACAAGATTTTATTGATGCGATTGATAAGGTCAATGCGGAACATGTATTTGTAATCCCAAACAATAAAAATGTCTATATGTCTGCGAAGGCTGCAAAAGCCTTAATCAATGATAAACACGTAATCGTGATTCCTGCGAAGACAATCTCACAAGGCTATGCAGCAATGATGTGTTATGATCAAAGTGAATCACCTCGTGCCATTGCAAAAGATATGGAGACTAAAATTGCTTCTGTAAAAAGCGGTGAAATAACATATGCAATTAGAGATTCTATCTCTAATGGCGTTCAAATCAAAAAGAATGATTTCATCTCGATCTTAGATGGTTCAATCATCACCAGCAATAAAGAAAGAATAGATAGTTTAAATGTTCTCTTAAAGAAGATGATTACTCCAGATTCGACAATGATTACAGTCTTCTATGGTGAAGACGTTGACACAACAGAAATTGAAAAACTAGAAGCGTTCGTCAGTGATTATCCTGATGTTTGCCTCCAAGTTTTAAATGGTGGACAAAAAATATATTCATATATAATCGAGGTAGAATAAGCGCTTAAAGAAAAGCGCTTATTCTTTAGAATATGGTAGATTTAAAGAAGTTAAGTGGAGTAGGACCAAAAGTTTATACTAAATTAAAAGAAAAGGGAATAGAAAATATTAATTCCCTTCTTTATACGTTCCCAAGTGATTATATAGTCTATAAACTTACTGGATTTTTAGATTCAGCTAAAATGAATGCTAAAGCTATCATTATTGATGAATTTAAAATAAGAAAACTTTCAAAAAACACAAAGATATCTTTTGAGGTACTGATAGATGATATAAAATACCGCGCTAGTGCATTCAATATGTTATATCTAGATAAAGTATTTCATATCGGCAGTGAAGTAGTGATAATCGGCGAATACAACAAAGATTTTAAAGAAATACAAGTATCGAAAATCATCTCATTCAAAGATTATAAAGAGGGAATATTCCCTGATTATAATATTGATGGAATTGCCAATAAAAATTTATCTAAAATTATCGCTGAAGCAATATCTATGATCGATGATGATTTCATCGATTCTTCAATTCCCAAAGATTATTTTCAAAAATATAACTACAAATTTGGAAAAGAATTATTTAATCTCATTCATTTTCCTAAAAATGAAGCTGATATCGAAACCGCCAAGAACACCTTAAAATATCTAGAACTTCTATCATTTTTTATAAAACTTGAAATTAGAAAACAAAAACAATTAAAGCAAAGAAAAACACCAAAGATTTATGACAACGAAAGTTTAAAATCTTTCATATCTCTTGGAATTCATTTCGAATTGACACAGGACCAAAAAAATGCCGTAAATGATATCTGTAGATATTTGTCATCTAACATCCCTATGAATATGCTTTTAGAGGGAGATGTTGGATGTGGCAAAACAATTGTTTCTATTATCGCATCATATGCTGTATATCTCACTAACTATCAAACTCTTGTGATGGTTCCAACCGAAGCTCTAGCATTTCAACACTATGCCACTTTTAAGGCTTTTTTAGAGCCTTTTAGTGTGCGAGTAAGCCTACTTACCTCATCAGCCAAAAACAAGGACAGAAAAGAAATTTTAGTGTCTTTAAAGAATGGCGATATCGATATCATCATCGGTACTCATTCGCTCTTAAATGATGAAGTAGAATTTAAGAATCTCGGATTTGTGGTCTGCGATGAACAACACAAATTCGGTGTTGAACAAAGAAACAAAATCATAAGAAAGGGTGATAATCCTGATGTTCTATATATGACTGCGACTCCGATTCCTCGAACTCTCGCTCTTACAATTTTTAATAACCTAACACTCAAAACTATTAAAACTTCACCAAAGACAAGAAAAAAGATTAAAACATTTATTCACACTTACAAAGATTATCTAAAAGTATTAGATTTTGTAAAGGAAGAAATAAATGATGGTAGACAAGCTTATTTTGTCGCACCACTAATCGATGAAGAGGTAGAATCAAGCGTAGTTAGTGTAAATAAAATGCGTGATGATTTAGTTAAATATTATGGTGATTCAATGAGAATTGGCCTTCTTCATGGAAAATTATCACAAGAAGAAAAAAACCAAGTCTTAAAAGATTTTATGGATGGTAAAATAAATATTCTCGCATCAACCACTGTAATAGAAGTAGGCATCGACAATCCTAATGCATCCGTTATGGTAATAATTGATGCGAATAGATTTGGTCTATCAACACTTCACCAGTTAAGAGGTAGAGTAGGTAGAGGAAGTTTTGATGGATATTCATTTTTAATGGTTGAAAATAAAGAATATATTGATAGGTTAAGAATACTAGAAGAAACTCAAGATGGATTCCTAATCAGTGAACAAGACTTAAAAGATAGAGGACCAGGTGATTTCTTAGGCACTGAGCAATCTGGAATGATCAAATTCAGATACGCTAATATTTTCTTTGATACAAAAATATTAAATAGTGCTAAAGAAGATGCGAAAGCACTCATAAAACTGCCAAAAATAATTGAGGCTTATGAATCAGATAAACTAACTGATAATTTCAATTAATTGTTTGGTTGCTTTTAAGGGGTAATAATGAAATAATTAAGAATATAAAGACAACTATAAATAAATCAAGATAAATTTTTGTTTATTTTAGTTGTGTAAAAAATAGTATAAGAAAAGTAGCCTAATTTAGGCTTAAAAATTATGATCTTTGAAAATTTTATATGTTAGCTTTGTGGAGTATATTCTTTTTTGCTTTTCATGAGTGAATATATAAGCCTTAGTAACTTTTTCTCTATGTGTCCCAAAACCACATAGTAGTGCTTATGTTCATTTATCTTTTTATGGTAATAATTACTATAAGTTTTATCATGTTGCCAAATGATATTTGCTGATTGAAAGAGAGCGTATCTTAAATATTTAGATCCTTTCTTAGTAGGCTTTGTCCTATTCGCTCTAAAGTCTCCAGATTCATGTACTTTTTGTGCTAGTCCACTAAATTTATAAAGCTTATCTGAATTACTAAAATTATCTATATTACCAATCTCGCCTATTATAAGCCCAGCTGTAACATAAGATATTCCTGGAATAGATAATATGTTAGGATATGTTAGATTTACATATTCTTTAATCTTAGAGTCATATTCATCAATTATCTCTTCTTGGGCTTTAAGCTTCTTAATATAGGTTTGTAATTCAAATTCATAGTATTCGCTTTTTATGCCTATTGAATTCTTAGCTTTTTCTTTAAGTTCTAGTATACTAGTACTACATTTACCATGAATCAAAGAAGATAAAGAATTATCACGTGCACTTTTAATTTTGTATGCTGATGGATATTTCTCTAAAACCTTTAGTGCTGAACCTTGATAATAGTTAGAAAAGAGTTCTTTATATTCTGGAAACAAAATAGTAAGTAGTCTATCTATAGATTGTTTAGTCTTGTTTTTCTCTAAAACTAGACGAAATCTCTCTCTAGATAGTGACTTTAAGGCCAATGTGTGATACTCTTTAATCGTATAGGGCTTAAAGTTTATAAATTGATTGAGTAAAAAATGACAAATAGCTATTGAATCTAGATTGTCATTCTTGGCTGGAGCGACATCTGTTGATTTCTTTGAACTATTTATTAGTGATGGGTTTATAACCATTACATCATATCCATACTCTATTAGTTTAAGTAAGATATTTAGGCTATAAATACCTGTAGATTCAAGTCCTATACGAACATTAGAATCTTTCATGACTCCACAAAAAGCGGTTATATCACTGTGGAGTTTTTTGATGCCTTCAACACTATTTGGGATAGTTATTGAACGCTTTGATAATGTTGAGCCAGTAGATGATTGAATCATATAATCATGCTTCTTGCTCGCAACGTCGATTCCGACAACGATCATTCTATGATCCTCCTTTAATATATTTAGCGCCATAAAATAACTACATATCTAATCTCGTATGTTGCCTTATAAACATTCACTAGTCATTTAAAAAAATGCTATAACCAACTGCTAACCATATAAAAGAAAAGACTGTAGCTAATTCCTTTTTAAACCTGTCAAGCTAACTTGCAGTAGGAGGCGATTAAACAGACTACAGCGCTTTAATTTATTATATCATCACTAAGATGAAATAATTATAATCAGGCGAATGAAGGTCGCCGCGACCCCCATGGGGGTCAAGGATACCCATCAACTATGGATACCTTGTTAAAAAAATTATGATATTCTAAATATCAAAATATATTATATAAGGAGGCATATCTCATGATAAATATTGCTTTAGATGCAATGGGAGGAGACTTTGCACCAAAGGAACAAGTAGAAGGTGCAATGCTCGCTATTAAAAATATTCAAGACATCGAAATTACTTTATATGGTAGACAAGAAGAAATAGAAAAATATCTAACAAACAAAGAAAGAATTAATATTGTAGATTGTCGTGATGTTATCCCTATGGGAGAACATAACCCTCTACACGCAATAAGAAATATGACTGATTCTTCAATGGTCAAAGCTTTTAGAGCAACCTCAAATAAAGAACACGATGTCGTTGTGACATGTGGACCTACTCAAGCTGTGGTTGTTGGGGCACATATTATTATTAGAAGAATGGAAGGATTTAAACGCCCAGCACTAGCACCAGTTATTCCATCGATGACAACTGGCCAAACTGTAATTCTTGACTGTGGTGCAAACCTCGAGGTTAGACCTGAACAACTAGTCCAACAAGCTCAATATGCTGTTGTATATGCTAAAGAAGTTCTTGGTAGAGAAAACCCATCTGTAGGCCTATTAAACATTGGTACTGAAGAAGGAAAAGGTAGACAATTCGAAAACGATTGTTATAATGCATTAAAAGAAAGTGGTTTAAATTTCTATGGAAACGTGGAAACTAAAGATATTTTAGAACCACCTACAGATATCCTAATATCAGATGGTTTTACTACAAATATGGTTGTAAAATGTATGGAAGGTACTGCAAAATCTATGGGTAAGATGTTAAAACAAAATCTTATGCATGGCTTCTTTGGCAAAATCGGTGCTTTATTATCAAGAAAGAATCTAAATAGATTTAAAAAACAAATCAATCCTGATGAAGTCGCAGGTGGAATGATATTCGGTCTAAAAATGCCAGTTATCAAGGCCCATGGTTCATCAGAATGCTACGCTGTATTTTCAGCACTAAAGACAGCTGCAAGTGTAGTTAGAAAAGATGTAAACAACAAAGTCCAACAAGCATTATTAATTGAAAAACCTTTAGGAGAATAAATATGAAACATCCACTTGAAGAATATTTTGGAATCACTTTCAATGATCCAATGCTTCTAAAAATCGCACTAACACATTCTTCATATTCAAACGAAAACGGTGGCAAAAACAACGAAAGACTAGAATTTGTAGGTGACGCTGTAGTAGACCTACTTGTTGGCGAATATCTTTTTAAAACCATTCCTGAACAAGAAGGAACACTCACAAAAAGAAGAGCTAATATCGTCTGTGAAAAATCTCTTGCTCACTATGCTAGTCTATTTAGTTTAGAGAAATATCTATTTCTTGGCAAAGGTGAAGAAAAGACAGGTGGTAGAGAAAAAGATGCTGTTAAATGTGATGCATTTGAAGCTTTTATTGGGGCAATTTATCTAGATCAAGGTTTAGAATCATGCCGTAAAGTTATGGAAAAAATTGTTTTTCCTAATCTTGAATATGCTTTTGAAGAGACTGTTGACTATAAAAGCATTCTTCAAGAATATCTTCAAGCTGATAAACGCTCACTTAAATATGAATTAGTATCTGAAAGTGGTGAACCGCACAATAAGACATTCGTATTTAGGGTAGTTATGGATGATGAAATTGTTTTGGGTGAAGGAAAAGGAAAAAACCATCTAGAAGCTGAAAGAAATGCTGCTAAAATGGCTCTTTCGAAAATGGCGGTGATTAAAAATGAATGAAAATATTTTATTTAGAAAACTCTTAGAAGATGATATGATCAATTTTAATGCCATCTTAATTAAAAACTATAGACGTCTAGATATCAATGAAAAAGATATCATTGTTTTGTCATCGCTTGCTAGAGATGATATTAGAGGCAGATCAAATTTTAATCCGCAAAGATTAAAAGAAAAAGTAGGATTATCAAATGATGATTTATTTAAATCGCTCGATAGTCTAACACTAAAAGGATATATTGAAATAAAAGAAGCAATCAATGAAAAGACAGGCAAGTCTTGTGAAGTATTTTCTCTTGAAAAACTCTATCAAAACATCGTAAACATCTATTTGAAAGAAGAAAGAAGAAAAGAAGAAAAACGTATTTTTTCTTTCGAAGAAGAAATCTCTATTTTCTATGAAGAAACATACAATAGACAACTAACTCCACTCGATATGGATATTATTAGAACTTGGAGCAATGAGAAGAAATTCTCTATTGAAGAAATCAAAAATGAGATGTTAGATGCTATAAAGAGAGGAAAAACAACCTTGAAACAAGTAGATCAAATTCTCGTAAGAAAAAGATTAGACCGCGAACAAAGTCCAGAATATAAAGAAACAAATAAAATTATTGAAGAACTCAAAAACAAATGGAAAAAATAACAAGAACTCTATTTATTTCATATCTAGAAGAATTGCATAATGATGCAAAATGTGCTTTAGAATATAATAATGACTTTGAATTGCTTATTGCGATAATGCTTTCAGCACAGACTACAGACAAAAAAGTCAATCTTGTAACAAGAACTTTATTTAATAAATATCCTAATTTATATTCTTTAAGCACTGCAGAAGAAAAAGACATAGAGGAAATAATAAAATCATTAGGTTTATATAAAAACAAAACAAAAAATATTATCAGCGCTTCCAAGAAGTTAGTAGAACTCGGATATGATAATATTCCAGATGATTTTGAAACTCTAATTAGCCTTGATGGTGTAGGTAGAAAAACGGCAAATGTATTCTTATCTGAATATTATGATAAGAACACACTTGGTGTTGATACTCATATCCTAAGAGTGTCAAAAAGGCTTAGAATCACGGGCGAGAAGTCAGACGCATTAAAATGTGAACAAGACTTAATGAAATTTGTAAAAGATTATAATTATAAAAAACTGCATCATATGATGATTCAATTTGGAAGATGTGAATGCAAAGCAATTAACCCGTTTTGTCAAAATTGCAAAATCAAAATGTATTGCAAGAATAAATAAGTCAATTATTGAAACAATAACTGACTTTTTTTGTCGTTTTAAATCTCCTCAATTTTATACAATTTTTAGTATTGAAAAAATAGTTTAAAGCAATTATTGTTTTATTAAGTACTAAAAAAAGGAGACACAAAATGAATTTAAACAGCATTGTTAGTGCACTAACAAAAAAGCAACAAAACGAAACTAAGTCAAACTCAACGCACTCAATTGGTGCAATTGCTAGGATGAGAAGGCTTGAGCTCAACATGACACTTGAACAGGTATCAAACAGAATTTGTAGTGTTTCATATCTTTCAAAAGTTGAATCAAACAAGATCGTCCCAAATCCTGTTTGTATGGCCCTTCTTATGGAAAAAATGAGAATGCCTAAATATGAACAGTATTTATTAGAAAATGAAAACGAGCTATTAAGCGAATCGCTAAATTATTTCTATTGTCTAGATAGAAGTAGTTATAGAATGCTTTTTGAAAAAGTAGAAGATATTAAAAACGCTATCGCATCTATCATCAAGATAGGTTATTATATCTTGATTAAAGAATATGATGAGATAGAAACATTAATTAATGAAACAAAAAAATTAGTCGGATCACTTTCATCATTTTCATTAGAAGTATTTTCACTTTATTCAGCCTTATATTCTATAGAAAAATGTGAATTTGAAAATGCCAACAATATTTTAGAACGTCTTATAGATCAAAAAGGAGACGCAACTTTCATGATTCTTGTGAAAGAGGCTATATTTAAATCACATATCAAAGAATCTAGATATATCTATGCAGAAAAAGAATATGAAGAACTTATCCATATTTATTCAGCAAATGAACATTTTGAACGTATAAGAGAAATAAAGATATTATATATGGAAGCTTTATATGATGCACGAGAGTATAAAACTCTAACACTTATTGGATCAGGCCCATTTTTTACAACATATTATCTAGAAAATGATAAATTTAATTATTTAATGGGCAAATCATATATCAAAATAAACCATACAATAGCTGCCAAAGAATATTTAGATAGAATAGATAAAAATAGTGAGTATTTTAAAAAATGTCTCGATGAAAAACTCATCGTTTCTTATGAAGAAAATATTCTAATTCAAGAAGTAGAAGCCTTAAATAAAGAAAAAGAAAACTTCTATTACGAATATTTTCTTTTAAAACAAGCAGATAGTCCAAATCTCAAAGATTTATTTACCAAAGATATATTTGCTGAAGAAATTAAAAAATCGACAATCAGAGAAAAAATAGATTTATATCGCCTTCAAGCAAAAGCGCTAAAAGAGTCTTTTAGATATAAAGAGGCAACCGCAGTGCTTGAAAAAATAGATGAATTGCTAGACTCATTTAAAAATTATAGGTGAGTATTCTTTATCTAGTATATCTTCATTAGCTAAAAGAGAATATATCTTTGTAAAATCTAATTCTCTATAAAGAGCCAAAGGCTGGCTCTTTTTGATAGAAGTATAGATAGGAATATCCACATCTTTGATAGATGCTAGATATTTTTGGCCTATTTTATTAAACCCAAGTATTCTAATATAATCAATTTTTGAATTTTTAACTTCATCTTTTTTAATATTCAAAAGAATGCACATAAGTATTCTATTGATCTTGGTTTCTCTATTTCTTTTTGATACGAGATAGCAAATTAAATCATCATAATTATCAAAATCTTTGATAGTTTTTATTCTTCCTTCTATGCCTTCACTAACACCTTGAATATCCTTCATTTCTTCTTTAGTCATAGAAAAAATACGATATTTTAAGAAATTTAAGCAATCATTTTTCACAACTTTAGATATTTTTTCAATGTCATATGGAACATAAGCTGCACAATTATCGCTGTTTATGATTTCTCTAATGGCACTTGAGGATTGAATGATAGTAGATTTATTGATTGATTCAAAATACATTGTATCTTTTCTTTTGATAAAATGAGGTGTAATTTTTCTATTTATTTTCTTGATAGATTTGATATATTCAATCGCTAAAAGATTATTAGGGGAGAATAAAATCTCATTAAAACTTTCATCTATATTCAATAATGCTTTCTTGGACGCATCTTTAAAACTATGCCCTTTTTTGAGCATTTCTTTAAGAATATTTTTATATTCAACAGTTTCCATACATTCGACAATTCTGTCAAAAATAGTTTCATCAGTAGATTCAACTCCAAAGAATAAATCTGTGATTTTAAGCTTCGAAAGCAATTGAATAGCGGCACTTGCATAGATATCAGCACTCTCCAGTGTTAAAATAGTCGGAATCTCAGCGACAATATCGATTCCAGCTTCAAGCGCATGTTTTGTTCTATCAAATTTATTAAAAATGCTTGCCTCACCACGCATCACAAAATTTGGACTCATCGCCACTATGACAAGATCCATTTTGTATTCATTTTTTACTAAATCTATCAGATATTTATGCCCATAATGAAGAGGATTAAATTCTGCGACTATACCAGCAATTTTCATATAATAATTATAGAATAATTCAAACAAAAAATAAACTTGTTTAGAATTGATACATAGAGATTAAAACAATAAATTGTTTATTTTATTGAAATTGTATTGTATAGTGATACTAGATAAAACAATATTAGACAAGAGAGACTATACCTATGAAATACAATTTTTATGAACTAGAAAGACGAATCAGGACAACTAACTCCATCGACGAAACAATTTCCTTCAAAAACAAAATCGATGATGTAGAATTTTTAGATATTGAAGATGTGAAAGTCAAAGGTAAGTTCAACATGATTGAAAGAGACAGTGTAAACTTTTCTCTTAATATTTCGACAGTCATTACCTCACCTTGTGTCATTACATTAGACCCTGTAAAAGTTTTAGTTGATTTTGATACTGATTTGTTATATACTTTTAAAGTGACCGATGATGATTCGTTTCCAATCATAGATAATATGATTGATATGGATGAGGTCATTTGGGGTGAGATTATTCTTCATATGCCACTTCGAGTAATAAAAGAAGGTGCAGAGTACGAGATTCAAGATGAAGTCAAAGTAGAAAAAGAAAATCCGTTCTCAAAACTATTAAATGAACAAATGGAGGAGTAATATATGGCAGTTCCATTCAGAAAGACAAGTAAATCAGTAAAAAGAATCCGTCGTGGAAACAAAGGTTTATCACAACCTGCACTTGTAAAAGATCCTGAAACTGGTGAATACCGTGTTAGCCATCAAGTAGATGAAAAAGGATTCTACAATGGTGAACAAGTAGTTGAAATCAAGGAAAAGAAAGAAAAAGAAGACAAATAAGATCGAGCACTTTTCTGGTGCTTTTTCTTTTTCATATGAGTGTTTATGGAACATATTTCAGTATTATTGAACGAGTCAATTGAAAGCTTGAATATCAAGCCAGATGGTATCTACGTAGATGCAACATTAGGTGGCGGTGGTCATTCAAGTGAGATATTAAAAAGACTTTCAAGTAAAGGGCACCTTTACTCTTTTGATGTTGATGATTATTCAATAATGCGTGCAAAAGAAAAACTTAAATCAGTAGGCAAAACAAACTATACAATAATTAAGTCTAATTTTGAAAACTTAAAGGAAGAATTGAATGCCTTAGGTGTTTTTGAAGTAGATGGAATCCTTTACGATCTTGGAGTCTCATCTTTTCAGTTTGATATTCCAGAAAAAGGTTTTTCTTATAACTATGATGCAAAATTAGATATGAGAATGGATGATTCCATTCCTATATCTGCCTGGAACATTGTTAATGAATATAGTTATAAAGAAATCGCCGATATTCTCTATAAATATGGCGATGAAATATACAGTAGAGAAATAGCTAAAAAAATAATCAGTGAAAGAGAATTAAAACCAATAAACACCACATTTGAACTCGTTGATGTAATTAAAAAAGCTCTTCCAAATAAAGAATTAAATAAAAAAGGTCATCCTGCCAAAAAATCTTTTCAAGCCTTAAGAGTTAAGGTAAATAGAGAACTAGATGTCCTTGAATCATCCTTGAAGCAGGCAATTGAAATCACAAAATCTGGTGGTAGAATTGCCGTAATTGATTTTGAACCACTCGAAGACAAAATCGTTAAAAACGTATTTAAAGAAGGGTACACTGAAATCACAGCTAAAAATCTTCCAATCGTATTAAAAGAAGCAACTCTAAAAAGAATAACCAAAAAACCTATTCTTCCAAGCGAAGAAGAAATAGTGACTAATAGAAGAAGCCATAGTGCAATGCTTAGGGTTGTTGAAAAAATATAAGTAATTAAGAATATTGGACTTTTGTGGAAATACATTAGTGGGTAATGTTATCATATGTGTATAAAAAAAGGAGAATAAAATGAAAAAGCACGAATTTATACTAGATGAGGAACGCGAACTAGGATTATCTTTATGTACAGTCATACCACCATTTGTATTATTTGGCATTTTTCTATTTACCTTAATAATATGGTTTTTGCTTGCTGCAACTATAATGGTTTCAATATTCATTATTCTTTACTTGCATTTTTATGGAAAACTCATAATAGATGAAGATGTTATCATTATAAAAGCATTTAAGAACAAGTATATCATTCCAAAAGACATTATCTTTCTAGAAAGCGTGAGAAATGTTAATTATATACAAAATGTATGCTTTTACATCAATTTTAAAAAAGATTATGCTATCCCAAAAAGATATTTGAGAGTATATAACAAAAAATTTCAAAAAATGATAGCAGATAAAATAATAGATATTCCCGTTGTATCGAGAATTGTATTTTAAAAATGTTATAAACGATATAGTAATAAGCTATATCTATGATGACACTGGTATTAGTGGTGCAATATATAAAAACCAAAAGTATAAGTATATTAAAAATATATTAGGTGATATAATATTAATAGTAAATGAATCATTAGATGTAATTTGTGAATATAGATATACAGCCTATGGAGCATATTCATTAAATGATCTATCTACAATAAATAGTATAGATTCTGAATTTGTGAACTATAATCCATTTACATATCGTGGATACTATAAAGATCATGAGTCTAATCTATATTATCTAATAAATAGATACTATAGTCCCGATATAGAAATGTTTATTACTCCTGATTCATTTGCCTTCCTTGACCCATCTACATTATATGGACTTGATTTATATACATACTGCATGTTTAATCCAGTGATGTATGTGGACCCTGAAGGGAATATGCCTGAATGGGCAAAATGGGCAATAGGAATCGGTGTTTGTGCTCTTATTATTGTGGCTTCAATATGCACGGCTGGAGCAATTATATCTGCAGCACCGGCAATAGCCGGAGTTGCTAAAACAATGGCAATGGCATATACTCTAAGTTATGGGCTTGCTAATGCTGCTGCAATGACAGTATCTGTAGGCGCTGCGGTTCTTGCAGTGTCAACTGTCGCTATTGGAGTAAATGAGGGCATTTCATATGGATTTGGGCGAAACTTTGGCGAAGAGTTATTTGGCCAGGAAATTTATAGCTGTCTAACAACAATTGTTGGTATCGGCACGTATGCATACTTAGTAGGTGGAGCAATATACCCATATCCATCAACGGAAAGGAAACCGGAAAATCTAAACGAACAAATTGTAATGAAGGATGCAATGACTCATTCAGTTGATGATAAAAAAATAAAAAATACGGACGATACTAGATTTCCTGGTTGGCTAGGATGGACAAAGTATTCACATCGAGATAAACCTTCTAAGATTGAAATACATTATATTGGAAATAGATATTTTCCTCGATGGTATCCATTTTCTCCATGGTTTGATTTTAAAGTAAAGGATAATTAAAATGAAAATAAGAATTAGGGATTGGGCAAAATTTGAAAGGGCCACCAGCTCGCACATTACACGCGATGTAAACATTAGCAATATACAAGAAGTTTTGGGTTGTTTTTATTTTAGAGACAGGCATCTCTTTAAAAGAACATATTTTGCCTATATAGTGTTACTAGATCTTTACTATGATTATAACAAAGAATCAACACGAAGTATTTCTATATGTCCGGTTGTTGATTCAGAGAATATCGAAGTAATAGATAATACATTTAGTAATGTGGCTTTTTGTAAAAAGAAAAAAATGAAATTAGTTTATGATGATGGTATTGTGACAATTAGCAAAGTGGTGTTTACAAATATAATTGCACCAAAATGGATGATTGATCACCCAACTTTTTTGCTCTTACAATTTGTTTCTGAATTTGATGCAACAAAGATTTATAATGAGCATAGGAAACAAGGAGAATTAAAAGAAAAATGGGCATATTAAAATACAACGAACATTCGAAAACACTACTATATCTTACAATAATAGCTGTTTTAAGTTTCTTACTAATTGGTTGCTCAGGTACATATCACTGGGTTTTTCAGTATGATTTATCACAAGTAGAGAAAGTCTCTATAGCGTATGTTACGGATCCATATCATATAGATGAATTAAATATCATCTATGTATTACCATCTGAAAAAGAAGAAGAAATATTAAAAGATATATTAGAAATTGAATACATAAAATGTGGCCCATCACTACCTAGTCCATATGGTTTTTGTATTGTTATTGAATATGACAATAAAAATTACGATTTAATTGTTCCAATGGGTCCAGCACATTTGTGTTTGGATGAAGAAACAGAAAAATACTCTTGTCAAAGTTTCTTTTACAATATGGAGAATCATGACATTTTTTATGAAATGATTGATAAATATTATGATATTCAAGACTGATTTTATGTTTGCTTAGGAATTAAAATATGGTGTTCTTATGAATCAAGTAGAAGAGAATAAAAGAAATAAAAAAATAACAATCATACTTTTGTCTATTTTTGTTGTACCATTTATAATTTTGACAATATTTTTGTTATTTTCAGGTGTTCATTTTTCATACTCACGTAAGGAAAAAATGATTTCTATATACTCAAATATTGATAATTATGCTCAAATGAAATGCAGAATAACAGCTTTTCAAGAAGAAGATGACTGTTATATTATTGAATAT
This sequence comes from bacterium, assembly GCA_017960565.1. GTDB lineage: Bacteria > Bacillota_I > Bacilli_A > Izemoplasmatales > UBA1188 > UBA1188. Next base: position 6,104 of record JAGCYY010000003.1, on the reverse strand, counting down.
ATTCCATTAAAACGATGCGATTATAATAAACAAAACGATCCATTAAAATTTGTAATTTGGAAAGATGCATACGTAAAAGCTATGCATAATGGGTTTGAAATTGGAGCTGGCAATGAATATATATTTTATTTATGCCGTAATCTTTTAGATAGCGGTGAGCATCCTCAAGTATGCTCTATTTTGTCGATAGATGAATCAATAGAATACTTATCTTCTAACGATGGGACTAAAGTTGTTCTTGAGTGGGTTAACAATATATAGATTTTGTTTTGCCATAATAACATTTGGAATTACTATAGTTTATAAAACCACTCAAAAGTGGTTTTTTTAATATTATATGCTAAAATAATAAAAAAGGAATTGTGACAAAAACAACTTAAATGTTGTTTTATATTGTGGAGGGCATATGAAAAAGAATCTCATTGAATTCATTAAATATGCAATCGTTGGTGGCATAGCCGCTCTTTTCGATATGGGTGCTAACTACCTGTTCTTATATTATGTTTTTGGTTCTGACAAAAACGATTTAAGAATGGTCACAGTTTCTATCGCAATTGGATTTATCATCGGTTTAATCGTAAATTATGTTCTTTCAATCATCTTCGTCTTCACAAGTGATAACCAAAAGAAGAAGAGTAAATCCGTTAAAGCATTCCTTCTTTATGCCCTTATCGGTGTAATTGGATTTTTTATGGCTGAAGGATTAACACTTCTTGGCACAAACTTTATATCAACTGAAGGAATCTATTATATCATCCTATCGGCAGTAGTTAAGATAATTGTTTTAATCTGGAATTATCTTGGAAGAAAGATATTCGTATATAGAGAAAACCCAATAAAAAGTGAGGAGATTATAGAAGATGGACAAGAATAAAAAGTGCGCAATAATAATCGGCGCTGGTCCTGCAGGACTAACTGCCGCCTATAAACTCCTAAAAGAAACTGATATAAAGCCAATAATATTAGAATCAGAAAATGCAGTTGGTGGTATATCTAAAACAGTAGAATATAAAGGAAATAGAATGGATCTTGGTGGACATAGATTCTTTACCAAGAATAAAGAAATTAATGATCTTTGGATGGAACTCATGCCAGTTCAAGGAAGCCCATCATATGATGATGCTAAACTTGGTACCAAAAAAACATTTGATGGCATTGGTCCAGACCCAGAACAAGTCGATAGAGTAATGCTAAAGAGAAATAGGCTTTCAAGAATTCTATTTCTCCATAAGTTTTTTGATTATCCAATATCTTTAAAACTTAAAACATTTAAGAATATGGGTTTAAAAAGAACACTAAAATCTGGCTTTGGTTATATTGGAAGTAGATTCCATAAGTTAGAAGAAACATCACTTGAAAACTTCTATATCAATCGTTTTGGAAGACCTCTTTACGAAATGTTTTTTGAATATTATACTGAGAATCTTTGGGGAAGACATCCAAGTGAGATATCAGCTGAATGGGGCGCACAAAGAGTTAAAGGATTATCCCTCAGTAAAGCTATCTGGAGTGCAATTTCTAAACCATTTAGAAGAAAAGACAAAGTAGAAACATCTCTAATCGAAGAATTCATGTATCCTAAAAAAGGCCCAGGTGAACTCTATGAATATATGAGAGATGATATTATAAATATGGGCGGTGAAATCATATTAAATTCTACCGTTAATGAAATCAACATAGATGGTAATAAAATAACCAGCGTAAAAACAAGTGATGGTGTTACCTACATTGGAGATTATTTTATCTCTTCAATGCCAATTAAAGATTTAGTATCATCTATAAATAATAAAATAGATCCTAATGTTAGAAGAGTCGCAGAAGGCCTACCTTATCGCGATTATATTACAGTAGGGCTACTTGTTAAAAAACTTAAACTTGAAAACAAAACCAAGATTAAGACCCTTACTGGTGATGTACCAGATAATTGGATATATGTTCAAGAAAGGGAGGTAAAACTTGGAAGGTTGCAACTTTTTAATAACTGGAGTCCATATATGGTAGAAGACCCAAATAACACTATGTGGATTGGTCTTGAATACTTTGTTAATGAAGGTGACTCTATGTGGAATATGAGCGATAGTGACTTTATAAATTTTGCAATAGATGAACTAGTTAAAATAAATGTAATTGATAAAGAGGATGTTTTAGATGCTCACAGAGTGAAGGTAAAAAAAGCTTATCCAGCTTATTTTGATACATATAGTGAATTTAATATCGTAAAAGATTACCTCGATAGTATCGATAATCTATATTGTATAGGAAGAAATGGTCAACACAGATACAACAATATGGACCACTCGATGTTAACTGCGATAGAGGCGGTAAACTCAATAAAAGAAAACAAACAATCAAAAAATGATGTTTGGAATGTGAATACTGAAAAAGAATATCACGAAAAGAGTTAAAAAGATGGAAGAAGTAAACACAAACAAGAAAAAAGAAATATTAAATATTATTCATGACTATGTTACTCCAGTCATTCTTTTAGTATTTGGTCTTTCCGTAATTCTATATTATATAATCGGTCCATCGAGAGGATATATGACTGCTGATTCATTTGATTCTCTAAGATGGGGATATGAAACATATAAATCAGGGAAGTTAATAAGTAGTGATTTTTATTATGCTGCAATACAACCATTTGGTGGCAATTTATTCTTTTTACCGTTTATTGCTATTTTTGGATATTCAATTAAAGCACAGATATGGGGCTTGTCTTTCTTCTTTATAGTCTTATATTTATCATTATATTATTTCTTTAGAACACTTAAGATTTCAAGAAATATGTCTCTATTATTCAATGCTTTATTCTTTCTTTTAATGGCATCTTCACCAAAATTAAGAGAAATAATGTTTGAACATATATTCTATTATAATTTAGGCATATTATTCTTTTTAATTGGTTTTAGCCTTACATTTAGAATAATAGAAGATGGTGGATTTAACTATATCAGTATCAAAGAAGATAAAAAAGAAGGACTATCTTTCATAATAAGTATATTCCTAACACTTATATTTATAGGTTTATATCTAATCTTTATACCTGATGTTTTACCACTTTTAATTGTAACTATCATAATGATTTTAGTTGTGATTGCATCATACATAATCACACATCTATTTAAATTAGATTTCATAAAAAATAAGAATAGAGTAAGAATATTATTTTTATCAATATTTTCCTTTGTTTCTGCAATAGATGGACTGCAGACATTAATAACTTTTACAGCTCCAATTCTAATTGCTTTATTTATCATATTTATTTTAGATAGAAGTGAATCAAAACTCTTCACTAAAAACAAACTTAATATCGTCTATGTAGCACTAACTATATTCATATTTTCTCTTGTTGGATATTTATCAATTTTAAGAGCATCTAACAATATAACTGCTGGATATCAAGACGCATATTCGATGATGTCTAGTGATTATGATTGGCTAGATAATGCAATAAATATCCCACACCAAATCTTATCATTATTTGGGATAACTAGTTCTGGTAATGAGAGCCTTGTGAGTATACCATCGATTGTGAATATGCTTAGAATAGTTGGCTTGTTAGTGTTCTTAATTGTTCCAATATATGGTCTATTTAGATTTAAAGATATAAAAAATATAAATGTGAAATATGTTGTGTTAGGTCATATTTTTGTATCAGCATTTATAATCTACGCTGCAATATTTGGCGTGATTGGAAATGCTAACTGGCGTTTTACACCATTGATTGCAACTGCAATTATTTCATCATTTGTTTTATTAAATGAATTTATGAATTTTAAACCTATAGGGCAAAGATTGGCATTCATCTTTATAATATTAATTTCTTTAGTATCATTTACATCTCTTAGAGAAATAATAAAAATGGAAAAAGATTATGGAAGAGATAATGTCTATTTTGAAGTTGCTTCTAATCTTGAATCAAGAGATTTAAAATATGGTGCAGCAAATTTCTGGTTTGCTGAGGCTATATCAGCTATATCAGACTCTGTTTCAGTGACAAATATAAAAGAAAATGAATCAAGACCAGTAGCTTATCGCTATCAAGTAAATGAAAGCGAATTTAGTGCAAAAGATACCGATAAATATTTTTTAATTCTATCAGAATTAGAAAATAGAAGATTTAGTTATTACCTAAGCACAAATACCTATTCTGATTCATTTATCATTGATGTTTCATATGATATAAGAGGCTATGTAGGTGATAAAATTTATGTATATATTTTTGATGATTATTTTATTGAATAGTTAACTAAAAACCTTTCATTTTATGTTATAATGAAAGTGAAGATGAGAGGTTTTAATGATATGAATGTTTTTGATTTTATTACGCTTAAACACAACACTTCCTACATTGAGAGCGATTCAACAGTTAGACAAGCTTTAGAGAAGATGGATCAGTACAAACTTACCAATCTACCAGTAATCGATAAAGATGGTAAATATGTTGATAGTATTTCTGAAGGTGATGTTTTAAGATTTATGAAAAACAAAGCTAACTTTAATAAAAAACTCACCGAAAAAACTTATATCAAAGATGTACCAAGATATCGTTCTTGTGAACCGCTCGGTATAAGAAGTTCATTTACAGATTTATTCAATCTATCTCTTGAACAAAATTTCATTCCAATTGTCGATGATCTTGGAACATATATTGGGATTGTGAAAAGAAAAGATATTATCAAATCTTTAAGTAAATATATGCATGATGTTGAAAACGAAGAAAATTATGAAGTAGGTAAATAATTTTCTTGAAAAAGATATAGTAAAATAATAATATATTATTGGTAGTAGACATTGTCGAATCCAAATAAAAAAAAGAGGAAAGAGAAAATGAAAAAATTAACTGCATTACTACTTGCTGCTATGGCTGCATTAGTTCTTGTTGCTTGTGGACAAAGAACTTCAACATTTGAAATTGCATTCGTAACAGATATTGGCCAATTAATGGACAAATCATTCAACCAAGGAACTTGGGAAGGTGTAGAAGGTTTTGCTAAAGAAAACAAAAAAACTTACAAATACTATCAACCTGCTAATGGCGCTGATGCAACTGACGAAGACAGATATGATGCTATGAAAGCTGCAATCACTAATGGCGCTAAAGTTCTAGTATGTGCTGGCTTTATGCAACAAAACGCTTTAACTAGAATAGCTGAAGAAAACAAAGATGTATCATTCATCTTCATCGATGGTTATCCTCTAGTTGATAGCAAAGGCAACACTTTAACTAACGTTGCTGGTATCGCATTCATGGAAGAACAATCTGGTTTCCTTGCAGGCTATGCTTGTGTTAAAGAAGGATATACTAAACTCGGATTCTCAGGTGGTGGAGGCGGAACAAACCCAGCTTGCCAAAGATTTGGTTATGGTTTCATTCAAGGTGCAAACAAAGCTGCAGAAGAAGACAACAAAGAAATCACTATGAAATATAGCTGGTTATATGGCGATTCATTCACTGCATCAGCAGAACTTCAAACTATGCTTGAAGGTTGGTATTCAACTGGTACACAAGTAGTATTCTCTTGTGGTGGTTCTATGTGCAACTCAGCATTTGCATCTGCAAGAGCTAACAATGGTAAAGTTGTTGGTGTTGACGTTGACCAATCAAATGAATCAGAAACTGTTATCACATCTGCAACTAAAGGTTTACAAAGTGGTACTAAATGGGCTCTTGGTAAATTCTATGATAATAAGTTCTCTGAAATTGGTGGTACTGGTACTTCACTAGGCGCTAGTGATGACGCTGTTGGTCTACCAGAAGCAACATGGAAACTTGAACATTTCACTGTTCAACAATACAAAGATTTATTTGCTAAGATCAAAAATGGCACACTAACAGTTGACAACAATCCTGAAGGTGCTGAAACTAAAACTTACAGTAATGTTACTGTTGATTTCGTTAGATAATTAAGAACGAAAATTAAAAGATGATGTGGTTACTTAAATGGTAACCACATTTTCTTTTGTCAATAACTTTCGATAATGTCCCAAAAAATATTGTTTATTAGCGAAGAATTTTGTTAGTTCTTCGCTAATTTTATTTTGGGACATTATGAATAAATTATATCGTTTATTTGCCCCTCTGTTAGATTCATAGTTTTTAT
>JAGCYY010000002.1 GCA_017960565.1 bacterium | reverse complement strand
GTCTATTAACTTGTCTTATTGATATATTTAGTTTTAGGCTGGCCTTTCTTTTTCTATTGGTAGATATTTTACCATTTGAATCTTTGTGATCTATTAAATCTTTTATTACTTCATATTTTAGTTTTTCATTCATTTTTAATTTTATCCTTTTCATGTGCTTTATTCCCCCGTAATAAAATTATATCATGAGGACATAATCGCTTATTAATGGATGGAAGATATGACTACATTCTATCTATTTAATAATTAATTTAGTTTGGGACATTTTCCCTTGTGTACATTTAAGACATTATCACTTGTTAAACATATACATATTGCATTTTAAGCAAAAAACACTTTATTTATTGGCCTATATAGATTATAATAATACAAGAATATGGCGGAGGTTTTATTTATGTCCAAAATAAAACTAATTACTGATTCAACAGTTGACTTAACAAAAGAACTTATAAAAGAATTAGACCTTGAAGTCATTCCTTTAGTCGTTTCTTTTGATGGTGATGAAACAACATATTATGATGGTATCAATATCCATCAACAAGATATTATAGAAAAAGTTAAGAAAAATGGTAAACTTCCACAAACTAGCTGTATTGGTCCTGGTAAATATGAGGAAGTTTTTAATGATTATATTGATAAAGGATATGAAATTATTTTTTCTGGAATCGGTTCTAAACTCTCTAGTGCATATCAATCAGTTCTAATTGCTAAAGATTCTTGTAAGAATCCTGATTTAGTTACTATTATCGATTCAAACAATTTATCAAGCGCTACTGGTCTTGTATTATTAAAGATTAGAGATTTTATTAATCAAGGTCTTACAAGACAAGAAATAGAAGAAAAAGTTAATACAGAAATTACGCCTAACATTCATGCATCATTCTGTATAGATACTACAGATTATATGGTAAAAGGTGGTAGATGCAGCGCATTAACTGGTTTCATCGTAAAAATATTCTCAATCAAACCAATAATTGTTGTATCAAATGGTAAATTATTAGTTGGCAAAAAACCTATAGGAAATATAAATGTTGCGATTAAGACAATCTATACTGATATGATGAAAGAAATCAAAGATTGTGATCTTGAATATATGATGGTTACACATTTTTGTTCAGATTCAGCAGCGAATTATATAATAGCTTTACTAGAAGAAACAACTGGTTTCAAACATATCTATAATACCAATGCAGGTTCCGTAATTGGTTCACACTGCGGTCCAGGTACAATAGGTTTATTATATATGGTAAAACCTAAAAAGAAAAAGGAAACAGTCACAAAAGAAAGGAAGAAAAAATAAAATGAAAGTAGGAATGATTTCACTTGGTTGCAGTAAGAATCAAATCGACTCTGAAATGATCTTAGGTATGCTAACTAAGGATAATTTTTCCATAACTTTAGATCAAGATGATGCTGACCTTATCATAATCAATACTTGTGGCTTTATAGATAGTGCAAAAATAGAAGCTCTTGACGAAATAAAAAGAGTGTTAAATGAAAAGAAAGAAAACCAAAAACTCATCGTTTGTGGCTGTCTTGCTGAAAGATATAAAGAATTCTTAATAAAAACATTTCCAAACATAGATCTAGTAATATCAATACACGAATATCCAAAATTTGGTGAACTTGTGAGTCACCTTTTTGATTATAATAATAATCTTGAAATGTCATTCAATAATAGAGTTCTTATCTCTTCATTATATACCCCATATGTTCGTATCGCAGATGGCTGCAACAATAACTGCTCATTCTGTGCTATTCCTCTAATAAGGGGAAAATATGTCTCAAGAGATATGAATGATATATTAGAAGAAGTAAAACTACTTGTTCTACGTGGTGCAAAAGAAATAAATCTCATCGCTCAAGATACATCAAAATATGGCGTAGATAATTATCATAAATTGATGCTTACTGAACTGCTTGAAAACTTAAGCAAAATTGATGGCATATTCTTAATAAGATTATTCTATATCTACCCTGAAACTGTGACTGATGAATTAATTGAATGCATCAAGACCCACGATAATATCGCATCTTATTTTGATATTCCACTTCAACACGCTTCAAATAAAATATTGAAGCTTATGAATAGACATTCTACAAAAGAATCATCTCTTGAGCTTATTAAGAAAATAAAAAGAGAAATCTCAGATGCCGTTATAAGGACAACTATGATGGTAGGTTTTCCTTATGAAACTAAAAAAGATTTCTTTGAACTAATAGAATATATCAAAGAAGCAAGATTCTTTCATATGGGTGCTTTTATCTACTCAAGAGAAGAAAATACTTTATCATATGATATGAAACATAGAGTCCCTGGTTTTATATCTAAAAAAAGATATGATATTTTAATGAAGACTCAAGAGAAAATTGCGAAAGAAGAAAAACAAAAATTAATAAATAATATATATAAATGTATCGTTGATTTTTATGACGAGGAATCATACACATATAGTGTAAGAAACTATATGTTTGCCCCTGATGACGTTGATGGTGAAATTGTTGCCACATGTCCTTTTGAAAATGATATCAAGCTTGGTGATATAGTAAATGTAAAAATCATTGGTTCAGAAGAATATGATCTCTTTGGAGAAATAATAGAGGTCTTGTAATATGGAGAAAAAAGAAGGTTTCATCTCTCTTTTCTTAAAAGGAATATTGATAGGAATAGCCAATATGATTGCCGGAATTAGTGGGGGAACCATCGCTTTTATTACCGGTATATATGAACCAATGGTTAAGAGTTTAGCTAATCTCACAAAGAAATTTGGTTCAAATTTCTTATACCTTATAAAGATTTTCTTAGGTGTTGCGGTAGGATTTTTAGGTGCATCAAGATTATTAGATCTCGCCTTCAGTCATATCCTTCTTGAAATGATCTGTCTCTTTTCTGGAATCTTGCTTGGGGGAATGTATAATGATAAAAATGAATATATAACCATCTATAAAACCGGTAAGAAGAAAACATATATCATCGCATTCTTAATTGCTTTTCTTGCAATTATCTTACTTACAATTGTAAATCAAATCTTAATTACCTCAGAAATAGGAGAAGATATACAAAGAAACAATGAAAGATGGACTGATGTTTCTATTTGGCAGATGCTGACACTTTTCTTTGCAATAGCCTTTGGGGCAACTGCAATGATTTTTCCAGGTATATCTGGATCACTCTGTTTTATGGTATTTGGAATATATTATCCAGTGCTTAACGCTATGAGTGATATTACAGTATTTTCAAAATACCAAGACCCAGTCTTTGTACTTGATATTTTAAAAATAATGATACCGCTTATCATTGGTGGAGCATTATCACTTATATTTATATCAAAGCCAATCAGCAGAGCCTTTGAAAGACACAGAGATATATGTATGTATCTAATATTTGGCTTCTTAACTGCATCCATCATCTCAATGTTTATTCTTAATTTCCATGATATAGAGTTACAATTTAAGTGGTGGCATTTGCTTTCTGGATTATTCTTATTCTTACCATTTGGCTTCTTTTCATCAAGATTCTTACATCTTGCACAATTAAAATTGCAAAAGAGAAGAGAGGAGAAGAAAGCTCACAAAGAAGAACAAGATATCATAGAAAACAATGAAGAAGTACAAAACCAGTAATATATTGCATAAAGCTGATAACTGTCTAGACTGAAATTCTAGACAGTTTTTTTGTTAGTATAGGTATTGAGAAAAAACTATATATTTATCGATATAATAATACTGACAAAAAATCAGTAAAAATGCTGATAATATTTTTATGAAAAAAATAAAAAGAAAAAGATGATTCGAATGAACCATCTTTTTAGCTCTCATAGATGTTATCTATTTTATTCTTCATTGAACATATCAGGTTTGATTCTCTTAGCAACGTTAGATTCAACAACGCTTCTAATGATATTAGCGCATGCTCTATCTAATTGTTCTTGAGTGATTACACCTTTTCTAACACCAGCTGCAACTTTGTTTACACATCCGCCACCGCCTGGCATAATGTAGTCGTTACCGATTGAAACGGCAACAGCGGTGTCACCATGTCCACCAACTGTACTGCTCCAGTCAGTCATTACAACACCATCAAATCCCCATTCATTTCTAAGAGCTTTAGTACATAAATCATAAGAATCTGGAGTATATATACCATTTACTAGATTATATGAAGTCATTACTGATTTAGTATTTGATTCTTTAACACAGATTTCAAATCCTTTTAAGTAGATTTCTCTTAATGCTCTTTCATGAACATGTGAATTAGATTTATTTCTGTTGTCTTCTTGGTTATTACATGCAAAGTGTTTGATTGTTGTATAGTTACCAGGAATTGAATGAACACCTCTTGTGATAGCGGCAGCAGTTTTACCAGATACAACTGGATCTTCTGAATAATATTCAAAGTTACGTCCACAAAGTGGGTTTCTATGAATGTTAAGAGCTGGTGCTAACCAATAAGTGATATTGTATTCATCCATTTCTTTTGATACAGCTTTACCAATTTCTTCACAGAGTTCTTCATTCCATGTTTGAGCGATAGATGTTCCAACAGGGAAAGAAGTACAATATTGATACATCTTTTCATCTCTTCCTTCTTTTTGAAGAACGAATTTAAGAATGAATTCAGGCATTGTGTTCCAGAAACTCATGAGGTAGCTGCCTCTTACGAATTTGAGTTTGCCTTTTGGAGTAATTGCAGATTCTCTTAAAAGTCTAAGTCCAGCAGGACCATCAGCCATACTTACATTGATTAAACCTTTATCGTAGAATTTATCTGTAGATCTTCCAACTGCACCAGGAGTGTAGAGTTTATCTGTAGACATCATTCCACCAAAGCCCATACCACAACATACAGTAGCTTTTTCTTTATTGTTTAGTCTAGCCATGATTTCATCAACTTCCTTGCTGTGGAAGATTTCAGGGTCTTTATATTCAACAACTTTAGTTTTAACTGCCTTTGGATCAAGTTCTAGTTTGAATGCACCATCAAGACTGTCTTCATTTTCTCTTGTAACAGGAGCGAGTTCTTCAAACTCTGTATCAACCTTACAGATGTTTGTGAGTTTTTCAGTTACAACTGTTTCTGCTAAACTAATTACAGCACCTGGAGTAGTTGAACAAGATGCATTACCAACTCTTAAGATATAATCACCTTTTTCAAGGAGATATTCAGCAGTTGATTCTTTGTAAGATGCAAGTTCTGATACTGAGAATTCGATAGTGAGAACTTGTTTTTCTTTAGGAGCGAGTTCTTTAGTCTTTTTATAAGCAACAAGTCTTTGATATTCTTTTGAAAGTTCTCCTTTTGGAGCACTAGAATATACTTGTACAACTTCTTTACCAGCATATTCACCAGTATTAGTTACCTCAACATCAAGTGATACCTTAGTAGAATCGAGTTTAGCACCTATAGTCTTAATATCAAATGTTGTATATGAAAGACCATAACCAAAATGATATCTTGGTTCAACTTTGTATGTATCATAATATCTATAGCCTACATAAATACCTTCGTGATAGAATTCATTCTTTGTATCACCATTTCTATAAGAATATTCATCAGCATAAGGAATATCTTTATAATCTTTTGCCCAAGAGTCTGTAAGTTTACCACTTGGAGATGCTTTACCACTAACAAGATCAGCAAAAGCACGTCCACCTTCTTGACCTTGTTGGCAGAAGAAGATAATCGCAGATAGATTCACATCATCGATTGTTGATAAACTCATATAAGAACCTGAGTTGATAACTAAGATTGAATTCTTATAAGATTCAGCCATCTTTTTAATTGAATTAATTTCGATTTCTTGTAAATCAAATTCACCTTTTTCAATCTTCTTATCAGCACCTTCACCTGCTTGACGTGATACAACATAGATTGCAGTATCGCAATCACTCATTGCGATTTCTTCATCAGTGATCTCTTTTCCAGCTGGAGGTGTGAATGGGTTAGCCATTGAGTTGATTAGAGATATTAATCCTCTATGGTGTTTTTTATAGTAGACATAAGCATCTTCACATTCTTTTTCAAATGCTTCAATCCAAGGCATAGAAGTAATTTCAAATCCAGCATCTTTCATTCCTTCAAGGATAGTTATCGGATGTCTTTCATTAACTTCGCCTGATCCACTACCACCTTTAATAGTGTAAGATACACCAGCTCCATAAAGTGCAATTTTTTTGCCTTTTAGAGGGAGTGCACCATCGTTTTTTAAAAGTACGATACTTTCAAGAGCTGCTCTATAAGATACTTCCCTATTTTCGAGCTCTCTTTTTGTTACGTCAGTGTTTTTCTGAACGTTCGCAAATCTTTGCATTTAACTATTCTCCTTAATTAATAAAATATAATTAATACTAATGAAATTATATAATAAATTTATATAAATATCAAAAAGAATTTAAAAATTTTGCAATTATATTGCAGTTATATAATTATTGCATAAAAAAAGAAGACATAAAGATGTCTTCAAATATTTATTTTCTGCCAAGCCCAATCTTATGATGAACTTTTTCAATCTTTCTTCTCGCAAGTCTGTAAGCATAATCTCTTCCATCATCCAGAATCTTATCAAGTTCATTTGATGAAATAATTGCATGATACTTTTCTTGAATATTTTTAAGTTCATTGCCAACTATTTCAGCTAAATCTTCTTTAAACTCTTGATAACCAAGACCTTGATATTTCTTTTCGATTTCGTCGTAAGAAATATTTTTGAGTTTAGAATAGATTTCCATAAGATTAGATACTGCAGGTTGATTTTCTTTATCATATTTTACTGATCCATAGGAATCAGTCACAGCTCTTTTAATCTTATTTTTAGCTTCATTTATATCATCAAGAAGAGTGATGTATCCTTTCGGATTTGGATCTGATTTGCTCATTTTATGAAGTGGATCTTGTAGGCTCATAATTCTTGCACCACCCTTCATAATGTAAGGTTCTGGTACTACAAATGTATCTCCGTATTTATTATTAAACCTTATTGCAATATCTCTTGTGAGTTCAACATGTTGTTTTTGGTCTTCACCTACTGGTACATAGTTTGCATCATAAAGAAGTATATCTGATGCCATAAGACATGGATATGTTAAAAGACCTGTGGTAACAGTTTGACCTTGTTTAGCACTCTTTTCCTTAAATTGAATCATTCTTTCCATTTCGCCAATATATGAATTACATTCAAGGATGAATGCTAGTTCACTATGACATGGAACCTCTGATTGAATAAAAATATGTGTTCTTGCTGGATCTAATCCTGTCGCAATATAAAGTGCAGCGAGTGATCTTATATTTTTCTTTAATTCTTGTCTATCTCTTGGAACGGTAATAGAATGTAGATCAGCGACAAAAACGATGATGTCCGCATCGCTAAAATCATTTTGTAGTTTTACAAAATTTTTCATTGCTCCAAGATAGTTGCCGAGTGTTGGTGTATTTGTTGGTTGAATTCCTGATAGTATTCTCATTTTTTTAACCTCCTAGATAAAAATAAAATCGCCCAATATAGTAAACTATAAAGGACGATTGAATAACCGTGGTGCCACCTTAATTCCTCTTCAAAAGAAGAAGCACTTTTATTAAATTAAAAGACTTTAAATGATTCCAGTTCATAAATATATGCCATATTCATCTTTCAGCCAGGGATGAACTCTCTAAAATGGGTATTATATTATTACATACTATCATCTATACAGACGTCTTTATATAAGAGATTTTAATACATTTTTATATTTTGTCAATAAATTACTTTGTTCCGGTAACTAATGTTGACATCATATGTGGGTCAATAATCATCTGGCAGATATTTGTTGTGTGGTCAGAGATTCTTTCAAGATTTGATACTAAATCGATATAGAGAATATCTAATTGTGATACTTCACCAACTTTAAGATATGAATGAACATTTAGACGATATTCTTTTTCCATCTTGTTGACTGTCTCTTCACGCTTGATTACCTTATCCGCAAGAATAATATCATTGTGTTCGAAAGCGATGATAGAATCTTGAACTTGACTCCTACAGATATTGAAGAACTTAAGAAGAGCTTCGTGCATTTCATCACTCATCATATTCTTTTCTTCATAATATCTCTTTAGATATTCTGAAAAGTTAACAGCATGATCAGCGATACGTTCAAAGTCTCTAATTGCATCGATATATTGAGTTTGTAAGAATGCATCTTTTCTATTTAAGTGAATTTCACTTATCTGCATAATATAGTCATGAATTAAGTGCTCACATAGATCGACATTCTCTTCTTCATTGTTGATTTCTTCAAAATATTTTTCATTGTTTTCATTGAAATAATGTATAGATGTATCATACATTTTGATGATGATGCTATTCATTTCAATAATCGCATGTCTTGCGGCTTCAAGCGCAAGAGATGGAGATTTTAATAGTTCTTTATTGAGTTTTTCAGCAAGAAGTACTTTTCTTTCCTCTTCCTTAATAAGTTTATTAATAAGAAGGATTATATATCTTAAGAGAAGTAAGGCAACCGCTGATCCAATCACATTAAAGAAGGTATGGAAGAAGGCAAGTGTGAATTTATTTCTTGAAACAAACACCGAATTTTCAATCAATATGAACAATTTTGATACTGGAACAGTGAGAGGTAAGAAGATAATCACACCGATTAATATGACAAATGTGTTCGCAATTGCGGCTTTTTTAGCTGTCTTATTAGCTCCTAAACTCGCAAGGAATGCAGTGATTGTAGTACCGATATTAGAACCTATTACGAGGGCAATAGCGGATGCAAGTGTCATTGAAGAAGTAGTGATATATAATTCCTGAACGATACCGATGAAGGCACCTGAAGATTGGATTATTGCTGTTAAAACCATACCGGTTAAGAAACTTAAGAATAAGTTATCTCCAAGTGTAGTCATAATGTTGTTGAACCAGTCTGTTTCGGCGAAAGATCCAAAAGAAATACTCATAAGTTCAAGACCGAAGAATAGAAAACCGATACCAGTTATAATTCTTCCTGACAGTTTCCATTTTCTACCATTGATAAGCATTATTATGAATGCTCCAACGAAGATTAATGGAAGGCATATAGTTGATATTACATTAAGTGAGATGATATACGCAAGAGCGGTAGTACCTATATGTGCACCAATCATAATTGGCAGTGCATGTTTTAAATCTAACAATCCTGCACTAATAAGTCCTACTACAATAACTGTAGTTGCACTTGACGATTGAACGATTATTGTGATTATGAATCCAATTAAGAATCCTTTAAAGATGTTGTCAGTAGCTTTTGTCACTATCTCTTTAAGTTTACTACCAGCTAGAGAATTTAGAGAAGATGACATCAGATTTAAGCCGTATAAGAATATACCAAGTCCACCAAGTATTACAGAGATAATAGTAAATGTTTTAGTATCTCCTATTTCTATTAAAGATAAAAAATTATTCATTTATTGCTTCCTCTAATTCATTTAATAAGTCTTTAAATCTTGCTTTAACGGCTTTTAAGCAATCGGTGTTTGTAAAATCTACGCCAGCTTTCTTCACAAGTTCTATTGGATAATCAGATCCACCTGATTTTAATAAATCTAGATAGTTATTGAATGCATTTTCTTTTCCTTCTTTTACATTTTGATAAATCGCAAGAGAAGCTGCAAAAGAAGTTGCATATTGGTATACATAATATGGTGACATAAAGAAGTGATGTACATATACCCATACATATTTTTTGTATATTTCTTTATTGATATCTAATCCATAATATTCTTGATAGAGTTTTACCATGATGTTAGATAAACTTTCTTCAGTGATAGCTTCACCTTTTTCAGCCATCGTATGAGCGATATATTCATATTCAGCAAATAATGTTTGGCGCATAAATGTAGCTACAATATTATCTATTGCATTAGAAATGAGTTTGATTTTTTCATTTCTTGTTAGAGTGCCTTTCATAATGAGATAATCGAGAAGATTATGTTCATTGAAGGTTGAAGCAATCTCAGCTACAAAGATGGTGTAGTTCGTTGTCATCACATCTTGATATTTCATTGAGAAGAGGCTGTGAGTTGAGTGGCCTGCTTCATGTGCTAATGTGAAACAACTATCTAAATCTTCATTGAAATTAAGAAGAATACATGGATGAGCATTTGATGTTGAATTAGAATATGCTCCTGAAACTTTACCATCTTTTGGATAAACGTCTACATATCCGTCTTCTAGTGCTGTATGAGCGAATTTTCTAAATTCTTCATCATATTTTTCAATTGAGGCAAAGAATAAGTTTTTGGCATCTTCATATGAATATTTTTTAGAATTTTCATCTTGAACTAAATCTAAGAATCTATCATATGTGTGATATTCATCAAGCTTCAGAAACTTTTTTCTTAATTCAAGATATTTCTTGACAAGAGGTGCTGTATCGTGAGCTATTTCAATCAAACTTAAATATAATGAGACTGGGATATTGTTCCTATAAAGATACATCTCTATAGCTGTATCAAAACCTTTGCTTTTTGCGAGCGCTAT
Source organism: bacterium (assembly GCA_017960565.1). Classification (GTDB taxonomy): domain Bacteria; phylum Bacillota_I; class Bacilli_A; order Izemoplasmatales; family UBA1188; genus UBA1188. Next base: position 26,341 of record JAGCYY010000002.1, on the reverse strand, counting down.
ATCTGCTTTAAGTGTCGATAGATAGATTGCTGCATAGGTGTTTTTGTATTCATCAAATCTTTTGAATTCAGCTTCAAATATTCTCTTTCTTTCACTGACACTTTTAGATTTTCTAATCATTGATGTCCAGTTGGCATCTTTGATATCGATTTCTTCGCCACTATCTAGTTTTATCATATGTGGTTTAACATCAGAAGTAGAAAGAGATGAAAATATTTCTCTATTGTTATCTGATAAGCTACTATAATTCGCAATAATCTTTTGTTCTAAAGATGATGGAGTATGTGCTTTCTTCCTAAACAAATCAGTAAAAGAAAATTTAAGTTGTTTTAGTTCATCATATTTTTCAATAACACTAAATACATAATCTTCTTTAAGTGATAGAATCTCGGAATCCTCAAAAGATGTATTCTCATTTAGTTTTTGGAAAGTATATAGAACATCTTGAAAATCATTTACAGCTTCTATATTGTTTCTATCGATATCTATTTTACAATTGGCATATAAATATAATTTTTCATAATTTTCGACAATAGAAATAAGGATATCGTAATATTCTCTAAATTTAACTTCATCATTTAGAGTGCCTTTATAATCTTTTAATTTTTCCACAAGATCTTTAAAAACATTAAGATTTTCTCTAAAATCTTCATATGTTTTATAATATTTAGTTAGGTCCCAGTTCATAAATATAAAACCCCCAAAAAACATTTTACTATAAATTTGTATTTTTTCATATATTAGAACTAATAAAAAATATATTGATATTTTTTGCAAAATAAGCCTAAGTCATATATAATTAATATAGAAAGGATAACTGCTTAAGATGATTTATCTATATATTTCACCATCTTGTCAATCTTGCAGAAAGACAATCAAATGGTTCCAAGATGAAAATATTCCATACGAGACGATTAACATTCTTCGTGATAGACTCACAAAAGAAGATATTTTTAGAATGTTAAAAAACTCCCTTAATGGTTTTGATGATATCATTTCCAAAAGATCTAAACCTTTCATCGAAAACAATCTAGATATTGAAGAGATGAAAACATCTGAACTCATAAATTTTATAATCAATAATCCAACTGTCTTAAAAAGACCAATCATTGTCGCAAATAACCTTCTTGAAGTAGGATATAATTCTGATGATATAAGAGCGTTCATACCACCAGAAAAACGTATATTTCCTAAAGCATCTTGCGATAATTGTAAAGAGAAAGATCCAAATACTTGTGATTATCATAACCAGTCTGTATTATTAATTGATGAAATAAAAAGAGAATTTATTAAGGGACATGTATAGTCCCTTTTTATTAAAGAATATGTTAATAAGAGAAATATTAGACAACTTTAAAGTTGAAGGTGAAATCGTAAATTATGAATTAATAAATAAAGGTCGCATAAATAAAACATATAAAGTGACTGTGCTTTTAGATGGCATCACAAAATATTATATATTACAGCGTATCAACACATATGTATTTAAAAATCCAGATATAGTGATGGAAAATATCTTTAATACGACCAGTTTTATGCGAAAGAAGTTTACAAATCCTATAGATGCATCAAAATACGTTCTTCATTTTAAGAAAACCTTAGATGATAAAAAATATTATAAAGCATCTAATGATATGTTATATAGACTATATCGCTTTGTCGATAATTCAGTTTCATATGATTCGACAGATGACTTATCTATCATATATGAAGCCGGTAAAGCTTTTGGCAATTTTCAAAATTTATTAAGTGATTTCAATATCGATAATCTCTATACAACTATCGAAGATTTTCATAACACTATAAAAAGATATGAAGCACTTAAAAATGCGACAAAATTCGACATAATGAATAGAAAAGATGAATGTTCATCACTAATTAATGAATATTTATCATATGAAGATTATGCGACAAGTCTTTATAAGATGTTTCTTGATGGCATAATTCCAATGAGAGTTACTCACAATGACACTAAATTTAATAATGTGTTATTTGATTTAACGACATCTAAACATCTTGCAGTAATAGATTTAGATACCATCATGCCAGGACTCATTCAATATGATTATGGCGATGGAATAAGATCTATTAGTGGTGAAGCAGATAGTGATTATAACCAGGAACTGCATATATCTATTGAAAAATTTGATGCTTTTACAAAAGGTTTTTTAGAAGAAACTAAATCGAGCTTATCAAAAAAAGAACTTGAAACACTGGCACTAGGTGCTATATCTGTCACAATAGAACTTGGCGTTAGATTTCTTACAGATTATCTAGAGGGAGATAAATATTTTGTGACAAAAACTAAAAAAGAAAACTTTTTTAGAAGTAAATCACAAATATCGCTTGCGAAAGATATGATAAAGAAGTATGATTTAATGCAAAACATAATCAAAAAATATCTTTAAAAATAAAGGAGATATATGGTACATTCGACAAGGTCAAAAGAAGAATATGACATCTTTAAAGCAATTGAAAAAGGTCTCGCAAATGATGGCGGTCTTTTTGTCATAGATTCTTTTAAGAGAGTAGATCTAGAGTCATTAAAAGATTTATCATATCATAATCTCGTAATCGAAATCTTAAAAGATTATATTCCAAATCTAGATTCTTATATTTCTAAAACATATCCAGATTTCGATATAAAAGTTAAATCATTTAAAGATTATGCTTATCTAGAACTCTTTCATGGGCCAACGCTCGCTTTTAAAGATGTTGCATTATCTTTCTTACCATTCTTCTTAAAAAACAAGAAGATTATAGTTGCGACGAGTGGTGATACTGGTTCTGCGACTCTTTCAGGTTTTAAAAATAGCCCTGATACAGAAGTGATAGTTCTCTATCCAAATAATCTTGTATCAGAACTTCAAGAAAAACAAATGTTATATTTTAGTACAGAAAAGAATAAAGCACTTGCATTAAATGGTAATTTTGATGATTGTCAAAGGCTTGCTAAAGAACTTTCATTGAAAATAAAAGACCTATCGAGTGCTAATTCAATCAATATTGGAAGACTTCTTCCACAAATAATCTATTATTTTTATGGCTATTTTGAACTGATAAGACAAAATAAAATAAAATTATATGATGAAATAAATATCTCTGTCCCTACTGGTAATTTTGGCAATATCTTAGCTGGATATATCGCAAAAACTATGGGACTTCCAGTTAAGAAATTTATTTGTGCTACAAACGACAATAAAGTTCTATATGATTTCATCAACACAGGTATCTATGATAGAAATAGAAAATTCATCAAAACATATTCACCATCAATGGATATTTTAGTATCTTCAAATATTGAAAGACTGATTTATTATTTCTATAAAGACACTGAAAAAGTTAAATCTTTATATGATGATTTTAAAAATACTGGTATTATGAAAATAGATGAGTACCAAGAACTATTTAAAGACTTTGTATCTTATTATGCAGAAAATCATGAAGTATTAGATGAAATAAGAAAAGAATTTAATGATAAAAATTATCTTATAGATCCTCATACTGCAGTCGCAAAAATCGCTTACAACAAATACAAAGATAATACATTCACCATCATTATTTCAACCGCATCTCCATATAAATTTGAAAAAGCATTAAGTGATGTCAAAATCAAATTTAGTATGGAAGATGCTCCAAAAAATCTTCTTAAAGCATATAACACTAAGACAAAAAAGATCGAAGTGAACGAAGAAGATGTTTATAAATATATCTAAGGAGTATAACCCTATTTATGAAATTTAGAATTACAGTCCCAGCGACTACGTCAAACCTCGGTCCTGGATTTGATTATCTTGGGATGTCACTAACTCTATATAACACTTATGAATTTGAAACATCTGATAAATTCATTTTTAATAATTTTGAAAATATTGACAAAAACTTAGTGTATGAGACATATAGATATATTATGGAAAAATATTCTACTAAGATAATACCTATATCAATAACACTTGTGAAAGCTGATGTTCCAACCTCTCGTGGTCTCGGTTCAAGCGCAACTGCGATTATCGCAGGAATGGTGAGTGCAAACTTTATGCTTCAAAATGTCATTAATGAAGAAACATTAGTGAGAGAAATGATCAAATATGAAGGGCATCCAGACAATATCCTTTCAGCTTATTACGGTGGACTTGTCTCAAGCATCAAAGATAATGACAAGTATTATCATTTTAAACATAAGGTTAGTCCAGATTTATTATTTACACTTGTTGTACCACCATATTTTTTAAAAACTGAATTAGCTAGATCGATTCTACCGCAGAATCTTACATATCAAGATACACTCTATAATGCATCTCGAGCATTTCTTTTAAAAGATGCTCTTGAAAAAGGCGATATGGAGATATTGAGAATCGCATGCAAGGATGCAATACATGAAAAATATCGTGGAAGTTATATCAAAGACTATCCAATAATCAAAGAATTAGAATCAAAATATGAGATTACAGTTAATATTAGTGGTTCTGGTTCAACGATTATTATCATGTCAAAATCGAGAGATTTTATGAAAGATATAGATAAATCACTAAATGTCATTCCTGTCACAGTAGACGATAAAGGAATGATGCTAGAGGTAATAGAATGAATATCGCAATATTAGGTTATGGAGTTATCGGAAGTGGAGTCAAAGAAATTACTAAGGATAGAGTAGTAAAAGTATTTGACCTCCCAATTAAAAAAGATATCATCGGTGATACTTACACCGATTCTTTTGATGATATTTTAGAAGACTCTTCTATCACAACCATCGTTGAAACAATGGGTGGAGTAGATCTCCCATATAGATTTATAAAAGAAGCATTAAAAGCTCATAAAAATGTTGTGACATCCAACAAAGAAGTTGTGAGTCTTCACCTTGATGAATTCTTAAAACTCGCAAAAGAAAATGACGTATATTTTCTATTTGAAGCATCTGTCGGTGGTGGTATACCAATTATTAACACACTCATTGAAAATGTAAAAATCAATGATGTCAATCATATCTATGGCATTATGAATGGCACAACGAACTTTATTCTATCTAGAATTGAAGAAGGAATGGAATTTAGCGATGCCCTCGCTCTTGCGAAAGCAAAAGGTTTTGCAGAAGCTGATCCTACAAATGACCTTGAAGGTCTTGATATGGTTAGAAAAATATCAATTCTTTCAAGTATCGCTTATCACACATTTTTAGATGTCAATGACTGCAGTCATTTTGGAATCAAAAATATTTCTAAAGAAATCATAGATTTTCTAAAAGAAAAAGATTATACAGTTAAATTTATCGCTGAATCATATAAATGTGATTCAGGTATATATTTAAATGTAGAACCAGTATTATTCAAATTAAATTCTTTAACGGCATCTATCAAAGATGAATATAATTCAATAACTTTCTTTGGAAGCACTAATGGAAAAATAGAATTATCTGGTAAAGGTGCTGGCAAATATCCAACCGCAAGCGCAGTGATATCAGATATTGAAAAAATAAAAGATGAAAACTGCACGATGGATTTAAATTTATCAGGCAGCTATCATCTTCTTGATAGACCTAAATCAAAATATTTTGTCTATACACACGAATCTCTTTCTAAAGATTTATATACAGAAAAATGTGGCAATTATTATTTCACAAAAGAAATAGATTTAATTGACATCAAAAACCCAATATTTTACGCGAGGATGAATACTTATGAAGAAATATAATATCGCAATTGTCGGAGCTACTGGACTTGTTGGATCAACATTTCTAAAAGTCATGGCTGAATATAAAATAGAAGTGAATAATCTCTATCTTTATGCTTCAGAAAAAAGTGAGGGGAAAGAGATTAAGTATTTAGATAAAACTTATAAAGTTATAGACCTTAAGAAGGCAAAATTTGATAATGTCGATTTTGCCCTATTTAGTGCTGGTGGGAGTGTGTCTAATGAATATGCCCCTAAATTTAGTGCTGGTGGAGCATATGTAATAGACAATTCATCAAATTTTAGAATGGTTAAAGATATCCCACTAATCGTTCCAGAAATAAATATTAGCGATTATAAAATGAATAAAATCATTGCCAATCCAAACTGTTCAACAATCCAGTCAGTGTTACCACTTTATTACCTTGACAAAGAATTTAAAGTTACAAAAATCAATTATACAACTTTTCAAGCTGTGAGTGGTTCAGGAATGAAAGGTCTAAATGATCTATATGATACAAGAAATGGTGAAAATCCTAAATTCTATCCATATAACATCTCAAAAACTTGTATCCCAGAAATCGATGTCTTCTTAGATAATCATTATACAAAAGAAGAGATGAAGATGGTCAATGAAACAAGAAAGATTCTTCATAATGATGATATAAAAATCTCCGCAACTTGTGTAAGAGTTCCTATACCTTATTCACACGGTGTATCGATTGTAGCTACATTCGAAAAAGAAATAAATTATAAAAAAGCTTTAGAAACATTAGAAAATAAGCCTGGCATTATCGTAGTAGATGACATCAAGAACCATGGTTATCCTGTCGCAACAGTATCAACTGGAACCGATCTTGTCTACTGTGGAAGATTTAGAGATGATCTTGCGACTGAAAACACTATCATCTTCTATACAGTTGCGGATAATGTAAGAAAAGGTGCTGCAGCAAACGCAGTTGAGATAATGCTTAAAATTATGGAGGATATGGAATGATAGTAGTTACAAAATTCGGTGGTTCTAGTGTATCTAGCTATGAACGATTTAAACAAGTAAAAGAAATAGTATTAAAAGATGATAATAGAAAAGTAGTAGTATCAAGCGCTATTGGTAAAATTGACTCAAGTGACAACAAAATCACTGATCTATTATATCTTCTTTCAGCACATGTCAAATATAAAGTCAATTATGATCAAGTTTTTAATACCATAAAGGTTAGATTCTATACCATCAAAAAAGAACTTAATCTCAAAATAGATTTAGAAAAAGAATTTGCGGAAATCGAAAAAAACATCAACAGTGAAGATTATCTTGTAAGCCGTGGGGAATATTTAACATCTCTCATGCTTTCAGAATATCTTGGCTTTAAATTTATCGATGCTAAGGACATCATCGAATTCAACTATGATGGCAAAGTCAATTATGAAAAGACATATAAACTAATTAACGAAAAATACAACAAAATCGATAAAATTGTTGTGCCAGGATTTTATGGAAGTTATCCAAATGGCGATATCAAACTCTTCTCAAGAGGGGGTTCAGATATCACAGGTTCAATTCTAGCTAGAGCCATAAATGCCACAAGATATGAAAATTTCACCGATGTTGATGGTTTTTATTGTGCTTCCCCTAAGATAGTCGACAATCCAAGATTGATCTCAAAAATCACTTATGATGAACTTAGAGAATTATCATATATGGGCGCAAGTGTCATTCACGAAGAGACAATCCTTCCTATTCAAGATCTCAATATCCCACTCTATATCAAAAATACTTTTAATCCTGATGGAATTGGCACTATCATCACAAAAGATGAAACTGAATCAAACAATATCATAACTGGCATAGCCGGTAAGAAAGATTTTCTCGCTATAAACATCACCAAAAGTAAATCTCAAGGGAAACTTGAAATAATCGACTATGTATTAAATGTATTAAAGAAATATCATGTGCCTATTGAGTCGATTCCAACTTCAATAGACTCATTTAGTATAGTAGTAGAAGAAAATCTAGTAAAAAGAAATATCTATGATATAGTACAAGATCTCAAAGAAAATGAAGATATAATCGACATAAAAATCGATGATGGCCTTGCCCTAATTGCCGTAGTTGGTAGAAATATGGTATATAAGCCTGGTATCTCTGCAAAACTATTTAGTCTTCTCGGTGAAAATAAAATAAACATCAAATTAATTTCACAAAATACTAGCGAAATAAGTATCATCATCGGTGTCCAAAACAAAGATTTTGAAAAAGCTATCAAGGCAATCTACAATGGTACAGTAAAAGAATAATTTCATTAAATAGAAGAAAATATGCAAATAAAATGAAAACTTTTTGAAAAAATTTCATAAAGTTTTCATTTTTATTGAAAAACTCTTATGATTATTATAAAATAAATAATCATATGGAAGGAGGATTTTTGTATGTCTGATAGAAGACCCACAATCTATGATGTTGCAAAAAAGGCTGGAGTATCAAACGCTACTGTTTCTCGTGCTTTAAATAATAAACTTAGTGAACTTGTAAAACCTGCCACAAGAAAAAAAGTTGTAAAAGTAGCTAAAGAACTTGGCTATAAAGCTAACACCCTTGCGAAAGCCCTAGCGACAAACAAATCAACCCAGGTTGCAATTATCTGTTCAGACCTCGCAAGAGGATCAGTCGCTGAGATGGTTAAAGGTATCTTGACAGTTGCGCAAGCATATAAATATTCAATAATAATTGTTCCATCTCCACAGGATGATAAAACCGAAAATCTTGTTTCAGATATTCTATCTATGAGAGTAGATGGTGTGCTTTATATGGTTGATGAAATCACCGATAAACGTGAGAACTTCTTAAAAGAGATTCGTGATACTTATAACATTCCACTCGTCTTAGTCAACACTTGTATTCAAAACGATGAATCGATCTGTTCAGTTCAAATCGACTATGAACAAGCCGGCTATGAAGTCACAAAAGAACTAATAAAAGAAGGAAGAAAAAAGATTGCGCTTCTCACAACTCTCAAACGATATCCAATCTCTATTCTTAAAGAAAATGGATATATCAAAGCTATGGATGAGGCAAATCTCACCCCAAGAATCTGTTACACATCAGGTAATCTTAATTCCAACTATGATGATATCACTGCTTTCTTAAACACAAACGATGTAGATGGCATCATCGGTGTTAGAGATTCTATCGCAATATCATGCATGAACATAATGATAAATAATGGTAAGAAAATCCCAGATGATGTTTCGATATTTGGTTTTCAAAACACAAGATATAGTCTTTTAACTAACCCTGAACTTTCATCTGTCGATATTCCAGTCTCAGAAATTGGTGCCAAAGCTATGAAAGTTCTCACTAGTGAAATGGAAGATGAAAAACCAAACCACAAAGGTCGCATCCTTTTAAAACACGGAATTATAAAAAGAGGTACTACAAAATAAAGGTGTAATATATGAATTTAATTGAAGATTTAAAATACAGAGGATTAATTTATAACGTAACTGATGAATCAGTATATGAAAAATTAAATAATGATAAACTAACATTCTACCTAGGCACAGATCCAACAGGAGATAGTCTTCATGTCGGTCATCTTCTTGTCTTTATTCTCGCAAAAAGATTAGAAAAATATGGTCATCATCCAGTGCTACTAATAGGTGGTGCTACAGGATTTATTGGTGATCCAAAGCCAACCGCAGAACGTAAGATGCTCACAAAAGAAGAAATTGATAATAACGCTCAAAAACTATATGCACAAGTTAAAACATTATTTAACTGTGAAATGGTAAATAATTATGATTGGATTTCTAAATTAGATTTAATTTCTTTCTTAAGAAAATATGGAAAACTATTCAATGTCAACTATATGATAAATAAAGAAACAGTTAAATCGAGATTAGATACAGGAATATCTTATACAGAATTTTCTTATCAGATTCTTCAAGCTCTCGATTTTGAACATCTTTTTAAAGAAAAGAATTGTACACTTCAAATCGGTGGTCAAGACCAATGGGGAAATATCACTTCAGGTCTTGAACTAATTAGAAAACTAAATGGTGTAGATGCTTGGGCTGGCGGTATTACAGCACCTCTTTTCACAAAGAGTGATGGTACAAAATTTGGAAAAACTGAAGGTGGTGCAGTATGGTTAGATCCACTCAAAACCAGTCCATATTCATTCTATCAATTTTGGATAAATACTCCAGATTCAGATGTAATCAAAGAATTAAAACAATTCACTTTCCTCACAAAAGAAGAAATTGATGAATTAGAATTATCTTTTAATGCCGAACCAGAAAAACGTCTCGCACAAAAAGCTCTTGCGAAAGAAATGACACTTATGATTCATGGCGAAGAAAGTCTCAATGAAGCTCTAAAAATCACTGATGCCGTATTTAAAGGCGATGTATCAAGTCTTTCAAAAGACGAAATAGAAGTAGCATTTAAAGAAGACAAAGTCACTATAATCAAAGAAGATGAAAATATCATAGATCTTTTAGTTGAGACAAATCTTGCACCATCAAAGAGTGAGGCAAGAAAACTCATTCAAGGTGGTGGAATCAGCGTCAACAATGTTAAAGTTACCGATATTTCTTTTGTCGTATCAAAAGAAAACGCTATCGAAAAGACATATTCATTTATTAAAAAAGGTAAAAAGAATCACGCACTTATTAAACACGAGGAATAATTTATGATAAAAAATTTTATGGAGAACTTTAGGCCATATTATGATAATTTCATCAATGACCTATCTAATCTTTTAAGAATTCCAAGTGTTTTAGATGCATATAAAGAAAATTCAACTGAACCATTTGGAAAAGGCAATAAAGAAGCTTTAGAATTTATGTTAGAATTAGGCAAAAAACATGGATTTAAAGCTGTAAATATCGATAATTATGCTGGCTTTTTAGAATTTGGTGAAGGATCAAAAGTGCTCTTGATTCTCTGTCACTTAGACGTTGTTCCTGCGACAGGCAAATGGACTAACCCTCCATTTGATCCAATTATTAAAGAAAATAGAATCTATGCAAGAGGCGCTATCGATGATAAGGGCCCACTTATGGCATCATTCTATGCTTTAAAGCGTTTAAAAGATGAAGGTTTTAATCCAAATATGCGAATTAGATTTTTCTTCGGTTGTGATGAAGAATCAGGTTCAAGATGTTTAGAAAGATATATTGAAAAATATGGCGAATGTGATTATGGTTTTAGTCCAGATGCAAATTTCCCATGCATATACGCAGAAAAAGGCATTTCCGCAGAATTAATAAGCGGGAAAGACAACGATTCAAATCTTGTATCTTTTGATAGTGGCACTGTCAGCAATGTTGTCCCAGACAAGGCAGTTGCTACAATCAAGAATCTCAATCTTAAAAATGAATTTTCTAAATATTTATCTACTAATAATCTTAAAGGTGAAATAGAAGGAAATACCTATACATTATATGGAAAATCTGCCCATGGTTCCATTCCAGAAAAAGGTATAAATGCTCTCCTTCATCTCGCAAGATTCTTAAATAAATATATAAATAATAATTTTCTCTCATTCTTAGATTCTGAATTTGATGATTTTTATGGCGAAAATTTAAAAATCGCTCATATAGACCAAGAAATGGGAAGAGTATCAAACAATATCGCTGTCGCAAAATTCAACGATAATGAATACAAAATTGTCACAAACATCAGATATCCAAAAGGCTTTATATTTGATGAAAAGATGGAAACACTTAAAGATCATCTTAAAAAATATAATGCAGAATTAAAAGTTCTCGGCAATTCAACATATCACTATGTCCCTAAATATTCACATCTCGTTCAAGCCCTTCTTAAAGCATATCGTGACTATACTAAAGACTTTACTGAACCTATGTCAATCGGTGGTGGAACCTATGCACGTGATTTTAAGAACGCTGTGGCATTTGGTGCAGTGTTCCCAGATGAAGCTGAATCAATGCATATGCCAGATGAAAGTGCATCTATTGAAAATCTAATCAAGAGTTCATATATCATAGAGGAAGCAATTAAAAATATATGCGATTAAGAAATGTTAAAAATGCTTTCAATATCATTGAAGAAAATCGAGATATCTGTATAGATGATCCTACACTTTATAAAGGCAATTGGAAAAGTTTATCTTCTAAAGATAATAATTCTAAAATCTATCTTGAAGTTGGCTGCGGTAAAGGTAAATTCTTAAATTCAATGGCCAAAGAAAATACTGATATTCTCTTTATTGGTATTGAAATGATGAGCAGTGTCATCTGTCGGGCAATCACAAAAGTGAAAGAATCAAAAACACCTAACGTCAAACTCTTAAACAAAGATTGTGAACATATCTTAGATTATTTTTCCCTTCACGAAATAGATAAAATATTCATCAACTTCCCTGATCCTTGGCCTAAGGCAAGACACGAAAAGCGTCGACTAACCTCACCAAGATTCTTAGATAAATATAAAATCATCTTAAAAGAAGATGGTATTATTCGCTTAAAAACTGATAATTATGATCTATATAATTATTCACTAGAAACTATCATTCCCCTTCTTAAAGATGGATATAAGTATGGTGAAGTTGATTATAATATCCCTATAGTTGAGACAGAATTTGAAACAAAATTTAGAATGAATGGGAATCCAATATATTATATAGAAGGTTCCTTCAAATAAGGAGAATAGAATGGTATTATTAATTGATATCGGTAACACATATACAAAAATTTCCAATATTAATCGTGATTTTTTCATCCAAATCTCTACATCTAGTTATCAAACTGTAGAAGAAATTATTAATACAAACCACGACTTTTTTCAATCGACTGAAAACGCAATAATAAGTTCTGTCGTAAAAGGAAAAGCTGATATCTTTAGAAAATACCTTATCAAAAAATATAACATCGATCCTATAATTGTTTCACATGATCTTATCTATAACACTATATATCCTAAAAAAGAAGAAAATGAATTAGGTGCTGATCTAATTGCTATTATGGAAGCACTCACTCCTAAATTTGATTCATATATTGGTGTAAGTCTTGGCACCGCAACTGTCTTTGTGGTTGTAAGAAATCATAAATTCATTGGCTGCGCAATCGCTCCTGGTGTCTTCACATCACTAAATGGCCTTGTGAATAGTGCATCTTTAATAGAAAATACTAAACTAAGAGGCGAATATACGCTTCTTGGAATGAACACAGAATCATCTTTAAGAAGCGGTATATGGAATGGCTTCACATATCTTGTAGATGGGTATATAGAAAATATCAAAAAAGAATGCAATATGATGGATGCCCCTTCTTATTTTGTTGGAGGCTTTTCTGAAACCATTATCAAAAATCTAAAATCTAAAAATGTAATATATGATAAAGACTTGGTCTTTAAAGGACTTGAATCTATCTATAACTTAAACAAATAAAGAGAGTAAATTTATGAAAAAATTTCTTTTAGTCGATGGAAACAATGTCATGTTTAGAGCTTACTATGCAACTGCGGCAATTGGAAATCTTATGTCTAATAAAAAAGGTTTCCCTACAAACATGATCTATGGTTTTATAAATATTTTTCAAAAAATTATCGATGGCGGTTACACTCATGTCGCTGTCGCTTTTGACAAAGGCTCTAAGACTAAAAGACACAAACTCTATAAAGATTATAAAGTTGGAAGAGCTGAAACTCCAGATGAATTAATCATGCAAATACCATATATTCATAAGTATCTTGAATGTATGAATGTTCATTTCTTTTTAGATGAAGATTATGAAGCTGATGATATCATATCTTCAATCCAAAATAGGTACAAAAATGTCTTTGATGAAATTGATGTTTTATCAAATGACAATGATTTATTTCAATTGATTTCCACAAACTCATTTCAACTCTACACCAAACAAAAAGAAACAATAAAATATAATCTCGAAACCTTAAGACAAGAAAAAGGTATCACTCCAAACCAAATCCCAGACTATAAAGGCTTAATTGGCGATAAGAGTGACAATCTTCTTGGCGTTGAAGGAATCGGTCCTGTCACAGCTCAAAAACTCTTAAATGAATATGACTCCCTCGAAGGAATATATGAAAATATTGATCTAATCAATGGCAAAGTCAAAGAAAGATTAGTAAAAGATAAAGACACAGCCTTTTTCACAAAACAAATGGCTATCTTAGATCCAACTTATGATTTTAAAATAGAAGAAGATGATTTTAAAATCCTAGAACCAGATTATGACAAACTGAAAGAATTATATACAGAACTTGAATTTAATTCTTTCCTAAGAAAACTTCCAAAGTCTTCTATTAAAGCTGAATTTTTTTATAAAATAGTAGATGATCCATTTTCCTTAGACAACATCTATTCTAAAGATGATATCAACTATTTAACCCTCGATTTATTGCACGAAAATTATCATACATCAAGCACTATTGGCTTTGGACTATCTAATGAATATGGTAACTTCTACATTCCATATGAAGTCGCTATCTCTTCTTTTGATTTTACATTATTTTTATCAGATGAATCGTTCAAAAAATGTGTATATGATTATAAGAAAATATATTATGTCCTTCTAAAAGATGACATCGTTTTAAATGGTGTAATCTTTGATTCCCTTCTTGCATCATACCTCATCAATCCAGATCTCACAAAAGATGATTTATCAATCATCTCTAATTATTTTGGATATAATGACCTAGAAAGTGATGAGATGATATATGGCAAGAAAAACAAAGAATCTCTTCCATTTATAGAAATTTATTCATCTCATATCGCTAAAAAAGCTTTCACTTTAAGTATGACATACGAAAGAGAAAAGAAAGAAATCGAAGAAAATAAACAAACATATCTTTTAGAAGAAATAGAAATACCATTCTCTAAAGTATTAGCTAAAATGGAGATGATAGGCTTAAAAGTAGATACTCTCTCTTTGGATGCTTTCGAAAAGAATCTTTTAAAAGAATTAAAAAATACCGAAGAAGAAATCTATAAAATCGCAAATCATGAATTTAATATTCTCTCTCCGAAACAACTAGGAATAGTATTATTTGAAGAACTTGGTCTCCCATCATCTAAAAAAACTAAGACTGGTTACTCAACCGATCAAACTGTCCTCGAAGAATTAAGTTATATGCATCCAATCATCGATCTAATTCTTCATTATCGAACATTATCAAAATTAGAAGGAACATATGTAAATGGCGTGAGAACTGCCCTCATGGAATCAGGCGATGGTCACATCCACACCATCTATAAACAAGCTCTAACTGATACCGGAAGATTATCATCTACAGAACCAAATCTTCAAAATTTACCAATCAGAAATAAAGAATCAAGTGAATTTAGAAAAATATTTATTCCCGAAAATGATTCTCTCTTCCTAAGTTCAGACTATTCACAAATTGAACTTAGAGTTCTTGCGCATATGGCTGGCGAAGAAAATCTAATAAAAGCTTTCAAAAACAATGAAGATATTCATGAAACTACCGCAAAAAGAATCTTAAGAAAAGATACTGTCACTAAAGAAGAACGTTCAAGTGCCAAGGCAATCAATTTTGGAATCATCTATGGCATGAGCACTTGGGGACTATCAAAAGATGCCAAAATAAGTCTCCAAAAAGCATCTGATTTCATCAAAAGTTATCATGAATCTTTTCCAAAAATAGAACCATTTAGAAATTCATTAATCGATTTTGCAAAAGAAAATGGATATGTATCAACTATTTTTGAAAGAAGAAGATTCATTAGAGATATTCATTCACCTAATTTCCATCTTAGAGAATTCTCAAAAAGAACGGCGATGAACGCCCCTATTCAAGGAAGTGCTGCAGATATCTTAAAATATGCGATGGTTAAACTAGATAAAGCTATCAAAGAAAATATGTTACACGCAAGACTGATTCTTACTATTCACGATGAAATTGTCTTAAATGTTCCGAAAAATGAACTAGATAGGACAATCTCACTTACTAAAGAAATAATGGAAAATGCTGTAAAACTCGATGTTCCACTAATCTGTGGAATCGGATACGGAAAAACTTTATATGAGGCCAAATAAATGCCAGAACTTCCAGAAGTTGAGACTGTAAAAAGAAGACTATCTCTATCTCTTATCGATAAAGAAATAATAGATATAGATGTTTTCTATCCAAGCTACAGTTCCCTTAAACAAATAAATAATGAAAAAATATTAGATATTAAGAGAAAAGGCAAGTATCTAATTTTTGTGCTATCTAATCATTTCATTGTTTCACATTTAAGGATGGAAGGAAAATATCATATTAAAGAAGAAAAAGATCTATCTAAACATGATCTTGTAAGATTCAATTTTAAAAATTTTTATCTCTTCTATAATGATGTAAGGAAATTTGGCACATTCAATTGTTTCAATAAAGATATAGATATCTATAATGAATATCCACTAAAAGATGTAGGTCCTGAACCATTTGATGTTGATGGAAGATATCTTTATCAAAAACTAACGATAAAAAATGAACCAATAAAAGCGGCACTACTCGACCAACATATCATATCGGGTCTTGGAAATATCTACGTTGATGAAACATTATTTATGTCTTCTATAAATCCACATAGAAAATCAAACACTATCACTGAATTTGAAGCCTCTAAATTAATTGAATCTGCAAGAATCGTTCTTAATAAAGCTATTAAACTCGGTGGTTCAACAATCAAATCATTTGAATCATTCAACGGTGAAATCGGCCATTTTCAAACCGAACTTTCAGTTCATTTAAGAGAAGGTGAAAGATGCAAAATATGTAACGCCTTCATAATAAAAGATAGATGTGCAGGAAGGGGAACATATTATTGTCCAAACTGCCAAAGAGAAGACGAAAATAAGAAATTATTCGTTATAACTGGTGGATATGCCTCAGGAAAATCATCTGTATTAAAGATTTTAAATAATCTTGGGTATGAAACTATCTCACTTGATGATATATATAATAATCTCTTTCAATCATCAACTAAAATGAAAAATGCCATAAAGAAAAAATTGAAAATATCATCAAAAGAAGAACTTAAAAAGCTTGTCTTTAGTGATAAAGAAAAAAATAATATCCTAATGTCTATCACTCATCCTTTTGTGATGGAAGAATTATATAAAGAGATATCTAAGATGAATGTTCAAGTGATCTTTATAGAAGTCCCACTTCTTTTTGAAGGTGGATTTGAAAAAACATTCGATAAAATAATCGATGTTTATTCAAGTCCCGCTATTAGAGATAATATCTTGAAAAATAAAGGTATTTCTTACGAAGATTTTATTCAAAGATCTAATTCTCAAATAAATATAGAAGAAAAGAGAAAAAAAGCTGACTTTATGGTATATAATGATGGTACAAAGAAAGATTTACTTTTTAAAGTAAAAGAATTATTAAAGATGATGGAGGTCTAGGGATTTGGGTATATTTAAAAAAGAAGCAGAAACCACAATCAAAAACAGCAATCCTCGACTTAGGACAAGATTCTATAGAAACAGCTTAAAAGAAGTTAAAGATGCTTTTCAAAAGATCTGTATAGAAGAAAATAAGAGTCTAAGACAAGCTGATGAATACGAAGGAAAGATGTACATAAGCACACAAACTTATGAAATTTTTATCAAGATTTCATCAGAAGTAGTCAGTGAATCGTCTGTCGATCTTTCTGTCCGTTTCTTTCAAGCATCTCTTAAAAACCCTAAAAAAATCATCTATAGTCTCTATAAAAAACTCGATAAAATATTAGTATTTAAAGGAACACTGCAAACAAAATAATGGAAAAGAAAAAAGAAATAGAACTCAAAAGAGATAATAATTTTATTCTTGATAGCGCTGACTATCAAATTTTAGAATTGTTATATAAGCCAATGATTGGCGTAGGTTCTTTAAATATCTATAAAACTCTATATTCTATTTCTTATTCTCTAAATAGTTCAACTTTTAAATATCTAACCATTTTTGATATGTCAGGAGAAGACGCACTCTCTTTTGAAAAAATAAGCAAACACCTTGAAACATTATCATATGTGGGCTTATTAGTGATAAGCGATAAAATCACACTCTATCCTCCATATGACAAAGACAGTTTCATAAAAACCGATCTTATTAAATATTTAAGAAATTATGTATCTAGTTCGCAATTTTCTCTTCTTTCAAAATCATTCAATTTTAATGAATTAGAAATCGATTCAAGTAGTTCACTAGAACTTAAAAATCTTAAAAACACTATCACTAAAAACACAAGAAAATATGATGCGACACCATTTGATTTTTATGAATTTTCTGAAATTGTATCGAAGAGTGTAAAAATAAACAACAACGATTCATTCACTTTCACATCTATCGCAAATCTATTCAATCTTTCATTAAATGAAATGGTTAGAATAATGTATGATATTCAAGATGAAGACTCTTATGACATCAAAAAATTCATAAATAAAGCATATGAAAAATATTCTAAGAATCAATTAAAAAAAGAAAGAGAAGAAAAAGAAGATTTATCAGATCAAAAATATATCAATTATTTCTTAAACACCAAGCCAGAATCGCTCATTATGAATGGTTCAAAATATCAATCTAATGCAGATTTAAATACCTTATCAAGAATGAGGAATGAATTGAATCTAGATGATCCAATCATCTCGCTTTTAATTGCTTATTCTCTTTCGACTAATGGTAAGAAAATGCACTCTTTTAAATTTTATGATACAATAAAGAAAGACTGGGATAACAATAATATTGTTACTGTGAGGGATGCATTCCTCTATATCAACTCACTATATTCTAAACAATTTAAAAACACTAAGATTAAATCAGATGAAGAACCATTTGATGATTGGTACAAATCCTTTATTAAAAACTCTTAAATGGAGGTTAGTTCATGATAGAATCAAAAGATTTACTTATGAAACATGTCGTAGACACAGTTATGTCTACCGATGACATCATCGATAATTTATTACTAAACCCTGAAATCAGGGATTTTGTGATGAATAATGATCTTACACGCTATCAGATTGAAGAAGGTTTAATCAAACTAATGGAATACGATAAAGACACCTATAGAAACACTGAAAATCTTCTTGAATCTAAAACCATCAAAGGTTTTGTCCTAACCTTATCTTTAATCGACAATAAGATTGTTTCATCTTATATGAGAATCAAACCACTTTCTAAAAGATCAGAAATCAAGCTTTTCAATATGCCAAAAGAGCTCACGGAAGCAACGTTTGAAGATTTTCAACTCCTTTCAGATGAAAGAAAAAATGCCTATAACTATGCAAGAACTTTCGTAAATACCTTTAAGAGTGAAAATCAGATGAAAGGGATGTATATCTATGGCATATTTAGATCAGGAAAAACCTATCTAGCATCTGCGATAGCTAATGAAATCGCCGACAAAGGTTATAAAGTTGTGTCTGTTTATTATCCTGAATTATCACAATTAATCAAAGGATCATTCAGCGATGACAGCGAAGAGACAGTATCGAAAATTATCGATGAATTAAAGATATGTGATCTATTAATCCTAGATGATTTTGGTGGGGAACTTATAAATCAATTTATAAGAGATGAAGTACTAGGTGTTGTCTTAAATTATCGTATGATCAAGAATAAACCACTCGTGATTACTTCAAACATCCCAATCTCAAAACTTTCAACGGCACACTTAAGAAAAGATAATTCCGAAAGTGAAAAGATTAAAGCTCAAAGAATAGTAGAAAGAATAATCGAAACCACTGAAGAATTCTCAATCACAGAAAAATATCAAAATCGCTACAAAGAATTTTAAAAAAATAGGAATGGTTACATTATGAAAATAAAATTATTAGATAATTATATGGAGTTTGATGCTCCTCTTAAGGGATATGAGATTGCATCTAAAATCTCTCCATCTCTTTCTAAAGCATCTATTTCAATGATGGTCGATGGTGAATTAAAAGATATGTCAACACTAATAAGTAATGATTCAGAAATAAGATTCATCACCGCAAAAGATAAAGAATCATTAGAAATATTAAATCACTCAACTGCCCATCTTATGGCAGAAGCAATCAAAGAATTATATCCTCTTGCAAGATTCGGTGTTGGTCCCGCAATTGAAGAAGGATTCTATTATGATTTTGAAATTCCAGGTCAAAAACTCTCAGAAGAAATATTCCCTGTAATCGAAAAGAAAATGTTAGAAATTTCTAAACGTGCTGAAATCATCACAAGAAAAGAAGTTTCTAAGAAAGAAGCTTTAGATCTTTTTAAAGATGATCCATATAAAACTGAAATAATAAGTGAAGTTGATGATAATGAAATTATCTCCATCTATACTCAAGGAGCGTATATGGATTTTTGTCGAGGTCCACACGTTCCAAAAACTTCATATATCAAACACTTTAAATTATTATCGATCGCTGGTGCATATTTTAGAGGCGACTCAAATCGTCCACAACTAGAACGTATATATGGTGTATCATTCTTCTCGGATGAAGAACTAAATAACCACCTGAATATCCTTGAAGAAAGAAAGAAAAGAGATCATAAAAAACTCGGTAAAGAACTCGGACTATTTATGTTTAGTGAATATGGACCTGGTCTTCCTTTCTGGTTACCTAAAGGATATACTTTAAGAAGAACATTAGAAGATTTCTGGCTAGATTATCATAAAAAACATGACTATTTAGTTGTGAATACTCCTATCATGTTAAATAAAGAATTATGGGAAACATCTGGTCACTGGGATCATTATAAAGATGATATGTTCATAGTTGAAGTAGAAGATGGGACATACGCAATCAAACCAATGAACTGTCCAGGCGCTATTCAAATCTACAATAATTCTCTTCATTCATATAAAGAACTGCCTCTTAGATATGCTGAACTTGGAAATGTTCACAGATACGAAGCGAGCGGTGCTTTAAATGGCTTATTTAGAGTACGTGGATTCACTCAAGATGATGCCCACATCCTTCTCACAGAAGATCAAGTCGGTGATGAAGTATCGAGAATAATAAGTGTATATGACTATATGTATAGCGTATTTGGCCTCAATTATTCTATCGAACTTTCAACTCGACCAGATGACTTCATCGGTACAATAGAAGTCTGGGATCAAGCTGAAAAAGCTTTAGAAGAAGCTTGTCTTAAAACTGGCCATGAATTTAAAATCAACCCAGGCGATGGTGCTTTCTATGGCCCAAAACTCGATTTCAAACTTAGAGATTCAATGAATAGAATCTGGCAATGCGGTACAGTCCAACTCGATATGCAACTACCTGGGCGTTTTAACTGTACTTATATAGCACAAGATGGTACTAAGAAAACTCCAGTTATGATTCATAGAGCTTGTTTCGGGTCACTCGAAAGATTTATTGGTATCATCACCGAAAACTACGCCGGTGCTTTCCCACTTTGGCTATCTCCATACCAAGTAGAAATCATTCCAGTATCGCTTGATAATCATCTAGAATATGCTAAAGAAGTTGAAGCTAAACTAAATGAAGCCCATATTAGAACTGATCTTGATGGCAGTGAAGAAAAACTTGGATATAAAATCCGTCAAGCTCAAGTTCAAAAAATTCCATATTCAATCGTTCTTGGCGATAAAGAAAGAGATAACTTATCTGTCACATATCGTAAATATGGTGAACAAGCTCAAATTTCAATGTCATTAGATGATTTCATAAAGATGTTAGAAGAAGACATCAAAAATTTAAAATAATATTTAATTAGTCCCTCTCTAGGGACTTTTTAAAAAGGATATCAGATGGAAAGATTAGATAAGATATTCTCAAATCAAGAAATATTATCAAGAAGCGATTTCAAACGGGCAATCAGAAATAAAGAAATAACCATAAATGGTGAAATCGCTATTAAAGCGGACATCAAGGTAGAAGAAACGGATGTAGTGTTTTATAAAGATAGACAAATTTCTTTAGAAAAATATATCTACATCATGTTAAACAAACCTCTAGGTGTTGTTTCATCAACTTCAGATTCTCTTGATAAGACAGTTATCGATATCCTTCCAAAAGAATATATAAGAAAAGATTTATTTCCCTGTGGAAGACTCGATAAAGATACATCAGGGCTTCTTATTATCACAAATGATGGTCAATCATCTCACAGAAGATTATCCCCAAAAAATCATGTTGAAAAGAAATATTATTTTGAATTAGAACTGCCATTTAAATCATCATCAATCAAAAAAATGGAAGATGGAATCATTCTTAAAGATGGTCTTGAAACAAAACCAGCTAAACTTGAATTTTTAGATAAAACAAAGGGATATATAACCATCACAGAAGGAAAATATCACGAGATTAGAAGAATGTTTGCCTATTTTTCTAATAAAGTCACAAAACTAGTGCGTGTTTCTTTTGGCGACATCACACTCGATCAAAATTTAAAGGAAGGAGAATCAAGGCTTCTTAGAAAAGAAGAAATAGAAGCCTTCACAAAAAAATAATGAACATCTATTTTGCAGGATCAATTAGAGGTGGAAGAAGTGACCAAATGCTCTATATGAAAATGATAAATTATATGAAAAGCAAAGGACATATTGTCCTTACTGAACATGTCGGCAATATGTCGTTAAGCTTAAAAGAAAATGGTCGCGATAAAGACAGTGAAATCTATACACAAGATATATCTTTTATGAAAAAATCTGATATATTAATCGCTGAATGTACAACACCATCACTTGGCGTCGGCTATGAATTAGCATTCTCTGAAAAACTAAATATCAAATCATATATCTTCTACAACAAATCTAAAACAGAATTATCAGCGATGCTTACTGGTAATCCATTTTACACCATCTATCCTTATAAAGACGAAGATGAGATATTTAAAATACTGGATCAAATATTATGAACAATATTAAAAAAATCTTAGAAGAAACAAAAAATGTAACTATAGTTGCGGCAACGAAATATGTGGATAGCACTATCATGAGAGAATTATATTCTAATGGTATAAATAATTTTGGTGAAAATAGAGTTCAAGATCTCCTTAAGAAGCAAGATGAATTAAAAGATTTAAATATAATTTGGCACTTTATTGGTCATCTTCAACGAAATAAAGCCGCAAAAATCATCAATAAAATCGATTATCTTCATTCTCTAGATTCTTTAAAACTTGCTGAGATGATCGAAAAAAATAGAACTACAAAATTAAAATGTTTTGTTGAATTAAGTCTAACTGATTCTCCAACTAAAAATGGTGTTAAAGAAGAAAATCTTGAATATTTTATGAATTCTTTGAGGGAATTTAAAAATATCGAAGTCATAGGTTTTATGGCTATGACCGATAAGAATATGAACGATTACGAGAAACAAAATGTCTTTAAACGTGCAAAATTACTCAAAGATAGATACTACCTTCCTAATCTTTCTATGGGTATGAGCGATGATTATAAAATCGCAATAGTTGAAGGCGCAACCTTTATTAGACTTGGAAGAATTCTTTTTAGTTGCGAATAATCATAACTTATAATAAAATATAATAAACAATATCTAAATAAAAAATAATTTATTATTTTTGCCTTCAAATCTATTCATATTATAATTAGGGGGACTTTGTGTATAACATCGCAATAGTAGAAGACGAAAACGAATCTGTAGAAAATTTAGAGGAGTGCTTAGGCAAATACTCTAAAGAAGCTAATGTTGATTTTCATATCAAAAGATTTAGAAATGGTGCTGAGTTTGTATTAAACTATAAGCCTGTTTTTGATGTTGTGTTTATGGATATCGATATGCCTAAAATGAATGGACTTGAAGCTGCAAAAAAATTAAGAGAAGTCGATTCAGAAGTCATTTTAGTTTTTGTTACCCTTCTTGTAAAATATGCGATTAGAGGCTATGAATTTAAAGCCTTTGATTATATGATTAAACCAGTCGTATATGGATCACTTAAGATCAAGCTTGATAAAATATTGATAGAGCGTGAAAAGGCAAGAAAAAAAGACATCACACTTCCATTAAACAATGGTTTTTTAAGGGTAGATGCTTTTTCTCTTAATTATGTTGAAGTATCAGGACACAATGTTGTATATCACACTACAAATGGTGATTTTGCAACTTATGGCACGATGAAAGATGTTGAAAGAATGCTCCCAAGCAATCTATTTTGTAAATGCAATAGAAGTTATCTTGTGAATTTAAGAAATGTATTTAAAATAGATAACGATTATCTAGTTGTCGGAAGAGATAAATTATTTATTGGAAGAACGAGAAAAAAGGAATTTTTAGATGCACTTCAAACATATGAAACTGAAGGTGACAAATAATGAAACCTTATATTCAAGACATAATCAATAATTTAATAATCATACTTGCAGCTTTTTATATTGGAAGAAAACAGGAGAGAAGAAGTTTTTTTTATTTAAAATCTTCTCTTATTTTCATATTGATTTGTATAATAAGATACCTATATTTTAATAAAATAGTAGGTTTATTTGCTACTAACCTACGTTTATTTATGATAATGTGTGGATTTATTCTACTCATATTTATGTTTATCTTAGAAGTAATGGCAAGTCTAAAACTAAGTTTTTGGAGTGCTACATTCTTAGTTTCTGTCGGCTATTGCTTACAACATCTTTCACAGCGAATCTATGCATATTCAACATCTTTTTTAAGCGATGATTCTCTTGCTATCTTTTATTATTTAATATATGCTGGAATCATAATCATTGTTGGATCGATCTTCTATCTCCTATTAAAGAAATTAAATATCGATTACATAGATGTTAAAAATAAATCAGTTATCGCAATCGGTCTTTTCACAATAATATCAACTATTGTATTAAACATGTTGTTTATTAGATATATAGGTGATGGTGAAGATGGCCTCATTCTCGCTTTCAATTTAACTATGGTAATAATGACATTATTGCTGATATTATATGAGATGACTATCTTAAAATCCAACAATATCGAAAGAGAAAGAGACAATATCAAAGAAATTCTTATAAAAGATCGCGAACAATACATTTATGAAAAATCTATTATCGAGTTATTAAATATCAAAATTCACGATTTAAAACACATCTCAGACAATATCTCAAACGATGAAAAAGAAAATGTTTCAAAAGAGATGAGTGATGCAATCACAACATATGATTCAATAATCAGGACAAGCAATCCAGCACTCGATGTTGTCTTAACTAGAAGCAATTTTAGATGTAAAGAAAAGAATATATATTATACATTTATGGTCGATAGTGATTCCCTTTCATTCTTAAGTGAGATTGATACATATTCACTCTTTGGAAATATCTTAGATAATGCGATTGAAGCAGTAGATAAAATAAATGAAAAAGATAAGCGAGTAATAGACATTAAGATATCTAAAAAGAATTGCTTTGTGACTATTCATGAAGAAAATTATTTTACTGGTGAAATCAAATTCTTAGATGGCCTTCCACAAACAAGCAAGAAAAACAAAGAACTTCATGGTTATGGATTAAAAAGCATTCAATCGATAGTAAGTAAATATAAAGGAAGTATCGATATCAAGACACAAAAAGATCGCTTTGTCCTAAGTATCATATTCCCTGTTGAACAATAAAAATTAATTTAAATATCAAAACCAAATCAAGCATATTCATTATGCTTTTTTTGATGTTTATATAGATAAATTCATCTCTAAGCATTAAAAAAATGTTTTTTTGATATTTGGTTAAATATCTTAAATTCCATTTTAAAGAGGATAAGTGTATTTTTTAAATTCTTTAATATATATTAAAAATCATAAATATTTCACATCTAAAAACTTAATTCTCTAACACGAAATGTATTAAATACGACACGAAATGTATTAGTAATTCATTTTATGTTGTAAAAATGCAATTCGTGTTGTAAATCGTTTTTTAATCCTTTCTATATTGATAGAATAACTTGAAAAGTAGAAACATTCTACAAACTAAAAAAAGGAGAAAAAAATGAAAACAAGAAACAAATTCAAAGTTTTTCTTAGTCTTTTATTTACTCTTGCTTTAGTATTCAGTGTTGTTGCACTTGTAGGCTGTAAAGGTTCAGGCGAAACCGGACCTAAGGGCGACAAGGGCGACAAGGGTGAAACTGGCGAAGCCGGACCTAAGGGCGACAAGGGTGATAAAGGAGACAAGGGTGACAAGGGTGACAAAGGCGATCAAGGCGAACCTGGTCGTGATGCCTTCATAATTGTTACTCCAGAAATTGAACTTATCAAAGAAAAAGAATATGTAATTCCTGGTGTTGAAACTGGACTTTACAAATCTCATGCTGGTAAGTTCTATCCTGCAACAGCTACTAAAGCTGAAGTTGATGCACTCGCTGATACAATCAACAGACAAATTGCTGATGAAGGTCAAGTATTACTATACAACAATGGTGTACTTCCTCTCGAAAGTCACGATAGAAGAGTTACTGTATTTGGTATCGCTTCTCAAGACGTAGTATTCTCTGGTGGTGGTTCAGGATCTGCAGGTCAAAATAACCAAAGTAAGAGATATGACTGGGATGCCGCTTTCGAAGAAGAAGGATTTATCGTAAATCCAACTGTTCATAATATTTATGCAAAAATCAAATCTGCTGGTGGACAAACAGCTCAAAAATACTTAGAAGGCGATATGTCTCCATTCTCAACTTCAGTAGTAGCTACTTACAATGCATATAGTGATGCAGCTATCGTTATCCTCCACAGACGTGG
>JAGCYY010000035.1 GCA_017960565.1 bacterium | reverse complement strand
TTTACCAGTAGTTAATAAAGCTGCATTAGCTTCTGTGCTTTCTAGGTTATATGCAAAATATCCACCATCCTCATCTTGAAGATATACAGATACTACACCTTTACCATTATCACTCCACCAAGATTGATGAGCTTGAACATAAGCTTCTATGCATACTTCAGATTCGAGTTCTGCAGCAACATATTCTTGATAAGACATTACAGAGCTTGATTTGGTAGTTGTAGTGACATCGTTTTTAGTTGTTGTGGTGTCTTGTTTAGTAGTAGTTTCACCTTTACATGCAGCAAGGCTTACCACTAATACTATTGCAATTAATAATGATAATAATTTTTTCATTTTCTCCTCCTTTATATGAGATATATTTTATTTGATACCTTTATTATTATATAACATCTTTTTAAATATAAAAGTCATTATTGAGATTTAGGTTTTATTTCATCTAACCTATATAGAGAGTTAATCTCTCTAAACATCTTATCGAAATATTCATCGTCGATTGTTTCACCTCTTCTTGCTGATTTTACAACCCTTTCAATCATTTCACCAGCTGCATTTCTTAAGGATGCTGATCCTGCAAATACTGGAGTGATGAAAGTGTTATTTGTGTTTTCTAATAAGAGTTTAGTTGCATCAATTTTAACTTTATAATATTTCTTATTATCACCATCAACTATCTCTCCGGCTCTATTTAAATAATCTTGAAATTCATTAGAATTTTGAGCTTTGAGAGTTACTGGTGAATAACCTTCAGTACCACTATAGGCAATTTGAACATCGTTTGTTAAGAGGTATTCAGCAAAAATCCAAGATGCAAGAACTTCTTGAGGATCTTTTTTGTTGAATACGCAGATTGATGGGCCTTGAGAAATCATAAGTGGATTTTCTGTATCGAACTGTGGGATTGGTTTAACCAAGATTTCAAATTCAGTTCTTGATTCTTCTGGAATATCTTGGTGTGGTGCTGATCCTCCCATCCAAGTTGCTCCTGCAGTTGAGTCGATTGCAAAAATACATTGATTGGCATTAAAGAAATTTCCTGGATAACTGGAAATACCAAATGTTGAAAATGCTTTGGTTCTACCATGTTTTGCAATTTCAGTTAATAATTCTTTTGTTGTATCATTGAAGATTTTGATATTTCCAAGTTCATCTGAATAGCCAGCAGCTTTTTGTGCTAGCATCTGTATCATCATATTATCAGTTGATTTATAGATGAATGGGATTAATACTTGGTTTTCTTTTTTCTTTTTTAATGCTTTTTCCGATACTTCAAAGATATAATCCCAAGTTAGAATATCAGGAACTGTATAACCTAATGATTCAACATAAGTCTTATTTATATAACAAGCTTCAGTCGATCTCATAAATGGAATAAGATAGTGTTCACCATCGAGCATACATTCATCTAAGAACTTTTGTACCATCTCATCTTTTTTTGGCGAATCGAATTTGATTTCAGTTCCACCAAGACCATATTTCTTGTTATCCATTAGTTTATCTAAAGGTATCACAACATTGTTACCTTGTTTATATGTTGCGACATGATCTGGATATGATATACAGACATTTGGTGTTGTGTTTGTGGAGATATTTGTGATTACATCATTATAGATTGCTTTATAGTCTGTATATGATTTTAGTGTGACTTTGATATTAGGATAGATTTTTTCAAAATCTAAAATAGCTTTTTCATAAATCTCTTTTTGAGTTATATTAGAATCGTTCTTAGCCCAGAACGTGATATTATATGTCCTGGATTCATCAAAATATCCAGGAATGACAAATTCTGAATTATCGATTGTCTTATGACAAGCTGAAAGAGAGATAATTGTGATTATTGTTAATAAAAATAATAATATCTTTTTCATATGCTTTATCCTTTCGTACCACTTCTTGATACACCAGTCATTATCTGTTTTCTAAATATTAAGAAAAGAATAATGAGTGGGATAGAGATTGAAACTACTGCTGCCATCATCGCTGGAATGTTTTCTCTGCCAAAACCATTCTGTCTGATTTCTTGAATACCATTTGATACTAAATAATAATCAGGATTATCAGTAACAAGTCTTGGCCAAACATAGGAATTCCAACACTCAATTACTTTTAGTATCAAGATTGATACTATAGTTGGTCTTGCGATTGGAATCATTATTCTTGTGAGATATTTAAAATCGCTTGCTCCATCTACTTTAGCTGCATAGTATAGAGAATCTGGAATCTGTTCAAAATTTTCTTTTAAAAGATAAATATAGAAGACAGATGTTACAGATGGTAATATTAATCCTGTGAAAGTATTTCGAAGATTGAGATTTACCATTGTCGTATAATTGGTGATTACGACAAGTTCTGTCGGAATCATCATAAGAGCTAAGACAAGGGTAAATACTAATCTCTTACCTTTAAATTCTAGCCTTGAAAAGGCAAATGCAGCAAGCGTTGTCACAATCATCATAAGGGATGTAGTGATGACTGTGAATATTATAGTATTTAAGAAATATCTTGATAAAGGGACTAAAGTGAATGCGGTTCTATAGTTTTCTAGAGTTGGTTCTAAAGAGATGAATTTAGGGATAAATTCAGCATTGTATTCACTATAGCTCTTGATGGATGATAAAATCATCCAGTAGAATGGGAATAATACTATCAAACACCAAATAGAAAGAAATGTATAGATTATAATCTTTCTTACTATTTTCTTATTGTCGGAGGTCTTTTTATTAGATTTTAAAATTAATTCATCTTTCATTTAATCTAATACACTACCTTTTTCTTGCTTATTGATAGATTGATAAGCGTTATAGATAAAACAATAAAGAATAATATGATAGCGGCTGCCGATGCATATGATGGGTAACCTCCGCTGTCCCCATATAACATATCATATACATAACCAACTATCGTATTCATACCTTCACTATTTAGGTTTACACCAAATAAGGCAACGGCATTTGTATATTCTTTAAAAGCACCGATAAAACCTGTAATAATTAAATAAAATAAGCTAGGTGATATAAGTGGTAAAGTTATCTTTCTAAAGATCATGAAATTACTAGCACCATCGATTTTTGCAGCATCATAGAATTGTTCTGGAACACTCGCAAGAGCGCTAGTTAAAATTAAAATTTTAAATGGCATTACTATCCAGATGATATAAAGACATAAGACAAGCATCTTTGCCCAGTATGGACCATTTATAAAATCGATAGTGTTACCATGAAATAGATGAATTATCATATTCATTAAGCCATCAGTGTATTCTGTTGGCTTAAAGAGAATCATAAATACAAGTCCTACTGCAAGGGTATTTGTGACATATGGTAAGAAATATACTGTTTGGAATAATTTTCTAAGTGGTTTTATACTACTCAAGCCAAGAGATATTAATAATGATATTAAAGTTGAGATAGGAACAGTTATTATAACCATAATAAATGTGTTTTTGATTGCGGCAATAAAATATGGATCATGAAGCACATATGAATAATTATAAAAACCAACACCAAGTTTTGTTTGAGTTACAAAATTATATCCTTCTTCAAAAGAATATATTACAACATCAAAAAGTGGATATACCAAAAATAACGCTAAGAAGGATAGCGCTGGGAGTAGATATAACCAAGCTTTTAAATGTTGTTTTAGCATAGAAACTCTCCTATCTAATTATTAGTTTTAGCATCTCCGTATTTTATTCTTTGAACCAAGTCTTTTATCTTAGAGATATTCATATAGAGTGTATCTTCATTGATGTTTTTAGTACTTAGTTCTTTTAAGATTTCTTCTTTTGCTTCTTTTTTGATGATGATAGTATCTATCACCTCACTAAATTCGATATTTTCTTTTTTAAATATATCTTCTAAGCAACATTCATCTCTGCCCCAAAGAAGGAATAGACCTTGTTGCATATAAAGTCTATCAAACTGTTGAGTAGCATCAACAAATATTGGCATATCTAGCCCTTCGTTGTTGATCATTTTTTCTTTATCGATATATTTTTGTAACCATTCATAAAGAAGTTTATTGTTTCTTACAACTTGACTAGATAATTTATTTCTTTCTTTTAAGATATTTTCATATTTGGTCTTGTTGAAGATGAATACTTTTCCATCATCTTCAAGATGCCTTTTTTTCTTGTCGTAACAAGCAAAAAATAAGGCAACATCATAAGAATATGAAAAATCTAACATTCTGGTTGGAAGAGCGAAGTGTTGAGCAAGTTCAATACATGTTAGTTCATCAAAACCAAAGATTTCTTTCATCTCATCGACGAATTCAAACATCTGTGAATCGGCTTTTAGGATGTGCTTTTCTCTCAGTCCTGATGGAATCAGGACATAGTCAGCAAATGCTTGTCCTCGAAAGACAAAGACATCACCTCTACCGTCTAGCTTCTTTTTGTATTCATTATAACTTGATACTTTCATAAGCCTTTCTAACCTCAACTGTTGTGGTATAAGTTTTTTACTTATACCATTTAATTATATCACATTAAAAATTAGTGACAATGTCTTTATGGATTTTCATCGATTAATCTCGATTTTTATCCATGAGATTATGATTTCTACTAGATAATCAGTCTCTTTTTCTGTTAATTTTCTGTTTTCTTATATTCCATGCCACTTCTTAATACAACTTCTACAACATGTCGCTGTAGCATGCTGAGAGATAAATATTGGATGACCTTTAAATGGTGTTTGTTTGCCATCTATAAAGTTCTCATTATAATTAAGACGTGTATTTATAATGTCATAAGCTTGTTTTCTTAAAAGAACTATTCCATAGTTTTTTGCGTGAATTATATCTTTAGTATCAAGATGAAATGATGATCTAAATTTAGATTTACTTAGTGCTTTAAAGCATTCATCAGTCGAATTAAACATATATACCTACAGATATATTTTATCAATTAATGGATTAAAAAGATAAATGAATTTATCTTAGATATTGTTTATTTTAAAGTTTTAACTTAAAATATAATTAAATAAAAATCCTTTAGAATGGTGATCATATGAAAAAAATCAAATCATTAATTACAAAAATAAGAACTAAGGTAACACTAAAGACATATCAGAAACCTCTACTTACTACAATTGTTACGCTACTCTTAATCAATATTGCAGTATTATTAATTGCAGCACTAATTGCCGTAACAATAGATAGTGGCGGAAGTCAGTTTGGTGGAAATTATTTATCTGCGCTTGGTGAAAGCTTCAAATGGATGCTTACACCAAACTCTATCAATAATTTAACTGGCGCTGATATCAAGATACTTATTCTTGCAGCAATCGTAATTGCGATTGAAATGGTTCTATTTTCTGGTGCAATTATTGCGACACTCACTGCTGCAATCAAATCATATATCGATAAAAAATCGCAAGCTAAAGGTGCACTAGATATCGAAAGACATTTCGTTATCTTAAACTGGAACAGTAAAGTTCCAGATATGATATTAAATCTATTTGAAAAGAACTTTGCAGAAAATATCATCATTCTTTCAGAACAGCCTCGTGAATATATCAAAACCGAGGTTGAATCTGTCTTAAGTAGTGTTGGAAAAACTAAGAAAAAGATCAATTTAATTATTAAAGATGGTAATCCACTTCTAAGATCTAATCTTGAAGATATCTCAATCACAAAAGCGCAAGCGATTGTGGTTGTCGCAAGAGAGGATCTACCAAGTGGCGATAATAAAAATATAACTAATTCTGATTTAGATGTTTTAAAAATCACACTCGCTCTTGGTGATTTTGATATTCCAAGAGAATGTAACATCGTTTGTGAAACTGATTCTGAAGTTACAAGATTTAAAATTGAGAATATCGCTCGAACAATTGAAACATTAAAATCTAAGACTGTTATCCCTGTTTCATTCAATAAGAAAATAGGACAAATTATTGCACAAACTGTCATCAATCCAGAAATGGCTAGTATCTATCTTGAATTATTATCATATAGTGGTTTTGAATTCTATTCATACGATGAAATAGAGGTTGATGACTATTTAAAGAACTATAATAACGCTATTCCAATCATCAAATACAATAAATTATTTGTGCTTGCTGAAGATGAAAAGAGAATCTCTCTAAAAAGAGATTCACTATATGAAACAACTAGAAAACTGAAACTTACTAGCGTCAATCCTAATGTCGATACTACTGTCTTTGTAATAGGTAATAATAAAAAGACAGAATTTGTACTCGACAATCTTGATAAAGCATCGATTGGTTATGATGCAAAACTTAGGATTAAATATTATGATCAGCATGATAATGATAAACTAATTGAAGATATTAGAGCAACTGATGGAGAAAAGAAAGTATTGATCCTATCAGATGATTCAGTATCACAAGAAAGTTTTGATTCTAATGTATTTATAACACTTATTGCCCTTCAAACATCTTTCCCAGAAAGAAAAAATATTTCATTCATAACTGAATTATTAGATTCTAGAAATCTTAACAGCGTTAAAGATTTCAAGATTAAGAATTCTATTATTTCAAATAGAATGATGTCACTTCTTCTTGTGCAGTTAGCATTGAATGCTGATTCTAAGATGTTCTTTGATGGACTTCTTACTACTGATACTGAGGCAGGTGGAGATTATTTCGATATTCAAATGGATAATGCATGTGAGATGATTGATATGAATCAAGATCTTCATTTTGAAACGAAAGCTGATTTGATTCAATCATTCTATTATTCATATGATAAGAAATATATGCTTATTGGTATCTATAGAGATGAGAAAGTAATATTCTTATCAAATGATCTTGATACTGAATCAATTGATTTGTTAGATACCGATAGACTCATATTCATAAAATATTAAAAAATGTCTTGCAAAAAAAATAACCCTATTATATAATATCAATGCGATGTCGCAGTAGTATAATGGTTATTATATGTGCTTGCCATGCACAATATGGCGGTTCGATTCCGCTCTGCGGCTCCATTTGAATTTTCATAGCTAGTACGTGAGTATTAGCTATTTTTATTTTCACAGAATAAATAAACATTCAATTTTAATTTCTTAAAATATATGTCAAATAATAGCCATAAAAAAGGTCTCACATATGTGAAACCTATTTCTATGGCCATATTCTTCTAACTCTTTTTTCTACGGATGGTGTTGTGCTGTTATATAGTTCTGATGTATTGGCTTTGCTTGAAACATAATAGATATTTTTAGTACTATCAAATAGAACATATACTTCTTCACTAAACCATTCACTATCTTTCAATTTGGCAAGGTTATTTGTAGCATATATACCAATATGATTTCCATTTGAACTAACACATATATTGCCATTTAATGATCCATACACAATTTTACCCTGAGAGATTGTTTCTGAGTCATTTTGGACAGATGTTACATAAACTCTATCTGTATATTGTGCAATTCTATTGATAAAATCTTGTGTTGAAAGATTGTGTCGATGTTGTTTGTGTATTCATTACATCCAGCACAACAACATACACAGCAAATTTTAGGTTCTATTTTTGAAAGTAAGCAATCATTAGATGAAGTTTTAGAACCATGATGGCCAGCTTTAAATAATTCAACTTTTGGAAGAGTTTTTTCTAAAGTAGAACCATCATAATATTCAGCCATAAATTCTTCTCCTTCTAGTTCAAGATCTCCAGTTAACATGAAATGAAAATCATTAAAATTAAACATTGTGCATACAGAATAATTGTTTTCATCACTAGAATTATTGAAATAATAATAATTGTATAATATGTCAAAAGATATATTTGCGTTTTCCGAAAGTGAATAGTGTTTTTTAGCACCATTTTCTTCATTAAAACATTGAGCAGCAGTATAGTGCACTGCCCCATTTGAAACAGCATAATCTACTGCTTCACGATACTCACCAATAAGAGCGGTTGTTGAATCAGTAAGTGCAAAATCGATTATTGTTCCAATTCTATAATAATATAATAAGCCTGTTCTTTCGCTTTCATAGCCAAATGGAGTATTTGTTTTTGTTTTGTTTCCAACAAAGCCTGCAATATGATCTTGATGAGCATGAGTTGCGATAACGTATTCAATGATTCCATCAGTACAATATTGATTTATATATTCATAAATAGCTGAAGATGATCCTTTTCTAGAACCAGCATCGATTATGATATCTATATCTCCAGCTTTAATATATGTAGAGTCACCAGCATATTGATTACCAAGTTCTAAGAAATGGATTTGAAAATCTTCATATATGACATCTTCTATATATCCATCATCACATATTGCAATATTATCACCTTGATATTTGATATTTTCGTCATAGCCATCAGGATTTATAAATTTTGTGGTATTATCTTTTTTGGTTGTGGTGATCACTGTTTGATTATTATTATCACCATTTGGTGATAAAGCATTCATTATATTATCTAAATTAGGAAGTACGAGAAAATAAAATGCAAGACCTAAAATTACTAATAAAATAATAATTACTATAGGGAGTTTTTTTATCTTCTTTACTACTTTTTTGCTTGGTTTCTTCATAGTCGACTCCTTCAAAAATATTTATTACTATTATTATTTCATTAAATGCAAAAACTATCAATAATCTAATATAAAAAATGGTTGACTAGATATAATTAGAGTGATAAAATATCAATGCAACAAAAATGCAGGTGTAGTTCAATGGCAGAACGTCAGCCTTCCAAGCTGAACATGAGGGTTCGATTCCCTTCACCTGCTCCAAGCTTAAAACAAGTTTGATGCCATAGGCTTCAAACTTTTTTTATGCCTGAATGAGGTTAAAGAAGTGTACTCTTTTTTTATATCAGTTTAATATTTTTTAAAAAAATAATTTAGTTAAAACACATATTTTGACATATGTTAAAAAATAACATATGTTTTTATTGACATAATATATATAATGAAAGTATCATATATAACGTGTATTTTAAAAAAATGAGGACTATGATATGTGTGGAATAGTTGGAGCAATAGGGGTTAATAACCCTCGAGAATATGTAATAGAAGGCTTAAAAAATCTTGAATACCGAGGCTATGATTCTGCAGGCGTTGGTTTTTTAAATAAGAAAATTAAGATTTATAAAGATGTTGGTTCTCCTTCTCACTTAGATGAGATATTGCCTAAAAATATCACAAGTGATGTCATTATTTCACATACGAGATGGGCTACTCATGGAGTTCCTTCTAAGAAGAATTCACATCCTCATCTATCAATGAATAAAAAGATATCTTTAGTTCATAATGGATTAATTGATAATTATATTGATTTAAGAAACTTCTTAATTTCTAAAGGATATACTTTTTATTCACAGACAGATACAGAAGTTATTGGCAATTTACTTGAATATTATTATTTACAAAATAATGATATGCTTGTAGCTTTAGATAAGACTAAAGCTAATATTAAAGGAAGCTATGCTTGCGCTATTATCAATGAAGATTATCCTGATACACTATTTATGATGAGAAAAACATCTCCTTTACTCGTTGGAAAAGGAAAAGGCTTTAATCTTATCGCAAGTGATGCATCACCAATGGTTAAATATACAAATGAATTCATTGAATTAGATGATTATGAATATGGCTATATAACAAAATATGATATTAAAGTATTCAATAGAAATAATGAATTAGTTGATAAAGCGGTTACTATTAAAGATTTAGAGTCTTATTCTCATGATTTAAATGGTTATCCTCACTATATGTTAAAAGAGATCGAGGAGATTGATACAGTTATTAAAAAATTAGTCACAGCTTATTATCAAGATAATGAATACCAATTTAATAAAGATTTATTAAATGATTTAAAAGAATCTGATCACATCATCTTTTTAGGTTGTGGTACCTCTTATCATGCATCTTTAGTAGGTGGTAGATTATTTGAAAATTTTAATAATATTTCAACTACTAAATATATCGCTAGTGAATGGGCATTTCACCCAACTTTTCCAGGTGTAAGACCTTTTGTAGTGCTTATTTCGCAGTCTGGAGAAACAGCTGACTTGATTCACTGCCAAAAAATAATAAAGAAAAAAGGCTTTAGAACACTACTCATAACTAACACTCCTGGTAGTACTCTTTCAAGAGGGGCAACTTATACTTTATTAATTCATGCAGGAGTTGAAGTCTCTGTCGCATCTACTAAGGCATATGCTGCACAAGTTGCATTATTATCTCTTCTATCTGGCGCAATAAATAATGACAAAAAAGTTCTAAACGACTTAAAAGACACTATTAGAGTTATTGAATATATAAAGAATGAACTTAAAGATAAAATAAAGGGAATTGCTGAAGAGATAAAGGATCATGAAAATATCTTCTACTTAGGAAGAAGTTTCGATTATTTTTTATCGATGGAAGCATCTTTAAAACTTAAAGAAGTTAGTTATATTCATTCAGAAGCTATCCCAGGTGGAGAATTAAAACATGGCCCAATTGCCCTCGTTAATGAAGGCCTCCCAGTTATCGTCTTCATTACCGATCCAACTACTGCAAACAGTATGAGAAGCAATATTGAAGAAGTTAAATCACGTGGAGCAAAAGTTTATACTATTTCGACTAAAGATCTTTCAAAAGATGAAGATAGTTTAGTGGTCGATAATTATGCATATTATCTTTCTGGGGTTGCCGTATCTTCTATTGCGTTTTATCTTGCTTATTATGTCTCTTTAGCAAAAGGTTATAATGTTGATAAACCAAGAAATCTTGCTAAAAGTGTTACTGTTGAATAAATTAATCATACTATATATAAAAAGCTTTCCTGTTTTTAAGAAAGGAAAGCTTTTTATGTTTTTAATTAGATATTAAAGAACTTTTGAAGTTTTTTAAGTTCGCCTAAAACTAATAAAGTAATTTCAGAAGAAAGGATTGTCGATGGGTCGAAAGAAACATTGATTGATCCATTTTTCTTTATACCCATAATATTTAGACCATATCTCTTACGGATATCGATTTCAATAATGCTTTTGCCAACCCAATCTTTTGGCACCTTCACTTCTAAAATACCATGAGTTTCATCAAGTTCAATATAATCTAGAATATGATCTGAACTATATCTTATTGCCATCCATGAAGCAAGCTGCTTTTCAGGATACACAACTTCATCTGCACCATTTGATAATAAGAATTTAGCTTGAACATCGTTTTCAGCTCTAGAAATAACTTTTTTAGCACCTAATTCTTTTAAGAGATTAGTTGTCTCAAGTGAGCTTTGGAAATTACCACCAATAGCGACAATACATAGATCGAAATTATCGATACCAAGTTTGCTCATAAAGAGTTCATTTGTACTGTCACCAATCTGACATGTGGTGACAATCCCCATTACATCATTAACTCTTTCTTCGCTTTGATCGATAGCCATTACTTCATGGTCTAATTCATTAAGTTTGCTGGCAATGTTTTTGCCAAACCTTCCGAGACCTACTAATAATATTGATTTTTGTTTCATGATAAATTTCCTCCTAACCGATTGAAATTCTTTCTAATGGATATTTTGATACGTCTGGATCTTTATTGCCTATTGCTGCATAGACAATTGTGAGACCGCCTACACGACCGAAAAACATAAATACTGCTAAGATGATCTTAGATGCAATAGTTAAAGATGGTGTAATACCTAGTGATAAACCTACTGTTCCGATTGCTGATGCGACTTCAAAAGCTATTGTTTTAAAAGAGCCACCTTCTATTGCATTTATTAGAATACTTCCAAGGATAAATCCGGAAATATACATAAAGAAGACTGTCAATGCAACTTTAATATCGGTATCATCTAATCTTCTATTAAATAATCTAGCATTCTTCTTTTTGTTGAATACAGATACAATAGTTGCAACAATAACCATGATTGTAGTGGTTTTCATACCACCAGCTGTTGAACCTGGAGATCCACCAATAAGCATAAGCATTGTCATGATGCTTATACCAGCATCGCTAATATTATTTAAATCTATAGTATTGAAGCCAGCTGTCCTCGTTGTGACTGATTGAAAGATGGACGCTAAAAATCTTTCTAAGAAATTTAATTCTTTAAATTCAAAAATAAATAGATATAATGCTGGAACAATGATTAAGAATCCAGTGATTGATATTACTACTTTACTTTGCATTGAATATTTAGAGAATCTAAATTTATTGTCAAGTACATCTTTCCATACTAGGAAACCTATACCGCCTATTACAATCAGCAATATAATAACTACGTTTATTGATACTGATGATGAGAATCCGGTGAGTGATTGAAATTGGTTCGCCTCTGTTCCCATAATATCAAAGCCTGCATTACAAAATGCTGAAATAGAATGAAAAAAGGCTAACCATATACCTCTTGCTCCAAAATTTATTATAAATTCTGGAAGCATGAGTAATGCGCCTATTAATTCTATTATTAATACACCACGTATGATAAATCTTGTGAGTTTAACAATTCCACCGATACTAGGTGCAGAAAGTGCACTCATAAGAGTACCTCTTCTAGATAAACCTATCTTCTTTCCAGAAAGTATTATAAATAGGCTGGCAATTGTTACAACACCGATACCACCGATCTGTATTAATACTAATAATACTGCTTGACCAAATATAGAAAAATAAGTTGCAGTGTCATAGACGACAAGGCCTGTAACACATACAGCTGATGTAGATGTAAAGAAAGCATCTATAAAAGGAGTAAACACTCTAGATTTTGAAGATATAGGAAGCATAAGTAAAATTGTGCCAACAAGTATTATGCCCACAAAACCTAGTAATATTATTTGAAAGGATGTCAGTTTAAATCTTTTTTTAAGATTCATATCTTTTTCTCCCTTTTACTGTTAAATATTATAGAATAAATTGTCAAAATATCAAGATATTTTGATAAATATATAATTATTAATCAGAAATATCGACATCTTGAGCAATATAAATAGAGTAATCAGGATATGCTTTTTTAATTTCTTCATATAATATTTCTAATGACTCTTTTTGGTTGTATTCAAAACTAAATACAACATCAAAACGCATATTCTTATTTATTTTATCTATATAGAATCCGTGAAGCTGAATTGCAAAATCATGAGCTAGTACTATTTCTCTTATTTTAAGTTCAATATTAGCTGCTTCAGTATCTTGTGTATTATATGAATACACACCTACTGCAGCTAATATTACACCAGTTTTTTTGTAGACATTTTCTTCTACTTTTCTTGTGAGTTTATCGACTTCCATAACTGTCATAGTATCGGGAAGTTCAAGATGAACTGATGCATAATTTTTATCTGGTCCATAATTATATATAATTAAATCATAAGCGCCTTTAACAATCTCTTCGCTATTTAAGATTGCTTTAATCTCGTCTGTAAGTTCTTTATCAGCTCTTCTTCCTAAGATTTCATTGAGAGTTTCAAACATCATCTCTATGCCAGATTTGATAATGAAAATGGAAATTAAAACACCTACATATGCTTCAAGTGAAACACCAAATATTAAATATATGATAGCTGAAATTAAGACAGAAAGAGATATTACTGAATCAAACATAGCATCTTTACCAGATGCGATTAATGATCCAGAATTGACTCTTTTACCCTGTTTCACTACATAAAGACCTAATATTAGTTTTACAACTACTGCAACAGATATGATAATTAAAGCAGGTGCATCATAATTTGCATCGCTTGGTGTTATTATCTTTTTGATTGATTCTACCATAGCTGTGATACCAGCGTATAAAACAATGCCAGCTACAATCATAGCTGTGATATATTCAATTCTGCCATATCCAAGTGGATGTTTTTTATTTGGTAATTTAGATGCTAGTTTGGTACCTATTATCGTGATAATCGATGATAGAGCGTCTGATAAATTATTTACAGCATCTAATATTACAGCGATAGAATTTGATATAAAGCCTACTACTGCTTTAAATGATGATAATATGATGTTTGTAAGGATACCAATTAAGCTAGTCCTAACAATCACTTTATCTCTTTTTATTTCTTGATTTGATTTACTCATTTGCTAGTCCTCTTATCAAAAATGTAACTATATTATATCATATATAGTTATTTTTTTAATAAAATAAGGGCTATCAAGATATGGATAATCTTGTTAGCCCTGTTTCAAAAACAATATAATTTATCAGATATTTGCGAGAAGAATACTTATGAAAAGCCAAACAACGAAGATTACAATAGCGGCAGTACAACGTCTTCTATTCTTTGGTTGTTTATATTTTACAAGACCGATAATTCCAAATATCAAGCCTAAATAACCACCTAAAATAGAGAAGACTAGAGCCAAGATACCTATCGTAGGAGTTTCATTGAAATATTCGGCATTTTCATAATCTCTAAAACGTTCATATCGCTTATCATTATTCTCTTCAACAACTGTTTTAGTGCTAGTTGTTCCATCGAATTCATTGATTGCGCCACAATAAGGACAATATTTACTATTGTCATCTATTTCTTTTCCACAATTTGAACAAAACATATACTACCTCCGGTCTAATCTAATTTTTTAAGAATTGATTCAACTGTAATTAATTCTTTTTGTAATTCGTCTTTTGAATCTACTAAATCATCTGATAACGATTCTTCAATATCCCTTTTTTCAGTTTCAAGTATTACTTTGATTAATTCTTTTTCTTTGTTTGTTAAATTAATAGTCATTTACTAAACACTCCAATGTATATAATAGTGTTACACTATTTAATCTAATGTATATTTTTATTATACTACATTTATTGAAATAAATGTTGAATAATTTTAACTTTATCAACATTAATTATTGTGATTTTTTACATATTAATAATAATAGTATAGCACTAGTTTATAGGAAACAAAAACATTAATCAATAAAATTTTTCAAATATGATTTAAATAAATGAATTTATTTATATATTATATCATCTTCTCTTATATCATTTTTTAAGTAAGATTTCTCTATCAAGACATTTTAGTTTCTTGCCTTCAAGAGTAATTCTTGTCATCAATAAAATACTATTAAAGCCAGTATCTATGAAATCTAATATAAGATCTATAATAATCGCAAACACAATGCCTTCTAGTGGAATTCCTAAAGATTGAAATATAATAGATAACCCTAAAATCCCAGCACCAGGAATTGGCGGGAGTGCCATTGTTACTAGGGTAACTGCAATTATGGCTAATATGAACCATAATGGATTTACTTCAAGATTATACATCTCCACAAGACATAATGATAGAAGCGTGATATAAGTTGTTGATGCAGGCATATAGAGCACTGTTCCAAGTGGATATAAGAAAGAAACAGTATTTTTTTCAACTCCAAGTTTCTTCTCACATGTTTCCATATTTGGAAGCATGACAGACATACTAGATGCCGTTATAAAAGCTTTATATGATGATGAAAATAATTTTTTTATAAATATGCCTAAAGGGCATTTTAATCTTATTGATGCAATTAATATCATTAAAAATGATATAGATAGAACGGCTAAGATTACAAGCCCTATTGGCTTTAATAATGATATGAAATCATTTAAATTGCCAATTAAAATTTGATTAGTTAATACTGCAAATATAAATACTGGAATAAATAAACATATTGTTGATATAATTCTTTGAAATAATATTGTTAGTTCACTTATAATATTACGAACTTTGTCTCCTCTCTCGCCTAGAGCTAATAACACAAGTCCAAATATAATTGCGATGACGATGACTTGAATGATATTTCCAGTACTAAATGGATCAATGATATTCTTTGGGAACATATCAAATATTAGTTCAGTGACTGTCCCAAACTGAGAAAAGAAATCAAAGTTCGATTCTTGAAAATTATATTTAATGAAGATAAAACCAATTATGACAGCATATGAGCTTGCAAGAAAACAAATGCCAATCATATGCAGTACTGATTGAGTACCCATCTTACCTAGTTTTTTAGCATCGCCTATTCCTTGAATACTGTTCACAATAGTTAATAATATCATTATCCCAGCAAATGTCGTTAAAAGGCCTAGAAATATATTCAAAATTGGAGTTAAGATATGCGCTGATATGTTTTCTCTAACTTCCAATGTTAATAATCTACCTAAAAAGCCAAATAATAAAGCTAATGATATAGAAATTAGTGTGAAATAGAAAGATTTAATTGGCTCACGATCTTTAACGATTATAGATACTGTGTTTTCACCTCTTCTATATCCCCAAGAAGGTAAAATACCAAGTATCTTCATCATTTCATCCGAAATAGGGTTATCTACATCATCTACTGGATTAAATGATTTGCCACTATATGTCAACCTCACAACGACTCTTCCATGTTCTTTACCAGAACCGACTTTAATCAACATGTCATTTCCATAGAAGGAAATGATGTTCATTAAGATTTCTTCTATTTCATAGCGTACTCTTGTACGCATTTTCTTTTCTATTTTGAAAATATCAAGAGAGTTGAAAATGCTTTCGGATATTTCTTCTACTATATTGTTTTTAAGTGAATATTCTTTGTAAATTAAAGCCATATAAACCTCATAGTATCAATTATAATATCTATTATTACATTTTTTTAATTATATGTGAACATATAAACAAATAAAATTGATACTTAAATTAAATCTAAAATTTGTTTATATTCCATAATTATAAATAGCTTTCACATATCAAGTGAAAGCTATTTATGTTAATCAAAAAAAGTATATCCTTTTCTTCCGTTTTCTTTTGTTTTATATAATGCTTTGTCAGCTTTATCTAATAAACCTTTGATATCTTTAGTATTACCAAATGATATTCCAGCACTGATAGAGGCTTTTGGAAGAGAATCTTCTGTATCATCAAGTTCAGCATTTACTGTATTTATTAAATCTGCGAGAGTATCTTTTGTGAGCATATCTTCTTCAATTACTAAGATTACAAATTCATCTCCACCATATCTTGAAATGATATTGTTGGTAGTAAAGGTATTTCTAAGGATATATGATAATTTAATTAAGATTTTATCACCTATGTCGTGGCCATATTCATCATTGACTTCTTTGAATAAATCGATATCTAAGATGATTAATGCTACATTATCATAATCTAATGAACTTGATTCTTTATCAAATCCATTACGATTATATAATCCTGTCAAGTAGTCATGAGATGCATCGTATGATAATTTTCGTTTAGTTTCGTTGTTCGCCTCAAACATTTGATTATAAGTCTTTGCAAGGAATCTAAATTCATATGCACCAGTGACATTCATTGGTTCTTCTTTCTTGATTTTTTGGATTGCACCAATTAGTGGTTTTATTACTTCTATAGTAGTAATAAGAACGATTGATACTACTGCAATAATTAAGATAATTGTGAGAATTTCTTCGTTGACAATAAGATTTCTAAGTTCTTCTTTTGCTTCTTCTTGTCTA
Organism: bacterium; assembly: GCA_017960565.1. Taxonomy (GTDB): domain Bacteria; phylum Bacillota_I; class Bacilli_A; order Izemoplasmatales; family UBA1188; genus UBA1188. The sequence continues at coordinate 11,319 of JAGCYY010000035.1, read as the reverse complement.
TTTATTATTATTTCATGAATTTGATCTAAGGCAGTGTTTGTTTTAGATGATATTAGATTCTTTTCATTTTGATAATAGACATCAAATACTTTTTCTCTTGATAAATTTGCTTTTTCATTTGATGAAAGAAGATTGTCAGCATCGCTTAATACTACATCTATTATTTCTTTTGGCAGGAGTGAGATATCATATGACATAGATTCTGCTTTAAGCCTCATAGCATAATATTCAGTACCCATAAGGGTTACTGAATAATTCATTGCTTCAAGCAGTGAATCATAAGCATCTATTTCACCACATTCTTCTTTTATTTCTTCAAGGGCTTGTTCACGATTTTTAGTTATGTTTTTCTCTATGAAATACTTATTTAGATAGTCTATTTCACCAGTCTCAACATACATTCTAACTTGTTCAGTTAGATAATCTGAACCATATTGCATTTTATCAACACTTTTTTGCCAGTTTAAATAATCTTCTGTGGTTTGTATTAATGAGCTATAACCATTTCTCGTTCTAAATATCGATATAAGCATCAAAATTGAAATGATTATAGTTATAAAAGCCATTATATAGTTTAGAGTTTTAACTTTTATTCCGGATTTTTTATTTTCACTTTGTATCGCCATAATATGATACCTTCTAATTACTTTTGATATTATAATACAGGAATAGACAAACTTCAAACTTTTTATTTTAAAATTATATATTAATATATAATAAATCTCCAAATCGTAAGCAGATGAACTGGAGATTTATTATAATTTATTTAAGGTTGTTATGAAACTAATAATAGGTAGAATAATTGTATAGAAATTTATGATTAAAGTTTTTAATCTTAATAGCCTATATAAAGGCCATTTGAATATACACCAGTAATAGATTCTGTTGTTTCGTTATTATCGCTTGTAAAAGTTATTGTTTTGATTTCGAGATAATTACTATAATTATATAATTTAACTTCATAAGTTACGAGTTTATAACCGGTGATTGTTTGTTTAAAATATCTCGTATAACCGCTACTAGTATCTGATCTATAACTATATTTATTTATTTGTTCCTCATAGATTTTTATAGCTTCAGTTAAAGATTCGAACTCATCGATTTTGTTATTATGCTGAAATTGAAACTTTCCAGGTGAATATATTTCTAAATATTTATTTACTAGTGAATTGAAAGTTGCTTCTCCACTAGATTCAGTTTCAGTTTCAATATAAGTGAAAGTTATATAAGGTTTGTATTCACGATTTGTATTATAGTCGGTGATGTATTTAATTTGCGTCCAGTTTTCTTTAAAAGCTGCTGAATTACATGCAGTAAGTGATAATAGTAATACGAAAGTTAGTATAATGTTAAATATTTTTTTCATTTTTTTGCCTCTCTATTATGAATTGTTTTATTAAAGTAATAATCTCATTATAAAAAAGCATATAGACAAACCCTGCCAATATGCTTAAACTAATTGTTAATCTTACAAATCTACTAAAAAGTATTCTCCTTTTGATCTAGAATATCTAATCTCTTTATAGCGATAAAAATTAAAGAAATAACAATTTATTTCACTGATATATCTTGAAAATGTTCTTTTTGTGATTCCAAACTTGTCGATAATTTCTTTTGAATTGATGCCTTTTCCTTGAATAAGTTCATCATACATAAATAATACATGTTGTGTTTTTACTAACATTTTTAACTTTTTAAAATTAGCTAATTGTTTTTTCCTTTCAATATTCTTTGTCGACACCTTAATGATATATTTAAAGACATTTTTTTACCATAAACGAGTAATTATCTTGAAATCTAAATTGTTATATTTTATAATTATTGAGAAAAATACTGCCAAATATTGACACATGCTGACAAAAAATGAGTGATTACTTGAAGAATTTAGGAAAATTTTTATATGATAGGAGAATTGAGCTAAATCTTGCACAAAACTATTTAGCTTCTCTTTTAAATGTCTCAAATCAAACAATTTATAAGTATGAACATGGCCTTTCATCGCCTGATTTTACGATACTTGGAAAATATGCATCAATTCTCAAAGTTAGTCTTGATGATATGATAAATGCTAATGGTTCTATTGATGAAAACTATAAAGAAACTGAATTATCATTTGATCCAGATAAATTTTCAAATAATCTTAAAGTCCTTCGTGTTAAAAATAATTATACTCTATCTAAACTTCAAGAATTAACCGGTGTTAAATATCAAACAATTTCCAAATGGGAAAAAAGTGAAAGTTTTCCATCTATCAAACAATTTATTAGTCTATCAAAAATATACAATAAATCATTAAATGATATTTATTATGCTGTTGAAAATGTGAGTAGTACCACCAACGATAATACTAATCAAGATAATAAGCAAAATAATCACCCAAAACGATGGAGGATCTTTGTTCCTTGGATTGTTGCATCACTTCTTCTTTTCGTTCTTCTATTAAATATAATATTAACCTCGAATGTGATTCAAAAATACGAAAAGAGAATAGATGATACTGAATATCAACTAAATAATGCTTTAAATAATAACAATCAAAATAATAACTCAAATAATATTGATGATAATAATTCTTCTAATTTAAATCAAGGAAATGCAAACAATAATACCGTAGATTCAAGTGGTAGCAATGATAACGAATCAAATAATAATGGAGATGACAAAGTTATTGATTCAAATGATATAGATATAGTTGATTCTAACGGCACTGATAACATTATAGATTCTAGTGGTACAGACAACAACATTATAGATTCAAATGGTACTGAATTAATTGATTCAAATCCTGTTGAGGTTATTGATGATGATAAATCACCTATAACCCTAACCATAAATCACTATATAGAAAATCTATATGATGATGAATATACATTAGCATCAACCGAAACTAAAGAAACATTTACTGGAACTATGATCAGTGTGAAAACTAAAAACTATGAAGGTTTTGTTTCACCTGAAAATGAAATAATAATCGCTAATGAGAATAATTCCATTATTGATTATTATTATAAAAGAGTAACACACAAGCTCTTCTTTGATACAAAAGGTGGAGATGAAATATCACCACTTGTAATTAAGAATGGGGCAAGTATTCATATCAGTGAAATTCCAACTAAAACTGGATCAACATTTGATAGGTGGTATTATGATAATAGATTTAAAGATCCTATTATCGATAATATCATCAACAATATTACAACCGATATAACAATCTATGCTTATTTTACTGGTGATATTAAATATGGTAGTTTTATCTATGATGTTGTTGATGATTGCATCATCATAAAAGGATTGAAAGATGGAAATGTATTTGATATTCCAACTATTATCGATGAAAAGATAGTTAAAGAAATAGATATAGAATCATGTGATGTTTTTCCATATCGAGTATTTATCCCTACCACAATAGAAAAAATAACACACTTTAATGTATCTGAAGATGAAAATCATCTAGATATCTATTATGATAACGATATTTCCTCTTGGATGAATATAGATATATTATGTGAAGTATTTAAAAATAGTACCGGTTCTTTTTTCTATAAGAGTGGTGATAATTATATAGAACTTCGTGATGAACTTGTAATACCTAGTGGTATTACTAAAATAAGTGACAATGCATTTGCATATTTAAAAAATGTTACCTCTATTTCAATTGAAGATGGTGTAGAAATAATAGGTGAAAATGCATTTAGTAATATGCCTTCGCTTGAAAGAGTTGGTATTCCATCAAGTATAGTAGATATTAAAATAGATGCATTCAACGAATGCACATCACTAAATAGAATTGATATATCAGATTTAGAAGCTTGGATGAACATTGATTTTCATCTTATATATGATGAAGAAGGTATCGGTGATTATAAAATATCAAATCCTTTATTTTATGCACATAACCTATACATAAATGATGAACTAATGACTAGCATTACTATACCAAGTTCAATGACAAAAATTATAAAACCATTTACTTTATTTGGATGTTCTATTACAAATATAATTGTTCCCGAGACAGTTCAAGAAATTGAAAAAAATGCCTTTAATGGATGTTATAATCTGAAATCTATTACATTACCTTTTGTTGGAAACAAAAGAATTAGTGCTACTGATACATATCAATATCCATTTGGTTATATATTTGGAAATACTTTCATTAATTCTAGTCAAACGCCTCAATCATATATTTGCCCAGAATATTATTTAGACGAAAACTTTTATGAAGTTTTCTCAATTCCTTGGGAACTTGAAGAAGTTGTGATTACTTCTTCTACCATCATTCCTGATTGTGCATTTGTTAATATGAATTCACTAAAAAGAATAGTTTTGCCTGATGGTATTAAGAAAATAGGTAGTAGAGCATTTGAAAGATGTACAGAAGTCATATCTATTAATATACCAGATGGTGTTACAAAGATTGGAGATCATGCATTCCACGAGTGTGCGCGTCTAAAAGAGATAATAATTCCAGATAGCGTTACAGAAATTGGCATGGGGGCATTTGAAACTTGTGAAGAACTAAAAAGAGTTGTGCTATCTAATAATATAAATATCATAAATAGGGCCACATTTGGTACTTGCACTAGTTTAGAAGAGATAAACATGCCAGAAAAACTAACTATTATAGATGGTTCTGCTTTTAGTAGTTGCCTAAAATTAAAAAATTTAACACTTCCATCAACAATATTTTATATTGGCGAAATGGCATTTTATAACTGTAAATCTCTAGAATCAATCAATATTCCAAGTGGTATTGAAATAATTGAATCATATACATTCCAATATTGTTCTCGTCTTGAAACAGTTATTCTTCCAAACACCATTACTAGAATAGGTTCTTATTCATTCGATCGTTGTGCTTCATTAAAAAATATTAACTTCCCTAGTAGCCTAGAATATATTGACGGATATGCATTCTCACACTGTATATCTTTAACTAATGTAGATTTATCTAGTAGTGTTAGATATATCGGTAACAATTCTTTTGAGTACTGTACTTCATTGAAAATGATTTTATTTAGTTATAAACTTGATGGAATAGGTCCTAGAGCTCTTTCATATTGTTCTAGTTTAGAAATTATCGAATATGAAAATATTACTTCTTTTTGGAAAAATAATGTTTTTAAAGATACTTTTTGGGATTTAGAAACAGGAAACTATATTATAGTGACAACTAATGGATCTATTTTAAAAGAATAAAAGCTAGCGGTGCTAGCTTTTATTACATTGTTATTTAATTTTTAGATTTTGTTAGTATTTGATAAGTAAATTAAAAGTTAATCATTTGAGTTTTAATGTATAATTTGCTACAATATAGTTATAAAAAGTATTTAAAAAGGAGCAAAAAGAATATGTCATTTAAAAAAATACTTCTAGTATTATTTTTAGCATTTATTAGTATTTCTTTAGTTGGTTGCGACCTTATTGGAAATATCGTAGGTAATAACGACAACAAAGATACTAAAGAGGTAAAAGATGGTGATAATGTAATCGCAAAATTAGATTCATCACTTCTTGGTGATTATGTTAATGAAGAACTAACAATCACTATTTATGAATCAAAGATTAAAATCACAGAAGCAAGTGGAACTACTATCGAATATACATTATATGAAGATGGAGATGAAATCTATATATTAGAAAATAATGTTAAAGTTGTATTCCAGTTTAATAAAGATACCATTTCAAATATATATGGTACCTTCACTAAAGTTATTTCTGGTGGTACTAATCATACTCTTGCACACCTAGATTCAACACTAACTGGCGAATATTTTGGTGATGGAATAAAAGTGGTTGTTCATGAATCAAATGTCGTAGTTATAGAATCAGATGGAAAGACAAACGGATATTCTCTATATACAAAGAATGGAACATACTATGTTATAGATGATGGAGAAGAAATCACATGTACCTTCTCAACTGATGGAAACAGTGTTACAAATAAATTTGGAACATTCACAAAGAAAAATGGATCAAGTGGTACAAGTAGTGGAGATAATGATCAAAATGGAACAGTTGCACATCTTGATACTAAATTTAGAGGCACATATTATGGAAATGGCACTCAAATAACTGTTGAAGAATCAAAAGTGTCTGTGGCTGATGCTTCTGGTAAAGTCATAGAATTTGTAATCTACATTGAAAAGAATGATTATTATATTCTTGAAAATGAAACTAAAGTTATCTGCAAATTTAGTACTGATGGTTCTTCTGTTACTAATACTCATGGAACATTCATTAAGAAAACTGGAGATCCAGGAAGAGTTGTTGCTAAATTAGATTCTTCTCTTCAAGGTGAATATTTCAAAAATGAAAAAGTGGTTTATGTTTATGAATCGAATATTATGATGACTTCAAATGGACAAATAAGCTATATTGTATACATTAATAATGGAAGTTATTATCTATTAGAAAATAATGTTGAAACATCTATAACATTTACTAATGATTCACTTATAATAGGCGAACTAACATATAATAAACGTTCTTATTCAGATGAAGTTACCTACTTAAATGAACCTGTATATGGTGATTATTATGCAAATGGTATCTATATTGTAGTATCTAAAACACAAGTTAAAGTTACAGAAAATAATGTTACAGAAACTTATGATTTATTCGTTACTGAAGAAGAAATATATGTAATGGTTGAAGGCGAAAAGGTTGTATGTCGCTTTGGTATTGAAAAAGGTAATGAATTTGTTGAAAACAAATTTGGAAGATTCCCTAAAGCTCATGGTGGAGAAATGTCAGGAGGAAATAGTGGTAGTGGCAATGGAGAAGGTAGTGGCACTGGCACAGGAGATATAACTACTGATAATAAAAAGGTTGCAGAAATAGCTTCTACTCTTTGGGGTGATTATACAGGAAATGGAACTATGATAAAAATCACTAAATCCTCTGTATTCATCATCAGTTCAAGTGGTAGTTCTAAAGAATATACATTATATGTTAGTGAAGATAATAAAATCTATTTTGAATATAATGGTGAAGTAGTCGTTTGCACATTCCTACCTGATGGAAGTGTTTCTAATAAATTTGGAACATTTGTGAAAACTGGAAATGAAGGTGGAAATAATGGAAGTGGTGAAAATGGTGGTACAAGTGGCAGTGATACTATAAATCCTAGTGACGGAGGAGAAACTGCAGTATTAGATAATAAATATATAGGAAAATTCATAAGTGAAAATTTTATTCTTTTAGTTAATCCATCTGAGATTTCACTAGCTCCAGTTAATACAACTAACTATAAGAATTTTGTTTTATATCAAGAAGGCAACACTTATTATATTATCTATAATAACACTAAGACCGCTGTCAGATTCACTGATGAAAACACTGTTTCTATAAACGGTGTTGATACATTCCGTAGAGTTAGTTAAACAAATATAAGATAATTTAATATAAAAAAGTCACATTTTTTGTGACTTTTTTTAACACACTATAAGTGTTGTCATATGACAATTCAATGCACCATTTTACGTCATTTTTATGTATCTACTCTTTGAGGCATATGACAAGCGTAAAAGATGTGGCATTTAAGTATGCTTATCTATATTTCAACATATTGATTCTCTCAAAGCATAAGTCTTACTCTCAAATTTGATGCATAAATGAGAGAAAGTTATAATTTTATTATGTAGAATGAATTCTTTCCTGAACCACCTTTTTCAAGTTTTCCTTCTTCTACCATTTTAGCTAAAACTTTTTCGATTGAACTTATTGATAATAATGGGCATAATTCGGCAATATCTGATTTAGTAACTTTACCAAGTTTTGTGTCTAGTACTTTTTTGACTGCATCATGTGCACTAAGTTTTTTAGTTACCATCTCAACTCTATTTTCAAAATCATCATAAGCCATTGATATTGTACTTAATAAATAATTTACAAATGGTGTTGGATCATCGTTTTCATCATGCCAACCAATTTGTGAATCATATAATGCGTCATAATATAAATCTTTAAGTTTAGAAATTTTTAATTCAAGGGATATATATTTACCAACATAATATCCTGAACGATATAATAAAAGCGTTGTTAAGAGTCTACTTGTATGGTTACTTGTATGGTTACTTGTATGGTAAATAAAAAATTACGACAAATTCTGCCGTAATTTCGCTTAACATATCTGGCTTAGAACTACATAATTAATACAATTTAAATTACTTATCTAAATCATATTTTAATATAATTTCTTCCCCACAATAATCATTTGTCTTTTTAAAATTATTTTCTTCATATACATGAATTGCTTTAGAATTATTTTCTTCTGTTGATATCCATATAAATGATTCATTAATTGATATTGATTTAATTATTTCAATTAATTGTTTTAATGCTAGTTTGCCTAATCCTTTATTTTGATGTTTAGCTTCTATCATTAATCTTAAAATACAATAATTATTTATATATTCACCTTTAATATTATCACCAATATTACCTTTAGTAATCATTGCAAATCCAATAGGGACTCTATTTCTATATATAGCAATAGGTAAAACATATGCCCCCATAGTTTTAAATAAATATGCTTCTGCAAAAGACATTTCATTTGATGCAACAAATTCTTTATCTTCAATATTTGCATCTAGCATACATACATCATAAAAATTTTCTTTATTGATTTCTCTAAATTCTAAATTAGCTAAACTATATTTTAATAAATCAACATTTATAATTTTATTATCAACAAATTCATTTATGTCTAATGTATATAATTGACATAATTTCACTAGTTGACTAAAAGCTATATCATTAACACCTTTTTCAATTTTATTTATTGTTGATGATGATGTATATCCAAGTGAATCAGCAAATTCTTGTAATGTTAAATTGTTAGAAGTTCTTATTTCTTTTATTTTATCTCCTAATTTACTCATTATTATCACTTAACAAATGCATAATAACATTTATTATTATCTCCATTTCATCAGGTTTAGATTCAGCAGTTAATAATGTTATAGCAACTAATGTATTATTAGATATTACTAATTTACCATTCTTAACCAATCTCTTATTTTATTTAAGAATTCTAAGAATAATGTTGCGGCAATTCTTTTACAACCATCAGCAAAAGGATGGTCCTTTACTAAGAAATATAATAAATGGGCAGCCTTATCTTCTATCGTTGGATAAACTTCTGTACCAAATACATTTTGGTATACCGCTTCTAATATACCATTTAATTTTCCATTTTCTTTTTCTACGCCAAATAAATTAGAATCATTTTTAAATTTCATAGAATCAATGATTCTTCTAACTTCATCATATTCAATTTTATAGATTGTGTCATTGCCTTTAGGCTTCTCTAATCTTTGATGATCATAATTATCTAATAAATCTAATGCATTTGTATATGTTTTAATAACTTCTGATAATTCATAATTATCTATATTTAATGATGAAGCTAGCATCTTATTTTGAATATCTATTACTTTATTTAATTTTTCTAATCTTTTATTATTTATTGAATAACCTTGAATTAAATATTCTTTTAATACTTTATTAGCCCATTTTCTAAAAATAATACCTCGTTTAGATTTGACTCTATATCCAACTGAAATAATCATATCTAAATTATAATAATTAATTTTTCTTTTTACATTTCTATTTCCTTCATGTTGAACCTGTTCCAAAATGGAACAAGTTGAATCATCTAATTCACCATCATTTAGGATGTTATTGATATGTTTTACAATAGCTGGTCTATTAACATTGAACAATGAAGCCATATCCTCAACTCTTAACCATACTGTATCGTTTTCTTTATCAGTTCTTACATCTAGTTCAAAATCATTATCAACAAACTTTAAAATTTCATATTTTTCCATATACTTCAGCCCTTTCTGCAATTTAATTATAACATTATTTAGATTTTAAATCAATATTTGTGTAAAGAAAAAAACTTAATACTTAATTGCAGTGCTATTAATAAAGTAGACACACAAGGGGGTAAAAGTATACACCATATATGCTTATGAATTTGTTAAAATTATTTTTATATCATTCATATAAAAAGCTCCTAGGAAGGAGCTCATTATATTATTAAACACTTGTTGGTCTTTTGATAGATCTAAGTAAAGTAAAGATTGAGAAACCTTCAGCAAGAACAATAAAGAATGCGTTTAATGCTAAATCAACATAAAATTCTTTTCTAAATTCAGGTATATTATCTAAACAAAATTTAAGTGCCTCAAATAGTTTATATGAATAACCAGCTTCATTTACAGCTAGTTGTGCACCTACTGCATATACAACTACAAATGCACTCAAGATAAATACTAACGTAACAACAAAACTCATCACAATCATAACCCAGTTTTGTTTACCACCAAATCTCTTATATAAGGATGTTCCTAATATAATCGATACTAGTGGGGCAATGGTTGTAACAAATCCAATGTACCATAGTACTATAGTAAGTATTACACCAACTACTGCACCAAGTACTATTCCAGCTAATCCTTTTAAATAATTATTAGGACTATTATTATAATCTTCATTACTCTTCTTAACATTACTATTAATTGTATCAATCGCATTAATAGACAATCTAAACTTTAATCCATCAATGGTGATATTTCTACTTTCAATAGGATTAATAGCTTCTCCTGATTGTGGGCAGATATCACTTTTTGGTGCATCAAAATCATTAAGTATCCCAAATACTTTAGATAAAACATCGTTTGCTTTAGTCTCAAATGATTTACCAGTCATTGCGCCTATTACAACTTCTACACCAAATTCAAATGGCTGTGCGGATAATAATTTAATCTTTAAATCATTAATTCTTAAAACAAAATTATTTTTCTGAGTTTGAGTTAAAAAGCTTGAGATAAAAAACATTGGTCCGACACTTGATGGATAGTTTAAAACATTAACCTCATAGCCGTTAATGAAACCATAGCCATGATTATTGTCATAAGTAAAATTATATCTATTTAAAACGTTAATAATGTGTTTATTCATATTCTTCTCCTTTGCATATCAAGAATAGTCTCACTATATATACATTGTTATAGCATAAATTTTTTTAAAAAACAATATTATAGACCTTTTTTCGTGATATACTTTTCGATATTATTGAATAGCTACTATATATATAAAATTGTGATAGATTTCTCATATCACAATTATAGCTTTTTTTGTGTAGCGTACTTACTTATACCGAACCACACTATAGTTTTAATATAGCAGGTATTTCTTCTCCTTCTTCACCTTTATAAAATTGTGGTTGTTCTATAAATCCAAATGAAGAATATAACTTTTTAGCAACTTCGTTTTCAGGCTCATAGCTTAACCAGCAAGTATCAGCTT
>JAGCYY010000034.1 GCA_017960565.1 bacterium | reverse complement strand
TCCGTTATTTTGTTATACTTTATTTTCAAAATTTTGTTATAAATTTAAAGACTAACTTCCGTTTTAATAAACAATTTTCGGAAGTTAGTCTAAGAGTTTGGCTATTTTTATTTAAAACTGAATTTAATTTAAGAATTCACATTCTTGAGAGAAAGTCGTTTTATAATTCGTTATTTACGAGGATTTTTAATATTTGCTTGAGCAGCAGCAAGTCTAGCAACAGGAACTCTAAATGGAGAGCATGAAACATAATCTAATCCTACATTATGATAGAATTCAATAGATTTAGGATCTCCACCAGTTTCACCACATACACCAACGTGTAAATCTTTTCTAGTTCCACGACCTAATTTAACAGCCATATCAACAAGCTTACCAACACCATTTTGATCTAATGTCTTGAATGGATCTTCTTCGAAAATCTTTGTTTCATAGTATGATGGTAAGAATTTAGCAGCATCATCTCTTGAGAAACCAAATGTCATTTGAGTTAAATCGTTAGTACCAAATGAGAAGAATTCAGCTTCTTTAGCGATTTCATCAGCGAGTAGTGCAGCACGTGGAATTTCAATCATAGTACCAACGTGATACTTCATATCAATTCCGGCTTCCTTGATTAATGCATCAGCTGTTTCACAAATAATGTTCTTGACGAATTTTAATTCTTTAACTTCAAGAACTAGTGGAACCATGATTTCTGGAGAAACCATATTTCCAGTCTTCTTGCTTACATTGATAGCGGCTTTAATAATAGCTGTTGTTTGCATCTTGCAGATTTCAGGATATGTAACAGCTAAACGGCAACCTCTATGACCCATCATAGGGTTAGCTTCATGAAGTTCAGCAATTCTATCTTTAACTTCTTCTACTGATTTGCCAATTGCATTTGCAAGTTCTTCAATTAGACTATCTTCCTGTGGTAAGAATTCATGTAGAGGTGGATCTAAAAGACGAACGTTAACATTGTTTTCACCCATGATTTCATATAAATCTTCGAAATCTTTTTGTTGCATTGGTTCAAGTTCAGCAAGTGCTGCTTCTCTTTGTTCAACTGTATCAGCAAGAATCATCTTTCTCATAGAGAAGATTCTATCTTTTTCAAAGAACATATGTTCAGTACGGCAAAGACCAATACCTTGTGCACCGAATATTTTAGCTTGATTTGCATCTCTTGGTGTATCAGCGTTTGTTCTAACTTTGAGCTTTCTATTAGCATCTACCCAACCCATAAGTCTTCCGAAATAACCAGCAGTTAAATCAGGTTGAACAGTCTTAATAGAACCGAGATAGATATTACCAGTTGAACCATCAATTGAGAATACATCTTTATCTGTGTATACTTTACCATCAATAGTAACAGTTCTCTTTTCTTCGTCAATAACAGCAGCAGCACATCCGCAAACACAGCACTTACCCATACCACGAGCAACTACTGCAGCGTGTGATGTCATACCACCACGCATAGTTAGAATAGCTTCAGCAGCAACCATACCAACGATATCTTCTGGAGAAGTTTCAGCTCTAACTAAAACAACTTTTTCACCGGCATTATGCCTTGCTTCTGCTTCTTCTGCAGTGAATGCAAGTTTACCAGTACCAGCACCAGGACCAGCAGCTAAACCTTTCGCGATTGGAGTAGCATTTGCTAATTCATCTTTATCGAATCCAGGAAGTAATAATTTATCAAATGACATTGCATCTATTCTTAATACTGCTTCTTTTTCATCAATTAAGCCTTCATCAACTAAATCACAAGCAATCTTTAGTGCAGCAGCTGGAGTTCTTTTACCATTACGAGTTTGTAAGAAATATAATTTGCCATCTTCAACAGTAAATTCCATATCTTGCATATCTTTATAATGGTTTTCCATCTTTTTGATAGTATCCATAAATTGGTTGTATACATCAGGCATTCTCTTCTTGAGTTCATCAATATGAAGAGGTGTTCTAATACCAGCAACTACGTCTTCACCTTGAGCGTTTGGAAGATATTCAGCAGATACTTTGTTTTCACCAGTAGCTGGATCACGGCTGAATGCTACACCAGTACCAGATGTTTCACCTTTATTACCGAAAGCCATTGATTGAACATTAACTGCAGTTCCCCAAGAATAAGGGATATTGTTCATCATACGATAAACGTTAGCTCTAGGGTTATCCCAAGAACGGAATACTGCTGTAACAGCTTCAATTAACTGAACATATGGATCACATGGGAAGTCTTCACCAAAAGTCTTTTTATAGTAAGCTTTATATTTCTTAACAAGGTCTTTCAATTCATCTGAAGTAACTTCAGTATCTAGTTTATAGCCTTTAGATTCTTTTAATTCTTCTAACATCTTATCCATTTCAGTTCTTGGATGTCCCTTAGCGATGTTAGTGAACATTAAAATGAAACGACGATATGAGTCATATGCGAATCTTTCATTTGCTGTTTCTTTAGCTAAAACTTCAACAGTTTCATCATTTAATCCAAGATTGAGAATAGTATCCATCATACCTGGCATAGAAACTCTCGCACCAGAACGAACAGAAACTAGTAATGGATTCTTTTTTCCACCAAAATTCTTATTTGATTCTTTTTCTACTCTCTTAATAGCAGCGTAAATTTCATCAATTAAGTATTGTGGTAATTCTTTGCCTTCATCATAATAAAGTGTACAAGCTTCAGTTGTAATAGTGAAACCTTGAGGGATTGGAACTCCAATATGAGTCATCTCTGCAAGCCCAGCACCTTTACCACCGAGTAATTCTTTACCTTTTCCATAAGCATCTTTGAAGTGGAAAACGTATTGTTTTGACATAATATTTATTTCCTCCTGATTTTATTTATCAACAACATTTTAATTATATCATAACTTTTATAAAAGTTATAAAGAAATATTTTGAACAAGAAAAAAGCATTATAGAATGCTTTTTAAATTGTCATAATATCTTTGATTTTTATTTCGAGTTGAGCATCGATATCCTTGATATATTTATCAGTTAAATCTTGGACATCTTTTAAATATGCATCAAGCATATCTTCGCTTATTTCTTTGTCTTTTTCGTTTTGCTTTAATTGGCTATTAGTTTCTTGACGAACAGTTCTAATTTGAACTTTTGCATCTTCGCTGGATTTTCTAACTTCCTTAACAACCTTAACCCTGTTTTCTTCAGTCATTGGCGGAAGAATGATTCTTATTCCATTGCCATCGTTTTGAGGTGTTACACCCATATTAGCGGCAAAGATTGCTTTTTCAATAAGTGGTAATGCTGATTTGTCATAAGGTTTAATGTATATTTGGTTTCCTTCAGGCACACTAATTGAAGAAATTTGATTGACTAATGTATCAACACCATAGTATGGGATTGTTAATCCATCGAACATTTTTGGGTTAGCTCTACCAGTTCTAGCGTTATTTAGAATGTTCTTGAATGATTTTAAGACGTTTTCCATCCTTTCTTCGCATTCTAACATTAAAGTATCAGAATCTATCATGATTATCTCTCCTTTTTTATTATTGTTCCTATTTTCTTTCCTTCAAGTGCGTTTTTAATTGCACCTTTTAAATTCATATCAAAAACTAAAATATTAATATTATTTTCATCAGCGATTGATGCTGCAGTTAAATCCATAACTTGTAGATTATTTTTAATAACATCTTTGTGTGTTAATATTTCAAATTTAGCTGCATTCTTGTCAACATTTGGATCTTTATCATAGACACCATCAACACCATTTTTTGCCATAAGAACCAATTCGGCTTTTATATCAACAGCTCTTAAAAGGGTCGCAGTATCTGTCGAGAAGAAAGGTTTTCCGGTTCCTCCCGCAAATATACAAATGTTTCCTTTTTCTAAACTTTTATTTGCTTCACTTATTGTATATGTATCAAGAACCTGTGGCAATTCTAAGCAGGTAAAAACTTTTGTTGGACATCCTGCTTGAACTAAAGCATTTTTAAGACCAATTGCATTTAAAATTGTCCCAGTCATGCCCATATAATCGCATTCAACTCTTTCGATTCCTATCTTTTCTGCATCTCTTCCTCTAAAAAAGTTTCCTCCTCCAACAACAATACCAATATTGTATGTCTTAAGATCATATGCAGCTTTAATCTCTTTAGCTAAATCCGTAATAACAACAGGATCAATTCCACAACCGCTTTTTCCACCTAATGCTTCGCCACTAAGTTTTAAAACTACTCTTTTCATAAAATCTCCAATATATAAAAGGAACACAAAAAGTGTTCCATTTAATTATTTCATTTGTGAATAAACTTCATCTACAAAGTTGTTTTGTTTCTTTTCGATACCAGCACCAACAACATTTCTTGAATAAGAAACGAGTTTAGCGCCATTATTCTTTAAGAATTGTTCAACAGTGATACCTGGATCCATTAAGAATGCTTGATCCATTAAGCAAATTTCTTTTAATCCTTTTTGAATACGGCCTTCAATCATCTTTTCAATGATTTGAATTGGCTTATTAGGATTTTCTTCTTTTGCTTCTTTAGTTAAAATTTCTCTTTCATTTGCAAGATATTCTTGATCTACACTATTTCTATCTAAATAACGAGGATCATTAGCACATACATGCATTGCAACTTTCTTAGCTAAATCGCTGTCAGCACCTTCAACAATAGTAACAACAGCAATCTTACCACCATTGTGTTTATAAACACCAAATGATTGGTTGTCAGCTTTAGAAATAACTTGAACATTTCTTAAAGTAATATTTTCGCCAATAACAGCGATGAAACCTAAAAGCATATCTTTAACAGTTTCACCTTTAGCATTTTTAGCTTCCATAGCACATTCAGTGCATTTAGCGCTAGATGCAACTAAAACTTCACCAAGAGCATTTACAAAATCGTTGAATTTAGCATTCTTAGCAACGAAATCTGTTTCACAGTTTACTTCATATAATAATGCATCATTTCCATTAACGCATACATTAAATACGCCTTCAGCAGAAATTCTAGAAGCTTTCTTAACAGCTTTAGCAATTCCTTTTTCTCTTAACCATTTAGCAGCTGCTTCAATATCAGAATTATTTTCTTCAAGAGCCTTTTTGCAGTCCATAATTCCAGCGCCTGTTCTTTCTCTTAAATCTTTTAATAATTTAGTATCAATATTCATAGATTTACCTCCACTTTATTATTAGTTCTTTAAAGCTTCAATTAATTCAGCTTTTTTCATGCTAGAAACACCAGAAATGCCTTTAGCTTTGCATGCTTCTTTTAATTCAGCAACTGTCATCTTTTCATAATCATCAGCTTCTTCAACTTGAACTTCTTCTTGAACTACTTCTTCTTGAACTACTTCTTCTTCAACTTGAGGAGCTTTTCTAGATTTTTTATCTTTTTTTGCTTCTTCAGGAATGTTAACCATTTCAGTAATTACTTGGTCAACTTCTTCTTGAGATTCTTCAACTTCTGAACTTTCAACTACGCCACCAGCGCCTTCAATTAAAGCGTCAGCCATCTTAGCAATTATAAGTTTTAAAGAACGAATTGCATCATCATTAGCTGGAATTACATAATCAACATCATCAGGATCACAATTTGTATCTACGATTCCAAATACTGGGATATGTAAACGTTTTGCTTCAAGAATAGCTGTTCTTTCTTCTCTTGGATCAACGATGAAGATTGCTTGAGGTTGATCTTGCATTTCAAGAATACCGCCTAAGAATTTTTCAAGTCTTGCCATTTTTTTCTTGATATCATTAACTTCTTTTTTACCAAGAACTTCGAAAGTTCCATCAGTTTCCATCTTCTTGAAATCTTGATATTTCTTGATAGATTTTTTGATTGTCTTGAAGTTTGTGAGTGTACCACCAAGCCATCTAACATTAACATAATAATGTCCACAACGTAATGCTTCTTCTTTAATTACTTCTTGAGCTTGTTTCTTAGTTCCAACAAAAAGAACTTTTCCACCATCTTTACCGATTTCTTTGAAAACTGCATAAGCTTGATCGATGCAATCGCTAGTTTTTTGTAAATCGATAATATGAGTTCCCGCTCTTTGAGTGAAAATATATGGAGCCATCTTAGGGTTCCATCTGTTGGTCTGATGACCAAATTGTACGCCGGCTTCTAATAAAGCCTTCATTGAAATTACTGCCATTTTTTGTTTTCTCCTTATTTTCTGATTTTTGCCTCCACTGCTTCAACATTTCTAGGCACTCATTTTTGAGCTCTCGCCCTCCACTCCACAGTGTGTGTATTTTTTTGGCCTTGTTAACTTTAGCATATATTGAATGAAAATACAAGTATTTTCTTTTTGTACATCAAATATGACCTGCTTTTGATTTTTTAATCTGTTTTTTCAACTCATTTTCAGCAAGCGCTAATTCAACATTTCTTTCCTTGTTTTCATTTAGTCTTCTAAGATATGATTCTTTAAGCTTGTTCATGGCATCTTCGCTACTTTCACCAATTGCAATTTCTTCTGAGACAATTGATGCTTCATCGTTTTGCATCTTAAATACAGCACCTTTAACTGCGATGAATTTTTCGCTCTCACCAGTCTTCACACATACATATCCATTCGAAATAGTTGATATAACTGGTATATGACCAGAGAGTACACCAAAAGAACCACTGTGCTGGTCATAAACAACAATACTATCATATTTTTCTTCGTGCTCTATTCCTTTTGGAGTATATATCTTTAATTCAATCATCTATTCCTCATATCCTAATGACTTCGCTTTTTCAACCATATCCTCAATAGTGCCTACATATCTAAAAGCATCTTCTGGATATTCATCATATTTACCACTTAATATCTCTTTAAAACTTCTTATTGTGTCTTCAACTTTAACATATTGACCAATGTTTCCAGTAAACTTTTCAGCAACAAAGAAAGATTGAGATAAGAAATTTTTAATACGTCTTGCACGTTTAACTATCTGTTTATCTTCATCTGATAATTCATCCATACCGAGAATGGCAATTATATCTAAAAGTTCATTATATCTTTGAAGAATGGTTTGTACACTTCTTGCGACATTATAATGTTCTTCTCCAACGATATCAACATTTAGCGCTCTTGATGTTGAATCTAGTGGATCAACTGCAGGATATATTCCTTCTTCAGCAATTTTTCTGGAAAGGTTTGTGGTTGCATCAAGATGAGTAAATGCGGTTGCAGGAGCAGGATCAGAATAATCATCAGCTGGTACATATACAGCTTGAATAGATGTAATAGAACCATCTTTTGTTGAAGCAATTCTTTCTTGCAAAGCACCCATATCTGAAGCAAGTGTTGGCTGGTAGCCAACCGCACTTGGCATTCTTCCAAGTAGAGCACTTACTTCACTACCTGCTTGAGTGAAACGGAATATATTATCAATAAATAATAAAACATCTTGATGTTCCTCATCTCTAAAATGCTCAGCCATTGTAAGAGCCGACAAACCAACTCTCATTCTAGCACCTGGAGATTCGTTCATTTGTCCAAAAACCATAGTTGTTTTTGAAATTACACCAGATTCAATCATTTCAGTATATAAATCGTTTCCTTCTCTTGTTCTTTCACCTACACCAGAAAAAACCGAAATACCACCATGATTTGTAGCAACATTATGAATTAATTCTTGGATTAATACAGTCTTGCCAACACCTGCACCACCAAATAAACCAATTTTACCACCTTTAATATATGGCTCTAAAAGATCTATTACTTTGATGCCTGTTTCAAATATTTCTACTTTAGCATTGATATCTTTAAGCAAAGGTGCATTCTTATGAATTGGCATTCTTTTAGTTTCTTTTGAAATAGGTTCTTTACCATCGATTACATCACCAAGAACATTAAAAACTCTTCCTAAAGTTTCTTCTCCAACCGGAACAGAGATAGGGGCTTCAGTATCAATAACTTCCATGCCTCTTCTAATTCCGTCAGTAGAACCCATCGCAATACATCTAACAATTGAGTTTCCTAAATGAAGAGATACCTCAAGTGTTAGATCAATAGAGATACCATCGTTATCTTTTGCATCAACACATATTTTTAAAGCATTATTTATTTTTGGTAGATTGCCTTTGAATTCAACATCTACTACAGATGAAAGCACCTGAATTACTATTCCTTTGTTCATTTAGTCCTCCTACACTGCATTTGAACCATTGATTATATCGATGAGTTCAGTAGTGATTTGATTTTGTCTTGCGTGGTTATATAATAGTGTGAGTTTTTCTTCTATCTCTTTAGCATTATCTTTAGCGTTTTTCATAGCGTTCATTCTAGCAGCATGTTCGCTAGTTTTAGCCTCTAACATAATCCTATATAAAGAGTAATTTATATAAAGATTTATCATAGAATCGAGCACAGATTCTTTTCCAGGTTCATATGTATAATTTATAGAATCTATATTGTTTTTATCCCTTTCTCTTATATGAATAGGAAGCAAGTGCTCACGAACTATCTTACTATTTAATGTATTTATGAATACCGAATAGAAGACTGTAGTTTTTCCAATTTCATCATTTAGATACATCTTCAATATTGAATTTGATACGTCTTCAAAATCAGTAAATAGAATATCATCGCGGTTGTTTACACTTTCTTGATTAACAATATTATATTTCTTCTTTTTGGCATACATATATGCTTTAAAACCAATAGTCGCAACCATGAAATCATCATTCGACTTGTGGTGAGAAGCTATATATGCCTCAAAGAATTTAAATAATGCATTGTTGTAGTTACCGATTAAGCCCCTATCAGAAGCAATAATTATATAACATGGCTTTGAAGAAGAACTAAGAAGTGCTTTGTGCGTTAATTCATCATTTGACGCAAGAAGAGATGTCATTATGCGAATAATTTCATCAGAAATAGGCCTAAATGTTTTTAAGCTCTTCTCACTTCTTTTTAGTTTTGATGTCGAAACCATATTCATAGCGCTAGTTATCTGATATGTCTTATTTGTTGCTTGAATACGTTCCTTGATTTGTTTCTTCTCAGCCAAAACTGTTTCCTCTTAAATAAAAGTCTTTTTATATTCGTTAATAAGTTTATCCATAATTTCACTATCAGGGACCTGCTTAGTACTAACAATTTCATCAAGAACTTTCTTCCCTTCTATAGAATTTAAGAAGAAATCATGTAGTCCTTTTTCAAAATCAAGTACCTTATCGACAGCTATATCATCAAGGTAACCTTTTGTGAGTGAATATATCGAAATTGTCTCAAGTTCAACTGGATATGTTTTATGTGCAGGTTGAATGAGAATTTGAAGTGATTTCTTACCTCTTTCAAGTTTTTTCTGGGTTACATCATCTAAATCACTTCCAAATTGTGTAAATGCTTCAAGTTCTTGATATGATGCAAGATCAAGTCTTAAAGTACCACACGTCTTTTTAATTGCTGGAATTTGAGCAGCACCACCAACTCTTGAAACTGAGAGCCCTGGTTGAACGGCTGGTCTTATTCCACTGTGAAAAAGATTTGTGTTTAAATATATTTGTCCATCTGTGATAGAAATAACATTTGTAGGAATATAAGCACTAAAATCACCTGCTTGAGTTTCAATGATTGGAAGAGCGGTAAGAGATCCTCCACCTAATTCTTTAGACAATTTTGCAGCACGTTCAAGCAGTCTTGAATGAAGATAAAATATATCGCCTGGATATGCTTCTCTTCCTGGAGGTCTTCTAAGAAGCAATGAAAGTTCGCGGTACGCAACTGCATGTTTTGATAAATCATCATAAATAACGAGTGCATCTTTACCACTGAACATAAATTCTTCGCCGATTGCAGCACCACTATATGGAGCAATATATTGAAGTGGCGATGGATCACTAGCATTTGCCGCTACTACAATAGTATAATCCATTGCACCATATCGTTTTAATGTGTCCACAACACTCGCAACTGTTGATTCTTTTTGACCAATAGCGACATATATACAATAAACACCTTTATTTTTTTGATTTATTATGGTGTCAATCGCAATAGTTGTTTTCCCTGTCTGTCTATCACCAATAATTAGTTCTCTTTGACCACGTCCTATAGGAATTAAAGCATCAATGATTTTGATTCCAGTTTGCAGTGGTGTATTGACACTTTCTCTTTCAATAACACCAGTTGCCTTTTTCTCGATTGCACGTCTTTTATTTGATGCGATTGGGCCTTTTCCGTCTAAAGCTTCACCAAGTGGGTTAATAACTCTACCAATTAGTTCTTCTCCAACGGGAACTTCTAAAATATGTTTTGTAGTTTTCACTACACCCCCTTCTTTTACATTCTTTGTGTCATTCAGAAGAATTGCACCGACTGCATCTTTTTCAAGATTGAGGGCCATTCCGAAAACCTTATTTGGGAATTCTAAAAGTTCTCCTGCCATCGCGTTATCGAGGCCATATACAAGAGCAATCCCATCACCTACTTTTGTGACTTTGCCGACCTCTTTGGTTTCAAGAGCTTCTGAGTACGATTTAATTTGGGCTTTAATTAATGAACTAATTTCATTTGCATTGATACTCATATCGTTTACTCCTTTAGTTTCTCAACTAAATTACTGAATTTAGTGTTTAGTGTTAAATCTATTTCTTTGGAATCATAAACTATCTTGATTCCACCTCTTATGTTTTCATCTAGTTTGTTTATAACAAATATCTTTTTGGATATTTTTTTCTCTAGTTTTTCTTTTAATTTAGATAAGTAACTATCTTCAAGTTTTTCTTTAGAATATACAATTACTTTTAGCATTTTCTTTTCTTCTTCAACCATGCACTCAAATTCATATACTATATCAGAAAGAATGGACATTCTATCATTGTCTACCAAAACTAAAAGAAAATCTCTTATATCCCTTTTTGAAAAATCTTTAATTATTATTTCTTTTTTCTTTTCTTTTTCAATTCCTGGGTGAAGAAAGAAACGAAGTATATCATTCTTAAAAATCTTTGTGACTTCCTTTAAATCAGCCAAAAATTCTTCTCTTGAGAATAAATCATCTTTTAGTTCATATAATGCTTTTGCATATTCTACCGCGTTATTCATTATTATCCTCAAGATCTTTTAAAATAGAATCATTATATTTAGATTGATCAATATTTTCATCGATCATTTTAGACGCAATTAAAGAAGCGATATCGACAACTTCGCTTTTTGCTTCTTTTATTATGTCTTCTTTTTCTCTTAAAGCTTCTTCTTTAGAGTTCTCAATTATCTCATTTGCATTTGTTTTAGCATCTTCGATAATTCTTTGTTTAACCTTTGTGGCATTTTCTTCAGCAGTTCGAATAATTTCTTTTGCTTCATTTTTAGAATCAGCTAGAGTTTTATCTGCTTCTTCTTTTATTCTATTTGCTTCTTCTTTGATTTCATCTGTTTCCTTGTAAGTGTTCTTGATATTTTCTTTCTTTTTATCTAAGAATTTTGTAACCTTGTCCCAAAAAACAAATCTTACGATTAGAATAAGAATAACTGTCGCAACAAGATTTATTATAAGTTCAAGAAGGTTGACTCCAAAGGCATCACGAACTATTTCAGTAAGCTTATCACCTATAGATGAGTAGAATAAATCAATCATATAGGCCTCCTTTAAAGTTTAGATTATTGACCAGTAGCGAATAATAATAACATTGCAACTAGTAGAGCATAAAGACCAGTTGTTTCGGCAATTGCTTGACCAATAATCATTGTTGAAGTTATTTTACCTGAAGCTTCAGGCTGACGAGCGATTGCTTCACACGCTTTTCCAGCAGCGTATCCTTGTCCAAGTCCTTGGCTTAAGCCCGTTAGGATGGCAATGCCTGCACCAAGGTATGCTAAACCACGTGCAAATTCATGATTGTAAATTGAAGTGACTTCAGCACTTTCAGCTAAAAATGTGAATACATTTAAAACTACATTAAAAAACATATTTAAACCTCCGCTTTAATTCATATTTTGTTTAATAAACATGGTCGTAAGCATAAAATATACATACATCTGCAAAAGACCAAAGAATATATCGAATATTGGATGCAATATCGCCGTGACGACGACAGTTGCGATAAATGATCCAATAATTTCTCCTATCACTGTTCCAATCATTGCCCCAAGCATATCAGTAACCGCAAACACAAGGCCAGCTAATACTACCCCACTAAAGATGTTTCCAAACATACGAACACCCATAGCGAACGGAGTTGTGAATTCCCCAATAACTGAAATTGGGAAGACTAGAAATGATGCCATTGGCACTGGGCCAACAAAACCTTTGATTCTCTTTTTAATTCCTTGAAATTTAAGACCGGTAAACTGGAATGTCACAAAAGCGAGTATCGATAACATTATCGCAACACCTAAGTTTGCGAATGGTGGATTAAGACCAAATAGTGATGCGACATTCGCAAGACTTATGAAAGATGCAATTCCAATAAAATATGGAGCATATAATTTTCTTGTATCTTTATTTATATTTTTTTCAACAAAGTTATTGATTGTATCGACAAGCATCACCGCAAGAAATTTTAAACCTTTGGTTGGAACTTCATCTTTATCTGGGTCCATCTTAGAAAAAGCGATTCCGAGTCCAATAAATAGAATCGCTAGAAAGACAAATATGATAATTGATGTTTTCATACTAGGTGAAAAATCAGTGCCCATATAAAAATTTAGTACACTTTCTTCTTCAGCAAGAAATGTATTAAACATTTTGCCCTCCTCTAAGTGTCGTTAGTGACAATATTATTAGTATTAAAGGATATTCAATAATACCAAAAATAATATATAGTGGGTTGAAATTGCTAAAATATGCACCAAGTACAATCACTAATGCATATATTAAATATCTCGCAATATAACTTATAATAGTAAATACTTTGAGTTTTTCATAGTTACTACTGCTTATATTCATTGTGAGTTTCACATGAAAGAAATTAAGAACTAAAGATATGGCTGCCCCAACAAGCAGTGATTTTATTTCAGCATTTTCGTTCTTTGTAACAAAAAGAAGAATTACCGCAAGTAATAAAGTGAAAGGTATTTCACCGATCATTGCTTTATCAAATAACGTCAATTCTTTCTTTTCTTTCATCTAAAACCTCTAGTTTTTATTCGTATTCATTCTCTTCACAAGATTATAAATTGGAACGAAACCAAACAACATTATAAGAATCAATAAAAATACAAATTTTGTATTCAATAATTTATCGAGATAAAGGCCTAATAAAATAGCCCCACCTATAAACAACAAAACTTCTAAAATAAATTCACTAAAAATAATGAGGTATTTTACAGAATTGTCGTTATTATTGTTGTCGTTATTATTTTGTCCCGAAGAGTCTGTCACCACAGTCACCAAGTCCTGGGAGAATGTAACCATGATCATTTAACTCTCTATCACAATCAACGAGGTAGATATCAACATCTGGATTCATATCTTGAACTGCTTTAATTCCTTGAGGACAACCAACAAGTCCAACATAAATAATCTTTTTTACGCCAGCTCTTCTTAAAAGTGAAATACCTTTATTGCAGCTGTTGCCTGTTGCGAGCATTGGATCAACAAGTAGGCATGTTGTATTTTCAGTTATTGGAGGTAACTTAAAATAATATTCTACAGGGATTAATGTTTTTTCATTTCTGTATAGACCAATATGACCTATTTTTGCATTAGGTATAACTCTTCTAATACCGTCAACCATTCCGAGACCAGCTCTTAAAATAGGAACGATTAAAACGTCAGATGAAACAACATCGCAATTCATTTTTTCGAGTGGAGTTTCAATTTCAACTGATTTTGTTTCAAGATTTCTTGTGATTTCATATGTTACAAGCATTCCAATCTCATCAACAACTTCTTTGAAATCTTTTGTACCTGTATTCTTATCTCTAAGAATTGCCATTTTGCTTTGTAATAGTGGGTGTTTTAAAATAGTTACCATGTTTACTCTCCTTCAAAATTATTAATTATATTTACTCTTCTCGCATGTCTCTCAGCATTTGAAAAACTTGTGCTTAAAAAGATTTTTACTATTTTTAGTGCTTCTAAAGAAGACTGATTATCCTTTCCAAGTGCTAATACGTTAGCGTCATTATGAGTTCTTGAACTAAGTGCCATCTTCTCATTAAAACAGAGAGCACATCTAACACCTTTAAATTTGTTTGCGGTTATCGAAACACCGATTCCGGTCGTACAAACAACTATTCCAAGTTCACATAATCCATTTTGAATATCTAATGCAACTTTTTTGGCATATATAGGATAGTCGACAGGTTCTTCTGAAAAACATCCTTCATCCAAAAATTCATAATCGTCTTGGAGTTCTTTTTTTAGATATTCTTTTAAACTATATCCACCATGGTCAGATGCGATCGCTACTCTCATAATTAGCCCCCATTCTAATGTATTATACAATAAAAATGAGGGTTTTGTAAAAAAATATTAAAATATTTTTATACTACCCTCTCTTAATGTAATTCCTTTTTCAGCATCATATACAGTTGAAGGGATACCATTTAGATCTTCTCCCTTTACAATATAATCAACTTTATCTAGATATTTTAAACAGTCACTATATTTTGTGATTGCTGGTTCGCCGCTTTTATTTAGACTTGTCATAATCATTGGTCCAAATTTTTCGAGCACTTTAAGTGTTTTTTCATTGTCTGGCATTCTAAGTCCTACTGTATCATCGCTAGATACATAATTAGGTACAAGTTCACTCTTTTTAAATATAATAGTAAGTGCTCCAGGCCAATATCTATTTAGCAAATCAATTACTTCTTTATAATTTGTAGTAAGTTGTGATACTTGGTCTAAATTAGAAACTAAAAGCGAGAAATGTTTTTCTTGATTTCTCTCTTTTATTTTCAAAATTCTATTTGCGCCTTCTTTAGAATTTAATAGAGCACCAAGACCATAAACGGTATCTGTCTCAATGATAAATACTTCATCTTTTAGTTCTTTATTCAAGAAATCGTTAATACTTATTTCCATAATCAATAAATTTCCTTTTATTCGCTATTTATAGCAATTTTTTACAATTTAATATCGAAGAATTTTATCAGGAATTTTGCGATTCCATCGCTCTTACAATCCTCATCTAAAACAATCGATGATATTTCTTTAATTCTTGGGTCTCCATTCTTTGGACAGACTGTAATAGATCCTTCTAAAAATAGTTCATAATCATTGATTGAATCCCCAAGAATCATTGTGTTTTCTTTATTAAAACCAAGTTCTTTTTTAACTATTTTTAAGGCATCTGCCTTGCATATATTTTTAGAATGAAGCTCAACAATCTCATTATATTCCCACATCGACCAAAGTCTTGCGCCTATGTCCTTATATTTTTTATTTATTCTATCAACTATTTCTTGGCCTTTTCCATCTTTCGCAAGAAACAATGAACCATGACAATCTCTTTTTACAATTTCGTTTAAATCACCTTCAAATATTTTAGAAAGACTATTGTGGTGCATAAGCAAATGAACGCT
Source organism: bacterium (assembly GCA_017960565.1). Taxonomy (GTDB): domain Bacteria; phylum Bacillota_I; class Bacilli_A; order Izemoplasmatales; family UBA1188; genus UBA1188. The sequence goes on along the minus strand of JAGCYY010000034.1, from coordinate 18,056 downwards.
TTCTAAATCGACGTTAGTATAGATATTATCAAATTCTTCCACAAAGAAAACGGTGAAGTTGTCTTTTTCATTATTGTATATTTCAATAATATCTTCTCTTTTAAGTTTGGTTGTTTTAACATTATATGTCTTATCACTTGGATTTGTGATAAGTTGACCATTGTAGTTGATAATCGGTGTATCTAGATTCATCGCTTCATAAACAAAATAACTACTTCTAAATGGCCTACCTGTAGTTATTACTATCTTGTGTCCAAGTTCTCTAACCTTATTGAAAACTTTGATTGTAAAAGGACTTATATCATATACATTTGGGATTATCGTTCCATCTAAATCGACAGAGATTAGATATTTCTTCATTTTTTATTCCTATTAGTTTATTATATCATAAAAATAACACTTATTGGCTTTATCTTAGGTTGTTATATTTTCCATTATATGTTAAAATAATGGAAAAGAAATGAGGAAATCAAATGTTTTTTTCTTCTCTTAGTGAAATAATCAACTGGCAAAATATCATAGCGTTTTTTCTTGGAATAGTTGCTGGGATGACTATCCTTTTTTCTATTGCTATGCTAATCATCGCAAGAGGAAAGAAAAAAGTTAAGAAAACCTACATTCCAACTATGGAAGAATTATCAAATGAAAAAGTTCGTGAACTTATCGCTAATAAACAAAAAGACTTTATAATTGCTGTTGAGGAAAATGATGCTGACTATTTTAAAACTTGTTTTTCTCTTACCTTAGAACTTCTTCACGAAATTTCCTCATACTACTTTCCAAATTCCAAATACCCAGAATATGAACTTACTGTAAATGAAGCATCCGAACTTATTCACTATATTGTTGATCAAGTAATTAACACCCTAGATAGACCTCTACTGAAGAGACTAAAAGATACTAAGATTTCTACGATAGTCAGTGGAATTGAAAAAGGCAAAAAGGCAACCAAATCAAAAACATTTAAAGCAGCAAGTGAAGGTGCAGAAGTTTTCAAAGAATCTCGTGCAATCATCAATACCATAAATCCAATATATTGGTTTAGAAGACTAGTGATTGAGGGAACCGCAAATATTGCAATAAAAAAGATTTGCAAATCTGAACTTTCCATAGCTGGGAGAGAATTCAATAAAGTATATTCGAAAAATCTATTTAAAAACACAGAAAATGATACAGATAAAATAATTAAGGAAGACATTGAAGAAATCTTCAACGACGAGGTATAGATATGCTATTTTTTGGAAGAAAGAAAAAGAAAACTTGTGTAGTTACAAAAAGAACACCAGATGATGTTCCTTTTGTTATTCCTTATATTTCTTACAGTGAAGTTGAGGACAACGATCCTGCAAAAGCAAGATTTGCATCGCCTATGCATGGTACAAATAATAAAGATGAGCTTGTCATGAAAGGTGTTACTAGAGCTGATACATCAAAATATGATGCTTTTAGAGCTAACCCTATAAACAAAGATGATGAATATAAAGAATTTGTAAAAGTACCATCAAAGAAACCAATATATCCTAATGAAACTGTTGAAGAAAAGCCTTCAGAAGATAATAAACCTCAAGAAGATGTTAAGATCGAACCAGAGAAAAAAGAAAATATTGATGTTCAACCTAATAATCTTTATGGCAAAGATGAGATAGATGAAACTCCACCATCTAACACTTCTACTTCTACCAGGGTAATTTTAGAACCTATTGAAGATGATGAAGAAATGGATGAAGATAGTGATGATACTCCAACATTATTTACATATGATGAAGAAGACACAAAAGATGCTGATCCAACTCTAACAAACGATATTTTCAATACACCATACGAAAAAGAAACTAATAAAAAGACTCCTGAATATGATAATGTTTTTGAAGAAGATGATGAAACTCCATTTGAAAACACTAAAGATGAATTTGAATCTTTTGCAGACAATACCCATGAAAATATTCAAGAAAATGATGAAGAAGAGTTCGACGAAAACGCAATGGCTGGTGATTCAGGATATACATTCCAAGAACTCGCTATCATAAACTCAGGACATAAATCTCCAAGCTTTAAAGGATATAAACTTCCTCCTTTATCGATTTTAAATGAGCCAAAAAACGATGAAGAAATTGATTCTAGTTGGATAAATGGAAATATCGATAAGATCAATGAAACACTAAAAGGATTTAGAATCGATGGACAGGTTGTTGAATATACCCAAGGCCCAACATTCACAAGATATGCAATTATGCTAGGACTTGGTGTTTCTGGTTCTAGAGTAAGTTCTATCCAAACTGACCTACAAAGAGCCTTAGAATCTACATCAATTCGTATTGAAAATCCAATACCTGGTAAAGCTTATATTGGTATAGAGGTCCCAAACAAGAAAAGAAAAACTGTCCTTATCAAAGAACTACTCAATAGAAAAGAATTCCTTGATAGTAAAGATGATCCATTAAAAGTTCCTGTAGGGCTTGATGTTGAAGGAAATTGTAAATATATTTCTATAAACAAGTTGCCACATGCACTAGTTGCTGGGGCATCTGGTTCAGGTAAGAGTGTATTTTTAAATGCAGTAATCACTTCTCTATTATTTAAAAACACTCCTGAAGAACTTAGATTCTTCTTTATAGACCCGAAACAAGTCGATCTACAAGCATATTCTAAAATACCACATCTTCTAGCCCCTGTTGTTTCTAATGTTAAAGATGGCATTGCTTCACTTAAATGGTTAAATCAAGAAATGGAAAGACGTTTCTCTGTCTTTAGAACTGTAGGATGTTCTAACATTTTCTTCTACAAAAAACTATGTAGTGAAAATAAACATATTAGGAATATGCCTTTTATTGTCGCAGTTATTGATGAATGTGGTGACTTCCTAATGGGTGGAGGCAATGAAGCTGTAACACTTCTTACTAAATTAATCCAACTTTGTCGTGCAGCCGGTATTTATATTTTCTTATCTACTCAAAAGCCAGTAGCTAAGATCTTCCCTACATCAGTAAAATCAAATGCTCCTGGTAGATTTGCCTTCAAGGTAACTTCACAGACAGACTCATTCGTTATATTAGATGAAGGTGGTGCTGAATCACTTCTCGGTAATGGTGATATGATATTCCAATTCAATAGTTTAAGCAGTCGTTATCAAGCTGCATATATCGATGATATGGAAATCAAGACAATCACTAAATATGTTTCAAGTCAATGTGACCAAGATTTCTTCTTTACAATCGAAGATTTAGAAAGAAAAAATAACGATAGGGGCGGTCATCAAATCGATGATCTATTCTACGACATCGCACGATTCGTTGTAGATGAACAAAAATGTTCAAACAACCAAATTTGTAAGAGATTTGGTGTTGGTTTCAATAGAGGTAGTGATATTATAGAAGCTCTTGAATATTACAATATCGTTGGCAAAGGTGAAAGAACTAAACCAAGAGAAATTCTTGTGTCAAGAGAAGAATTAGAAATCATCTTAGATAGGATCAAACATGCAAGGTAAAACAAGAAGAATTAAACCTCTAAAAATCAATGTCATAATTGGAACCATATTCCTCTCTTTATGCATTGTCTTTGGCATAATCGATTCCAAAAACAAACTAGGTTTTTTCAATAGAGAAATATTTTCTTTCTCTCCTATCCTTGGAATAATTCTAATTGTTTTATTTTCAGCAATTGTATTTTTCTTCTTCTTTGCGTTCATAAAAGGAATCGTTGTCCTAATTCGTCACCCAAATGATGAAGAAAAAAAGGGTCGAGCTAGTGAAAATATAGACATAGTCAATGTTATCCCGATTTTTATATTTATATTTTTGCTTCTTGATTGTTTCTTTATATCACCTGTAAGGGTTTCAGGCGAATCGATGATGAACACTCTTTCTGACCAAGAACTTCTTCTGACAGTCCACACCAAAAACATTCACAAAGATGATATCGTGATTTTAAACAAAGATGATGAAGATTTAATAATCAAAAGAGTTGTCGCAGAACCTGGTGATAAAATAAGAGTTACAGTTACAGGAATGGTTTTTGTGAATGATGAACTAATTGAAAATTCAGCCGCATACAATGCACCTATTATGTATTATCATGAAAAAATATTAAACGATGGTGAATACTATGTCCTTGGTGACAACAGAAATATTTCAAACGATTCTAGAATGCATGGTATATTTACTGAAGATGACATCTGTGGAAAAGTAATATTTTCCATCTCAAAATTTAAAATAAAACTCGATAAACAAGTCATATATAAATAAATGGAAAAAGCTATTCACTGGTACCCTGGTCATATGGCCAAGGCATATCGCATAATTAAAGAAAAGATAGATTTAGTAGATGTCGTGATAGAGGTACTTGATTCAAGAGCGCCATATGCATCCCTAAATAAATCAATCAAAGAGGTTATCGGCAATAAACCTCTTCTTTTAGTATTAAATAAATGTGATTTATCTGATAGATGTGAAACAGAAAAATTCTTAAAAGAGCTGAATAAAGAAGCGTATGCAATATCGCTTGATTCTCTTAATGGTACAAAAAACATTAATACCATAAGCAATGCAATTGATATCCTACTTAAAGAAAAAATCGAAAAAGCTAATGCTCAAGGCAAAAAAATCTATCCTATACGTGCAATGGTTATGGGTATTCCTAATGTTGGCAAATCAACTCTTCTAAATAACCTTGCTAAAAGAAAAGCATTAGAAACCGGAGATAGACCAGGTATAACTAAAAACATGCAATACTTAAGAGCCAATGATAAACTTCTTCTTCTCGATAATCCTGGAACACTTTGGCCTAAATTCGAATCAGAAAACCAAGCAAATCTGATTGCTTTAATCGGTTCAATCAAAGATGAAATATTGCCGATTCCACAAGTTGCAAACTTTGGACTAGATCTCTTAAAAGAATTATATCCAGATATGCTGAAAACAAGATATAAACTAGACTCTTTAGAAAAAACTAACGATGATATTTTTATGGAAATAGGCAAAAAACGTGGTGCAGTAGTTAGAGGCGGAGAGATAGATTTAGATAAGACATATGATATTTTCTTAAGAGAATTAAGAAGCGGTAAAATTGGAGCAATGACTTTTGAACGACAAAGTTGATCTTTATATATACGAAAATAATCTTTTAGATAAAGGATATAAATACATCTGTGGTTGTGATGAAGCCGGTAGGGGTTCTCTTGTCGGCTCTGTTTATTGTGCCGCAGTTATTTTAGATCCTTTAAACCCAATTGAAGGTCTAAATGATTCTAAACAACTTACAGAAAAGAAACGTGAAGAACTCTACAAAGAAATAAAAAGAAAAGCTCTTGCCTATAAAATAGTTGCGATTGATAATGAGACAATAGATAAAATAAATATCCTTGAAGCATCTAGACTGGGGATGGAAAAAGCTGTTCAAGGTTTATCGATTAAACCAGACTATATACTCACCGACTATATGAAATTATATAATATAAAAGATATTGAATATCTAGCTCTTGCACATGGTGATGCACTATCTGCATCTATCGCAGCCGCATCAATCCTAGCCAAGGTTGAAAGAGATCACTATCTAGTGGAACTCGATAAAAAATATCCGGAATATCATTTTAAAGACAATAAAGGTTACGCAACAAAATCTCATAAAGAAGCATTAAAAAAATATGGTCCATGTGAACTTCACAGAACCTCATATAAACCAATTAAAGAATCAAATCAATTATCGTTAGATATATAATAGAAAAATTATAATAGAAAAATTGATGGTATATTCAAACGATAAAGTTTGAATATACCATTTTTATATCTAGTATTGAACGAAAAAATGTTCTGTATCAACTTTTATCATCTCAAATATCAATCCATTACAACTTTTTAGAACGTGACCGCATTTAAATCAATGTGAAAAAACCACTTTGTATTATCTTATAGTCATTCATACATTAGCATTCCTTGAAGCCAATTAGTCATAAAGAAATTTCAATCATTTTTTGTAAGATTCAGTTGATGGTCCATAAAAAATATTAATAATTTCACCAAGTTTCATTATATTTAGAAGATAGAATAAATAATAGTGCTTATACATCGTTTTTTCTACATAATGAATTCACTTTTTTTATAAATATATTTAACTTTCTCTCTATTTCCATTACTTTCTCTATTTTTTTCTCTTTATATAGCCATCCATAATAAGAAGTTATTATCGTACCATTTTTCAAATAAATATATATATTGAATACTTTGCCTTGGTTGTAAACATAATCGCAATGTGTCATATATGTGTATGGACTAAAAAACTCTAAGAAAAAACCATAAAAATTGTTCTTTTTTTCCTTTGGTATTTGTTTGAAAGTTAAATATTTAATGTCATCCATATTTATTTTTTTTATACGAATATCATCAACTATTACTATACTATTTTTTGCAATTCTGATTCCTTGTGGCCAAATTAGAAAAAACGAGTTACAGACCGACAAAATAGCCATAGACAGCAGCAATATAAAACCTATCAAGTTTTCAAAACCAATAATCGATAAGAGAAAAAACAGAAATGAAAGAATAATATTTATTATAAAAATTTTATTATTATAATCGTACTTAAATTTGTTTTTATCTTCTTTTATTAACTTGCCCATTCAAAACTCCAAAAATGCTTCCATTCATCAGCGAACCAGTCTTTAAATCCTTCTATTTCATCATTAAAAACATCATTCAACACTATTGCAGCAATGTTAAAAGCCCATCCAACTTTAGGAATACAACCCAATGCATATATACCTGCACTTATTCCTACATCTACTATAGAATCAGAAATCCAGTTTTGGTCACCGCTGGAATAATTTTTACCAATAGTCCATATAATATCGCCGACAAGAATGGCCCGGCCTAAATATTTGCTAAACTTTTTTGCACCCTCACTTAGTTTTTGCGTTTTAACGATGTTATTGTGTCTTGCTCTTATAATACTTCTTGCTGATTGAGTATGGCCTCCGTTTCTAGCCATTTTCTTTGCTATTTCCATAGATAATTCTGGCATATATTCAAGTGTTTTTTAAATCCAAATGACAATAAATTAGCAAAATCAGTTATTGCAGATGCAAGTATTTCAATTTGAACAGGAAAATTACCACCCTCATCCACATACATCACTGGATTATTATTATTACAGTACTGATATAAATCTATTCCAGAGATAGATTCTATATCTAAGTATTCAAATGAATCTATTGTAAGGAATCTATGTGTTTCTGGGTCATAGTATCTATTTATTAGATAGTATAATTCAGATTCTTGGTCATAGTAATATCCTCTATATCTAAATGGATTAAGTTCTACAAACTTTCTATCATAGATATTAGATTGACTATTTGTATAATCATATAATTCATTGTTTCCAAATGAATCATATGAATATCCACATATAATTTCACCTGATTCGTTTCTTATTTCTATTATATCACCTATACTTATGGTTTTTATATATTGCGCCACTAATACCTGTATCATAATAGATATGACTTATTATTCTTTTTTTGCATATGATAAAAATACCCGCTTTTATATTGTATACCAGTCTATTATAATTATATTCAAATAACACAGCTTCCAATACTGTTCATTTTATCATCAATGCTTCCAAATATATTTATAACTATTTAAACATCAAGGTTCTTTTAATATTTTTTTACTTCTTTCATACATATTTTTATTGCTATAAATGTCAGACCCTTCTACAACCGGATCAGAAAATACCTTCATTGTAAAATCATCTGCTAGATAAGAAAAAATATGCTTATTTATTAATTTTAATATACTATGATTTATATTTTTTTTATTTTTAGACAAATAATCACATAAATCATCAAAAAAAGGATTTACTAGTAAATTAAGGATTATGGCATTTTTTTTATTAATAAATATTGGTGTCAAATTATCAATTAATACTTCAACCATATTTTTGCTAATTATACTTCCACTATAAGTTGCATATATTCTTCCATCACGATTTTTGCAATACTTAAAAGCTAGTCTACCTAATAAGGGGACATAAGTTGTGTCAGACTTATAATCTACAAACCTAAATTTCATATTACGCCTCTAACAATTGTTTAATAATTTCAATTCCTCTTCTAATCAATTCAGGATATTCATACATCATGTAAATAGATCTATCATTAATGGTTCCACCATAAAACAAAATGACCGAGTTCATAGCAACTGAAGAAGCCATGGTTTTAGATAATGATGCCCAAAGATATTTTGTGGCTGAAAAGCCAAATCTATTAGTCATAAATTGAGCAACCTTGCCACCAAAAGTTTGCCCTATTGTAATTAACCCCCGGCTATTAGCGGCTTGTGCAGCAACAATGTCGCCTGAAGGCCCTAAGTTAGTCCAAAAAGAAACATTTGATAATCCCGTCACCGAATAGGCAGCAGCTCCTCCAATTGCTCCACCAGCGACTGCTCCAGCTATTGTTCCAATACCAAACCCGGTTTTTGTCCACGTCCAGATATTCGTTCCAAAATCATTACCATTTATTGCATCAAAAATTATGCCTCCAGCGGCTCCCACTCCTGCACCAACAATTCCAAGTGATACCGTTCCTATGGCTGCTCCATATATAATTCCTCCTGCTACACCGCCAATTATAACTCCAGCAAGTCCTGCAGTTAAAACAATTGAAGACGCAACAAATAAACCTAAGCCAATCCAAGCAATAATATCATACCATTCAGGCGCATTCCCATTAGGATCCACATATATCACTGGATTATTATTACAGTATTGATATAGATCTATTCCAGAGATAGATTCTATATCTAAGTATTCGAATGAATTTATTGTAAGGAATCTATGTGTTTCTGGGTCATAGTATCTATTTATTAGATAATATAGTTCAGATTCTTGGTCATAGTAGTATCCTCTATATCTAAATGGATTAAGATCTACAAACTTTCTATCATAGATATTAGATTGACTATTTGTATAATCATATAGTTCATTGTTCCCAAATGAATCATATGAATATCCACATATGATTTCACCTAATTCATTTCTTATTTCTATTATATCACCTAAGATATTTTTAATATATCTAAACTTTCTTTCATTAAAGATTGCGCCTATTAAACTATTTCCACTATAGATATATTCTATTAGTCCTTCACTTGTTTCTTCTAATAGGAGTCTATTAGAATTATCATAGTAAAACGTGTGGGTGTTACTATTATTTGCTACTTTAGATTGCCTTATACCATTATAATCATAAGAAAAACTTAAGCTTATATTATTTGATGAATTAGTAAACGTTGTTAAAAGGCACCCTCTTGTATATCCATATTTTATATTACTTCCTTTAGATGTGGTATTGCCATAATTGTCATATCCGAGGATTTTATTTCCACGCCAGTCCAATTTTAGTATTTGGCATATTATTGTAGTCTCCTTTTTTATGTTTTATTTGATATTATAATAAATATAAATTAGGTTTTGTCTATATAAATAAAGAAAAACAATTTAAAACAAGCACCAGTTGTGAAGTGTACCCCTAATCCTGGACAACCAGGAAGGGGTACATTTTTTTATGAAATATTCGTTAGAATTTAAAATGGAATGTGTTCAAAAGTATATCAATGGGGAGTACATTTCAACACCAGGTAAAACAAGAAAACAACGAGACTCTTTTTTGAATCATGTAAGATGTTGGGCAAAAAACTACAATGATTTAGGAATTGATGGATTAAAGCACTCAAGCACTAACATTAATTGGAATCAAGAGAAAAGATTTGAACTAGTCGCAAAGGTTTTAGCAGGTAACTCTATTAGTTCGGTAGCTAAACAAGCACATATTAACCGTGGCCTATTATATCAATGGGTAAAAAAGTATAGAGAAAAAGGTATCGATGGTCTACAATTAAGTAAAGGAAGGAAATCTAAGATGCCTGATAAGACCGACAAAAATAATACTAAGCTTACAAAATCTGAGAAGGAAGAGTTAATTCTTCTTAGAGAGAAAGCTAAGTATTTAGAAATGGAGAATGAATATTTAAAAAAACTCGATGCCTTGGTGACAAAAAGGGAAGCCGAGGAAGCCAAGGCGAAAAAGCAAAAGTAATCAAAGAATTACTCCTAAAGCACAAGGACTTTAGTTTATCTAAATTACTTAAGATCTCGGCACTACCTAAATCAACCTATTATTTCGAAATTAATAAGAAAGATATAGATAGCATTAAAAATAAAGAACTATGTGATTTGATTAAAACTATTTTCTTCGAAAATAAAGAAAGATATGGCTTTAGAAGAATCGAGGCCGAACTTAGGAATAGAGGTATCATAGTTAATCATAAGAAAATAATAAGATTAATGAAAAAGTTGAGCCTCAAAGCTAAGGTTAGAAAGCAAAAATATCATTCTTATATTGGTGAAGTTGGCCATATCGCAGATAATATAATCAACAGAGATTTTACAACCGATAAGCCAAATGAAAAGTGGACAACAGATGTATCACAATTTAATTGTCCATTTGGAAAGGTATATTTATCTCCTATACTAGATATGGGTGCGGGGGATATAGTTTCTTGGGATCTATCACTTTCACCAAATCTAAATCAAATTAAACATATGCTTGATGAAGCGTTTACTAAATATCCAAATCTAGAAGGCTTAGTATTTCATTCAGATCAAGGTTGGCAGTATCAACACAATTATTATCAAGAACGTCTTAAAGAAATGGGAATAGTACAATCTATGTCTAGAAAAGGAAACTGCATAGATAACTGTATAATGGAATCTTTCTTTGGGACTTTGAAGAACGAAATGTTTTATGGGCATGAATCCGAGTTCAAATCATTTGAAGAGTTTAAAAAGGCAATTAGTGACTATATAAATTATTACAACAACGAAAGAATCAAAAAGAAAACAAAATGGATGCCTCCCACTAAATACAGGGAAACATCCACAATGTGTTTATAAAATAAAATAATTAAATTGTCCAGGAAACTGGGTACAGCTCATGAAAGGGCTTGTTTTATTTATGTAGCAAATTATCAGTGGTGTAATTCCGTGGTACATTATATTTTATATTTAAACATAAAACCAAAAAATAAAGGCCAGTATGTCTATATTCAAATAAAAATCTTTTGGCTTTATCACTCTGCTTTGCGCTTCGTTGTATTGCTTAGCTTTTTGTATGGTGACTACATATATTAGTATGGTTCTGTGGTTGCCTTTGCTGCGCCACATCTCAATTATTCAAGTTCTCTTGTTCTTGATCATCTAGTAATTTTTTGAAATCGTCTTTGTATCTTGTGTTAATCATTACTTCCCCTTCTTTATATAATATAAAAAACTGGTAGAATTCTGATTTTTTATATCTTTTACAATTATAGCTTTTTATGTCTTTTAATGGAACTTCGACTTTTTCAAATAGTGTTTTTAAAACTGTTTTTTCAGAAGTAACTAAAACTTTATATTTACAAGTATATAAATACCCATAAAGAAAAAAACACCCAATTAATAAATACAACAATTCTAAAACAATAATGCTGGTGGCTTCAATATCGTTCCATATTAATACCGAAGGAAATGCTGCAACTAATACAAAGAAAAATACCATCGGTTTTTTCCACATTTTACTTTCTTTAACCATGTCGTCTTTAATAATAATATTCATAAACCGGCCTCTAATCAATTGGATTGGTATGGTTTTTTGGTAGTATATATTTATTCCATATGCATATCCATTTATTATTCTTCTAATTGATGTTTTAACCGATACTCCACCGAGCTTATGTTGCCTAGTGAACTATGCCAATCTAATTTCGTTGTTTAGTTCAAAGTCATTTTTAATTACCTTTTATCGTTTATTTTTTCTACAACCTCTGCAATTTTTGAATGCCTTAAATAATTAAACTTATATGTCTCGCCAATCATGACTTCATCATTAATACTTAACTCAAGTATTTCGCCTGTATCTAATCTCAAAACTATTGGTCTGTCATTAATTTGAACACCTGATTCTGGATCTTCGTTTTTCTTAAAACTCAAAACTTTTGCTGTTATAGAAATGTACTCTTTATTTCTTAATAATTTAATATCTTTTACCATAATTGTTATTTTTCTTATTGAGCAAATAAACATTATAGTAAAAATTACGACAAAAACCAGCAAAAATAACGAACCAAACAAATCGCCAAATAATATTATGCATTCATTATGTTTTATTATTAATGTAATTATACCGGCAATACTACACATTAAAACAAATATAATAGAAATCATTGAAAGCCAATACAAATGTTTAATAGGTGTTTTTTTCATTTTATTCCCCTTTCTAATAAATTATGAAAATAACCTCTTTTATAAAGGTCCCACACACTTTTAAAAAAACCTCTATAAATTGGCTTCCAATCGGCTGGTGCAAATGTTGTTAATGCCCTTGTAACAACATCATATGAGTATTTTTCAAAATTAAAGGTGTCACTTCTATTTGTTCCAATCTTAACAAGCTGATTGATTGCGGGCCTTCCTAAAACATCGTATGCTATTCTGATAACTCTTGACGCACCTGTCGCCTTGATTATACCTCCAGAAATAAATGCAACTGCATAATCTTCCCACGATCCAAATGAAGTTCCAGTAAATGTATAAGCGAATAAATCGGCAACAAATTTGTTTCCAGTAGAAACTAGAGCACTCTTTAAAACAACTCCACCAACACCTATAATTCCTCCAACGCAAGCCCCTAATGCTGTTCCGGTTAGCGTTCCAATTAAGTACTCGTCCCATTTTACGCTACCATTAAATGCTTTACCATCATCTTGATAATCTGTATAAGTAACTGTGCCAAAACCAATACCCGCTCCCACTATTGCTCCTATAATTAAACCAATTATTATAGCGCTATTCCCTTCTGGATCCACATACATCACAGGATTATTACCACAATATGCATATAGATCTATTCCACCAATAGATTCTATATCTAAGTATTCAAATGAATCTATTGTAAGGAATCTATGTGTTTCTGGGTCATAGTATCTATTTATTAGATAATATAGTTCAGATTCTTGGTCATAGTAGTATCCTCTATATCTAAAAGGATTAAGATGAGAGAAGGTTAAATCGTATGAATCATAGTAGTTTTCAGGATGATATGTTACTGATTGGTTTCCAAAGGAATCATAACTATATTCAACTATGATATCATCCTCACTATTTCTTACTTCTATTATATCACCTAGAATGTTTTTAATATACCTATATATGTGTTCATCAAAGATTGCGCCTATTAAACTATTCCCACTATAGATATATTCTATTAAGCCTTCACTTGTGTTTTCAAATAGAAGTCTATTAGAATTATCATAGTAGAACGTGTGAGTATTACTATTGTTCACTGTTTTAGATTGTCTTATTCCATTATAATCATAAGAAAAACTTAAGCTTATATTATTTGATGAATTAGAATAGGTTGTTAAAAGGTGCCCTCTTGTATATCCATAGGTTATATTACTTCCTTTAGATTTGGTATTGCCATAATTATCATATAGAATGGTTTTATTTCCGAATGATGTCATTCTTCCTTTATCATCATAGGAAATACTATTATCACCACTTGTTATCATTCTACCATTATTATCATATGAATATGTTCTACTTATATAACCATCTTCTTCTATAATCCTATTAAATGAATCAAAAACGAATGATGATACTAAAGATTTGTTACTATCAAGAGTTTCTTCACTATTTCCGTTTGAATAATAAATATTAGTAATATTTCCTCTTGAATCATAAGCGTAGTAATACTTACTATAAATATAGTTAGGAAAAAGCCCACCAGTTTCTTCTCTTAGTGTTTCTGTGGTTACTCTATCAAGATTATCATAGGTATACGTTTTTTCAAGATGTGAAAGAAGCGATTGTGTTACTCTTTTCTTATTATCATATATATAACTCACAGAATAAGGCAATAAAACATTATCATTATATTTGGTTGAAGTTACAGTAGATCCTATTAGTTTTCCATTTATATCTAAAACATTATTAAATTGATAATTATAGTTATTGAATGTTGATTTGAAGATTGTTTTATCTAAACTATATCCAAAGCCATCATCCCTAGAATATGAATCATCAGTAAGTGTAATTTCTTTTCCAATATAGAAATCTTCAATCTTTTTTAATTTTTTATTAATATGAGATTCGAAGTTTAAATCGTATGTAAATCTCGCCTTTAGGTTGTTTCCTTCATTAATAGTCGATAAGTAACCATATTTGTCATAGTATGTTGTCTTACTATAGGATGCAGAATTACTATTAATATTATAAAACCTTTCAGTAATGGTGCTAATGTGGAGATTTGAATCTACCATATTTTTAATATCATAAATTAAGTTATATGTATTATTATTTAAATCTTTAATGTAATAATAATGCCTCATCTCACTTGGTACAAATTCAACTTTATAATTAGATTTACCATCACTATATGTCTCTACATTATTAGATACATCATCTATTTCATTAAATGCCAAAGATGAGATATATGGATATTTCATAAAGTCTACCGATTTTATATCATTAAATTTATTATAAAGGAACGATCTTTTAGATTCATGAGTATATACTAAATCTTGATAGTATTTAGTCTTTATATTATCAACTAAATCTTTTTCGTTATATGTATATTCTTTTTTGTTGTTTACTGAGTCTATTGTCTCTACTAAATTACCTTTTTCATCAAAGTCATTAGTATAGAAAACTATAAATGGATCAGTACTACTGTATCTATATTTTTTAATTCTTATAAGGTCGGTATCACCTAAATATTCATATACTTCTTCTATTCCTCTTTCATCTATAGTTGAAATTATTCTATCAAAAGAGTCGATGACTTTTTTAGTTATGATATTTGTATCACTTTGACCTTTAATTTTTAATGTGTTAGATATTTCAATAGTTCTATCATCATCAAGAACCTTATATGTAGTATCATTTATAGTGTATTTAGATTCGCTTCTTTCTTTTAAGTAGCGATTTAGGCTATTTTCTACAAGTTTAGTTGAAGTTATTCCAGATGGGTTATATGAAAGATATACGATATTAGTAGTTCTTTTTTTAGAATTATCGTATATTAAATCAAATTCAGAGTCAGTTTCATTGATTCTAATATATTTGTTTAAGATAATATCACTTTCATATAGTGGTTTATTTTCAATATTCCAAGTATGTATATCGTGGTTATTTAAAGTATTACTTCTTTCTCTATATTTAAAGTTAGATGACTTTAAGATGATGTCACTTATATTTGATTCTATGCTTGTTTGAGTATTAAATTCATATAGATAGTATGTGCTTGATTCTAATACTCTTAAATCAGAGATATCAAACTCTATACCACTAGATGTAAAAAGAGAAAAAGAAAGTGTTTGGCTAGATACAAAAGATTCTTTAGGTATTTTAAATGGAATAGTGATATATTCATAAGCACTATCATTATATCTATTAACTCTAACCTTATAAGTATTACTATCTATAACCAGTGAAATATACGAATTGATGTTAGAATTAATATAGTCATGTTTAAGATAAAATGACAGAGAAAAATATAAATAATTTGGAAGAGATTCGAAGTTTTCTAAATCTATGATATTACTAAAATTATATGTTAAATTATTTATTGTGTTTGTCGGATTAGATGATGTAGATTCAATCTCAGTTGTACCATTTATACCATTTCCACTATCACTATATACTAGCTTTCCATCTTCATTAAAGGTTGAATAGAATAAATTTGATTCCTTTTCAAAAGTGGACACTAGTTTATTTTGTGAATCAAAGTTATAGATATATTCTATTCCCATTAAATCTCTTACACTAACGTTTTTAAGATATAATGTATTATTTCTTGTGGTGATATCTGTGACTATTATAGATTCGGTTTCTCTTAAACCTATATTGAATGTCACACCTGATATTATGACTGTCCCACCATTATATGATGTACCACATGTATAGCCATTAATAAATCCACTATTATCATATGAAATATTAGTTCTATTAATACTATATTTATCAATAATACTTAGGAGCTTATCTTGATTATTATAGATAAATCCGATATCATTTAGGCCTACATTAGAATTATTTAATATATCAAATGTAGATATTTTAGATATTCTAAATGAACTATTATCTTTAGTAAATTCTATTTTACTAGTTAGGGTGTTTGATAGATAGAAATTTATTTCTTCAAGGAGATTGGTGGTACTATTATATATAAAGCTATAATAGGTGTTTAAGTCTTTAGTATTATAGATTCTATCAAGTAGATTAATTTCATTATAGCTAAATATTATTCTATCAGTTGATAGTGATAGTTTTCTTTTAATTGATGTGATAAAGCCAAGACTATTAAATGTTTTAATATAATCAGTTGTTTCAAGGATATAGTTATTTCCACTTATCTTTATTATATTTATTGCGTTATCCTCTTCATAGTATCTTACTGTACCAGTAAAGGTACCGTCATCAAATTTGGTGTATATATGCACTAAACCAAGGTTATCTAAATGCTTAATACTAGTAGTACTATTTGGATCAATGATTAATCTTTCATCGAAGTATAATTTAAAACATTCATGATTATAAATGAATGTACTATTGATATAATCTAAATTATTAAAGACATAAGACATATTTATATCAATTAAGTGATTCCATTTATTAAGAAGCTCTACTTCAAAAAGAGCTGATTTATGGTAAGGACTTAGTTTAACACTATTTCCTATAAATGTATCAAAAAAAGAATTATTATAAGCTGTATAATAATTTCTTACAAAGACTGATTGGTTTACACTTTTATTATATTTAGATATAGTTACTTTATTGTCTCTAATTGATAGAGTCATTGGACTAACTGAATAACTTGAAACTACCCTAGTGTAGCCATCAGGATAATTCACTTTAACGACCATACCACCACTATTAAATGATTCACCTACATAATATATGGTTTTAGTAGGTGGTGTATCAATAAAGATGCTACTTACTCCAATAACTGTGATAGGTTGATTAGTAGTTAAATTTAGATAAGAAATTGCTACTTGTGTGGTAGTGGAGGTTAATTCACCAGTATAGTAAGTATAATTGGTGATTGTCCTTGTGATATTACCAGTAAATGTAGCCTTAACCACCATGTTAGTTGGATTAAAGGTTTCTCCTTCATAGTATGTTGTCTTAGTTGGAGGTGTATCAATAAATATAGAAATAGGAGTAGGTGCATCTACTTCTACTATTGATTCAAAGTCATATATTATATCATAGTCATAAAATGAACTGTCTGGTTCAATAAAAAACGTGGTATCATAGTCGCTATCATATATATCTAGTAGTGGAACAATATATTCACCAGATGATGTAATAGTTGATGCAAGATAGTATGAATCTATTCCATATATATGAAAGTTGCCACTTGATAAACCACGTCTTGAATAAAGGATTAAATCAGCCCTAGTTATATCAGATATTGTAAGACCATTATCATCAAGGATTGAATCTAGATCAATTAAACCAAGGATTGAAATGGTACCATAATAATCGCCAAAATACACAATGCCAGATGAAACAAAAGTATCATATTCGTCGTAACACTCTAAAGTTAAATAGTCATCAACGTAGAGTTCTAGAGTGGTATTGTTTCTAAGGGTTATTTTAAGCTTTGATTTAGTAGTTGAAGATAATTTATTTGAATTGTAATTATCTACTTCACTTTGACTTATAGTAATATTGCTTCTACGAGCACTATTTCTATTTTGTAATATAGAAGCTATTTTAGTATTTGGCATTTTAATGTATTCTCCTTTTTATGTATTATTTAATATTATGATAAATATAAATTTAGATTTTGTCTATATAAATGAGAAAAAATAATTAAAGGGGCTGTTAAGAAACTAACAATTTCTTAATTACCCTTTTTCTATATATTTTGTGAAATAACAACTACGTTGTTAAGAAACTAATCAAAAATTACCTAATTTAGGCATTTTTTAATTAACTTTTTTTCTTAACAATTA